>NZ_CP135529.1:2912500-3581952 GCF_032401055.1 Tardiphaga sp. 709 | reverse complement strand
GCGATCCTGCTGATTGATCGCGAAACCATCTTCTTCATCAAGGTCACGCCGCCGGTGCCAGGTGGCGGTCTGTTCGCGGCGCCTGCGGAGAAGGCATATCTCGCGCTCGGTTGCCTGATCGGCATGGCGGGTGGTCCGCTGCAGGCGGCATCGCGCACGCTGTTGATCCGGCTGGCACCGCAGGACCGCATCGCGCAGTTCTTCGGCCTGTTCGCGCTGACCGGAAAGGTGACGTCCTTCATGGGGCCGTTGCTGATCGGCCTCGTTACCGCAGTCACGGCCAGCCAGAAGGCTGGCATGGCAGTGCTGGTGCTGTTCTTCGTCGGAGGCCTCGGTCTGCTCGCACGCGTGCGGGAAGCCTGAGCCTCGAAAGCCTCAGTGCTTGAAGTGGCGGACGCCGGTGAACACCATGGCGATCCCGGCGTCATCTGCCGCCTTGATCACTTCATCGTCGCGCACCGAACCGCCGGGCTGGATCACCGCAGTGGCTCCGGCCTCGATGGCAACGAGCAAGCCGTCAGCGAACGGGAAGAACGCGTCTGACGCGACCACCGACCCCTTGGTCATCGGTTGTGCGAGCTTCATCTCGATCGCCGCATCCTGCGCCTTGCGGGCGGCGATGCGCGCGGAATCGATGCGGCTCATCTGGCCGGCGCCGATGCCGACGGTGGCGAGGTCCTTGGCGTAGACGATGGTGTTTGACTTGATGTGCTTGGCTACGCGAAACGCGAATTTGAGATCGCGCAGTTCGGCGTCGGTCGGCTGACGCTTGGTCACGGCCTTCAGCGCCATGTCATCGACAACAGCATTGTCGCGGCTCTGGATCAGCATGCCGCCAGCCACGGTCTTGGCCGTGAAGCCCGGCGCGCGCGGATCTGGCAGCGCGCCTGCCAGCAGCAGACGCAAGGTCTTCTTGGCAGCAACGATGGCGATGGCTTCCTCGGTGGCGTCAGGTGCCACGATGACCTCGGTGAAGATCTCGGTGATGACGCGCGCGGTGTCTGCATCGAGCGTCTTGTTCAGCGCAACGATGCCGCCGAATGCCGAGGTGGAATCGCAGGCCAGTGCCTTGCGATAGGCCTCAACCAGGCTGCTGCCTTCGGCGACGCCGCAGGGATTGGCGTGCTTGACGATGACACAGGCCGCGGTGCGCTTCGGATCGAACTCGGCGATGCATTCATAGGCCGCATCGGTGTCGTTGATATTGTTATAGGACAGTTGCTTGCCCTGTACCTGCCGCGCCGAGGATACGCCGGGGCGCAGTTCGGGTGTGCGATAGAATGCAGCGGTCTGGTGCGGGTTCTCGCCGTAACGCAGCGCTTCGACCAGTTTGCCGCCGACGGCACGGAAATCCGGTGCGGTGATCTTCAACTGATCGGCAAACCAGTTCGAGATCGCGGCGTCATAGGCCGCAGTGCGGGCATAAGCCTTGGCTGCCAGACGGCGGCGCAGCGTCAGCGTGGTCGCGCCCTTGTTGGTGGCGAGTTCGTCGAGCACCGACTGATAATCGGAGGGCTCAACCACGACGGTGACGTCGTCATGGTTCTTGGAGGCCGCGCGGATCATTGCCGGACCGCCGATATCGATATTCTCGATACAATCCTCATAGGACGCGTTCTTCGCGACGGTCTCCTCGAACGGGTAGAGGTTCACGACGAGCAGATCGATCTGCGAAATTCCGTGATCCTTCATCGCCTTGGCGTGTTCGGCATTGTCGCGGATCGCGAGCAGGCCACCATGGACCTTAGGGTGCAACGTCTTGACCCGGCCATCCATCATTTCCGGGAAGCCGGTGAGGTCGGACACGTCCGAGACCTTCAGGCCCGCCGCAGCGATCGCCTTGGCGGTACCGCCGGTGGAAACGAGGTCGATGCCGTGAGCGGACAGCGCGCGTGCAAATTCGATCAGCCCGGACTTATCGGAAACGGACAATAGAGCGCGAGTAACCTTGCGCGGATGGTCGGTCATGATGCGTATCCCGTGGGAGAAGGACGCCGCGTAGCATGGTTTCGCGGTGCAAGAAACCGCAAGGGCTTGCATGCCAGCAATTTCGTCGGGAAGGCCTGATTTACAACGGCAATTCCGGCTCACGGCGGGCATTGCGGCGGGCCGTAGTCTGCGACGGCGAGGAGGCCGATCGGGCAAAACTCCAGCGGATGCTGGAGGTCTGCTGGGCGTTCTGGTGGATCACGATCTGGGCGGTTCGCCGGGGCCCGTCATTGCCGGCCAGGAACACGCTGTCTTCGAGCTCGACCTTGTCGTCGAGCGCTTCGAAGGTCCAGACGTCACGGTTCGGCAATACCAGCATGACGCCGCGGGCGTCGCTGAGCCGGCTGGCCTTTACCGACGGGTGCAGATGGAAGCGCAAGGCGTAGTCGGTATTACTGCCTTTCAGCCGCGCGCCGGGCGCCGCCGCGACGATGTCCTCGCCCTCGAGTTTCGAACCGTCCTCGGAGATCATCAACACGCGCCGATGGGTGACGCCAAAACGCGGGTGGTAGCCGTCATGCGAGGTGGTCAGGATGGTGCCGTTCGAGGTGATCTCGCGATAGCTCTCCACCACATGCGGACCGTTGACGATCGGTGCGCCCTGCAGAAACTTCTTCATCGCGCTGCGTTCGACGAACTGGCACGACGAGGTGTTGTGATAGGTCATCGTCGAATGCGCCGGCGTGCCCCGCGCGAAAGCGCGCCAATTGTCGCGACCCGTCGAGGGCATGCCGCAATTGATGACGATGCGGCTCGGGCCGGACGACAGTTCGAACGACAACGTACCGGCATGGGCGTCGTGGCTCACACTGGACGGTGGTGGCGGGCCGGTGTCGATGATCACGGTCATCTGACCGGCCTCGAGACGCTGGAAGCCGGTATGCGGCATATGCGCCATCGGCACGCCATGCGTGTCGTCATAGGCCAGCAGCGTCGCCAGCAGATGCGATGGCGCATTGCTCATACCGTTGAACAGTGCGAACGAGCCGTCGCCATGACGGAAGAATCGCAGCATCGGCATCATGCGATCGATCGCATTCAGTAGCGCCGGCGGTGGCGCGATGTTGCGGGCAGCAAAGGTCTGCCGCAGTGGCAGCAGATCGATCAGCAATTCGATCAGCGCGCCGGGGTTGCGCGAGATATGTCCGCCATCGGGCAGGATCTGGCGCTGCAATTCGTCGGAGAGTTTGCGTGTGGCGGTACGGATGTGGCGCGCCTGATTGGCGAGACATAGCGAGGCGTAGCACAGCGCGATCAGCACCTGCAGCTTCGGTACGCCGTCGGGAGCGTGAGACAGCGCGTAGCGTAGCGAGCGAATCTCGCGGCTGAGCGAGCGCAGATAGCGGCGATAGAATTTGCCGTCGGTATCGCCGAGTACCAGTGGTGCCTGCGATAGCAGCGAGATCACACGGCGGGCGATGACGTCGGCGCGGCGTCCGACCGGGCGCTTGCGCGACGTATTCGACATCCAGTCGTCGATCAGCGAGCGCGCATTGGCGCGGGTGATAGCGGTGTCGGCGGCGCGCAGATGGCGGAGCCAGCCGAAGCCGAGCAGTGAAACTTCCCAGTCTTCCGATGGCGGCTCCAGATCGAAGATCGAGCGACCGTGGCAGGTGACAATCTTGCCGGCGAAGACGAAACGCCCGGCATAGATTTCGGCGGCGCGGGTGGCGTCGGTGGTGCGGAGGTCATGCGGTGCGATGATCAGGCGATCGGTGCGTCCGGGCCAGATCCGGGCCAGCGCTGCCGATCCGCCAGACGCGCGCGACATTGCGCTCCGCGCGAAGCGGCCGAGGATCAGCCCCGAGATACGTCTGCGATGTGCGACCACGCGCGCCTTGAACTGGAAGAGAAAGGGTTGTTGCGAATCCTTTTAGCCGGAAACGCGATCCGCACACAGTACAAGGAAGCCCCCTGTGGAAGCCTCGCGAATCGGGAGATTACTCTGTGAATATCAGGATTTAATGAGTCGCGCCGCATAGAAGCCATCGAGCCCGCCAAGCCGGGGGTCGGCATGGGGCAGATGGCTCGGCAGAGTGCGCAGATCGCCATCGGGGGTGACGATCTCGGCAAGACCGGCCACTTCGCTGGCATCGGCCGGGGCGCGGCGCATGCTGGAGTCCTTGGCCAGCAGGTCGGCGATGGCCTGTTCGCCTTCTTCGGGCTCCAGCGAACAGGTGCAATAGACCAGGGTTCCGCCGGGCTTCAGGATGGAGGCGGCCTTCTGTAGCAGGCGCCGTTGCAGCGCGGTCAGCATGACGATGTCGGAGTCTTGCTTGAGCCAGGCGACATCGGGGTGTCGCCGGATGGTGCCGGTGGACGAGCAGGGCGCGTCCAGCAACACGCCGTCAAAACCCTCGCCGGGATATTCGGTGCCGTCGACGACGACGGTTTCGGCCTCGAGCGACAGCCGCGCCAGATTTTCGCGCAGCCGCGCCACACGGTTCGGCGAGCGGTCGATAGCAGTGACCTGTGCGCCGCCCTGGACCAATTGCGCAGTCTTGCCGCCCGGCGCGGCGCAGAGATCGACGATGCGTTTGCCCTTGAGGTCGCCGAACAGTCGTGCCGGCAGTGCCGCCGCGGCGTCCTGCACCCACCACTGGCCGTCATCGAAGCCGGGCAGCATAGTCACCGAGCCCTGCAGCAAGGTTCGGACGGAACCGGTTGGAAGCACTTCGCCGTGCAGGCGCGTGGCCCAGGCATCGGCTTCGGATTTGACGGTGAGATCGAGCGACGGCTCATGGCTCAGCGCCACGGCCATTTCCTTCGCGGCCGTCTCGCCGTAATGCGCCGTCCAGCGCGCCATCAGCCATGGCGGGATGTCGAGAGTCTGAGCGGCCACTTCGTCGATCAGCGGCTGGCCTTCTCGCGCGCAGCGCCGCAATACGGCATTGACCAGCCCGGCATATTTCGCAGCCTTACGGTCGGATTGCACCATGCGGACCGACAGGTCGACGGCGGCGTGATCCGGTACGTCCATCCAGAGGATCTGGGCAGCGCCGATCAGGAGCGCGCTTTGCGCGCGCGGTGCATCTGTTGGAACACCGCGGTCGAGCAGGCGGGAGAGGATGTGCCCGAGCGTGCCGAGCCGGCGAAGGATCGTCGCAACCAGACGGCGCATCAGCGCGCGGTCGCGGTCAGACAGTGTTTTCAGGCCGGGATGGGCGGCCGCACCTTCGAGCTGGTCGTCGAGGGTCCGGTGCTTGTGCAAGACGCCGTCGAGAATATCCGCCGCAATCCGTCGCGCGGCGAGGCCGGGGACCTCGGTTGGCGGTGCGTATCTTACTTGCGACATACAAAAACATCACGACTGAGGGCGGGCAATGGCGCGGGCAGGCTCAGCATGCGGCCATTGGATGGGAGCGATTCTGTCGCATGCGAATATGCCAAATGTAAGAATCGCCCTTATATGCTCACAGTCGAACAGCAACTGTTCGACATTGATTTATGTAACGCGTGCCGCCCTTGCCGGTTCAGCAGGAAACCTGAGATGAACGACATTCCTTCCGAGTCCGCAACGTCTTTGCCGGAGGCTGAGCCGGCACCGAAGAAAGTTTTGACGCCCGCCGCGCAGCGCGCGCTGGCCGAGGCAGAAGAACGCCGGGCCGCGACAGCAGCAGCAAAGACTGCGGCGAAAGCGAAAGAGTTTCAGGGACCTGAAGGTCCTGAGCCGACGCGCTTTGGCGACTGGGAGCGCAAGGGTATTGCGTCCGACTTCTAGCCGTCGCGCCAGATTCTTCTGGCCGGCTGTTTCGACTCACATTATCGCAGGACGATGACCCCAGCATCACGCATTCATCGTGCGTCGCCGTGGCGATCCCGCATGTCCGCGGCGATGCCGTGGGTATTCGTGCTCGGCCTGGCCGCCGGCACCATGCTGCCCATCAAGCGCTGGCTGCCGTTCCTGCCCGGTGCGGATCAGACCGAGGCCGCCCGCGATTCCGAGGCGATCGTCAGGCGCGCCGGCAATGCTGAGGCTCGCTATCCGATCGAGATGCGCTATGCCATCGACGGCGATACTTTTGGCGCGCGCGTTCATCTTGGCTCGGGTGAAGACGTCAGCGTGCGCATTCGCTTGCGGGGCATCGATGCGCCGGAGCTGAAGGGGCAATGTGCGCGCGAGATTCAGAAAGCAGAAACCGCGACGACCGCACTGACCAAGTTGCTCGGCGAGGGAAGCCTCACGATCTACAATATCGGGCCTGACAAATATCCCGGCCGCGTGGTCGCCGATGTCGCGACCAGGCAAACGCCCAACGTGTCTGCAGCAATGCTCAACGCAGGGCACGCGCGCCCGTATGGTGGCGGTCATCGCAACGGCTGGTGCGATAGCCGCTGAGATCAGCAAAATAAAAAGCCGCGCATCATGCGCGGCTTTTTAGAATAACGAAGCTGCCAGTGATCAGCGCTGGGTAACGATGACCGGCGTGCCGACCGAGACGCGCGAATAGAGGTCGGTGATGTCTTCATTGTACATGCGCACGCAACCGTAAGAGACATAGCCGCCGATCGAATTGGGACGGTTGGTGCCGTGGATGGCATATTCGCCGCCGGCGAGGGTCATCGCAGCAACGCCCATCGGATTGGCTGGCGAGCCGCCCGCAATCACGTCCGGGATGTTCGGATTGTCACGCTTGACGTCGGCGGGCGGAGCCCAGGCCGGCTGGCGGTACTTGCCGTCGATCTTGGTGGCGCCGGCCCACTGTTTGCCGGGCTTGCCGACGCCGACGGGATAGCGCACGGCCTGACCCTGTTCGAGCACGAGATACAGCTTACGCTCATTGGTCTTTACGACGATGGTGCCGGGGGCATAGTCGCCGTGGAAGCCGACCACATTGGGCGCTGCCTGCGCGGTGGGGGACATCAGGGCGCCAATGACAATGGTGGCTGCCAGCGCGCTAGCAATCTTCAAGGACATCGATCTCTCCAGTTCGGCCCGGCCGGTAGCGGCCGACGAGGTCGTGCCGCCTCTCAAGGCGACGAAAACAATTGCACACGGGAAATTCTCAACCAGTCGCGTAAACAACCGGTCTCTGCCAGCGCGGGGGAGTGCGCCAACGAGCGCTTAAAAAGGAAATCCGCTGAACAAAGTAAATGCCCGGAAAACAACACTCGCTCTAAATTGGCCGCGGGTGGCCATCTGCCCCTGACAATCGCGTGAGGGCAGCCAGATGCGATGCGTTGGAGGTCACTAGGCCAGCGTAAAGGCCTCATGGACGGCGGATTGTACCGCGCCGCCGAGGACAGCGCCGCCGCCAGCCACATAGATCCAGTCACCAATAACTGTGGCGCCGACCGCATGGCGCGGGGTAAGCATCGGCGCGTGGCTCTGCCAGGTGTCGGAGGCCGGGTCGTAGCTTTCCATCTGTCCGTACACCTTGCCCTGGGTGAGCTGGCCGTTCTGCACCACGCCGGATTCGCCGCCCATCGCGAAGAGCCGGTCGCGATACACGACAAGGCCATGGCCCGAACGGATCGTCGGCAGTGCGGCGCGCAGCTCCCATGTGTCGCGCTCGGGCAGATACACATGGTGCAGATCGGTATTGTACTCGAACGTATTGAAACGCCCGCCGATCACATGGATCACGCCGCGCGTGGCGACGCAGCCGACATGGTCGCGCGCACCGGGCAGTGCCTTGCGGGTCTCCCATTTGTCGGTCTTGGGATCATAGACTTCGTGCCAACTGACACTGGCGCGCTCAGCCGCCGGTTCCGACGCGCCGCCGATCAGATGGATTTTGCCGTTCAGCGCAACGGCAGCGCCGGCACCGCGTGGTCGCGGCAAGGGCGCGATCGTATCCCAGCGATTGGCAGCGACATCATAGGCATACGCGTTCTGGTCCGAGCCGCGGTTCTGCTGCATGAAACCGCCGAGCGCATAGACGCGTCCGGCATCGGCAGCGACCGAGACATGGTTGGCGCCGCGCGGCAGGGGCGCTGCGTCGAGCCACTGATCTGAAGCGGGATCGTAGACGTGGTGATAGGGGCGGTCGACGCGGCCTTCGCCATAGCCACCGACGATATGCATGCGATCGGCCCACGATGTCGCCCAGGCCATTTCGCTACGGGGAAGTGGGAGCGCCGCGCGCGACACCCACTTGCCCTGAGGTCCCTTCGGCGCCGGACTCTCCGTGACGCGCTGCGCTTCCTGCTCAGGCGTCATGTGATGCGGTATGCCGCCTTGCAGTTTGGTGTAGGGTTCTTTCGACGACGGCGCCGCGGGCAATGCCGGATGACCAGCGTGCTGCGCGCGGGCGGAAACTCCGCCCGTAACAACTGCAGCACTTCCCAACACGAATGACCGACGATCCACCACATCACTCCGTGTTTGCCGATAGATTGGGCGAGTGGTTACGCCCCCGGCTTCTTGTTCTGCCGATGCTCGACGAGGTCGGTGACCACAGCGGGGTCCGCCAGTGTCGATGTATCACCCAGAGATGACGGTTCATCCTCCGCGATCTTGCGCAGGATGCGGCGCATGATCTTGCCGGAGCGGGTCTTCGGCAGGCCCGGCGCGAACTGGATCAGATCGGGCGAGGCGATCGGGCCGATGTCCTTGCGGACCCAGGCCACCAGCTCCTTGCGCAGCTCTTCCGTCGGCTCGACGCCGTTCATCAGCGTGACATAAGCGTAGATGCCCTGGCCCTTGATATCGTGCGGATAGCCGACCACGGCGGCTTCCGACACTTTCTCATGTGCGACCAGCGACGATTCCACTTCCGCAGTGCCCATGCGGTGGCCGGAGACATTGATGACGTCGTCGACGCGGCCGGTGATCCAGTAATAGCCGTCGGCATCGCGGCGGCAGCCGTCGCCGGTGAAGTACTTGTTCTTGTAGGTCGAGAAATAGGTCTGTTCGAAACGGGCGTGATCGCCATAGACCGTCCGCATCTGGCCAGGCCATGACTTGGCAATGCAGAGATTGCCCGAGGTCTCGCCCTCCAGCACCTTGCCGTCGGCATCGACGATCTCGGGGACGACACCAAAGAACGGTCGCGTCGCCGAGCCGGGCTTCAGCTTGGTGGCGCCGGGCAACGGCGTGATGAGAATGCCGCCCGTCTCGGTCTGCCACCAGGTATCGACGATCGGCGCGCGCGCCTCGCCGACCACGTGATAGTACCACTCCCAGGCTTCCGGATTGATCGGCTCGCCGACCGAGCCCAGCAGGCGCAGGCTCTTGCGCGAGGTCTTTTTCACCGGCTCGTCGCCGGCCTGCATCAGCGCGCGGATTGCAGTCGGCGCGGTGTAGAAGATGTTGACCTTGTGCTTGTCGATGACTTCCCAGAAGCGCGACATCGACGGATAGTTCGGCACGCCTTCGAACATCAGCGTGGTCGCGCCGTTGGCCAGCGGCCCGTAGAGAATGTAGCTGTGACCAGTCACCCAGCCGACGTCGGCGGTGCACCAGTAGATATCACCCTCGTGATAGTCGAACACATATTGATGCGTCATCGAGGCGAACAGCAGATAGCCGCCGGTGGTGTGCAACACGCCCTTGGGCTGGCCGGTGGAGCCCGACGTGTAGAGGATGAACAGCGGATCTTCCGCATTCATCGGCTCGCAGGGGCATTCGGTGGTGACGACTTCGGCGGCTTCGCGGTACCAAAAGTCACGGGCGGGATCCATATTCACCGGTGTGCCGGTGTGCTTGACGACGACGACCCAGTCGACACCGCCGGCCTTGGCGACCGCGGCATCGACATTGTTCTTCAGCGGCACCTTCTTGCCGCCGCGCAGGCCTTCATCGGCGGTGATGATGATCTTCGACTGGCAGTCAGTGATGCGCTGCGCCAGCGAGTCCGGTGAGAAGCCGGCGAAGACGACAGAGTGGATCGCGCCGATACGCGCGCAGGCGAGCATCGCGTAGGCCGCTTCCGGAATCATCGGCAGATAGATGGTGACGCGGTCGCCCTTGCCGACGTTGCGGTTGCGCAACACGTTGGCCATCTTGCAGACTTCGTCATGCAGCTCCTGATAGCTGATGTGTCTCGACTGCGAGGGGTCGTCGCCTTCCCAGATGATCGCCGTCTGATTGGCGCGCTTCGGCAAATGGCGGTCGATGCAATTATAGGCGGCGTTCAATACGCCATCCTCGAACCACTTGATCGAGATCTTGCCTGGGGCAAAGGACGTGTTTTCGATCTTGGTGGGGGCGTGGCTCCAGTTGAGGCGCTTGGCCTGCTCGGCCCAGAAGCCGTTGGAATCGCTGATCGAGCGTGCATACATCTCGTTGTATTTCGCGTCATCGACGAAGGCACGCGTCGTCCACTCAGCCGGTACGTCGTAAATCTTGTCGGACATCGTCCCCTCCACCACCGTGCGACCGCTGCGCGAATTCGCCGCCAGCCGGTTCTCGTTGCGCGCAATATGCGCCGGCGCGAGATAGCTGGACAAGCGGGGCCGGACTAGACCTTTGGTCGGTCCGCAAGGTCGCAGCCCCGATCACGTTCGCGTTTTGACGGCCCCGAAATTTCATCATAAAGCCAATTCGGGCGCTAAACGGTAACCAGTAACCGAAATTGCGTGCCTGTGGACTCGCAATAGTTGCGGGAAGCCCCTAAATCGCCCTCGCAGGGACGGCCAAGCGGCCCGGAACCAAAAATCAATAAACGGCATTAGCAGAGACACAGGGCCGACGAGGCAGATAACACTATGATGGAACAGCAGAATTTCGCGCCTTCCCGGGCCGTTTCCGCCCGTTCCGTCGCGCGGCCAGGCCGTATGGCCAAGCCCAGCCCCGCGAGTGTGGAGGTTTTGGCCCGTGAAATGGGCCTGAAGCTTGGAGATCAGTCTGAGCTGACGATCCGCCGGCTTAAGCGCGGAAAATCTTATTCCTTCGTCAGGGCCAACGGCACCCCGATCAAACATATCGGCACGATCAAGCGGCTGAACTCCATGGCGGTGCCCCCGGCCTATGCCGAGGTTCGCTATGCCGTTGATCCTACGTCGCATTTGCAGGCCGTAGGCCGCGACGCGGCCGGCCGGCTGCAATACCGCTATCACTCGGATTGGGAGAAGGTCCGCGAGCAACGCAAGGCGCATCGGCTGGCGAAGCTGGTTGCGGCACTGCCGAAGATCCGCCGCAACGTTTCGGCGCTTTTGGCTGGTGACGAGCCGACGCGTGAGTTCGCGCTCGCCGCTGTCATCGAACTCGTCACGCGCACCGCGATCCGTGCCGGCAATGAGAGCTATATGAAGCTGTCAGGCACTCGCGGCGCTACAACGCTGATGAAGTCGAACGTCCAGCTCGAAGACGATTGCATCGTGCTCACCTTCAAGGCTAAGGGCGGCAAAGCAGTGCGCAAGGAGTCCAACGCGTCGAAGCTCGTCCGCGCGATTGGTATTCTGCACGACGTGCCGGGCAAGCGCCTGTTTCAGTATCGCGACAACGCCGGCCGCATTCACAAGGTCAACACGGCGGCCGTGAACGCATTCTTGCGCGATATTGCCGGCATCAAGATTTCACTGAAGGATTTTCGCACTCTGATGGCTTCGGCCACGGTAGTCGAAACGCTGTCGCGGATCGAGCCGGCAGCGAGCGTGCGCGGTCGCAAGAAGCAAGTGCTCGACGCCGTGCGTTCGGCGGCGAACGAGTTGCAAAACACGGCGGCGATCTGCCGCAAGAGCTATGTGCACGACACCATCGTTACGGCCTTCGAGGACGGTGTCCTCGCCCGCATCGCCGCGACGCAGACAGGCTATCGCTCGCAATCGAAGCGCGAGCAGCTTCTGGCGCAGGTGGTGGCAGAGGCGGGTTGAGTCAGGCGAGTGTCCATACCGCCGTGTTCTTGATCTCGGCATCTTCGAGATCGCGCGTCACCGGCACCTTGTATTCGGTCAGCTTTCGCAATTTGTCCTTTGGCAGATAGCTGCGACCGGGATCGCCGATTAGTACCGTCGCGCCGCGCATCGCCTGCGCTGAAAGAAATACAAAGGCGCGCTCAGCGGTGTCGCGTTCATAGAAAATATCACCTGCCAGAATCGTTTGTGCAGTGGGGACGGATGAGCCGCCGAGCAGATCGTCACCGCGAGCGCTGATCGTAACACCATTTTCAGCCGCGTTCAGTGCGATCGCCGTGCGCGCAAAGGCGTCGATGTCATAGGCGAAGACGCTGCTTGCCCCGGCTTTTATCGCGGCGATAGCCACAAGCCCCGATCCAGATGCGAGATCGATAGTGGTCCTTCCAGCAACATGCTCGGGATGATCGATAACGAAGCGCGCCAGCGCCTGTCCGCCGGCCCAGGCAAAAGCCCAGAACGGCGGCGGCAGTCCGGCCTCGCCGAGTTCTTCTTCTGTCTTGCTCCACAGCGACACGGCCTCGTCGGCCACGTACAACATGATTTCCGGCACCAGCGGCACCGGCAGCAGGCGTGTATTGGCACGAATGAATGCGACGGGGTCAGATATTGCAGTTGATTGGGCCGCGCCGTCGGCGCTCACAGCCCGCCCATTTTGCAGAGCAGCTTCCATTCCTCGGCAGTGATCGGTGGCACCGACAGGCGGGACTGCTTCAGGATCGCGACGTCAGCAAGCTTCGGCTCAGCCTTGATTGCCGCTAGCGACACCGGCTTTGGCAGGTCTTGCACGGCCTTGACGTCGACGCAGACCCAGGGCGTTCCCGGCTCGGCGGTGGGATCGGGATGATGCTCCCTGATGATCTCGGCGATACCCACGATCTCCTTGCCGATATTCGAATGATAGAAGAAGGCGCGGTCGCCCTTCTTCATCTTCATCATGTTCAGCTTGGCGGTGTGGTTACGGATACCGGTCCATTCGGTGCCCTTGGCACCGGCCTTTTTCTGCTCGTCCCACGACCAGGCGTCGGGCTCCGATTTGATCAGCCAGTATTTCATCCCGTCTCTAACCTTCTGCCTTGAATGGCCGTGTCAGCAGGCCATCGATTGCCTGATCGATGGTTGCCTGGCCGGCCAGAATTGCCGCCACGGCCTTTGCTACCGGCATATCGACGCCCTTCGATGTCGCAATCTCGATCAGCACCGGCGCCGTGAACTCACCCTCGGCGAGTTTGCCGCGCGCTGGTTGCTCGCCGCGGCCCAGCGCCATGCCGAGTGAAAAATTGCGCGACTGCGCGCTCGAACAGCTCAGGATCAGGTCGCCCAATCCTGACAGGCCCGACAGCGTCTCGGTGCGCGCGCCACATGCGATGCCTAGTCGCAGTAGTTCGCTGAAACCGCGCGTGGTGAGTGCTGCGAGGGCCGAGGCGCCCAGTTCCTTGCCGGCGACGATGCCTGCGGCAATCGCCAGTACGTTCTTCGCCGCACCACCGATCTCGACGCCGCGCACATCGGTGGAGTGATAAGGACGGAATGTCGCCGAACCCAGGGCCTGCACGAGTGCGACGGCAATATCCTCGTCGGCGCAAGCGAGCGTCACGGCCGTGGGCAAGCCAGCCGCAACGTCGTCAGCGAAATTCGGTCCCGATAGAATGGCAGGGATCGTATGCGGTGCGACGTCGACGATGACCTCCGTCATGAATTTATGACTGCCGCGCTCGATGCCTTTGGCGCAGGCGACCACCGGAACGCCTGCCGGCAATAGCGGCGCGAGCGCGGCCAATGCCTCGCGCAATTGCTGCGAGGGGACCGCGAGCAGAATGGTATCGGCACGTGCGGCCAGCGAAAGATCGGCGGTGACGAAGACAGAGTCATCGATGGCAGCGCCGGGCAATCGCGGATTGGCGCGAGACACTTGCATTAGTTCGGCGGCTGCAGTCGAGCGCGCATAAAGCACGGTTTCGCGGCCGGCGCGCGCGGCGACATCGGCCAATGCGGTGCCATAGGCCCCAGCGCCGATCACCGCCACTGAATTGAAGTCGGCCATAGTGAGCTCTTCAGTAAGCCGCGCGGGATTTGGAATGACCTGCTGGCGCCTTCGCGTCGGCATCGAGCAGCCAGCGCGCGCGGGGCGGCGCTTCCATCGTGTCGGTGAGTCCTAGCGCAAGACGCTCTGCGCCGGCCCAGGCGATCATCGCGCCATTGTCGGTGCACAGTGCCGGCGGCGGGATGATCAGCGTGGTCTGCGCTTTTGCGGCGACGGACTGCAGCGCGCCACGGATGGCCTGATTGGAGGCGACACCGCCGGCCGCCACCAGTGCATGCGGCGGGCCGAATTGATCCTCGAACAGTCTGAGGCCGACGCTCAATCGATCCGCCGTCGATTCCAGCGCCGCCGCCTGGAAGCTGGCGCAGAGATCCGCGATGTCCTGTTCTTCCAGCGGAATGAGACGGCTTGCCTCGTTACGGACCGCAGTCTTGAGACCGGAAAGCGAAAAATTCGCATCGGGCCGGCCGAGCATCGGCCGCGGAAAGGCAAAGCGCTTGGGATCGCCGCCCGATGCGGCGCGTTCCACCTGCGGGCCGCCGGGATAGGGCAGGCCGAGCATCTTGGCGACCTTGTCGAAGGCTTCGCCCATGGCGTCATCGACGGTGGTGCCGAGTCGGACATAGTGGCCGACGCCAAGCACCGCCACGATCTGGGTATGGCCGCCGGAAACGAGAAACAGGCAATACGGAAACGTCAGCGAAGTGGTCAGCCGAGGCGTCAGCGCATGGGCTTCAAGATGGTTCACGGCCACCAGCGGGGTGTCATGCACCATCGCGATAGCCTTGGCGGTGGTGAGACCCACAATGACGCCGCCGATCAGGCCGGGCCCGGCCGCCGCCGCAACGCCGCTTAGCTGGGCAAAATTGACGTCGGCATCCTTCATGGCGCGGCCGACGATGCCGTCGAGCAGGTCGATATGGGCGCGCGCGGCGATCTCGGGCACCACGCCGCCATAGGGCGCATGGTCGTTGATCTGCGAATGGACGATATTGGACAGGATCTTGCCGCTGCCGTCGGGCTGGCGTTCGATAACGGCGGCCGCGGTCTCATCGCAGGTCGTCTCGATTCCCAGCACCAGCATCGGTTGGTCGGTGGTCACTATCGGTCCTTGCTAAATCAGCCAAATCCGGGCTTTTCCTGCCCCCGGCGTAGCATTGCGGGGTTGCAAGGTGCAATCACTCGATGCCCTGCGTGGCATGCGAGACCCCCGAAACCGGACCTCAGATATGGCTATTCTCGTCACTCGTCCGCAGCCTGACAATACCAGCACC
This sequence comes from Tardiphaga sp. 709, assembly GCF_032401055.1. Classification (NCBI taxonomy): domain Bacteria; kingdom Pseudomonadati; phylum Pseudomonadota; class Alphaproteobacteria; order Hyphomicrobiales; family Nitrobacteraceae; genus Tardiphaga; species Tardiphaga sp. 709. Next base: position 3,566,847 of record NZ_CP135529.1, on the reverse strand, counting down.
GCTGCGGCCTTGCGCGCGCGGGGCTTCGAGGTGCTGGTGGCGCCGATGCTGCGCTTCGAAAAGGTGATGCTGTCCATCGATTCGGACGCGGATTTCGGCGCGGTGATCGTGACGTCGGCCAATGCACTGCGCGCACTTGCCGATCAGCCGGTGCAGGCAGCCCTGCTTCGCCTGCCGCTGTTCGCGGTCGGCGACCGGACCGCAGAGGCCGCGCGCAATCTCGGCTTTGCCAAGGTCATATCCGCCGAAGCTGACGCTGCGGCGCTGCGGGACCTATTGATGAAGAGCAGCAAGAACAAGCTGCTGAACAAGACCCGCCCGCTCCTTTATCTGGCCGGCGCCGATCTGGCGCGGGATCTCGCCGCCGAACTCGGCGCGCGGGGTTTCACGGTGGTGACACAGACCACCTACCGAATGATGCCGGTTGCCGATCTGCCACATGATGTTTCCGCGGCCTTCGTGGCCGGTAAGGTCGAGGCGGTGCTGCATTATTCGCGGCGGAGCGTCCGGGCATTCTTTCAGGCGGTAGGCTTGTCGGGCGTCGAGATCGCTGCCCTCGCAGTTCCACATTATTGCCTGTCGGCTGCGGTCGGCACGATTGCGCATGATGCCGGGGCTACCCAGGTCGTGGTGGCGCAGACCCCGGACGAAAATGCCCTGTTCGCGGCGCTGGACCGTGCCATCCCGCCATTATCGCGTTAAGACTGCTGTGACCAAATCCCGATAGGGATCGGGCATGTCACGAGGGAACCGACGCCATGGCCGACGATAATGAGACGGGATCGTCTCCGGATGCCGGTCGGCCCAAACGCCCGCCGCCAACCATCGAATTGACGGCTGCCGAAGTCACGGAGCGCCCGGCTGCTGCGGAATCTGAGGCACCGGAAACGCCATCGGAGGCTGTCGATACCGCGCCGTCGGATATGCCGCCGTCCGAGCCCGCCGTGGAGGCTGCGGTTGAAAAGCAGGCGGCCATCCCACCTGCGCGTGCACCTGTCCTGGTTCCCGCCGCCGTTGGCGCGGTTGCCGGTGCGCTTGTCGCCGGAATTGCATGGTTCGGCCTGAGCGGCATTGCTTCGAGCGACAAGGCAGATGTCGATTCGCTGACCTCTCGCGTTGCGCAGATCGAAGCCCGCCCGGTCGCTGCGCCCGACACGGCTCTCGCGACGCGGATTGATGCGCTCGAGAAATCCATCGCGGGATTGCGCGGCGATCTCACTGCCGTAAAGACGCAATCGGACCGTGTCGTCGCCGATCTCAATCAACTCAAATCCGCGCCGCGCCCGGCCGCTGGTGTGGTCGATCTCGGGCCGATCAATGAGCGGCTCGGGCAGATCGAAAGTACCGCCAGCGAGCTGAAGTCTTCGGCCGTCCAACAGAATACCAAACCTGTCGATGACGGGGCCTTGCGCCGTGTTGTTGCGGCATCACTGCTCGACACGTCAGTGCGTCAAGGCGAGCCTTATGTGGCCGCACTCGCAGCCGTCAAATCGCTTGCAAGCAATGCCAATCAGCTGAAGTCGCTCGATGCGTTTGCAACGACGGGCGTACCAAACGCAGTCGCGCTCAGCCGCGAACTGCTTGTATTGCTGCCGAAGCTGACACCGGCTCCGACGGAGGCACCTGCCGCAAGTGCAGGTTTCATGGACCGCCTGCAGGCCGGCGCTGCAAAGCTGGTCCGCATCGAGCGTACCGACGCTGTCGGTATAGGTAACAACAGCAGCGCGGTCTCGCGCGCGGGCGCCGCTGCACGTAGCAATGACATCGCCACAGCCAAACGTGAGTTGCTTACGTTGTCTCCAGCGGATCGTGCCGTGGTTCAGCCCTGGCTCGATAAGGTCGATATGCGCGATGCAGCGATGGCCGCTTCACGTCAATTCGCAGCCGACGCGATGGCGGCGCTCTCCAAACCGGCGCCATAGGAATCCGATGTTTCGCATCATTTTGTTTCTTGTGTTGATAGCGCTTGCGGCCGTTGGGGCCGCTTGGGTCGCCGATCAGCCCGGCGATGTCGTGATATCCTGGGGCGTCTGGCGCGCTTCGCCGTCGGTGCCGGTGTTTGTGCTGGTGCTCGGCCTGACCATCGTCGCGGTGGTGTTCGCCTGGTCGCTCCTGCGTGGTTTGTGGCGTGCGCCGAAGCGAATGCGCCGTCGCCGCCATCAAAAGCGTCAGGCGCGCGGACGTCAGGCCATCACGCATGGTCTGCTGGCGATCGGGCAGGGCGATGGCCACGCCGCGCGGCGTCATGCCGATCTCGCCAAGCGTTTGACGGCTGACGATCCGCTCGCTCTGTTGCTGCATGCTCAGTCCGCCCAGCTCGATGGCGATCGCGCCGGTGCGCATCGTGCGTTTCAGGCGATGGCCGAGCGTGCCGATACGCGATTGTTGGGTCTGCGCGGCCTGTTCATCGAGGCGCAGCGCAGCGACGATCCCGTCGCCGCCGTGACGATTGCCGAAGAAGCGCTGAAATTATCGCCGGCATCGACATGGGCGTCGCAAGCCGTTCTTGGCTTCCGCTGCGCGCAGAGCGATTGGACCGGCGCGTTGAAAATCCTCGACAACAATTTTGCCTCTGGCCTGATCGATCGCGCGGCGTTTCGTCGGCAGCGCGGCGTGCTGCTTACCGCGCGTGCGCTGGAGCTTGAGACACAAGATCGCGATCTGTCCCGCGACAGCGTGACCGAGGCGATCAAGCTTGCGCCAACTTTGGTGCCAGCCGCCGTTCTCGCCAGCCGATTCCAGAGCGAGGCGCATCAGACCCGTCGGGCAATGAAGATCATCGAGATAGCGTGGCTGGCGCAGCCGCATCCGGATCTCGCTGACGCCTATGCCCATGTGAAGCTCGGCGATTCCGCGCGGCAGCGGCTGGTGCGTGTCGAGACGCTGGCATCGAAAGTGCCAGGCCATATCGAAGGCGCGCTGGCGATCGCCCGTGCGGCCATCGATGCCGCCGAATTCACGCGCGCCCGCGAAGCACTGGCGCCGTTCACGGCCGACTCCACCCAGCGCGTTGCGATGCTGATGGCGGAAATCGAACGTACCGAACATGGCGACAGCGGCCGCGCCCGCGCCTGGACATTGCGTGCCGTGCGCGCGTTGCACGATCCGGTCTGGACCGCGGACGGCTATGTGTCCGATCGCTGGCGGCCGGTGTCGCCGGTCACCGGACGGATCGATGCGTTCCAGTGGCAGACGCCCCTGGCCGCGCTGCCGTCGGACAGGGCCTCGACCATCGAGACCGAGATTTTGCGCGAGACCGTGCTGGCTCCGCCGCCGGCAGTGCCTAAACCCGTGGTGCCCGTGCCGACCGAGATCACACCCTCCGCGCCGGCTCAGGACCTCGCGGCGGAACCTGAAGTACCAGCGCAGCCCGAACCGGTGGCCGATGCTACGCCCGAGCCCGCCGAGGCGCCGGCGCCGCTCCCGAAACCGGCCCCCGCGCCGCCACCGCTGTTCCGTGACCGCAGCGATATCGCCAGTGCCGCCAAGCCCGCGGTGGCTATTCCGGCCGTCATTCCCATCGTCAGGCCTCCGGACGATCCCGGCGTGGACGAGGCGGACGATTATCGCGATGAATTCGCCGAACTGAATGCTGGCCAGCAACAGGGCGGTTGGCGCGGCTTTCTGCGCCGTTGGGGCGGCTAACGCCCCTGATTCAGGCCGAAGTGGCCGGTTTCGGCGGGTGGTTCGCTCAGCTTTTCGGTCGCCGGAGACGTCTCGGCTTCTTGCAAAGCGGAGCCCCGGGCGATATCAGATGCCCCAGCGTTTTCGGCCGAAAAGCCGAATCGCCGCTTGGTTCGCCGCAATAGCTCAGTTGGTAGAGCACGTCATTCGTAATGACGGGGTCACAGGTTCGAGTCCTGTTTGCGGCACCATTTGCGCTTCGGCGTCATATGTCTCAGCCACAACAATCAGCTACAGCTTTGACGCTTCACGCGGCCGTGGCAGGCATTTCCAGGTCGGCCCAGATATTGGCGAAATAGGACTGGAAGGCAGCGTCGGTGCGTAGCGCCACGGGATCGCGGCCTGCCTTGGGCAGGTCGATGATGTGCAGCGCCCGCACGGTCGCCGGCCGCGCGCTGAGCACTAGAACCCGGTCGGCCATGGCGATGGCTTCGCCGATGTCATGGGTGACAAGAATGGCGCTCTTGCCGTTTTCGGCGATGATGCGCGACACGTCGGCTTGCAGCAGCAGGCGGGTCTGGAAGTCCAGCGCCGAGAATGGCTCATCGAGCAGGATCACCTGCGGATCGAACGCCAGCGTGCGCATGATTGCCACGCGCTGGCGCATGCCGCCTGACAAGGTTGCGGGCTTGGCGTTCTCGAAACCGGCGAGGCCGTAGGCGCGGATCAATTTCATGGCAATTTCGCGAGAGGTCTGCCGCGGCGCGCCGCGTACCTCCAAGCCAAGCATCACATTGTCGATGACGGAGCGCCACGGCAGCAGCAGATCCTTCTGGAGCATATAGCCGACATGCCCTGCGGCATCATCGACGCGGATGCCCCCGACCTCGACATGCCCCCGTGTCGGCTTCAGCAAACCCGCAATGACATTGAACAATGTGGACTTGCCACAGCCGGACGGGCCGACAATGGCCAAGGTTTCGCCCTGCCGCAGTTCAAAGCTGACGTCGCGGATAGCTTCGACATACTGCTTGCCGCTTCCGAAGGATGCGCCGACCTGTTCGGCCTTGAGCACAGCGGATGTGGATGGCGACGTTTCGATTTGCGTCATGACGTTCATGCATCCACCTCGCTGCAGAAGCCGAGCAGCATGTTATTGAAAACATCGGGAGTCACAGCGGTGAAGGCATGGGCGCCCCATTCCACCTCGCGCACGCGTGCGCCCGGAATAGCGGTGGCCAGTTGTTGCGAGAGATAGGCCGGTACCAGGCTGTCATCCCGCGACGAGGCCAGCAGTGTCGGCGTTGTAATGGTCGCGAGGGCGTCGCCGGGATCAAAGGCGAGAAACATGTCGATGCGCGCATTCATCGTGGCAGCTGCCGGGAAGTGCGCGAGGATACGTTCTTCCTCGGCGTCCAGTTGCGCGGCATTGTCGGAAATCCATCGTGGCGGATAGAGGAACAGCGGCTGCGCCCGCACATATGCTTTCGGACCCGATTGATTCAGGATCTGCTTGCGAACTTCGAAGCAGCGTCGCAGGAATGGATCGGCCCGGCTCCAGCCGTTCACCACCACCAGACTGCGCAAGCGTGCGGGATTGCGCAGGGCAAGTTCAATTCCGACGATGCCGCCGATGGCATGGCCCACCACATGGGCATCGCTGACGCCAGCGTGGTCGAGCACATGCGCGATGTCGTCGGCCATGCCCGCAATCGATCGCGGTGGTGCGCTGTTAGTCGCGCTACGGCCAGTGCCGACGTGGTCGTAGAGGATAACTTGGTGGTGTTGCGCAAGGGCGTTCAGCTGCGGCGCCCAGAACGATCCGCTACCGCCCATGCCAGCCGACATGAGGATCGCCGTTCCGTGTCCATGAGTTTCGTAATAGATGTCGGCGTCACCGCCGCTGGCATAGGGCATTGCTGGTCTTGCGTGTTCGAGTGATGAAAAATCAGAAGCGCAGGCGGCGTTCGAGAATGTCGATCGCGCCGTACATCAGCAGTGCCACTGCCATGAGCGCGGCGATGCCAACCCACACGGCGTTCAAATCGTAGAGCACGCCGGCGTAGTAGATCATGTAGCCGAGACCCTCTTTCGAGGCGATATACTCGCCGACCACTGCGCCGATCAGCGCGAAGCCGACATTGAGACGGAAGGCGGACACGATCCAGGGCATGGCGCCCGGAATGACGACGGTTCGCCAGGTCTTCCATCGGCTGGCACCGAGCGAGCGCATCAATTTAATCAGGTCGCTATCGACTTCCTTGGCGCCTTGTTGGGCGGTGATCACCGCGACGATGAAGGTGATGATGGCGGCGATGGCGATCTTCGACGAGATGCCGATTCCGAACCACACGATAATCAAGGGTGCGAGTGCGATCTTCGGCAGACCGTTGAGAGCGATGAGATAGGGGCGCAGTACCGCTGCGCTGGTTGGAAACAGCCAGAGCAGCAGACCAACGGCGCTGCCGGCGATGGTGCCGATCAGGAATCCGGCGATGGCTTCCCAGGCAGTCAGTGCGGCGTCGCGCAGGAGTTCTCCGTTGGCGATCAGAACAGAGGCCTTGGCGAAGATGCCGCTTGGCCGTCCGTAGAGATAGACAGCGATCCATTTGAAGCTGATCGCAATTTCCCAGGCTGCAAGTAACAGAGCTAGGAGTGCCACTTGCAGCAGCGCGATCCGCAGGACCGCCGGCATCAGCCGCCGCTCGACATTGACCTGGGTGGCTTCGATGGTCGTCACATCAAGCTCGCTTGTGTGCGATCGACGCGATCTCGACGAGGCAATCCGGTTTCACCAATCCGCATTGGATGCAGTAGCGGGCGGCCTTCTCGCCGGGGAAGTATTCGGCATAGACTTTATTGACGGCGGCATAGTTGGCCCAGTCGGTGACGAAGATGGAGTTGAAGGTGACGTCGGCCATGGTCGCGCCTGCGGTCTCCAGCACGCTTTTGATCGTCTCCAGGATGTGCCGGGTCTGCGCCGCCGCATCGCCGACATGAACGACGTCGTTATTCTTGTCGAAGGCCAGCGTGCCGGACACATAGATCACGCCGTCGGCCATCATGCCGGGCGAGTAAGGTGCGAGCGGCGGATGAGTGCCGGGCGGAATGATCGCGCGATCTGTCATGGGATCCTCAGGTTTTCGTGGATGGTTCGGTCTGCGCGAAAGCGCGGCGGAAATCGGCCGTGCTGGAAACCCAGCCGAAGAAGGTTTCGATGTTGAAGACGGCCGCCTTCTGGACGTAGTCGGGGCCGGCCTGGTGCGTGGCGTCTTCGAGCATCACGCCGAAATATTCGAGATGGAAGCCGTCGCGCAGGGTCGATTCCACGCAGACATTGGTGGCAACCCCGCAGAACACCAGGTTGCGGATACCGCGCGCGCGCAGGATGCTGTCGAACTGGCTGTTGAAGAAACCGCTATAGCGCGGCTTCGGCACCACGATGTCGCCGGGCTGTGGCTGGAGTTCATCCACGAGCGCATAGTCCCAGCCACCCTTGGCGAGCAGGCTGCCTTGTAATTCCGGGCGCGCGCGCATGGTCTTGAGTGCGTTCGATTTGTGCCAGTTCGGGGATCCCGGACCGCCGGCCTCGACATAGTCGGCGTCCCAGCCGTTCTGGAAGTAGATCACGGTGACGCCGGCCTCGCGCGCGACCTCCAGCGTCTCCTTGACGGCCACGATCGCTGCCTTGGCGCCGGTCACGTCGAAGCCCGCGAGATCCAGATAGCCGTTCGGCGACGCGTAGGCGTTCTGCATGTCGACGACGATGACTGCGGTCTCCTCGACCGCGAGCCGCAGCGGCTCGGGGCGTGCGGGCAAGGTGACGTAGCGCCGTTCAGGCGGAAAGCTGGTTGAAACCGACATCACGCCAATCCGAATTCTTTGGTCGCTTTCTCGGCGAAGCGATTGTCGACCATTTGTGCATAGGGAAGCGTCGTTGAGACGGCGCCACCGCCTTGTTCGAGCAACATCGCGCGATCCCATTCCTCGACGGAGATGGTCGGGTTTTTCGGGATAGCCGTCTTGCTGCCAAAGAAGTTCTTCGTCGCATTTCCGACGACCGACGGCGAGACTTTCGGAAAGTACTTCTCTGCAACCTCGGTGAAGACGGCGTTGTTCTCGTGCATCATCTTCTGCGCCTCGGCGATGGCGTTACAGAAGCCTTGCAGCGCCTCCGGGTTGGAGGCGATCACGTCTTCGGTGGTCATGGCCGTCGTGAAACACAGCGGACCAAGCAGATCGGCAAATGATAGCGACGGTACGAGGCCAAACTGTTCGGCGCCGATGCTGATGTCCCATTCGAATGCGGTGGCGATGTCGGCACGGCCATCTTTGACGGCTGCGGCCTGGGCGCCCGGCGGCAATTCCAGGAAGGTGACGCCGGCTTCCTTGGGGTCGAACTTGCCGACCGTCTTCATCGCGTAAGTCGGGACCTGGATCGTCGAGGACGGAAATTTCAGCGTCGCGATGGTCTTGCCGCGGAGATCATCGATGGTAGTGATCTTGGTGTCCGGGCGGGTCATTCCCCACATCGACACGCCGCCGACGATCTTGGCGATATTCTTGATCTTGCCGCCTTCACGGGTGGCATTAACGGACATGCCAGGGCTGGTGACGCCGATCTGGCCACGGCCGGACAGCAGGATCGGCACCGGCAGAGCGATGCCGCCCGCGGTCGACAGGTCGGTGTCGAGGCCATGCTTGGCGAACAAGCTTTTGTCGGCGGCGACATAGAGCGAGGCATACATGCCGAGCCGGATGGCTTCGGACACCAGAACCTTGCGGCCGGCGGCAAAGGCCGGGCCTCCCAGGCCTGCAAACGGCGCCGCTGCGGCGCCGATGAGCGAATATTTGAGTAGGTTGCGCCTGTCGATCATGCCTCTGTCCTCGCCGCCATTGCCGATGTCAGATGGTGCGCTGCATAGTTTTTAGCCGCAGCGATTTGTCGCATAAAATTCTTGCACCCGTTAATTTCATTAACAAGTCGGGAAAAATAGATATATTTATCTGTAATGCTTATGAATATCGACCTTCGGCAACTCCGTGCCTTCGTCGAGGTGGTTCAGGCTGGCAGTTTCAGCCGAGCCGCGCGGAAACTTGGCGTCTCCCAGTCCGCCCTCAGCCAGGCCGTTCGCCAGCTCGAGGATGAGTTGCAGGTTCGGCTGCTGGACCGGACGACACGCAGCGTTCAGCTCAGCAAGGTCGGTGTCGAATTCCTCCCGGGAATCCAGCGCCTGCTGGCGGATCTCGATCACCAGATCCAGGATTTGCGAGACCTGCGTGAGCATCGCCGCGGCCACGTTACGGTAGCCTGTGTGCCGTCGGTGGCGTTGCGTCTGATGCCGGTGGTGTTGGCGAACTTCCAGCGCGAATATCCCATGGTGAGCGTGACGCTCAAGGAAGTGTCACGGCATCAGATCATTGCCGGGCTGCGCAGCGGCGACGCCGAGCTCGGCATCGCCAATGTGCCGGGTGAGGATGCGGATCTTGACGCGACGAAGCTGCTGACCGACCGTTTTGCGCTGGTGATGCGGCGGGATCATCAGCTGGCGTCACAAAGCACCGTGAACTGGATGGACGGCGTCGCTGCAGGCATGATCGCAATGGCGACCGGCACCGGCATCCGGCTGGAAATGGAACGCGGTCTGCAGGAACTGGGGCGTAGCAACCCGCTGCATGAGGCCGAACACCCGGCGACCCTGCTCGCCATGGTCGAGGCCGGCGTCGGCGTGGCGCCATTGCCAGGTCTGGCGTTGCCGGCGACGGACCACCCCGTGCTGACCTTCCGCAGGCTGCTCGATCCCGCCATCGAGCGCGATCTGTATCTGATCCGTCGCGTCGGGCGTGACCTGTCGCCGGCCGGTCGCGCGCTTTACCGCGGCATCCAGCTCGTGGCGCAATCGATCCGCGAGCGCACAGCGGCAGGATGGTAGCGAACACGCTTTGACCTTGCTCCCATGAGTCCCTATTTTGGGAGGAATAGTCCTATTCCGCTAATTTGAGCCCCTTATGACCGCCTCGCTGAAAGCCATCGACGGATCGGCAGATTTGCCTGTCCTGATGAACGATCTCGCCCGGAGCGCCCGTGCGGCGGCGCGTGCGTTGGCGGTGGCTCCAACGGAGCAAAAGAACCGGGCGCTTGAGGCCATGGAACGCGCGATCCGCGCCGGAGCGCCGGCGATTCTGTTGGCCAATGCCGAGGATGTGGCCGAGGTGCGCACCAATGGCGCCACATCGGCCTTTATTGATCGGTTGACCCTGACCGAGGCGCGCGTGCACGCGATGGCGGATGGCATCCGCGTCATCCATGACATCGCCGATCCCGTCGGCGCCGTCACCGAGAGCTGGCAGCGGCCGAATGGCATGACCATCGAGCGCGTGCGGGTGCCGCTCGGCGTCGTTGCGGTGATTTTCGAGAGCCGTCCGAATGTCGCGGCGGATGCCGGCGTGCTGTGCCTGAAGTCCGGCAATGCCGTGATCCTGCGCGGCGGCTCGGACAGTTTCCGCTCTTGCCGTGCGATTCACGAATGTCTGGCGCAGGGCCTGCGTGAAGCCGGACTGCCGGAAGCCGCGATCACGCTGGTGCCGACGCGAGATCGTGCGGCGGTCGGATTGCTGCTCACCGGCCTCAATGGCGGTGTCGATGTGATCGTGCCTCGCGGCGGCAAGAGCCTGGTTGCGCGCGTCGAGGCCGAAGCGCGCGTGCCGGTGTTCGCCCATCTCGAAGGCGTCAATCACACCTATGTCGATCATGCCGCCAAGCTCGAAATGGCGAAGTCGATCGTGCTGAATGCGAAGATGCGTCGCCCCGGTGTCTGCGGCGCAACGGAAACACTGCTGATTGACCGCGCAGTCGCGGGCACGCATCTGAAGCCTTTGGTGGAAATGCTGATTGATGCCGGCTGCGAGGTGCGCGGCGACGCCGCTGTGCAGCAGGCCGATGCGCGCGTAAAGCCTGCAACGGACGAGGATTGGGACACCGAATACGAGGATGCGATCATCTCGGCCAGGGTCGTCGATGGTGTCGATGATGCGCTCGCGCATATTCGCGATCACGGCTCGCATCACACCGACGCGATCGTCACCGAGGACGTCGCGGTGGCCACGAAGTTTCTCAACGAAGTGGATTCGGCGATTGTACTGCATAACGCCTCGACGCAGTTTGCCGACGGCGGTGAATTCGGCTTCGGTGCGGAAATCGGAATCGCCACCGGCAAATTCCATGCGCGCGGCCCGGTCGGTGCCGAGCAGCTCACCAGTTTCAAATATCGCATTCACGGCACTGGGCAGACCCGGCCGTGATCATGTGCTTTTCGGCGCGTGGAGACTGAATTGGATTTGCATTCAGTCCCGCCGGCGCAGGGCATACCGCCACATAGTCCCGGCATGCGGATCGGTCTGCTTGGCGGATCGTTCAATCCGCCGCATGCCGCGCATCGGGCCATCAGCCTGTTCGCGATGAAACGGTTGCAGCTCGATCGCGTCTGGTGGCTGGTCTCGCCGGGCAATCCGCTGAAGGATCAACGCAATCTGCACGATCTCGCCGAGCGCGCGGCTGCTGCGAAGGCGATGGCCGATCATCCGCGCATCGATGTCACCTGTCTCGAGAGTGTCATCGGTACGCGCTATACCGTCGACACCATCAGCTACCTCCGACGTCGATGTTCGCAAGCACGATTTGTCTGGATCATGGGTGCCGACAATCTCGCCCAGTTTCACCGCTGGGAGAGTTGGCAGGTGATTGCCGGAGAGGTGCCCTTTGCGGTCATCGACCGGCCGCCGCAGAGCTTCCAGGGACTGGCATCGACCGCGGCCCAGGCCCTCGGCCGTTACCGGATACCGGAGCAGGACGCTGGGTCATTGGCCGACATGAAGCCTCCCGCATGGGTATTTCTGACCGGTTTGAAGCTGAATCTGTCCTCCACCCGGCTGCGGAACCCGGATGGCAGCTGGAAGACGTAATTCCACAACACTCGCCCGATAAGTGCTATAGGGCGGGCGCTGGAATATTGAATCCGGCATTCCCACATGCATACTTGATCTCACCGGGCGTCGGATTCGGCGTCCCAATACAGTGAAAGGAATGGTCCTCTGGCCACTTCTGTATTGTCCAAGACGGGCGCCAAGAAAGCCTCGTCCAAGGCCGCTTCTCCTAAAGCGACCGCTTCGCCCAAGAAACCCACTTCGGTAAAGAAGACTGCCGCGCCGAAAAAGGCCGCCGCGTCAAAATCCGCAAAGCCGAAGGCCGCTACCAAGCCTGCTGCCGCAAAGGCCGCTCCAAAGGCTGCCATTCCGAAGAAGATTGCTGCGCCCAAAGCGAAGAAATCCGCTGCAGCAGCACCGCTGCGCGACAGCGCGACCGAAACGCTCAATCTCGTTCTCGCTCGCCTTGACGACATGAAGGCCGAGGAAACGGTGACCATCGACCTGCGCGGCAAGTCGGCCTTCTCCGACTACATGATCGTGACGACAGGCCGGTCGAATCGCCATGTCGGTGCGGTGGCCGAAAATGTTGCCAAGGGTCTCAAGGAAGCCGGCCAGAAGAAGCTGCATGTCGAAGGCCTGTCCAATTGCGATTGGGTGCTGATCGATACCGGCGAAGTCATTTTGCATGTCTTCCGGCCAGAGGTTCGCGAATTCTACAATCTGGAACGATTGTGGACGCAGAGCCCGTCGGATGAACCGCGGATCGGACTGAAGGCTGTTTGAGCCACGGGCATTCGGCAACGGCGCGACGCGTGCTAGTCTGCGCCAATGCATCTTCTTGTGATTTCCATCGGCAAGCTCAAGCAGGGTCCGGAACGCGAACTCGCGGAACGGTACCGTGATCGCTTCGACGATATCGGCCGCAAGCTCGGTTTTCGTGGCCTTGCGATTCATGAAATTTCGGAAAGCCGCGCACGCGATGCGGCGACCCGGATCAATGAGGAAGCAGCGGCGATTTCGGCGCTGATTCCGGAAAAGGCTGTATTAGTAGCGCTCGACGAGCGTGGCAGCAGCGTCGACAGCGCCAGTTTCGCTCGCCATATCGGGAAGTGGCGGGACGAAGCGGTGCCGCATAATGTTTTTGTCATCGGCGGGGCGGACGGACTTTCGCCCGAATTGCGGCGCAAAGCCAAACTGAGCATTGCATTCGGCTCGGCGACCTGGCCGCATCAAATGGTTCGCGTCATGCTTCTGGAACAGATTTACCGGGCCGCTACAATTTTAGCTGGCCACCCGTATCACCGCGTTTAGCTCACGGTATTGAGCGTAACGCGTTTGAAAGAAGGCGCTGTCGAAACCACGATGCTGTCACCGCGGTCCATTCCATCTGAACACGACGCCGTTCGCCGCGGGATGTTGAACGCGTCGTCGTTTTCTATGATGCTGGTATCAGCGACTCTTGCAGGTTTGATGACGACCTCGGTCCGGGCGCAAACGGTTACGCCAATCCAGCAAGCCAATGCACCATCACCTGATATCATTCGTCAGCGCGAGCAGGAGCTCGAAGCGATCCGCGCGCAGCAGAAGAGCGCTGCGGAGCTGCAGGCAAAACTGAAAGCCGATATCGCGGCAATCGGACAGGATCGCGGCAAGCTTAGTCAGCAGCTCATCGATATCGCCGCCCGCGTTCGCGGCGTGGAAGCCCGCATCGACGACGCTGAAGTGCGTCTGCGTCCGCTGGATGCGCGCGAGCAGCAGATTCGCGGCACGCTGGAATCGCGCCGCGGCGAGATCGTCGAAGTGTTGTCGGCGCTGCAGCGCGCGGGCCGCCGCGCGCCGCCGGCTTTGCTGGTACGTCCCGAAGACGCGTTGAAGTCGCTGCGCACCGCGATGCTGCTCGGCTCCGTCGTGCCCGATATGCGCGCGCGCGCCGAGAAACTGGTGGCTGACCTCAGCGAACTCGTGAATTTGCGCAAGGCGATCTCGACGGAGCGCGATCAGCTTGCCGGCGATCGCGACAAGCTGAAAGAAGAACAGACACGCCTCGCGTCGTTTACTGAGGAGCGCCAGAAGCAGCAGTCGGCTGTCGAAAAGGACATGGAAGCGGAAGCCGCGCGTGCACTGACGTTGTCCCGTCAGGTCGACAGTCTGCAGGGCCTGATCGCGAAGATGGAGCAGGATTCCAAGGCGGCGGCGAAGGCAGCGGCCACAGCCAGTCTGCAGGGCACGCCGGCGGCGCTCAGCAACGGCAAGCCGAATATCGGCGCCTTCAAGGACCCCGGCAGGCTCAGTCCGGCGATCGCCTTTGCGTCGGCAAAGGGCATGCTCGCACTTCCGGTCAACGGGGTTAAAATTCGCAATTTCGGCGGTTCCGACGGTGTAGGTGGCGTCGAAAAGGGCATATCACTGGCCGCACGGGCGGGTGCGCAGGTCACAACACCGTGTGACGGCTGGGTTGTTTATTCCGGTCCGTTCCGTAGCTATGGACAACTCTTGATCCTCAACGCTGGGGGCGGGTATCATGTCTTGATCGCCGGGATGGAGCGTATTTCGGTGAACATTGGTCAGTTCGTCCTTACCGGGGAACCGATCGCTGTCATGGGATCAACATCCCGGGTAGCATCCGTCCTTGCGGCCAATGCCAGCCAGCCTGTGCTTTATATCGAGTTCCGTAAGGACGGGACTCCCATTGATCCAGGCCCATGGTGGGCCGCTAACGAAGGCGAAAAGGTTCGCGGATGATGCGCAAGACTTCCATAATTCTGCTGAGTGCTGCCACTGGCGCCGCCTTGACGCTCTTCGTGACCCAGCCACGCGCCGTGTTCATGGGCACCAGTGCCCGCGCAGCGACCTCGGATACTTATCGTCAACTCAACCTGTTCGGCGACGTGTTTGAGCGCGTCCGCAGCGACTATGTCGAGAAGCCCGACGACAGCAAGCTGGTCGAGTCGGCGATTTCCGGCATGCTCACCGGTCTCGATCCGCATTCCAGCTACATGGACGCCAAGAGCTTCCGCGACATGCAGGTGCAGACCCGCGGTGAGTTCGGCGGTCTCGGCATTGAAGTCACCATGGAAGATGGCCTGATCAAGGTAGTGTCTCCGATCGACGATACCCCGGCATCGAAGGCCGGTATCATGGCCAACGACATCATCACCAGCCTCGACGAGGAAGCGGTGCAGGGTCTCACCCTGAACCAGGCCGTCGAGAAGATGCGCGGTCCGGTCAATACGAAGATCAAGCTGAAGATCATCCGCAAGGGTCAGGACAATCCGCTCGACGTCACCCTCGTGCGCGACAATATCCGTGTTCGCTCGGTGCGTGCTCGCGTTGAAAGCGACGATATCGCTTACATCCGCATTACGACCTTCAACGAGCAGACCACCGAAGGCCTGAAGCGCGAGATCGCGGCACAGACCGCGGCAATCGGCGCGGACAAGGTCAAGGGCTACATCATCGACCTCCGCAACAATCCGGGCGGTCTGCTTGAAGAAGCCGTCACCGTTTCCGACGCGTTCCTCGAGCGTGGCGAGATCGTCTCGACCCGCGGTCGTAACGCTGAGGAAACCCAGCGCCGCACGGCGCATGCTGGCGATCTGACCAAGGGCAAGCCGGTGGTCGTGCTGATCAATGGCGGTTCGGCTTCGGCATCGGAAATCGTCGCCGGCGCGCTGCAGGATCACAAGCGTGCGACCACGATCGGTACGCGCTCGTTCGGTAAGGGCTCGGTGCAGACCATCATCCCGCTGGGCTCCGGCAACGGTGCGCTGCGTCTGACCACGGCGCGTTACTTCACGCCGTCGGGCAAGTCGATCCAGGCCAAGGGCATCGTCCCGGACATCGAAATCGTGCAGGACGTGCCGGATGAGCTGAAGTCCCGCGACATCAAGGGCGAGGCTTCGCTCCGTGGCCATCTGAAGAACGATGGCGACGAGAAGACCGGTTCGCAGTCCTACGTGCCGCCGGATGCCAAGAATGACAAGGCGCTGAAGGCCGCTGCCGATTTGCTCCATGGCATCAAGGTGACGTCGAACGCAATCATCACGCCGCCGCCGGGAGCCGCTGCTGCTGCGGACAAGCCGGCAGACGACAAGGCGGCCGCCAAGCCGAACTGATCGACGAACGCACATCAATTCTGCGGAAAGGGCGGCCTTCGGGTCGCCCTTTTTGTTGGAATCCTCCCAAGGGATCCGATGTCCTTCCGGCTGCCGTGGCCACGACCGGGCGTGTTATTGTCCGGTCGGCTGATTCGGGAGATTCATGGCAGTGTCGGCGGACGATCTAAGCGCCCCGCTTGGACAGAAATCGAAACGTAAGCGTCAGTTCCGGCTGCCTTTTTCCGGAACGCAGGCGCTTGCCACGATTCTCGCCCTGCTGCTGCTCGGCTTTCTCGGTGTTGCCATCTTCAATAACAACCCGATGGGTGGCGAGCCGGTAGCGCGCGTAGCGATCAAAGCGCCTGCCGCGACCGATAATGAGAAGGTCGCCGCCAAACCGCCGGTCGAGGTCAAGCACGGTACGCCCGAGACGGCCAAGGCGCCTGAGGCTCCCGGTCAGAAGACCATCACCATCATCGACGGCTCCAGTGGCGCTCGTAAGGACGTCGTGGTGTCCAGTGAGGGCTCGGACAGCGCCGCGGTTGATGCACCGCCGCCGGTCATGACGGGTATCGATCAGAAATTGTTGGAGAAATCTCGCCACGGTCTAGTGCCGATCGCCATCGGCGCGCTGAAGCCCGTGACGGCCTATGCCGCCGGTTCCGAGGCCGAGCGCGCCAGGGCGATGAAGACGCCGAGCATTTCCATCGTCATTGGCGGCCTCGGCGTCGGTGCAGCCAAGACTACCGATGCCATCATGAAGCTGCCGCCGGCCGTAACGCTCGGCTTCACGCCCTATGGCTCGGATCCCGGCAAGCTGGTCGAACGCGCCCGTGCGCAGCGCCACGAGGTGCTGCTGCAGTTGCCGATGGAACCGTTCGACTATCCCGACAACGATCCGGGCCCGCAGACGCTGTTGTCCTCGGCTACAGCCGAGCAGAATCTCGATCGCATGATGTGGCACATGAGCCGCTTCCAGGGCTATGTCGGCGTCGCCAATTTCATGGGCGCGCGCTTCATCGCCACTGACACGGCGATGCAACCCATTGCACGTGAGGCCAGCAAACGCGGGCTTGCATTGTTCGACGATGGCTCGACGCCGCGCAGCGTTGCCGCCGCAGCCGCCGAAGGGCAGGGCATGCCCTTCGCACGCTCCGATGTTGCCATCGACGCGGTGCCGACCTCCGCAGACATCGACAAGGCGCTGGCGCGGCTCGAGGGGCTGGCCAAGGAGCGTGGTGTGGCTGTCGGCGTCGCTTCGGCGCTGCCGATCTCGATCGAACGTATCAGCGCCTGGGCGAAAACCCTTGAAAGCCGTGGGGTCATGCTGGTGCCATTGACAACCGCGATGCTGAAATCAAAATCAAGCTAGCGTCTTTGGGCTAGGGTGAATTTGGCACGGCCGAATCGCTGCGATTCAGCAAGGTCGAATTGCTGCGTAAAGAGTGCTCGAACGGACGCGAGAGGCATTGACGGAATGGCGCGCTACGAAGACCTGCCCTATCGAACTTGCGTCGGAATGATGCTGATCAACCCGCAGGGGCTCGTCTTTATCGGCCGACGTGCCGGCGGTATCGAGCACGTCGATGACATGCATGTCTGGCAGATGCCGCAGGGCGGCGTCGATCCCGGTGAGGACACCTGGGAGGCAGCCAAGCGCGAGCTCTATGAAGAAACCAGTGTCCAATCGGTCGAGAAGCTCGGCGAAGTGCCGGACTGGTTGATCTACGACATTCCCCGCACGGTGGCCGGGCGGGCCTGGAAGGGTCGCTATCGCGGCCAGCGGCAGAAATGGTTCGCTGTGCGCTTCACCGGCGATGACAAGGAAATCAACGTCACGCATCCGCCCGGTGGCCACAAGGCCGAGTTCATCAATTGGCGCTGGGAGCCTATGAAGAACCTTCCGGAGCTGATCGTGCCGTTCAAGCGCCCCGTCTATGAGCGGGTGGTGAAGGAATTCGCCGGTCTGGCGGACGGTTAGCGCCGGAATGACGGATAACCGCCCCTATCGTCCCAATGTGGGCGTCGCGCTGTTCAATGCCGACGGCAAAGTTCTGATCGGCCGCCGTTTCAAGGATGATGGGCCAGAGATCATCCTGCCGGGCCTGGAATGGCAGATGCCTCAGGGTGGTATCGATCCCAACGAAGATCCTCGCATCGCCGTAATGCGCGAATTATGGGAAGAGACCGGCGTCAGCCATGCCGACTATCTCGGCGAGACCGGCTGGATGACCTACGACTTCATCCCGTTCGAGAATCCCAGCCATCGCTTTGCGCAGTTCCGCGGGCAACGGCAGAAGTGGTTTGCACTGAAATTCACCGGGGATGATGCCGAAGTCGATCCGCTGACGCCGCGTAACGGTCAGCCGGCTGAATTCGACGCCTGGCGCTGGGAGCGGCTGGATCGCGTCGCGGATCTCGTGGTGCCGTTCCGGCGGGAGGTCTATCGCGCCGTGGCCGAGAGTTTTGCGAAATTTGTCTGAGGCGAAGCCCTGACGAAACGAAGCGCTATCCGGGCTATAGCGCTCAGTGCATCGCCGTCGAGGTCACGTGCTGCTGGATGACCTTGAAGTGGTCGATGCGCTCGATAGCGCGGTCCAGCGCGGAGCCTTCCTTCTCGGCCAGCTTTTCTTCCATCTCGGCGATCTGGCCTGCGAAAGCTTCACGGTCGAGCTCTTCTATCGAAGTCGCGACCTCGGCCAGCACAGTGAGGCCCTTGTCGGACACTTCGGCGAGGCCGCCGAGCACGATGATCTTCTGTTGGGTGCCGCCGGCCGTCACGATCATGATGCCTGGACGAAGCGCAGCTACCAGCGGCGCATGACCGGCCATCACACCGAGATCGCCAGCGACGCCGGGGATATCGACCTGATCGACTTCGCCTGCGAAAGCGAGCTTTTCCGGCGAGACGAGATCGAAATGAAAGGTAGCCATGTCGTTATCCGCTGACTGCTCCCTCCCCCTTGCGGGGGAGGGTTGGGGAGGGGGTTATCACGAGCGAAGGCGCTTGCGGCACCCCACCCCGGCGCAAATGCGCCGACCCTCCCCGCCTAGCGAAGCTTTGCTTCGCGCGGGGGGAGGGTAAGAACTTTATGCCGCTTCCGCAGCCAGCTTCTTGCCCTTCTCGACGGCTTCTTCGATCGCGCCGACCATGTAGAAGGCGGCTTCCGGCAGGTGATCATACTTGCCTTCGACGATCGCACGGAAACCCTTGATGGTGTCGGCGAGTTCGACGAACTTGCCCGGCGAACCCGTGAAGATTTCAGCGACGAAGAACGGCTGCGACAGGAAGCGCTCGATCTTGCGGGCGCGGGCCACCGCCAGCTTGTCCTCTTCCGACAGTTCATCCATGCCGAGAATGGCGATGATATCCTGCAGCGACTTGTACTTCTGCAGCACCTGCTGAACCATACGAGCGGTCTGGTAGTGCTCTTCGCCAACGACCAGCGGGGACAGCATGCGCGACGTCGAGTCGAGCGGATCCACCGCCGGGTAGATGCCCTTTTCCGAGATCGCACGGTTCAACACGGTCGTTGCGTCCAAGTGGGCGAACGAGGTTGCCGGCGCCGGGTCGGTCAAATCGTCGGCCGGAACGTAGATGGCCTGCACCGAGGTGATCGAACCCTTATGTGTGGTGGTGATGCGCTCCTGCAGCGCGCCCATGTCGGTCGCGAGCGTCGGCTGATAACCCACCGCCGAAGGAATACGACCGAGCAGAGCGGACACTTCCGAACCTGCCTGGGTGAAACGGAAGATGTTGTCGAC
The DNA here is from genome assembly GCF_032401055.1 of Tardiphaga sp. 709. Taxonomy (NCBI): domain Bacteria; kingdom Pseudomonadati; phylum Pseudomonadota; class Alphaproteobacteria; order Hyphomicrobiales; family Nitrobacteraceae; genus Tardiphaga; species Tardiphaga sp. 709. The sequence continues at coordinate 3,547,435 of NZ_CP135529.1, read as the reverse complement.
GAAGAACAGCACGTCCTGGCCCTGATCGCGGAAGTGTTCTGCGACGGTCAGACCTGACAGCGCGACGCGGGCACGGGCGCCTGGAGGCTCGTTCATCTGGCCGAACACGAGAGCGCACTTCGACTTCACGGCCGGATCCGGATTGTGCGGGTCGGCATTCACCTTGGACTCGATGAACTCGTGATACAGATCGTTACCTTCACGGGTACGCTCGCCAACGCCGGCGAACACCGAGTAGCCACCGTGTGCCTTGGCGACGTTATTGATCAATTCCTGAATGAGAACGGTCTTGCCGACGCCGGCGCCGCCGAACAGGCCGATCTTTCCGCCCTTTGCGTAAGGCGCAAGCAGGTCGACGACCTTGATGCCGGTGACGAGAATTTCAGCTTCAGTCGACTGGTCGGTATAAAGCGGCGCTTCAGCATGGATCTCGCGGAGGCCTTCCGCATCGATCGGGCCGGCTTCGTCGATCGGCTCGCCGATGACGTTCATGATGCGGCCGAGGGTGCCAACACCCACTGGTACCTTGATCGGCGTGCCGGTGTCGGTGACTTCCTGGCCACGAACCAGACCTTCGGTGGTGTCCATCGCGATGGTGCGGACGGTCGATTCGCCGAGATGCTGGGCGACTTCGAGAACCAGGCGGTTGTTGCCGTTCTTGGTCTCGATCGCGTTCAGAATGGCGGGCAGGTAACCTTCGAACTGCACGTCGACGACGGCGCCGATGACCTGTGTGATACGTCCGGTCTGGTTGGCGGGGCTAGCCATGAAAACTTCTCCTTAAACCTCAAGGACTCTGAAGTCCGAAACTTGAACGGCGGTCGGGTAGACCGGATTATTGCTGTTAGATCGCCTCGGCGCCGGAGATGATTTCGATCAGCTCCTTCGTAATCATCGCCTGGCGGGTGCGGTTGTAGATCAGTGTCTGCTTGCGGATCATGTCGCCGGCGTTGCGCGTGGCGTTGTCCATCGAGCTCATCTGCGCACCGTAGAACGAAGCATTGTTCTCCAGCAGCGCGCGGAAAATCTGTACCGCGAGATTGCGCGGCAGCAGGCCGTCAAGGATCTCATCCTCGGCGGGCTCGTATTCATAGGTCGGTGTCGGGCCGGCATTGGCAGCAGGCGCTGCGACTTCCAGCGGAATGATCTGCTGGGCGGTCGGAATCTGCGAGATCACCGACTTGAAGCGCGAATAGAACAGCGTGCAGATGTCGAACTGACCGTCATTGAAGAGAGCCAGAACTTTCTTGGCGATATCATCGGCATTGACGAAGCCGAGCTGACGCACGGAACGCAGTTCGAGATGACCGACGATCTGCTTGTCGAAGTTGCGGCGCAGCTGCTCGTAACCCTTGCGACCGACGCAGAAAAACTTGACCTCTTTACCTTGGTTCATCAGCGCCAGCGCGCGTTCACGCGCCAGACGGACGATCGAGGAATTGAAAGCGCCACATAGGCCCCGCTCGCCGGTGCAGACCAGCAGCAGGTGGACCTGATCCTTGCCGGTACCAACCAACAGCGCCGGGCCGGTGCCCGGTGTGGTCGCGCTGGCGATGCTGGCGATCACGGTATCCATCTTCTCGGCGTAAGGACGTGCAGCTTCGGCAGCGGTCTGCGCACGGCGCAGCTTCGATGCCGCAACCATCTGCATCGCCTTGGTGATCTTCTGCGTCGCCTTGGTCGAGGCGATGCGGACACGCATGTCTTTAAGTGAGGCCATTCTCAGTCCACCCCGGCGATCTAGCTAATCAGCTGATCGCGAACCTCTCGTTCGAAACGTCCGACCTCGTGCCGGACATCAACGTGAATGGCCGGCAATAAGCCGGCCATTCATTGGCAGTATTAAGCAGCGTAGGTCTTCGCGAAGCCTTCGACGACGGCCTTGAGCTGGGCGGCGACGTCATCCTTGAGATCGCGGCTGTCACGGATCGCGTTGAGGATCTCGACGTTCTTGCCGCGCAGCAGCGACAACAGGCCGTCTTCGAAACCGCGCACCTTGCTGACCGGAAGCGTGTCGAGATAGCCGTTGGTACCGGCCCAAATCACGGCAACCTGCTCTTCCATCTTCAGCGGCGAGAACTGTGGCTGCTTCAGGAGTTCGGTCAGACGTGCACCGCGGTTCAGCAGGCGCTGGGTCGAAGCATCGAGGTCCGAGCCGAACTGCGCGAAGGCCGCCATTTCGCGGTACTGCGCGAGCTCGCCCTTGATCTTGCCGGCTACCTTCTTCATCGCCTTGGTCTGCGCGGCGGAGCCGACGCGCGACACGGACAGACCGACGTTCACGGCAGGACGGATGCCCTGGAAGAACAGATCGGTTTCAAGGAAGATCTGACCGTCGGTGATCGAAATCACGTTCGTCGGAATGTAGGCAGACACGTCGTTGGCCTGGGTTTCGATGACCGGCAGCGCCGTCAGCGAACCATTGCCCTGGGAATCATTGAGCTTCGCAGCGCGCTCGAGAAGACGCGAGTGAAGATAGAACACATCGCCCGGATAAGCTTCGCGGCCCGGAGGACGCCGCAGCAGCAGCGACATCTGACGGTAAGCAACAGCCTGCTTCGACAAATCGTCATAGATGATGACGGCGTGCATGCCGTTGTCGCGGAAGAATTCGCCGATCGTGCAGCCGGTGAACGGCGCGATGTATTGCATCGGAGCCGGATCGGAAGCGGTCGCAGCGACGACGACGGAGTATTCCATCGCGCCCTGCTCTTCGAGCACCTTCACGAACTGCGCAACGGTCGAACGCTTCTGGCCAACGGCGACGTACACGCAGTACAGTTTCTGGCTCTCGGGAGCGCCAGCAACGTTCAGCGACTTCTGGTTCAGGATGGTGTCGAGCGCGATTGCGGTCTTGCCGGTCTGACGGTCACCAATGATCAGCTCGCGCTGGCCACGGCCGACCGGGATCAGAGCATCGACCGACTTCAGGCCGGTTGCCATCGGCTCGTTGACCGACTTGCGCGGAATGATGCCCGGCGCCTTGACGTCGACGCGCATGCGCTTGTCGGCCTGGATCGGGCCCTTGCCGTCGATCGGATTGCCGAGACCGTCGACAACGCGGCCGAGCAGACCCTTGCCAACCGGCGCGTCCACGATCGAACGGGTGCGCTTAACAGTCTGGCCTTCTTTAATTTCGCGGTCAGCGCCGAAAATAACGACACCGACGTTGTCGGTTTCGAGGTTCAGCGCCATGCCGCGGGTGCCGTTCTCGAATTCGACCATTTCGCCGGCCTGGACGTTGTCGAGGCCGTAGACGCGGGCAATGCCGTCGCCGACGGACAACACCTGTCCAACTTCGGAAACTTCAGCTTCCTGGCCGAAATTCTTGATCTGGTCTTTGAGGATCGCGGAAATTTCTGCGGCGCGGATGTCCATCAGCCTGCCTCTTTCATCGAGTGCTTGATCGAGTTGAGTTTGGTGCGAAGCGAGCTGTCCACCATGCGGCTGCCGAGCTTGACGACAAGCCCGCCGATGATGGACGGATCGACTTTCACGTTGAGCGCGACGTCCTTGCCCGTCACTGACTTCAGCGCGGTCTTGAGAGCGTCGAGATTCTTGTCACTGAGCGGCTCGGCGACGGTGACGTCAGCCGTAGCTTCGCCCCTGAACTTGGCGACCAGCGCGCGGAAGCCGCGGATCACGTCATTCACCGCGAACAAACGACGATTCGCGGTCAGGACACGGAGGAAATTGGCGGTGATGCCGGTAATTCCGGCCTTCTCCAGCACCGAAGCCAAGGCCTTGCCCTGAACCTCTGCGGCGAATACCGGGCTGCGAACCAGTCGCGCCAGATCGGCACTGTCGGCCAGCATCGCTGTGAACTTGTCGAGATCGGCCTTCACCGCATCGACGGACTTTTCGTCACGCGCCAGCTCAAACAGAGCCGTCGCATAACGACCGGACATTCCCGAAACCGACGGATCTTCTGCTGCCACGAATTGCGCTCTTCAGGCTGTCAAACTCGCAAGGGAATAACTATCGCCCGAATGTGGCGCCTAGCGATCCAAGTCCTTGGAATTCAAGCGGGACTTCGATTTTTAGGTCACAACAAAATGTCGTGACCCGTTCAAATCGCGGCTTTGCTAACATAGCCCGCGCGCTGGTGCAACGCGACGAAAGCGTTTGATGATGCCTTGTCGCAGGCCTTCGCAAAGAATCATTTCAGGGAGATATGACGCGCCAATCGGGTCGCTGACGGAGTGTTTCATCGTCCATCTCCGGGGCGGAATTTCTTATTCCGCATGACGGTACACGGTGCCGATTCTTTTGAATCACGCAACGGCGAGTGCGGTGAGTCCGCAATTGAAATCGCGGCGGGCAGCGCAGCGTGCGCGTTTCATGTCACCGTTTCGGGCTGCTTAACATTTACTTACCGAATGCTATCCATGCACGACGATCACTTAGCTATTCAGTATAGTTATGTAATGTGCAGTATATTTAATATTTAAAAATTCGTTAAAGCGGCTCATTAGGCATGTTCTGTTCCATCACAAGATATTTCATCTGGTCATGGAACGATTGCGTTGCCTATTTTACGCCTCATTACGTCGTCAAACGCTCAGCCAGTGAAATTGGGACGGGGGTCCACTTGCCACATTTGTGGCAATACTGTCTGAGGGACAACAACTTATGCTGCGTTACGGAAAATCGACGCTGGGCGCTATCGCCCGGCCGCGTACGGCAATCGCTGTCATGACTGCCGCTCTTGTTCTCGGGGGAACTGTTTCGGAGGCTTCGGCCAAATCCCGGCATCATCGCCATCACCACAAGCACCATCACGCCGCCAAGGCTTCGCCGTCGCTGTTCGATGCCAATGCGTCGATCGCGCCTTCCACCGGCGGCCGTAGCTTCTCGGGTGTTGCGTCTTATTACGGCAACGAGTCCGGCAGCCGCACCGCGTCGGGTCAGCGCTTCAATCAGAATGCGATGACCGCCGCGCATCGTTCGCTGCCGTTCGGCACCAAGCTGCGCGTGACCCATGGCGGTCGCAGCGTTGTCGTCACCGTCAACGATCGCGGACCGTTCATCCGTGGCCGCGTACTCGACCTGTCGAAAGGCGCAGCGAGCGCGATCGGTTTGACTGGCCGTGGCGTCGGCCGCGTCGTCGCGGAAGTCATGTAAGCAAGACTAACGCGTCGCGGTTCTGATCTTTCAAGTTCAGTAGCGTTGTGTGTGTATTGAGTAGAGTAAGCGTTGAGTAAAAGAGCCTGCTGTCATCAAATGACAGCAGGCTTTTTTGTTTTTGCGTTGTCAATTCACACCGTCATTCCAGGCTCGCTCGCAAGAGCGAGCCTTCCAGAATGACGAAGCTCAAAGAAAGCTCTGCGGATCGACATCGACTTCGAGCTTTAGGTTGCCTGTAGGTTTTGGGCCGTGCGCGAGCCAGTCGCGGAGATAGTGCGACAGGTCGACATTGCGCGCCGACTTCACCAGCAGTCGGAAGCGATAGCGACCTTTGATCACGGCGAGCGGCGCTTCGGCGGGGCCGAGCACCATGATGCGCTCGTCGATCGGTGCTACGGCGGCGAGCTTGCGCGCATAGCCCTCCGTGGTTGGCCGGTCGCCGCCGGAGATGATCAGGCTCGCCAGTCGGCCGAAGGGTGGATAGCCCGCGCGCTCGCGGGCCTCGATCTCGCTGGCGTAAAACGCTTCGCGGTCGTTTGCGATCAGCGCCTTCATCACCGGATGTTCCGGCTGATGGGTCTGCAGATAGCCGACGCCACGTCCCTGTTCACGTCCGGCGCGGCCGATGACTTGATTGAGCATCTGATAGGTGCGCTCCGCGGCGCGCGGATCGCCATTGCCGAGGCCCAGATCGGCATCGATGACGCCGACCAGATTGAGCCGCGGGAAGTTATGGCCCTTGGCCACGAGTTGCGTGCCGATGATGACATCGACACGGCCTTCGGCGATTTCGGCCAGTTCGGTCCGCATCGCATCGATCGAGGTGATGAGGTCGCTCGACAGCACCATGGTGCGCGCATCCGGAAACAGGCTCGCCGCTTCCTCCTGCAAGCGCTCGACGCCCGGGCCAACGGCGACCAGCGACTCTTCGGCCTGGCAATGCGGGCATTGATGCGGGCGATGCATCGAGAAGCCGCAGTGGTGACACACCAGCCGCTGGCGAAAGCGATGATCGACCAGCCAGGCATCGCAGATCGTGCAAGCGAAGCGATGTCCGCAGCCGCGGCATAGCGTCAGCGGCGCATAGCCTCGGCGATTCAGGAACAGGAGCGCTTGCTCCTTGCGCTCGATGGCGATCTGGATCTTTTCGGCGAGACGCGGCGCGATGAAGCGGCCGCGCATAGGCCCTTCGCGGCGCAAGTCGATCGCCTCGATATGCGGCATATGCTGGCCGCCGAAGCGCGATGGCAGCGCGATGCGCTGATAGCGCCCCTTACGCGCATTGACCTCGGATTCGACCGACGGCGTCGCCGAGGCAAGCACGATGGGAATTTTGGCGATCGACGCTCGCACCACTGCCATGTCGCGGGCGTGGTAATGCGCGCCTTCGTCCTGCTTGTAGGCCTGGTCATGTTCCTCATCGACGATGATCAGGCCGAGTTTCGCGTAAGGCAGAAACAGCGCCGAACGCGCACCGACGATGACATGGGCTTCGCCATTGGCGATCGACGCCCAGTTGCGCGCGCGGGTGCGCGGCGTCAGTTCAGAATGCCATTCCAGTGGTCGCACGCCGAAGCGTTTTGAGAAGCGCTCGAGGAATTGCCCCGTCAGCGCTATTTCGGGCATCAGGATCAGCACCTGTTCGCCGCGCTTGATCACCTCGGCAACCGCCTCGAAATAGACCTCGGTCTTGCCGGAGCCGGTGACACCGTCGAGCAAAGCGGCGTGAAAATCCCCCTTGGCGGCGAAGGTCCGCATCGCTTCGGCCGCGACGGCCTGGTCGTCTGAAAAGTCCGGTTCGGCGAAGGTGGGATCAGGCGCCGGCGGCGGCAGCGCGCGGGGCATGGCTTCAATCGCAAGCGTGCCTTCATCGACGAGGCCGTCGATTACGCCGCCGCTGACTCCGGCTTCCTTGGCGGCTTCGGATTTCGCATGCAGCAACCCGTCCGACAGGATCTCGATCAGCCGTGCGCGTGCGGAGGTCATGCGCTTCGGCACTTCGCCGACCAGGCGGACGCCCATGCGCACCCGCTCCGGGCCGAGGTGCTCGCCCATCCGCAGAGTCATCTTCATGACCATGCCGCGCGCGGACAAAGTGTAATTCGCCACCCAGTCGACCAGGCTGCGCAATTCCTGCTTCAGCGGCGGGACATCGAACTTTTCGCCGACTTCCTTGAGCCGGTTGTGCAGCCGCGGATCGGGATTGGCATTTTCTGCCCAGACCACGCCGATCACCTCGCGGGCGCCGAGTGGCACGCTGACGACATCGCCGGGCTGCAGATCGAGGCCACGAGGCACGCGATAGGAATAAGCCTGGTTCAGCGCGACCGGCACCAGCACGTCAACGACGCCAGACGATGTTTTGGTGCGCGCAGCTTCGTCCATCGGCGGAATCAGACTCGAAATGGGGTATCCGCTAACCTAAGCTCGCGGTGCGGGCTGGACCAGTGCCGGCCGTGTGGCCCGGTCTTATGACCGATGGGCCGCCACGACAATAAAACAAAAACAATAAGCCAAAGGGAGACCCTTCATGGGCCACAGGCTCGCCGGGGCAATCGCCTCATTCGTCATGTTTTCTGCGGTCGTGATACCTGCGCTGGCGCAGGACCGGATGCCGCCGATCCCGGCCGACAAATACACCGAAGCGCAGAAGAAGGCTGCCGAGGAGTTCTCCGGCGGCCGGGGCTATGAAGTCCGAGGCCCCTTCGTGCCGCTGATTCGCAGCCCGGAAGTGATGCTCCGCGCCAAGGCGATGGGCGATCATCTCAGGTTCAAGAGCGTACTGGCGCCGCGGCTCAGCGAAATGATCATCCTGATCACCGCGCGCGAATGGACCCAGCAATATGAGTGGGTTGCGCATCATGACATCGCGATCAAGGCCGGCCTGCGCAACGACATCGCCGATGCGATTGCAGATGGTCGGCGGCCGGCGGGCATGGCCGAGGACGAAGAGGCCGCCTACGACATGTCGATCGAGATCCAGCGCACCAAACGCGTGAGTGATCCGACCTGGAACAAGGCCGTTGCCAAATTCGGCGAGCAGGGCGTCATCGATCTGCTCGGGATCAACGGCTATTACACCTTCCTGGCCATGGCCATGAATGCAGCGCGAACAGGCCTCCCGGCCGGCGTCGCGGAGCCCCTGAAGCGGTTCCCGGACTGACGATGCCGGCGGTTCACCAAAGTGAAACGAGCGGGGTGTGATAATCTCCGCCCGTTCGCGTGCCGCGAACTGCAAGGCATCCCGATGGCCAAGCTTTCCGACAAGAAACCAGCCGAAGCCAAATCAGGTGGGCCAGCGCCGATCGACCTCATCTGTGCGGATGCCGACGTCTCGCTGCAAATGACGCGCTGGCTGTCGCATTTGCGTGCCGAGCGACGGCTGTCGCCGAAGACGCTGGAGGCTTATGCGCGCGACGTCCGGCAGTTTCTGACATTTCTCGCCGAACACTGGGGCGCGCTCCTCTCGCTGCCACGTTTCGCCAAGCTCGAGGCCAGCGATATCAGAGCCTTCATGGCGGCACGGCGCAGCGATGACATCGGCGGCCGCTCGCTGATGCGGGCGCTGGCTGGTCTGCGTTCATTCGGGCGATTTCTGGAGCGTGAAGGCAAAGGCAACGTCGGTGCGCTGTCAGCGATACGCGCGCCCAAAATCGGCAAGAGCCTGCCGAAACCGTTGCAGATGGTCTCGGCCAAGCGCCTCGCCGACGCCGACGAGCGCGCCGGCGAAAACCGCGATCCATGGATCTGGGCGCGGGATGCCGCGGTGATGGCGCTGCTCTATGGCTCGGGCCTGCGCATCTCCGAGGCGCTTGGCCTCAAGCGGCGCGACGTGCCGGCACCTGGTGCCGGTGACGTGCTGATCGTCAACGGCAAGGGTAACAAGACCCGTATGGTACCCGTGTTGCATAATGTGCTCGAGCTTATCGCCGACTATGCGGCGCAGTGTCCGCACCCGCTGCCCGCCGAAGGGCCGATGTTTGTCGGTGCGCGGGGCGGCCCGCTCAGTCCTCGGATCATCCAGTTGACCATGGAGCGGATGCGCGGCGCGCTTGGTCTGCCCGACAGCGCCACGCCGCACGCGCTGCGCCACTCCTTTGCCACCCATCTGCTGACTCGCGGTGGTGACCTCCGCGCGATCCAGGAATTGCTCGGCCACGCCTCGCTGTCGACCACGCAGATCTATACCGGCATCGACACCGAGCGGCTGTTCGAGGTCTACAAAACCGCACACCCGCGAGCGTAGGGTCAGGCAAACCCCAGCTGTAGTAGAAGTGTCATGAGCTGCCCCTTGCGAAGTCGCCGCGGTTCGGTCAAATCGACACATCGACCAACCGGAGGGGATTACGATGGGCGCGCACGAAAGTATGGAGCACGCGGAGCATGCCGAGCATGCGTCCGGCTCGAACAAGAATATTGCACTGCTGATTGCCGTGATCGCGCTGTTTCTGGCGTTCTCGGAAACCCTCGGCAAGGGCGCGCAAACCGAATCCATCAGCAAGAACGTCGAGGCATCCAACCTCTGGGCGTTCTTCCAGGCCAAAAGCATCCGCCGCACCGTCGTTCAGGCGACGTCGGATCAGGCTAGACTCAGCCTTGGCCTGATGGGTGACGATGCCGCCAAGGCCGCATTGTCCAAGCAGATCGACGACTGGAAGAAGACAGCGGATCGTTACCGCTCCGAGCCGGAGACTGGCGAAGGCTCCGAACAACTCGCCGCCCGTGCCAAGGAAGCCGAGCATGCGCGCGACCTCGCAATGGCGCGTTATCATCACTATGAAGTGGCCTCCGCCGCATTCCAGATCGGCATCGTGCTGGCATCGGCCACGATCATCACCGGCATGATCGCGCTGGCCTGGGTATCAGGTGCACTGGCGATTGCCGGCGTCGCCTTCACCGCGATCGGCCTGTTCGCGCCGCATGCGGTTCATCTCATGTAACGACTTAAGTCGAAGCGGTCCGGCATAGCTGCAGGACCGCTTCGGCAAACGCGTTGGGCGCTTCCTGTGGTACATTGTGGCCGACGCCGGAGATCACACGGCGCTCATAGTGCGCCGTAAAATACTGGCCGTGATTCTCCGAACCTTTCACCGGCCCCACGCCGTCATCAGCGCCGTGCAACACAATGGTCGGAACATCGATCTTCGGCTGCGTTGTGAGTTGCGTTTCCAGGAAAGCATAATTCGGATCGCCGGCGACGCTGCCGGTACGGTGCATGTAGGAATGTACGACGACTTCAACGAAATCGTCATTGTCGAAAGCCGGCGCTGACCGTTCGAAGGTTTCGTCGTCGAATGCCCAGCTGGGCGACCACATCTTCCAGAGCAGTTTGGCTAGTGCGTCGCGGTTCTGGATCAGGCCGTTGCGGCCGCGTTCGGTATGGAAATAATACTGATACCACTGTCGCGCTTCCTGCTCGGGAGCGAATGGCCGCGTCGCATTCGTCAGGTCCTGTATATTGTAGCCGGTGCAGCTGACGAGGCCGTGTACGCGTTCGGGCCATAGCGCAGAGACGACGCAGGCTGCGCGTCCGCCCCAGTCATAACCGGCGACGACAGCCTTGCCGATCCGCAGCGCGTCCATCAGCTCCAGTAGATCCTGTCCGAGCGCAGCCTGTTGCCCCGAGCGGATGGTCGCGCTGGAAAGAAACCGCGTTGGCCCATAGCCACGCAGATAGGGCACGATGGTGCGGAAGCCGGCGGCGTTGATGACGGCGACCGCGTCGTCATAGCCTCTGATGTCGTATGGGAAGCCGTGCATCAGCAGGACCGGAAGGGCGCCGTCCGGGCCGCTGTATTCATAGGCGATGTCGAGAAGGGGAGTTTGGATGCGTGCCAGTTCAGCCAAGTCGCTCTCCGTTTAAGCCTACCGCGCCGAATGCGCCCGATGACGCAGCCGTTGTACCAGCCGCATCCAGCGCGATGATGAATTGGAGCGGAACATCGCCATCGCTGCCTTGATTCTTGCAGTCACAGGCGCGACCAATTCGCCGGCCCGGCGGCGGATGTCGAGAACGAATTCGTAGAGCTTCCGAAACCAGTTCATCTGCAACAGCTTCGGCCGTGTCACGTCGAAGATGAACGCGGCGACGCCGACGCCAAGAAACTTGCTGAACACGATGAGCGCGAAAGCGCTGATCCAATACTGATGCATAAGTAGCCAGGCGCCGGCCAGTTTCAACGGAAACAGCAGGATCGCCGGAATAACAAACACGACCAGCGTCAACATTGGCGACAGCCGGGCGATTCGCGCGGCGAGCCATTCCTTGAAAGCGCGCAGCGGTATCGCTGCAACGAAGCGCGCGACGACCGGTTCGAGATGATCCCACAGCCACGCTTCGATCAGGAAGATCAAAGCGAGGAAGAACCAGAGCGGCTGCAGCACGCGTCGCATCATGGTGTTCGTCTCCCAGCCGGCGTCGCGCCGGCCGTGACTCACATATGGATAGCGCGCTTGGCTACTGCAAATGCAGCTTCCTTCACCGCCTCGGAGCGGGTCGGATGGGCATGGCACGTGCGGGCCAAATCTTCGGCGGAACCGCCGAATTCCATCAGCACGCAGGCCTCGTGGATCATTTCGCCGACTTCGCGGCCGATCATATGCACGCCGAGCACGCGATCGGTCTTCGCATCTGCGAGAATCTTCACAAAACCATCGGTGGTCTGGTTGACCTTGGAGCGGCCATTGGCCGTGAACGGGAACTTGCCGACATTGTAAGCGATACCGGCAGCCTTGAGCTCTTCCTCGGTCTTGCCGACGGCGGCGACTTCCGGCGTGGTGTAGACGACGCCCGGGATCACGTCATAGTTCACATGACCGGCCTGGCCGGCGAGAAGCTCGGCGCAGGCAACGCCTTCGTCTTCCGCTTTGTGCGCCAGCATCGGGCCGGCGACGACGTCGCCGATCGCGTAGATGCCCTTCACGTTGCTCGAGAAGTGATGGTCGATCTTGACGCGACCGCGTTCATCGAGCTCGACACCTGCCTCCTTGAGGCCAAGCGCTTCGGTGTAAGCCACGCGTCCGATCGCCACGAGAATCACATCGGCTTCGATGGATTCGGCAGCGCCGCCCGCGGCTGGCTCGATCTGCGCCTTCAGTTTCTTACCCGACGTATCGACGCCGGTGACCTTGGCACCGAGCTTGAAGGTCATGCCCTGCTTCTCGAGCATGCGCTGGAACTGCCTGGCGACTTCGCCATCCATGCCGGGCAGGATACGGTCGAGGAATTCCACCACGGTGACTTCGGCGCCGAGGCGGCGCCACACCGAGCCAAGTTCGAGGCCGATCACGCCGGCGCCGACCACGATCATCTTCTCCGGCACCTTGTCGAGGGATAGCGCGCCGGTCGACGACACGATGCGCTTCTCGTCGATCTCGATGCCCTTCAACTTCGCGACGTCAGAGCCGGTAGCGATGACGATGTTCTTTGTCTCCAGCGTCTGGGCCTTGCCGTCAGCGCCGGTGACTTCGACCTTGCCGGTGCCGAGCACACGGCCGGTGCCCATCACGACATCGATCTTATTCTTCTTCATCAGGAATTCGACGCCCTTGACGTTGCCGTCGATGCCCTGCTGCTTGAAGTTCATCAGCGCCGGCAGATCCAGCGTGGGCGCCGAGACCTTGATGCCCATTTTGCCGAAGGAGTGGCCGGCTTCCTCAAAAAGCTCCGACGAATAGAGCAAAGCCTTCGAAGGCATGCAGCCGATGTTCAGGCACGTACCGCCCAGCGTGCTGTTCTTCTCGACGACGGCGACCTTCATGCCGAGCTGCGCCGCGCGAATCGCGCAGACATAACCACCGGGTCCGGTGCCGATAACAACGAGGTCGTAAGAAGCCATGATGCAGTCCTGTATTGTCTTCAGATGATGTGGGGTGTCAGGGCCTCAGCGGCCACCGGACACGTCGAGAATGGTGGATGTGACGTAGGAAGCGTCCTCCGACAGCAACCAGACGATGGCATTGGCAACTTCATCCGCAGTACCGACGCGTTTCATCGGGACGTTGACGGAAAGACGATGCGCGCGATCCGGCTCGCCGCCTGATGCGTGGATATCAGTATCGATCAAACCGGGCCGAATGCCGGCAACGCGAATCCCTTCGGCTGCGACTTCGTATCCCAATCCGATGGTGAAGGAATCGATCGCGCCCTTCGACGCGGCATAGTCGACATAGGTGTTGGGCGCACCCAGTTTGGCGGCTACCGATGACAGATTGACGATGACGCCACCCTTGCCGCCATGCTTGGTCGACATCCGCTTCACGGCTTCGCGGGCGCAGAGAATGCTTCCGGTGACATTCACCGTCATCATGTTGGCGATGCGTTCGGCAGTCATCTGATCGACGCGGATGGAAGGGCCGACGATGCCGGCATTGTTGATCAGGGCGCCGAGAGGACCAAAGGCGTCCGCTGCCTTGAACAGCGCAAGAATGTCAGCCTCGGAGCCGACATCGCATTTCACCGCGATGGCCTTGCCGTTGGTCGCTTCGATCTTCGAAACGACCTCGTTGGCGGCGGCTTCGTTGCTGGCAAAGCCGACCACGACCTTGAACCCGCGTGCCGCGGCCTTGAGCGCCGTTGCGCGGCCGATACCCCGGCTACCACCAGTGATGATGATGACGCTATCGGTCATGTCCTGCTCCAGCTTCGCTGAGGTGCCAAGACTTCAGGTATCGAGGCTTCGGATATCAAGGCTTCTTGGTCATCAACCGGCAGCGTCTCCGCTACCGGCTGATAATAGTGAATAAGGAGAGATCAGAGATCCAGAACGAGACGGGCCGGATCTTCCAGGCTTTCCTTGACGCGGACGAGGAAGGTCACGGCTTCCTTGCCGTCGATCACGCGGTGATCGTAGGACACCGCCAGATACATCATCGGACGGATCTCGATCTTGCCGCCGACCACGACCGGGCGTTCCTGGATCTTGTGCATGCCGAGGATGGCCGACTGCGGTGCGTTCAGGATCGGCGTCGACATCAGCGAGCCGTAGATGCCGCCATTGGTGATGGTGAATGTGCCACCCTGCATTTCGTCGATCTTGAGCTGGCCGTCGCGGGCGCGCTTGCCGAAATCCGCAATGGTTTTTTCGATGTCGGAGATCGACTTGGTATCGCAGTCGCGCACCACGGGAACGACGAGGCCCTTGTCAGTGCCGACGGCAACGCCGACGTGATAGTAGTTCTTGTAGATCAGGTCGGAGCCATCGATCTCGGCGTTCACGGCCGGAATATCCTTCAGCGCCTGCACGCAGGCCTTGGTGAAGAAGCCCATGAAGCCGAGCTTGGTGCCGTGCTTCTTCTCGAACACATCCTTGTACTGCGAGCGCAGCGCCATCACGTTGGTCATGTCGACTTCGTTGAAGGTCGTGAGCATCGCGGCGGTGTTCTGCACGTCCTTGAGACGGCGCGCGATGGTCTGACGCAGACGCGTCATTTTCACGCGCTCTTCGCGGGCAGCATCGTCAGCGGGTGACGGCGCGCGTACCTGCACGGCGGCGGCAGACTGATTGATCGGCGTCGGTGCTGACGCAGCCTTTTCGATCGCAGCGAGCATGTCGCCCTTGGTCACGCGGCCATCCTTGCCCGAGCCGGGGACGGTGGCGGCATCGATGCCGCTCTCTGCCGAGATCTTGCGGACCGACGGCGCCAGCGGCGCATCGACGGGTGCGGACTTCTGAGCGGGAGCAGGCGCAGCAGCGGCAGGTGCAGCGGCCGGAGCCGGGGCAGCGGGCTTCGCGGGAGCAGCAGCCGGTTTGGCGCCACCGGCACCATCGGTGATCTGGCCGAGCAGTGCGCCGACAGCGACGGTCTCGCCATCCTTGGCAACGATTTCGCCGAGTACGCCAGCGGACGGCGCGGGCACCTCGATCGTGACCTTGTCGGTCTCGAGTTCGACCAACGGCTCGTCAACGGCGACGGCATCGCCAGCCTTCTTGAACCAGCGGCCGATGGTGGCTTCCGTCACGGATTCGCCGAGCGTGGGAACGCGAATTTCAGTCATTGTCTATTTCCTCTTGTGGCGTGGCGACCCGCTCGGTCATCCCTGCCTGAACTTGAAATCAATGGGAATATGCGAATGCCCCGCGGGTGCGGGGCATTCGCCAACAGAATGGAGGCTTAGCCGAGCGCTTCGTCGAGGAAGGCCTTGAGCTGGGCGAGATGCTTGGACATCAGGCCGGTGGCGGTCGCTGCCGAAGCTGCGCGGCCGGCGTAACGCGGACGCTTGTGGGTGGCGTTGATCTGGTTGAGCACCCATTCAAGATACGGTTCGATGAAGTGCCAGCCGCCCATGTTGCGCGGCTCTTCCTGACACCAGACGAATTCCGCACCCTTGAAGCGGGTCAGCTCCTGCACCAGCGTCTTCAGCGGCACCGGATAGAGCTGCTCGATGCGCATCAGGTAGACATCGTCGATGCCGCGCTTCTCGCGCTCCTCGTAGAGGTCGTAATAGACCTTGCCCGAGCACAGCACGACGCGACGGATCTTGTTGTCGGCGGTGAGCTTGATCTTCTCGTCCGGCAGCTTCTCCGCATCGTCGAACAACACGCGGTGGAACGAGGTGTCGGCACCGAGTTCGCTCAGCTTCGACACCGCACGCTTGTGGCGCAGCAGCGACTTCGGCGTCATGACGATCAGCGGCTTGCAGATCTCACGCTTCAACTGACGACGCAGCATGTGGAAGTAGTTGGCCGGAGTGGTCGGATAGACCACCTGCATGTTGTCTTCCGCACACATCTGCAGGAAACGCTCAAGGCGTGCGGAGGAATGCTCCGGGCCCTGGCCTTCATAGCCATGCGGCAGCAGGCAGACGAGGCCCGACATACGCAGCCACTTGCGTTCACCCGAGGAGATGAACTGGTCGAACAGCACCTGTGCGCCGTTGGCGAAGTCGCCGAACTGCGCTTCCCAGATGGTCAGCGCCTTCGGCTCGGCCAGCGAGTAGCCGTATTCGAAGCCGAGCACGGCTTCTTCGGACAGCAGCGAGTTGATGACCTCGTAGTGACCCTGGTCGGGCTTGAGGTGGTTGAACGGCGTGTAGCGGCTTTCGTCTTCCTGGTCGAACAGCACCGAATGGCGCTGCGAGAAGGTACCGCGCTCCGAGTCCTGGCCGGACAGCCGGACATGGTGGCCTTCTTCCATCAGGGTACAGAATGCCAGTGCCTCGCCGGTCGCCCAGTCGATGCCTTCGCCACTGTCGATCGCCTTGGCGCGGGTGTCGAGGAAACGCTGCACCGTGCGGTGAACGCGGAAACCATCGGGCACCTTGGTGATCTTGGCGCCGATCTCTTTCAGCGTCTTGACGTCGACGCCGGTCACGCCGCGACGGGGATCTTCCTCCTGGTCGGCATATTTGAAGCCGGCCCACTTGCCGTCGAGCCAGTCAGCCTTGTTCGGCTTGTAGCCGGCGCCGGCTTCGAGCTCGGCATCGAGACGGGCGCGCCAGTCGGCCTTCGCCTTGTCGACTTCGCCTTCGGTCATCACGCCATCGGCGATGATGCGCTTGGCATAGATATCCAGCGTCGACTGATGCGCGCCGATCTTCTTGTACATCACCGGCTGGGTGAACGCTGGCTCGTCGCCTTCGTTATGGCCGTGGCGGCGATAGCAGAACATGTCGATGACGACAGGCTTGTGGAACTTCTGCCGGAACTCGATCGCGATCTTGGCGGCGAACACCACCGCTTCCGGATCGTCGCCGTTCACGTGGAAGATCGGAGCATCGATCATTTTCGCGACGTCGGACGGATAGGGCGACGAACGGGAGTAACGCGGATAGGTGGTGAAGCCGATCTGGTTGTTGACGATGAAGTGGATCGAACCGCCGGTGCGATAGCCCTTCAGGTCCGACAGCGCGAAGCATTCCGCGACCACGCCCTGACCTGCGAAGGCCGCATCGCCATGCATCAGCAGCGGCAGCACGGAAATACGCTGGTCCGGCGGATCACCATTCTGGTCCTGCTTGGCGCGGACCTTTCCGAGCACCACGGGATCGACGATTTCAAGATGCGACGGGTTCGCCGTCAGCGACAGATGGATATTGTTGTTGTCGAACTCGCGATCCGACGAGGCGCCGAGGTGATACTTGACGTCACCCGAGCCTTCGACCTCGTCCGGATTGGCCGAGCCGCCCTTGAATTCATGGAACAGCGCGCGGTGCGGCTTGCCCATCACCTGGGTCAACACATTGAGGCGACCGCGATGTGGCATGCCGACGACGATGTCACGGACACCGAGGCTGCCGCCGCGCTTGATGATCTGTTCCAGCGCTGGGATCAGTGATTCGCCGCCGTCGAGGCCGAAGCGCTTGGTACCGGTGAACTTGACGTCGCAAAACTTCTCGAAGCCGTCGGCTTCGACCAGCTTCTGGAGGATGGCGCGGCGGCCTTCCGGCGTGAAGCTGATTTCCTTGTCCGGGCCTTCGATACGTTCCTGGATCCACGCCTTCTGTGCGCGGTTGGAAATGTGCATGAACTCGACGCCGAGGGTCTGGCAGTAGGTGCGCTGCAGGATCGCAACGATCTCGCGCAGCGTGCCGTATTCGAGGCCGATGACGTTATCGAGGAAGATCTTGCGGTCGTAGTCGGCATCGGTGAAGCCGTAGGAGCGCGGATCGAGCTCCTCGTGATCCTTCTGGCCTTCGATGCCCAGCGGATCGAGATTGGCGTGGAAATGGCCGCGCATGCGGAAGGCGCGGATCAGCATCAAGGCGCGCACCGAATCGCGGGTCGCCTGATTGATGTCGCCGGTCGGGGCGGCAGCACCGGGCTGCGCGGTCTTGGCGGCGAGCTTGGCGCCCATCACCTTCTCGACCTGGGCCCAGTTGCCGTCCATGGCGGAGGTCAGGTCGTCCTTGGGCGTCAGCGGCCAGTTGGCCTTCTCCCAGGACGGGCCTTCGGCGTTCTTTTGAACGTCGGCGGGCGAGTCCTTCAGGCTCTTGAAGAACTCCTGCCACTCGGCGTCCACCGAGGAGGGGTCCTTTTCGTAACGGGCATAGAGTTCGTCGATGTAAGTGGCGTTTGCGCCTTGCAGAAATGAGGAGAGTGCAAAGGCGGCGTTCGCGTCCTGGCGAGACATGATGGCGTCCTGATTTGGTATCGCGCGGAAATTTTAACGAGGGCTGATCCGGTTGCCGGACCATCCTAAAGTCGAGCGAGCTTCTACCCTATTTAATCCGAATGTGCGCCCTGAAAAGCACGAAGAACTGAATATTTCGTCAATTCTTTGTGCGCGAGATAATGTCCGCTGATTTCAGTCGACGACACTGAGGTCTTCCTTAGCCAAAGCGGCAGCGCCTCCTTGCAGTCCGGCGCGCCGGGTGCGGCGGATTTTGGGCGGTCCGCAGGCCTCGTCGAGCAGGGCATTGGCAGCCATACCGGCGGCGTCCGCGACAGTCGGATCGCGGGTCACCATGGCGGCGACAATGGCGCCGTCCATCAAGAGGCCGATCTGGTGCGCGAGAAAGTCCGGCTTCTTGGCGCCGGCGGCTTCAGCCAGTCCGGAGATGTGCTTGAGAATAAACGATTTGTGCCGGATCGTGATGTCGCGCAGCCGGGTCTCGTCCTTGGAGTGCTCGCCGACTGCATTGATGAAAACACAGCCATAATAGGTCTCTTCGGCAAACCAGCTCTTCAGCGCGGGGAAGATAGAATCCAGCTTTTCACGCGGGGTTTTGGCGCGTTCCACGGCTGCAATGAACCAGCCGCGCCAAGCCTCACTTTCCGCCTTGAGCACGGCGTCGACGAGATCGTCCTTCGATTTGAAGTTCTTGTAGAGCGTGGTTTTCGCCGTGCCGGCCTCACTGACGATGGCGTCTATGCCGGTGGCATTGATGCCATTCTTGCAGAACAGCCTTGTTGCCGCGTCCATCAGCCGCTCCCGCGGCGTTACCTGCGGAACATTGCTTTCGACAGCCTGCGGCATCGCATCAGTCATGCCCTGTCATATGTCATGGCGCGCGCGGGGCGCAAGCGATCATCGGTTCCTGACCAATATTCGAGCGGGTAAATACGCTTTTGCCGCGCTAAGCGGCAGTTCAGCCTGCGCCCCATTTTGCGCCAATTGTGCAACTCGCTGATCCCATGATGATTTTCGCATCGGCCGACGCTGGCACGGTTTCTGCAAAGCTACAGAACGTTCTGTATCTTTCCAATTCCCAAGGGAGAAAACCAATGACTGCTGTTGCCGCAAAAACCGCCCTGACCGGCTGCCTCGCGCCGATTGACAAAGGCGGCCTCGAACAGCTGATCGCCAACGGCAAAGCTAATCCCAATGTCATCAAGACGCTGAAGTGCAAAACGGTGGCCGAGGGCAAGTTCCGCCACGCCAACTACATCCGCAACCTGCCGCCTTACATCGTCGATGAGCCGCCGGCGCTGCTCGGCGACGACACTGCGCCGAATCCGTCAGAGGCGTCATTGGCGGCGCTTGGCTCGTGCATCGCCGTCGGTCTGCACGCCAATGCCGTGCATCGTGGCTGGACCGTCAACAAACTCGAGCTGCAGCTCGAAGGCGATCTCAACATCACAGCTGTCTGGGGCACCGGCGATATCAGCGAGAAGCCGGTCGGTTTTACCGATGTGCGTATCAAGGTCGACATGGAATGCGAAGGCGTTCCGCAGGCCGAGATCGATGCGCTGATCATCCACGTCAAGAAGTGGTCGCCCGTCGCCAACACGTTTACGCGCCCAGTCAATCTCGAAGTCTCTGCCTGAATGTGAGTTAGCGCGGCCGCAGCGATGCGGCCGCAGTCTCTCTTCCTTGCGTGTGACGGAGATCGACATGACCACGACGGCAGTGCTGCGGAAATCTGACGATGTTGAGGTGACGGGCGACACGCCGTCGCTCGTTGAACGAATAGCTGCCGTCGCGCGCACCGATCTTTCGCCGATCGCTTTGGAGATCGATGAAGGCACGATCTATCCGGATCGGGCGCTACGTCATCTCGGCGATGTCGGTGCCTGGTCGGCACACGCGGATCTCGGCGAGACGATCGCGGGCATCACCACTATCGGCGAGACCTGCGGCTCCACGGCCTTCATGGCGTGGTGCCAGAACACGCTGGTCTGGTACATCCTCAACTCAGACAACGCCGCACTGAAGGCGAAGTATCTGAGCGATGCCACGAGCGGCAAGCTGCTTGGCGGCACCGGCCTCTCCAATCCGATGAAGAGCTTCTTTGGCATCGAGAAGCTCAAGCTGAAAGGTCGCCGCATTGATGGCGGCTATATCGTGCGCGGTGCTCTGCCATGGGTGTCGAATCTTGGTCCCGACCACATGTTCGGCACCATCTTCGAACTCGATGACGGCTCCGGCGAGAAGGTGATGTTCCTCGCCGACTGCGCAGACGAGAATCTCTCGCTGACGCCATGCAAGCCGTTCCTCGCCATGGACGGTACCGGCACCTACGCCGTGCAATTCCGCGATGTCTTCATTCCCGACGATCAGGTGCTCGCGGCACCGGCGATGCCTTTCGTGAAGAAAATTCGCGCGGGGTTCATCCTGATGCAGATGGGCATGGGCCTCGGACTGGTGCGCGATTGCGTTGCTATCATGGAGAGCGTCAAGCCGTCGCTCGCCCACGTCAATTGCTTCCTGCCGCAGCAGCCCGAGGATTTCGCGGGTCTGCTGGCGAAGATGGAAGCCGAGACGATGATGCTCGTCGCCACGCCCTTTGATACCAGCAATGCCTATTGGCGCAGCGTCGTCGAACTGCGTCTGCGCGCGGGCGATGCCGCCGTCGCCGCAGCACATGCAGCCATGCTGCATTGTGGCGCCCGTGGCTATCTGAAATCGCACCGCGCCCAGCGCCGGCTGCGTGAAGCCTATTTCGTGGCGATCGTCACTCCCGCCACCAAGCAGCTCAGAAAAATGCTCGCAGACAATGCGCGCGACTATCAGGGAGACCAGGGCGGGGCGTGATCCCGATCATGCAAATGAACCCGATTACGCGAACAGAAAGCGAATTGACTTAAGTCACGGCGAAACGACAGGCGATTCAGCACAAACGATTCAACAACGACGGTTCAACACAGTGGAGGCTTTCAATGGCTGAAGTTCTCATTTCCGCAGACGACCTCGTCACGTTCATGAAGTCAGAACCTTGTGTCATCATCGACACGCGCAATCCCGACGCCTATGCGGCCGGGCATATCCCCGGCGCCGTCAATCTCCATGAGATCTTTACGTTCCTCGCCACCTCGACGCCGGAAGGCATGGACGAGTTGAAGAAGAAGTTCGCCGAAGCGTTTGGCGGTGCAGGCCTCTCCGGCAGTGAGACGGCCGTGATCTACGAACAGTCGATGAATTCCGGCTTCGGCCAGTCCTGCCGCGGCTACTTTCTGCTGGAGTTTCTTGGCTATCCCAGGATCAAGGTTCTGCATGGCGGCTTTGAGGCCTGGACCATGAAGGGCCTGCCGACCACCACGGATGTTCCGACGCCGCCAGCAGCATCCTTCGCCATCAAGCCGGAAGCCGGTTCGATCCTGATCGATGCAGGCACCATGCAGGGCGCGCTCGGCAATCCGTCGATCGCCATCCTCGACGTGCGCGATGTCGACGAGTGGATCGGCGAAAGCTCGTCGCCTTACGGCAAGGATTTCTGCCCGCGCATGGGCCGCATTCCCGGTGCTGTCTGGATCGAGTGGTACCGCATGATGAAGCCGACATCGGAAGGTCCGCGCTTCAAGTCGAAGAACGAGATCCTCGCCGAATGCGCGACCGTCGGCATCACGCCGTCGACCACTGTCTATCTCTATTGTTTCAAAGGCGCGCGGGCGTCGAACACGTTCCTCGCGCTGAAGAACGCGGGCGTCGCCGATGTCAGGATGTACTTCGGGTCGTGGAACGAATGGAGCCGCGATACGAAGTATCCGATCGAGGAAGGTTTGCCGCTGGTTGGCGAGAAGCAGGCGCAGGCGGCGTAGAACTCCAGTGTCGTCGCCCGGCCTGGCGCTCACTTGCGCGCTTTGACCGGGCGATCCAGTCAGAGTGTCAAAACAAAAGGCCCGCTCTCACGAGCGGGCCTTTCTTATTCTCAGCGCTCTTGAGCTCAGCTTAGCCCTTCAGCACATCCACCAGCGTGGTGCCGAGGCGGGCCGGTGACGGCGAGACGCGGATGCCGGCGGCTTCCATGGCGGCGATCTTCGACTGGGCGTCGCCCTTGCCGCCCGAGACGATGGCGCCGGCATGGCCCATGCGACGACCGGGAGGTGCGGTGACGCCGCCGATGAAGCCGACCATCGGCTTCTTGCGGCCGCGCTTGGCTTCGTCCTTGATGAACTGCGCCGCGTCTTCTTCCGCCGAACCACCGATTTCGCCGATCATGATGATCGAGGTGGTCTTGGGGTCGGCCAGGAACATCTCGAGCACGTCGATGAATTCGGTGCCCTTGACTGGGTCGCCGCCGATGCCGACTGCCGAGCTCTGGCCGAGGCCGGCCTGGGTGGTCTGGAACACAGCTTCATAGGTCAGCGTGCCGGAGCGCGACAGGATGCCGACGCTGCCGGGCTTGAAGATGTTGGCCGGCATGATGCCGATCTTCGATTCACCGGCGGTGACGACGCCCGGGCAGTTCGGCCCGATGAGGCGTGACTTGGAGCCGGACAGCGAACGCTTGACGCGCACCATGTCGAGCACCGGAATGCCTTCAGTGATGCAGACGATCAGCGGGATTTCCGCATCGATCGCTTCGCAGATCGCATCGGCTGCGCCCGGCGGCGGCACGTAGATCACGGATGCATCGGCGCCGGTCTTGTCGCGGGCTTCGGCCACGGTGTCGAACACCGGCAGGCCGATATGTGTCGAGCCGCCTTTGCCCGGCGAAGTGCCGCCGACCATCTTGGTGCCGTAGGCAATCGCCTGTTCGGAGTGGAAGGTGCCGTTCTTGCCGGTAAAGCCCTGGCAGATGACCTTGGTGTTCTTGTCGATCAGGACGGACATCGGCTTACTTTCCCTTCACGGCGTTGACGATCTTCTGAGCGGCGTCGTCGAGATCGTCGGCGGGCAGAACGTTGAGACCGGATTCACGGATGATCTTCTTGCCTTCCTCGACATTGGTACCTTCGAGGCGGACAACCAGTGGCACCTGGAGGCCGACAGCCTTCACTGCGGCAACCACGCCGGCAGCGATGACGTCGCACTTCATGATGCCGCCGAAGATGTTGACCAGGATGCCCTTCACGTTCGGATCGGCAGTGATGATCTTGAACGCTGCGGTCACCTTCTCCTCGGAAGCGCCGCCACCGACGTCGAGGAAGTTGGCCGGGCTTTCGCCATAGAGCTTGATGATGTCGAGCGTAGCCATTGCGAGGCCGGCGCCGTTGACCATGCAGCCAATGGTGCCGTCGAGCGCGATGTAAGCGAGGTCATACTTCGATGCCTCGATTTCCTTGGCGTCTTCTTCGGTCGTGTCGCGCAGCGCGACGATTTCCGGGTGACGATACAGCGCGTTCGAGTCGAACGACATCTTGGCATCGAGGCACTTGAGTTCGCCCTGCTTGGAGATGATCAGCGGATTGATCTCCAGCATGTCCATGTCCTTGGCGATGAACGCGGTGTAGAGCTGGGACACCAGCTTCTCAGCCTGCTTGGCGAGATCGCCCTTGAGACCCAGCGCCTGAGCCACGGTGCGGCCGTGGTGGCCCATCACGCCGGTGGCCGGATCGACCGAGAAGGTCACGATCTTGTCCGGGGTGTTGTGCGCGACTTCCTCGATGTTCATGCCGCCTTCGGTCGAGACGACGAAAGCCACGCGCGAGGTCTCACGGTCGACGAGGAGGGACAGATAGAACTCCTTCTCGATGTCCGAGCCGTCTTCCAGATAGATCCGGTTGACCTGCTTGCCCGCGGGGCCGGTCTGTTCGGTCACGAGGGTCGCGCCGAGCATTTCCTTGACGAACTGCTTGGTCTCGTCGATCGACTTGGCGAGGCGGACACCGCCCTTGTCGCCGGCCGATGCTTCCTTGAACTTGCCCTTGCCGCGGCCGCCGGCGTGGATCTGGCTCTTCACCACCCACAACGGACCGCCGAGCTGCTTGGCGGCAGCTTCCGCTTCCTCGGCCTTGAGGATGGGCACGCCCTTGGAAACGGGCACGCCGAATTCCTTCAGCACGGCCTTCGCCTGATATTCATGGATATTCATAAGTTGCTCCCGAACCCCGGATGGTGAACTTGGAATTCACGTCATTTTCTTTGAACTGGCATACCGTATACCAAGCATGCTGCAAGTCAAAGCCGACGATAATTCCGCGTGACGGACGAATTGGCTGAGGGGTTCGTTGCAGTGTTTGCCAACGTCGTCAAATGCAAAACCGGCACCCAGAGGGTGCCGGTGAAGTGAGCTTGATCTTAGCCGAGCAGGTCGGGCGCGATCTTCTTGCAGGCGTCCATCAGGCCGACCACCGAAGCCACCGACTTGTCGAAGCCTTCCTTGTCCTTGCCGGCGAGTTCAATCTCGACGATGCGCTCGACACCCTTGGCGCCGATGACGACGGGAACGCCGACATACATGTCCTTGACGCCGTATTCACCGTTCAGGTGTACGGCGCAGGGCAGAACGCGCTTCTTGTCCTTGAGGTAGCTCTCGGCCATCGCGATGGCCGAAGCGGCCGGAGCGTAGAAGGCCGAACCGGTCTTCAGCAGGTTGACGATCTCGGCGCCGCCATTGCGGGTGCGGTCGACGATTTCGTCGATGCGGGCCTGCGAGGTCCAGCCCATCTTCACGAGGTCGGGCAGCGGGATGCCGGCAACGGTCGAATACTTGACCAGCGGAACCATGGTGTCGCCGTGGCCGCCGAGCACGAAAGCGGTGACGTCTTCGACCGACACGTTGAATTCATCGGCCAGGAAGTAGCGAAAGCGCGCAGAGTCCAGCACGCCAGCCATGCCGACGACCTTGTTCGCCGGCAGGCCGCAGGCCTTCTGCAGCGCCCAGACCATCGCATCGAGCGGGTTGGTGATGCAGATGACGAAGGCATTCGGGGCGTACTTCTTGATGCCTGCGCCAACCTGCTCCATCACCTTGAGGTTGATCGAGAGCAAATCGTCGCGGCTCATGCCCGGCTTACGCGGCACGCCGGCCGTGACGATGATGACGTCCGAACCTTCGATCGCCTCATAGGAGTTGGCGCCGGTCAGCTTGGCGTCGAAGCCGTCAACCGGCGAGGATTGCGCGAGATCGAGCGATTTGCCCTGCGGCACGCCTTCCGCAATGTCGAACATCACGACGTCGCCGAGTTCTTTCAGGCCAACGAGGTGAGCAAGTGTTCCGCCGATCTGACCAGAACCAATCAATGCGATTTTGTTACGCGCCATGGGAAATCTATCCTTTAAGCCCGAAGGGGTAGGGAGGGAGCAGGAAATGCTGACAGGCTGGTTATCCCTTTCGCGGACACCGTTCAAGTCGGGGCCTGCCCAATTGTCGAGCGCCGGCCTGCAATGCAAATTATTATGAGCAAACCGGAAATTGGAATCGCTCGCGAAAGTACCGATTCCGCTTTGATATCGATCCAAACGCGCGCGTCAGGTTTCGACCAGGCCCGTGGTGGCGCCTGACGCCGTGGAATCGCTGCGGCCATGGGGCAGGGCCAGATATGTTTCTGAACCCATCTCGAACAGCCGCGACGCGGTCCGCGCGAATTCCATTGCCTCGAAACCTTCGCTGGCCTGATACAGCGCGTGCGGTTCGCCGGCGGCTGAGGCCATCAGCTTCACGGCATTGTCATAGAGCGTGTCGATCAGCGCGATGAAGCGCTTGGCGGCGTTGCGGTCGCCGTAGTCCATCATCGGAATATGTTCGATGAAGAGCGTGTGATAGTCGTGCGCCAGTTTCAGATAGTCTGACGCGCCAAGCGGCTTCTCGCAGAGGTCCCCAAATGAAAACCGGGCCACGCCCTGCGCTTCCAGGGGAACACGCAGCGTGCGGCCCTTGATCGAGATATTGCGCGACTTTGCCGGTGCGCCGCCCGTGAGCTTTGCCCAAGCCTTGTCGAGCGCGGCCTTTGCTGCATCGTCGTCCGGCACCAGCCAGCTCTTTACGCCGGCCAGTTTTTCCAATCGATAGTCGGTGCGCGAATCCAGTTTGCGCACTTCCATATGCTCTTCGATCTGTTTGATGAATGGCAAAAACAGCGCGCGGTTGAGGCCGCCTTTATAGAGATTGACGGGTTCGACGTTGGACGTCGCGAAGACGACGGTGCCGAGTTCGAACAGCCGTGCGAACAGTCGGCCGAGGATCATCGCATCGGCGATGTCGGTGACGTGAAATTCGTCGAAGCAGAGGAGCCAGGCTTCGTCGAAGATCGAATTCGCCGTCAGCGCGATGACATCGCCGTCGGGGAGCTCGCCGCTCGCGATTTTCTGGCGAAAATTATAGATGCGCTCATGGGTGTCGGCCATGAACTCATGGAAATGAGCGCGACGCTTGTGCGTGACCGCGCTGGCTTCGAAGAACAGGTCCATCAGCATGGTCTTGCCGCGGCCGACCTCGCCATGGACGTAGAGACCGCGCGGCGGTTGCATATCCTTGTCGCCGAACAGGCGTCCGAAGAAGCCCTGCTTGCGCGGTGGCTTATAGGTGGACAGCGCAACATCGAGCGCCGCGATGGCCTCGACGGCGCCGGCCTGCGCCGGGTCAGCCTCGATAGCGCCGGAGGCTACGAGGGCTTGATATTGTTCGCGGAAGGATTGCGGAGGGCTGGACGACATGGGGCCCTAACGGCCCCATGCGCCCGGAAAATGCAAGATGCGAATTGGTCGAAGCGGATATGCGCTCATGCGCAGAGCGCGTAGGAATCCTCGACCAGATAAGGGCCGCCGCCCGTGGATGCCCGCGAGGAGAACAGTACGAAGCGCGAGGCGGTGAAGATCTTCGTCGGGAAGTAGCCACGCACCGAAAGATAGTCGGCGACGTCACGGTCGCAGGAATCGCGCAGCCGGGCCAGCGTGACATGCGGCGTGAATTTGCGGCCCTCGGGCTCGAGCCCGCAGCGGCGCACCAGCCGTTCCAGTTCGGATTGCAGTTCAAGCAGCGGACGGCTCGGATCAACCGAGGCGACGACAGCGCGGGGCTTCTTGCCGCCGAAGCTCGACAGGCCGCGCACCGCGACCTCGAAGGGTCGGCGTTCCACGCGCGACATCAGATCGGCGATTTCGTTGGCGGAAACGCCATCGATATCGCCGATGAAGCGAAGCGTGACATGATAATTTTCGGGATCGATCCAGCGTGCGCCTGGCAGGCCGCCACGCAAATTGGCCAATGTCTGGCCGATCTCGGCTGGTATCTCCAGTCCGGCGAACAAACGCGGCATAGTCAGCTCCTCTTTGCCGGGGCGCGATTTTCGCCGAAAGGTGCTGACTACGGTGTGCTTACGCACGCCCGCACCCCTCGGCGAAAATCATGCCCGAACAAACGAGCCGGTGACGAATCACCGATGTCTTTTTTTACCCGACTTCTGTGACTCTGCGAAGCAGATGCCGCGCTCGGTGCATGAAGGTTCCGTGAAAAACCGTCGTTAAGGTTGAGGCTGCCTGTTTTTCAACTGCGTTGCCCAGCGATCGTGCCGACAAATGCCTCGACGCTGGGCAGGATGTTTTTCACGACGATGTCCACGCCCTCTGCTGTCGGATGCATCGCGTCGGCCTGGTTGAGCTTACTGTCACCGGCGACGCCTTCGAGAAAGAACGAATAGAGCGGCACGCCAAATTGCTTGGCGAGATCCGGATAGATCGAATTGAACTTTTCCGCATAGTCGGCGCCGTAGTTCGGCGGTGCCACCATGCCGCAGAGAAGCACGGCGACGTTGCGGGCCTTCAGCCGCGTCAATATCTCGGTGAGTGCCGCACGCGGGACCTTCGGATCGGTGCCGCGCAGCGCGTCGTTGGCGCCGAGTTCGACGATCACGCCCTGCGTCCCCTCGGGCACCGACCAGTCGAGCCGGCCGAGGCCGCCCGAGGTGGTATCCCCGGATACACCGGCATTGATCATCTCGACCTCTATCCCCTTGTCCTTCAGGGCCTTTTGTAGCCGGACCGGAAACGCGGCTGCCGCCGGCAGGCCATAACCTGCGCTCAGGAGTCCCCCAGCACGACCAGTTTGACGGGCTTGGCCATGCCGGTGGCGGCCGTCTGCGCCGTAGCGGTGGGGATCGGAAGTACGACTGTCAGCCCGGCGACGACCAGCCACATAAACGTGCGCAGCAGCCCCTCGACCGCCGCAAACGAAGTGCCATATGAAGCTCGCATGGATACTTTCATTGAAGCCTCATCATCGGCCGGCGTTTCGCCGGACACCATTTCAATCTCGAACATCAACCTCTCGCTCGGCACCGGCGCGGCGCGCGTGCATATCCTCAAGGATATCAGCCTGCGCGTCGGATCGGGTGAAGCGATCGGGCTGATTGGCCCGTCGGGCTCCGGCAAGTCCACGCTGCTGATGGTGATGGCGGGGCTGGAGCGTCCTGACTCCGGTCAGGTGGTGGTCAATGGCACCTCTTTCAATGATCTCGATGAGGACGGATTGGCGCGGTTTCGCGGCCGTCATGTAGGCATCGTCTTCCAGTCCTTTCACCTGATCCCGACCATGACTGCGCTGGAGAATGTCGCGGTACCGCTGGAGCTGGCAGGTCATCCCGATCCGGCCGGCCGTGCGGCGCGCGAGCTGGAAGCGGTCGGCCTCGGCGCCCGTCTGCATCACTATCCGACCCAGCTGTCTGGTGGCGAACAGCAGCGCGTCGCGTTGGCGCGCGCATTGGCGCCAGATCCCGCGATCCTGGTCGCCGACGAGCCGACTGGCAATCTCGACGAATCCACCGGCGGCCAGATCGTCGATCTCTTGTTCGCGCAGCACGCGCAGCGCGGCATGACGCTGGTGCTGGTGACCCACGACAATACGCTGGCGCATCGCTGCGACCGCGTGGTGCGATTACGTTCCGGTCGGATCGATGGGCCCGCCACCGAGCGCAACTGGGTCGAGACGGCCTGATCCGATGACCACCATCACCGAGACCATTCCTAACAGCCGAGGCCCGTCGCTGGCGTTGCGTTACGCTTTCCGCGAGATGCGCAGCGGCCTGCGCGGCTTTTACGTTTTCATCGCCTGCATCGCGCTGGGCGTCATGGCCATCGCCGGCGTCGGCTCGGTCGCGGCAAGTTTGGGCGAGGGCGTGGCGCGCGAAGGCCGTACGCTGCTCGGCGGCGACGTGGCATTCTCGCTGATGCAGCGTGAGGCCAAGCCGGACGAACTCGCCTTCTTGCGCGCACGCGGTGCAGTGTCGGTTGCCGCAACGCTGCGCGGCATGGCGCGCGCGCCGGACGGCAATCTTGCGCTTGTTGAGATCAAGGCCGTCGATGGCAGCTATCCCTTGCTCGGCAAGGCGACCCTGGCGCCGGACATGCCGATGAGCGATCTGCTCGCCGAACGTGACGGGGCCTATGGCGCCGCGACGGATACGACATTGATGGCCCGGCTAGGCCTCAAGGTTGGTGACCGCCTCACGGTCGGTAATGCGACGTTCGAGCTTCGCAGCGAAATTTCAGCGGAGCCCGACAAACTCGCCGGCGGTGTCGGTTTCGCGCCGCGTTTCCTCACCAGTGAGGACGCTCTGCGCGCCACCAAGCTTCTGCAGCCCGGCAGTCTGGTGCGCTGGATCTACCGTGTTCGCCTGCCGGACACCGTTTCCGGCGATCGCGCTGCCAAGGCGCTGGCCGACGATGCGCGTGTCCAATTGCCGCAAGCAGGCTGGGAAATCCGTTCGCGTGACAATGCATCGCCGCAGCTCGAGCGCACCATCACGCGATTCACCCAGTTCCTGACGTTGGTCGGCCTCGCGTCCCTGCTGGTCGGCGGCGTCGGTGTCGCCAATGCCGTGAAGAGCCATATCGACCGCCGCCGCGACGTCATCGCGTCGTTGAAAGCGCTTGGTGCGACCGGCCGCGACGTATTCGCGATCTACCTCACCCAGGTGCTGGTGCTGGCGGTGATCGGCTCGCTGATCGGTATGGTGGTCGGTGCTTCCCTGCCGTTTGCCATTGTCGGCCTGTTCGGCAAGCTGCTGCCGCTGCCGGTGGTGCCGGTGCTTCATCTCGGCGAGCTGGCGCTGTCGTTGCTGTACGGGCTGCTGACGGCGCTGGCCTTCGGCCTATGGCCCTTGGCGCGCGTACACGACGTGCCGGTTGCGGCGCTGTTTCGTGATGCGGCACTGACGGAATCGCACCGGCCGAAGCTGCGCTATATGCTCTGGATGGCACTCGTGGTCGGGCTACTGATCGCGGTGGTGGTCGGGCTCGCTTACGACAAACGGGTTGCTGCCGTGTTCGTGGTGTCGTCGATGGTCGTTTTCGCCTTGCTGCGCGGTATCGCCGGCGCATTGATGGCTTTTGCGCGCAAATTACCGCGGCCGAGCATGACCATGCTGCGGCTGGCTATTGCCAATATCTACCGGCCGGGCGCGCTGACTCCGTCGGTGGTGATGTCGCTCGGGCTCGGCCTGACGGTGCTGGTGACCGTCACCCAGATCGACGGCAATCTGCGCCGGCAGTTCATGGCAGCGCTGCCGGAGAAGGCGCCGTCGTTCTATTTCATCGACATTCCCTCCACCGAGGCCGACCGCTTCAGCGCATTTCTCAAGGAGAAGCAGCCGCAGTCGACCGTCGAGGATGTGCCGATGCTGCGGGGTCGGATCGTTGCCGCGCGCGGCGTCAAGGCAGAAGACCTCAAGCCGTCATCCGATGCCGAATGGGTACTGCAGAGCGACCGCGGCCTCAGTTACACCAACGAGGTTCCGCGTGGTTCCAAGCTGGTCGAGGGCGAATGGTGGGCGCCCGACTATAGCGGCCCGCCACTGGTGTCGTTCGAGAAGAAGCTGGCCGACGGGCTCGGGCTCAAACTCGGCGACGAGGTCACCGTCAACGTGCTCGGCCGCGATATCACCGCCAGGATCGGCAATATGCGGTCCGTCGACTGGCAGAGCCTCGGCATCAATTTCGTGCTGGTGTTCTCGCCCAATACCTTCCGCGGTGCGCCGCATACCCATATTGCCACGCTGACCGAACCGAAGTCCGATCCGTCCCAGGACGCAGGTCTGGTCAAGGCGGTGGCCGACGCATTCCCGATGATCACCACCGTCCGGGTCCGGGAAGCGCTCGACACTGTGGGATCGGTTGTCACAAATCTCGTGCTGGCGATCCGCGGTACCAGCGCGGTGACGCTGCTCTCGGCCATTCTCGTGCTCGGTGGCGCGCTGGCCGCCGGTCACCGGCATCGCGTCTATGACGCCGTGATCCTCAAGACCCTCGGCGCCACGCGTGCGCGGCTTCTAGGTGCCTATGCACTCGAATACCTGATGATCGGCCTGGCCACGGCAGTGTTTGGGGTCATCGCCGGCTCGGTGGCGGCGTGGCTGATCGTCACGCGCCTGATGACGCTGAGCTTTGTCTGGCAGGCTGGCAGTGCGGCTGGCGTCGTGCTGGCGGCGCTAATTGTCACAGTGGGCCTGGGCCTGGTGGGTACGTTGGTAGCCTTGAACCAGAAGCCTGCCACCGTGTTACGGAATTTGTGACCTGTTTTGACACGAAGCAGCCTTTGCGCGGGCTGATTCGTGCAAAATGACTGACAAATCGCCAAGCTTGCGTCAGGCTGAAAGTTTACCAGGATGCCTGAATACAAATCGGAGCGACATTCCGCCACGCGTGGAAGCTTGCAGCGAATGTGTTAGTTTACCACATACCCTTTGGGTCAGACATCGAGCGCAGATGACATCGATTTTTTATGAAATCGAGTTTAGTGTCAGGAAGCGCAGATATCTGGGATATAATTTGAACCGGCGACGCGAACCCTTTGCGATCAGCCGGACAACATCGAGGTTTCGACCATGTCGGATCTAGACCGTAACTATGCTTCCCCCTTCGGCCGGGCCGGCGCGCGCGATGCCGCTGCCGTGGACGCCGGACTGCGCTCCTACATGCTGCGCATCTACAACTACATGACGATCGGTCTGGCCATCACCGGCCTGGCTGCTCTCGGCGTGTACATGGCCGCCGTGACCACGGACCCGTCGGGCGCTGCTGCCCGGATCGGTAGCTCCTACCTGACGCCGTTCGGCTACGCGATGTTCGTGAGCCCGCTGAAATGGGTATTCATCTTGGCGCCGCTGGTGATGGTGTTCGCCATCTCGTTCGGCATCAACCGGCTGAAGCCGGCTACCGCGCAGTTGCTGTTCTGGGCCTTCGCGGCTCTGATGGGCATCTCGCTGTCGTCGATCTTCCTGGTGTACACGCACACATCGATCGTGCGGGTGTTCTTCATCACCGCTGCCTCGTTCGGTGCGCTGAGCCTCTACGGCTACACAACCAAACGTGATATGACGGGCATGGGCTCGTTCCTGCTGATGGGCCTGTTCGGCATCATCATCGCGAGCGTCGTGAACATCTTCGTGGCGTCGTCGATGCTGCAGTTCATTGTGTCGGTTGTCGGCGTGCTGATCTTCGCAGGCCTGACTGCCTACGATACCCAGCGGTTGAAGAACGACTACATCTACGGTTACGCCTCGCAGGGTGGCGATATCGCCGAGCGCGCGGCGATCACCGGTGCCCTGTCGCTCTACTTGAACTTCATCAACCTGTTCACGCTGCTGCTGCAGCTGCTCGGACAGCGCGAATAAGCTTCAGGATTTCGAGAAGATCTTAGCCCCGGCCAGAAGCCGGGGCTTTTCTTTTGGGTCGGGCAAAAATAGTCTCTGCGCCATGTCCGATATTGAAATCAGACCCGCAGTCGCGGCGGATCTGCCCGCGATTACCGCGATCTATGACGAGGCGGTGCAGTTCGGCACGGCCACGTTCGAACTGATCCCGCCAGATTTGGCCGAGATGACGCGGCGTTTCGAGGCGCTGGGGAGCGGGGGCTATCCGTATCTTGTGGTTGTGCTGGAAGGCCAGGTTGTCGGCTATGCCTATGCCGGCGCGCATCGCCCGCGACCGGCCTATCGTTTTACCGTCGAGAATTCGATTTATCTCGATCCGAAAGCCCAGCGGCGAGGCGTTGGCGGCAAACTTCTGGCGCGGCTGATCGCCGAATGCGAGAGTCGCGGCTACCGCCAGATGGTCGCGGTGATCGGTGACAGCGCCAATGCTGGCTCCATCGCGGTTCATCGCAATGCCGGGTTTCAGATGGTTGGGGTGCATCCCGATGTCGGTTTCAAGTTCGATCGCTGGCTTGATACCGTTTCGATGCAGCTCGCACTTGGCGACGGCGCCCGCACGCTGCCCTGACGCTCTGCGAATCGATTACACCACCGCCAGCTTGCGATCGATCACCAAGAGCACGCGGTCGAGTTCCTGGCCGCGGCGCAGGATCAGGCCACCAGCCGAAATCACGCTATACATGCCCTGCTTGCGCGCCAGTCGCGGATCTTTCTCGATGCGATACAGCGGCACTTCCGACGAGCGGCGGAACACCGAGAACACCGCGCGGTCGCGCAGAAAGTCGATGGCGTAATCACGCCACTCGCCGTCGGAGACCATACGGCCGTACAGATTGAGGATGCGGCTGAGCTCAAGGCGGTTGAAGCTGACGACCGGCGCGGCGGCGGCAGAGCCCGTCGCCGCGCGATTCTCGGTGGGCTCAGCATCTCCCGGAATCACATTCATACAGCGCCTCCTGTCATATCGCCGACATGATCGCGCCGACCGCGGTCCTCTGCAAGGGCCGATCCGCAGGCCCGATGGTAGAAATTTCCCGTCACGGGAACGTCAGGTGAATCTTATTGCCGCCAAATTTTGGCCCATCGGGCGCCCTTCTGGATTGCGACAAGAAGATACTGCGTCGGGTCCGGTTCTTCCGGTCTCGGATTCCTCAGCCCCCAGCCCCCCGCGGTCGTTGGGATCGGACCCTGCGCAGGAAGTTAATCCCCACTGGGCCAACGCAAGTTGGTCCTTTTCTTTTGGTGGATGCTTTTGCGAGACCATCAAGCGTCATTGCGATAGGCGAAGCGACGAAGCAATCCAGTCTTCGCCGAGGGCTCACAATGATGCAGGCACGCCACGCGTAAGCGCAGCAGCTACCGAAGTTATCAATCTGATGACTTACTGCAGCGACGTATAGGCCGCGCCGCGCATCGCGCCGGGCTTGTCGCGCGTGCCGTCTTGCACATAAACGACGGCCGCATCGACTCCATCCCTGGAGATGTTCTCCAGCGGCAGCGTCCAGTTGGCGGCGTTGCCGGTCCAGTCACCGACCTTCAGCCAGTTCCGGACGACATTGTAGTAGGTCAGTTGCTTGCCGCGATTCTCACCGCGACCGACCGTGATCGGCACTGCCTTCGACACGGAACAGATCCAGACTTCGCCATGCGCCGTATCCGGCGCATTGCTCGATGCGGCAACGGACACGTTGACGTGTTTGCCGGAAACCGACATCGACACCGGCACCGTCATCACAGTGCCTTTCTTGGTTTCGCTGATCGCGCCCTGGATACGATCGGCATCGCTGCCGATCACCTGAGTGGCGCCGTTGACAACGACTTGCGGCGTGTAGACGTCGCGATCTCCGCGCATCTGTGAATAGGCTTTCTGACGCGCGCTGAAACGCGAGTCGGCCAGCGTATCCTTCCAGCCAAGGTAGTCCCAGTAGTCGATCGGCATGCTTAATGCGATCACGGACGGGTCTTTGGCGAGGTCGCCGATGATCTTGTCTGCAGGCGGGCAGGACGAGCAACCCTGCGAGGTGAAGAGCTCCACCACGGCCCGGGGCTGAGCCAGCGCGCTACCACTCGCTGCAATGGCGGCGCATACGCTGAGCGCGCCTGTCCACTGCGATATGCCGCCAAAGGATTTCATGAGGTTTTGCCACGCTCGAGGTGAGACACATGACAGACGGTGTCGCACATTGGTGTCGCTAACACGTTCATGCCCTCAAACGCCAGAAGGCGGCCCTTCATAGGCCGCCTTCTGTTCACTAGCCACTCACTTCGCGGTGAGGCACTACGTCACACCACGTATGGGCGTCAGGCTGCAAGCTGACGCAGCACGTAATGCAGGATGCCGCCGTTGCGGTAATATTCGAGCTCGTCCAGCGTATCGATGCGGCAGAGCAGCGTCTCCTTGTGGAGTGAGCCATCGGCCGACACGATTTCCGCCACCATCTGCTGGCGCGGCTTGATATCGCCGGTCAGGCCGCGGATCGTGACCTTCTCGTCGCCCTTGAGGCCGAGCTTCTTCCACGACGAACCATTCTCGAAGGTCAGCGGCAGAATGCCCATGCCGACCAGATTGGATCGGTGAATACGTTCGAAGCTTTCGGTAATCACGGCGCGAACGCCAAGCAGACGCGTGCCCTTTGCCGCCCAGTCGCGCGACGAGCCGTTGCCGTATTCGGCACCGCCGAACACGACCAGTGGCACCTGCTCGGCCTGATACTTCATCGCGGCGTCGTAGATCGACATCGCTTCGCCATCGGGCCAGTGCTTGGTCATGCCGCCTTCCGGCACGTTGCCGTCAGCACCCTGCATCATGAAGTTCTTGATGCGGATGTTGGCAAAGGTGCCGCGCATCATCACTTCGTGGTTGCCGCGGCGCGTGCCGTACTGGTTGAAGTCGGCCGGGCGCACCTGGTGCTCCGACAGATACTTGCCGGCGGGTGAGGTGAGTTTGATCGAACCGGCCGGCGAGATGTGGTCGGTGGTGATCTTGTCGCCGAACAGAGCCAGGATGCGCGCATCGACGATGTCGGTGGTCGGCTCCGGTTCCTTCTTCATGCCTTCGAAGTAGGGTGGGTTCTGCACATAGGTCGAACCCATGTTCCACTTGTAGGTCTCGCTCTCGACCGTCTTGATCTTGCGCCAGTTGGCATCGCCGTCGAACACGTTTGCGTACTTCTTCTTGAAGATCGTCGACGTCACGTACTTCTTGATGAAGGCGTTGATATCCTTCGTGGTCGGCCAGATGTCTTTCAGGAACACCGGCTTGCCATCCTTGCCTTCGCCGATCGGCTCGACCGCTAGATTCTTGGTCACCGTACCGGCAAGTGCGTGCGCGACGACCAGCGGCGGCGAGGCGAGATAGTTTGCCTGCACGTCCGGCGAGACGCGACCCTCGAAGTTACGGTTGCCCGAGAGAACCGCTGCGGCAACGATGCCGTTGTCGTTGATCGACTTCGAAATCTCCGGCGGCAGCGGGCCGGAATTGCCGATACAGGTGGTGCAGCCGAAGCCGACGAGGTTGAAGCCGATCTTGTCGAGGTCGAGCTGCAAGCCGGAATTGGCGAGATATTCAGCGACGACCTGCGAGCCCGGCGCCAGCGAGGTCTTCACCCACGGCTTGGTCTTGAGGCCCTTGGCCACGGCGTTACGTGCCAGCAGGCCGGCGGCGATCAGCACGCTCGGATTTGAGGTGTTGGTGCAGGAGGTGATGGCAGCGATCACCACGTCGCCATGGCCGACATCGAAGTTCTTGCCCTCGACGGGGAAGCGCGCGTTGTGGTTATCCGGCTTCTTGTATTCGGTGGTTAGCGCGGCAGAGAAGCCTTCGGCGATGGCGGGCAGTGCGACGCGGCCTTCCGGACGCTTCGGGCCGGCCATCGAGGGTACGACGTCGCCGAGATCGAGCTTCAGCGTTTCGGTGAACACCGGATCGGGCGACTTGGCGGTGCGGTACAGGCCCTGCGCCTTGGCATAAGCGGCAACCAGTGCGACACGCGCCGATTTGCGGCCCGAAGTTGTCAGATAGTCGATGGTGGCGGCATCGACCGGGAAGAAGCCGCAGGTTGCGCCATATTCTGGCGCCATATTTCCGATTGTCGCCTTGTCAGCGACCGACATGGCGTCGAGGCCGGGGCCGTAGAATTCCACGAACTTGCCGACGACGCCCTGCTTGCGCAGCATCTGGGTGACGGTGAGCACGAGGTCGGTGGCGGTGACGCCTTCCTTGAGTGCGCCCGACAGCTTGAAGCCGACCACGTCGGGCAGCAGCATCGACTGCGGCTGGCCGAGCATCGCGGCTTCCGCCTCGATGCCGCCGACGCCCCAGCCGAGCACGGCGAGGCCGTTGACCATGGTGGTATGCGAGTCGGTGCCGACCAGCGTGTCCGGATAGGCGACCTCGAAGGTGGCGGTCTTCTTGCCGACCGTCATCTTCTGCTTCTTCGTCCAGACGGTCTGGGCGAGATATTCGAGATTGACCTGGTGGCAGATGCCGGTGCCGGGCGGCACGACGGAGAAATTCGAGAACGCGCTCTGGCCCCACTTCAGGAACTCGTAACGCTCCTTGTTCTGCTTGTACTCTTCGGCGACGTTTTTGCCGAACGCCTTGTTGTCACCGAAGAAGTTCACGATCACCGAATGGTCGATGACCAGATCGACCGGGACCAGCGGGTTGATCTTCTTGGGATCGCCCTTCAGCGCCTGCATCGCGTTGCGCATCGCGGCAAGATCGACCACCGCGGGGACGCCGGTGAAGTCCTGCATCAGCACGCGCGCAGGGCGGAACGAGATTTCGTGCTCGAGCTTGCGCTTCTTCAGCCATTTCGAGAAAGCAACGATGTCTTCCTTCTTGACGCTGCGGCCGTCCTCGTTGCGCAGCAGATTCTCGAGCAGGACCTTCATCGAATAGGGCAGCTTCGAAATGCCCGCGAGACCGTTTTTCTCAGCGAGCGGGAGGCTATAGTACACGTAAGTTTTAGCGCCCACCTTGAGGGTTTTTTGGCACTTGAAACTGTCGAGCGAGGTCATGTGAAGGGGTCCCAATTCAGTTGACCGATACCCGGAAAATGGTACCGAGACACCGTCGGCGGAGAAGGCCGGTTTGCTCGCAGGCGCCGATTGTGTGCTGCATCAAGTTCCGACTTATAGAATCTTTCTAGAACCGCTGCCATATCGACAATCGTTTGCAGCCCTGCGAAATGATGCAACAACGCCGCGGCGACCTCTGAACCAAATCAGATGGTCATGGAAGGGTTAGGATGCGGCTCTCGGGGCGCAATTTGAGATGCCTGCGGGGTGGCCGCGAAGTCTTCGCCGGGCTCGATTTCGATGCCACGGCAGGCACGACCGTGGCGGTCATTGGCCCTAACGGAGCAGGCAAAACCTCGTTGTTGCGGTTGATCGCAGGCCTGCTGGCGCCGGCCGAGGGCTCCATCACTCTCGAGGGCGGCGACGGCGAAATGACTGTTACCGAACAGGCCCATTACCTGGGCCACCGCGACGCCATGAAGCCGGCTTTGACGGTGACGGAAAACCTGACCTTCTGGGCCGACTTCCTCGGTGGCACGCCGGCCGATCCAGCCACGTGCATTGCAGCAGTGGGCCTCTCCCATGCCGCGGCGCTACCCGCGGGCTTCCTGTCGGCCGGCCAGCGCCGCCGGCTGTCGATCGCGCGATTGCTGACCGTCCGCCGGCCGATCTGGCTGCTCGACGAGCCGACAGCGGCGCTCGATCTGGTCAGTCAGCGGGTATTCGCGGGACTGATGACGGATCATCTCGCCACTGGCGGTCTGATTATCGCTGCGACCCATGGCCCGCTCGGCATTCCTGCACGGGAGTTGCGCATCGGGGGCGAGGCGTGAGTGCCCTTGGCGCGTTGATTCGACGCGACATCCGCATTGCCGTCCGGGTCGGCGGCGGGGCGCTGATCGGTGTGCTCTTCTTTCTGACGGTTATCGTGCTGATGCCCTTCGCGCTGGGGCCGGATCTAGCGCTGCTGGCACGGCTGGGGCCGGCGATTCTATGGCTCGGGGCGCTGCTCGCGAGCCTGCTGACCCTCGACCGGCTGTTCACTGCCGATCACGACGATGGTTCTCTGGATCTCATCCTGATGAGCCGGACGCCGCTGGAACTCGCCTGCGCCGCCAAGGCCCTTGCCCACTGGCTGGCCGCAGGCGTGCCGCTGATCGTCGCGACGCCAGTGCTGGGGCTGCTGCTCAATCTCGACGGTCCGTCGACGCTGGCAGTGGCGCTGACGCTACTGGCGGGTACGCCAGCACTGACTTTCACTGGCATGATCGGTGCCGCACTGGCGGTGACGCTGCAGCGCGGTGGGCTCTTGCTGGCGGTGCTGGTGTTGCCGTTGTCGATCCCGGTGCTGATTTTCGGCGTTGCGGCGTCGAATGCCGCCATCCTTGAGCAGGGGGCGCTGACATTCTCGACCCCGTTCTCCATTCTCTGCGCGCTATCGCTGGCGAGCCTCGTGATCGGGCCTTTTGCGGCGGCGGCGAGCCTGCGGCATGGACTGGATTGAGACGGTTGGAATAATCGCGACAGGCTGAGACACTGGATTGACCTGGGTGGATTGACTTGGGTCAACTCGTCGCGAGCTGTGTTGAACGAGAATAAGTTGCATTGATCGCGGACAGAGCCGCGACTATTGGAAATGCCATGACGCTGACCGAACTCGCCAATCCGACCCGGTTCCTGTCGCTTGCCACACGCATCCTGCCGTGGCTGGCGATAGTGACGGGCGTTCTGCTCGCCATCGGCCTGTATCAGTCGGCCATGGCCCCGGATGACTACCAGCAGGGTGCCACCGTCAAGATCATGTTCATCCATGTGCCGAACGCCTGGCTATCGATGTTCGTCTGGGGCGTCATGAGTGTGGCATCGCTGGGCACGCTGGTGTGGCGGCATCCGCTCGCCGATGTCGCC
The DNA here is from genome assembly GCF_032401055.1 of Tardiphaga sp. 709. Classification (NCBI taxonomy): domain Bacteria; kingdom Pseudomonadati; phylum Pseudomonadota; class Alphaproteobacteria; order Hyphomicrobiales; family Nitrobacteraceae; genus Tardiphaga; species Tardiphaga sp. 709. The sequence goes on along the minus strand of NZ_CP135529.1, from coordinate 3,507,689 downwards.
GCCAAGGCGGCGGCGCCGATCGGCGCCGCCTTCACCTTTCTCGCGCTGGTCACGGGATCGCTCTGGGGCCGGCCGATGTGGGGCACCTATTGGGAATGGGACGCCCGACTGACTTCGGTGCTCATTCTGTTTCTGATGTATCTCGGCCTGATCGCGCTGTGGCGCGCCGTCGAAGATCCATCGCGCGCGGCGCGCGCCGCTGCGGTGCTGACGCTGGTCGGTGCCATCAATATTCCGATCATCAAGTTCTCGGTCGATTGGTGGAATACGCTGCATCAGCCGGCTTCGGTGATAAAGATGGGCGGCTCGTCGCTCGACAAGTCGTTTTTGATCCCGCTGTTGGTGATGGCTGTGGCGTTCTCGCTGCTGTTTATCACACTGCATCTCGCGGCCATGCGTAACGAGATCCTGCGGCGTCGTTTGCGCGCGTTACAGATGTTGCAGGCCGCGAAGCCGGTGGCACTTCCGTGATGGCGCTTGGTCCCTACGCATCTTTCATCGTCACGTCCTACGCGCTGGTCGCAGCGGTGGTGCTGATCCTCATCGTGTGGATCGCCATCGATCACCGCCGCGTCCGTGCGCGGCTGCATGAGTTGGAATCCTCCGGCGTGGCGCGGCGCTCGGGTCGTGGTACGACGGATCTCACATGACCACGCAGGCCACTCCGAAGCGCCGCTGGGTACTGGCATTGCCTCTGCTGATCTTTGCCGCGCTCGCGGCGCTATTCTGGTTTCGGCTCGGAGCCGACCCCGCGAAACTGCCCTCGGCATTGATCGGCCGCGCCGCGCCCCAGACGACATTGCCGGCACTGGAAGGCCTCACCGATAGCGGTGCGCCGGTGCCGGGTCTCGATCCCGCAGCCTTCAAGGGCAAGGTCAGTCTCGTCAATGTCTGGGCATCGTGGTGCGTGCCGTGCCACGAGGAGGCGCCGCTGCTGACAGAACTCGGCAAGGACAAACGGCTGCAGCTGGTCGGCATCAACTACAAGGACGCGCCGGACAACGCGCGCCGCTTTCTTGGCCGCTACGGCAATCCGTTCGGCATCGTCGGCGTCGACGGCAACGGTCGCGCCGCGATCGAATGGGGCGTCTATGGCGTGCCCGAAACCTTCATCGTCGGCCGCGACGGCCGCATCGCCTACAAGATGGTCGGCGGCATCACGCCGGAGAATTACGAGCGCGTGCTGAGGGTCGAGATCGACAAGGCGCTGCAGGCAGGGTCCTGACGTCTATTGATCCGTCGCCTCGAGCCGCCGGGCAACATGAAACGACTTCGCGGTCACCAGCCAGGCCTCGCCGATGCGATGATAGGACAGGTAGTCGCAATACCAGACCGTATCGATCCGGACGACAACCTTGACCAGCGCCTGGGTCGGTGCGGCGAAGTCCACCAGCAACACCTCCTGTTCGCGCGGCGCGCCCTTGCTCTTCGGCGATGGTGTGGAGGCCAGCATCGCCTTGTAGTCTGCAGCCGGCAGCAAACGCAGGCTGCCGTCGCGCAGTCCATGCAGTTGCGCACTTCCGGCAAATACCTGGTCAAAATGCGAGACGTCGTTATCGAACATCAGATCGAAGTAGCATTCGACGGCATCGAGCAGTGATTGCGTTATCAGTCGGTCGGGCATCGGGATGCTCTTTCGTTGGGAGAATGAGTCCGACGATGACACTTGACCCCTGCGCATGTCCTTGCGAATTTAGCTAATATGGAGCGCGTCCGCGCAACGAATGATCTTTTGCTGACCTTTGATTGGTGGGTCATGCCCGAAATCCAGTTGGACGACATCGATCGCCGAATTATCGCGGAGCTTCAGGCCGACGGCCGCCTGAGCAACATCGAGCTGGCCGATCGGGTCGGCCTGTCGCCGTCGCCGTGCTTGCGGCGGGTCAAGAACCTGGAGCGAGCGGGATATATCGATGGATACCGTGCGGCGCTGCGGCGTGAGCGCGTTGGATTGGGGTTTACGGCCTTCGTCGGTGTGAAGATCGATGGGCATGCCAACAAGCGTGCGATCGCTTTCGAGAAGGCCGTCGTGGAGATGCCCGAGGTGGTCGCATGCCATCTCGTGTCCGGCGAGTCCGATTACTTTCTTGAAGTGGTCGTGCCTGAACTGGCTGACTATCAACGTTTCCTTGTCGGCAAGCTTCTCAACCTGCCCATCGTGCGTGAGGCGCGGAGCAATATCGCGATTCAAACGCTGAAGGCGGGCGCACCGCTCCCGCTCGAACACTTGAAGCCGGTCGCTCCCGAAATACGCGCGAAATAAACTTCAGCTTTTATCTGCGGTTCATTTTCGCGCCATGGCGGCGCCATGAATCCGCAGCTAGCTTGATGGCGTTACTTAAACCGTCCTTGGAGGGACACCACGATGCGCCATTTCAAATTTGCTACTTTGACCGCTGCCGCTCTCACTCTGGGTCTACTCGCATCCGCGCCGTCGATGGCGCAGTCGCCGCAGCCCGCTGCTCCCGCCGGCAAGATGGCCCCGGCTGCCACATCTAAGATGGCGCCTGCCAGCGAATCGAAGATGGCCCCGGCACCGAAGGCTGAACTGCTTGATCTCAACTCGGCGACCGTCGAGGCGCTCGAAGCTCTGCCCGGTATCGGCAAGGCCTATTCGGCGGCCATCGTCAAAGGCCGTCCGTATAAGGGCAAGGACGAACTCGTGCAGAAGAAGATCGTGCCCGAGAAGACCTATGACGGCATCAAGGACAAGGTGATCGCCAAGCAGAAGAGCTAAGCGCGATCGCTTCACTCGTCTGGAAACGCACCGGCGCAGCCGCGCCGGTGCGTTTTCTTTTGTGGCCCATATCGATCAGCCGATAACGCTGTCCTTCACCACATCGCCCAATGCGGCGAAGTCCGCTTTGCGCGGCGACGTCCGGCGAAAAGCGAGGCCGATGGTGCGGCCGGGCTGCGGATTCTCCAACCGCAGGAATTTGACGCGCTGGTCGCGTTGTTCGACGTCGGCGGCGATCTGCGGGATCAATGTCACGCCATAGCCGCTGGCGACCATCTGCATCACCGTGGAGAGGCTGGACGCAGCGAAGGCCATGCCGTTGCCGCCGGACTGATGGCCGCGCGCTGCGGTGGCGCAGAAGGCGAGCGCCTGATCGCGCAGGCAGTGGCCGTCTTCCAGCAGGATCAATCGGCTCTGGTCGATCTCCATCGCCTTGATGCGTTTGTCGGCCGGGCGGGGATCGTTTGCCGGCACCGCGAGCAGGAACAGATCGTCGAACAATTTGGCCGTGTCGATCTCAGGCTCACCAAGCGGCAGGGCCAGCATCGCGGCATCGAGTGCGCCTGACTTGATATCGTCGACCAGTTGCCTGGTCTGCGTCTCGCGCAGCTCCAGCCGCAATTCCGGAAACTGTTTCTGTAGCACCGGCAGGATCCGCGGCAGCAGATAGGGCGCCAGTGACGGGATCACGCCGAGCGTCAGCCGCCCGGTCAGGAGTCCGCCGCGATGCCGCGCAAAGTCCACCAGGTCGCGCGAGGCCGCCAGCACGTCCTCGCCGCGCCGTGCCACTTCGCACCCGACATCGGTCAGCATCACCTCGCCGGGCCGGCGCTCCACCACCTTGACGCCCAGCGTCCGTTCGAGATCGCGTATCTGCATCGACAGCGCAGGCTGGGTGACGTTGCAGGCCTCGGCCGCGCGGCCGAAATGGCCGTGTTTGGCGAGCGCGGCGAGATAGCGGAGCTGGCGGAGCGTGATCATGGATCATCAGATAAACTGATCGGAGAGAGAAGACAATTCGACTGGACCTGATCTAAGAATTCTTCCAATCTCTCGTCACGAAATCCAATTAGGGTGAGCGCCAAGCTCGCCGAGGAATTCGGCAGATAATTGAAATTAGACAGCTTTTGGAAAATTTGAGCGGTGTCTCTACGGCGATCCGGCAAGCCGGCATCGCCTGGGACTGCTCCCGTTCCAGACAGCCGGAAGGAGAGAACGATGGACGCGAAGACTGATGATGCCGGCAAGTGCCCGATGGGGCACGGCGCAAAGGGCAACGGACCCAAGAGCAAAGGCCATGGCAACAAGGATTGGTGGCCGGGCCAACTCGACATCGGCGTGCTGCATGCCATCCACCCGTCCGCCGATCCGCTCGGCGCAGCGTTCGATTATGCCAAGGAATTCGAAAGCCTCGACCTTGACGCGGTGATCAAGGACCTGACTGCCCTGATGACCGACTCGCAGGAATGGTGGCCGGCCGACTTCGGTCACTACGGCGGTCTGTTCATCCGCATGGCCTGGCACAGCGCCGGCACCTATCGCATCACCGACGGCCGTGGCGGCGCCGGTGGCGGTCAGCAGCGCTTCGCACCGCTGAATTCGTGGCCTGACAATGTCAACCTCGACAAGGCGCGCCGGCTGCTGTGGCCGATCAAGCAGAAATACGGCCAGAAGATCTCTTGGGCCGACCTGTTCATCCTCACCGGCAACGTCGCTTTGGAGTCGATGGGCTTCAAGACCTTCGGTTTCGCCGGTGGTCGCGCCGATACCTGGGAGCCGGAAGAGCTGTACTGGGGACCCGAAGGCACCTGGCTGGGTGATGAGCGCTACAGCGGCGAGCGCGAACTCGCGGAGCCGCTCGGTGCCGTGCAGATGGGCTTGATCTACGTCAATCCGGAAGGCCCGAACGGCAATCCCGATCCGCTCGCCTCGGCGAAGGACATCCGCGAGACGTTCGCCCGCATGGCGATGAATGACGAAGAGACCGTTGCGTTGATTGCCGGCGGTCATACCTTCGGCAAAACCCATGGCGCAGGCGATCCGTCTTTTGTCGGAGTGGACCCGGAAGGCGGCGATCTCGAGGATCAGGGCCTCGGCTGGAAGAGTACCCACGGCACCGGCAAGGGCGCAGACGCGATCGGCAGCGGTCTCGAAGTCACTTGGACCTCGACGCCGACGAAGTGGAGCAACAACTTCTTCTGGAATCTGTTCGGCTACGAATGGGAGTTGACCAAGAGTCCGGGTGGCGCGCATCAGTGGAAGCCGAAGAACGACGCCGGCGCAGGCAGCGTACCGGACGCTCACGACAAGTCGAAGCGTCACGCGCCTGCGATGCTGACCTCCGATATCGCGCTCAAGGCCGATCCGATCTACGAGAAGATCTCGCGTCGCTTCTATGAAAATCCGGATGAGTTCGCCGACGCCTTCGCGCGCGCCTGGTTCAAGCTCACCCATCGCGACATGGGCCCGATCGTGCGCTATCGCGGCAAGCTGGTGCCGAAGGAAACGCTGATCTGGCAGGATCCGATCCCGGCCGTCGATCACCCGTTGATCGGCGACAAGGACGTTGCGGACCTGAAGGCGAAGATCCTCGCCTCCGGTCTCACGGTGCCACAGCTCGTTTCCACCGCCTGGTCATCGGCCTCGACGTTCCGCGGCTCCGACAAGCGCGGTGGCGCCAACGGTGCGCGCATCCGTCTCGCGCCGCAGAAGGACTGGGAAGTCAACCAGCCGGACCAGCTCACGATCGTGCTCAGCAAGCTCGACGCGATTCAGAAGGACTTCGGCAAGAAGGTGTCGATTGCCGACCTGATCGTTCTCGGCGGCGTTGCTGCGATCGAGAAGGCGGCGAAGGATGCCGGCGTGACCGTCACGGTCCCGTTCGTGCCGGGCCGCATGGACGCGTCGCAGGAGCAGACCGACGTGCCGTCGTTCGCGCCGCTGCAGCCGCGTGCCGACGGTTTCCGCAACTATATCCGCAACACCCATCAGTTCATGAAGCCGGAGGAAGCTCTGGTTGATCGTGCGCAATTGCTGAAGCTGACGGCGCCCGAAATGACGGCGCTGGTCGGCGGCCTGCGCGTCCTCGGCGCCAATGCCGGCGACAGCAAGCACGGCGTGTTCACGTCGAAGCCGGGCACGCTGACCAACGACTTCTTCGTCAATCTGCTCAGCATGGACACGGTGTGGTCGAAGGCGGCCGGTTCGGATGACGTCTATGAAGGCCGCGACCGCAAGACCAATGCGGCGAAGTGGACAGCCACGCGTGTCGACCTGATCTTCGGTTCGCACTCGCAGCTCCGCGCGCTCGCCGAAGTCTATGGCAGCGCCGACGCCAAGGAGAAGTTCGTGAAAGACTTCATCAAGGCTTGGGTGAAGGTGATGAACGCGGACCGTTTCGATCTCGCCGAACAGCCGATGCTGCAGGCGGCTGAGTAACCTCGGCCCGCCATCGTGAATATAAAAGCCCCTGCGACTATGTCGCGGGGGCTTTTTCTTGTCGCGCCGCGTCACACTCAACTGTCGTCGTCCGGCCTGATCCCCGCTTTCGTGGGTATGAGAGTTTCAGAGAGTCTGAGCGCTGCGCGTCTTGCAGCTTTCTCCGAATCCTCGCACAAATGGCAAAATGTTTCTCCGGAGGATCTCCAGATGATGAAACTCTACTGGTCGCCACGCTCGCGTTCGTTCACCGCGCTTTGGCTGATGGAGGAAACCGGCGTCGCCTATGAGCGCGTGCTGACCGATATCTCCACCGGTGCGCAGCGCACGCTGGAATTCCTCGCCGTCAATCCGATGGGCAAGGTGCCGGCTCTGCAGGACGGCGACGCCACCATGGCTGAGGCTGCGGCGATTTGCGCTTATGTAGCCGAGCGCTATCCCGACGCGAAGCTGGCGCCCCCGCTCGGGGACTCGCATCGTGCGAAATATCTCTATTGGCTGTTCTTTGCGCCGGGCTGTATCGAACCGGCGATCGCACAGATCGCGACCAAGATGGAGCTGAATCCGGTGGCCGCAGGCTGGGGTGATGCGCAGCGCGTGTTCGATGTGCTCGAAGCCGCGCTTGATGAAGGTCCGTGGATTCTCGGCGCGCAATTCTCTGCCGCCGATATCGCCATCGGTTCAGGATTGAACTTTGCCGTGCGCAATTTCAAGATGGTGCCGTCGCGCCCGGCGTTTGAGCGCTATCTCGACCGTTGCAGCGCCCGTCCGGCCTTCCAGCGTGCGATGGAATTTGCATCGGGGGAAAAGACGTAAGGCGAATTACTCGCCGGCGTCTGCCTTCAACGCATCCGGATGCGGCATCGAGATGATGTTGTAGCCGGAGTCGACGAAATGCGTTTCACCGGTCACGCCGCCGGAAAGATCCGACAGCAGATACAGCGCAGTGCCGCCGAGTTCTTCCAGTGTCACGCCGCGGCCGAGCGGCGAATGTTTCTGCTGGAATGCGAACATCGCGCGGGAATCGCCGATGCCCGAGCCGGCCAGTGTACGTACCGGGCCAGCCGACACCGCGTTGACGCGAATGCCCTGGCGGCCGAAGTCCGATGCGAGATAACGCACCGAGGCTTCAAGAGCGGCCTTGGCAACGCCCATGACATTGTAGTTCGGCATCACGCGGGTCGATCCGCCGAAAGTCAGCGTGATCATAGCGCTGCCGGGCTTCATGATTTCCGACGCGCGCTTGGCGACTTCGGTGAAGGAGAAGCAGGAGATCACCATGGTGCGCGAGAAATTCGCGCGCGTGGTGTCAGCGTAGCGACCCTTGAGTTCGTTCTTGTCGGAGAAGCCGATGGCGTGGACCAGGAAATCCAGCCCGCCCCATTTCTCCTTGATCGCAGCAAAGGTCGCGTCGACGCTGGCGATGTCCTCAACGTCGCAGGGCAGGATCAGATCGGCATTGAGCGATTCCGCCAGCGGCTTGACGCGCTTGCCAAGCGCATCGCCCTGATAGGTGAAAGCCAGTTCGGCACCCTGCGCATGCAGGGCCTTGGCGATTCCCCACGCGATCGAATGATCATTGGCGACGCCCATGATCAGTCCGCGCTTGCCCTGCATCAGTGATGGCATCGCGTTATGCATCCATCCGCTTGAAGACCAGCGTGGCGTTGGTGCCGCCGAAGCCGAAGGAATTCGACAGCACGGTGCCGACCTTCACATTGTCGATGCGCTTGCGCACGATCGGCATGTCGGCGAACACCGGATCGAGTTCGGTGATGTTGCCGCTCTCGCAGATAAACCCGTTCTGCATCATCAGCAGCGAGTAGATTGCTTCCTGCACGCCCGTGGCGCCGAGCGAGTGGCCGGTGAGGGCCTTGGTCGCCGAAATTGGCGGGCATTTCTCGCCGGTACCGAACACGTTGCGGATCGCCTGCATTTCCGGCGGGTCGCCGGCCGGCGTCGAGGTCGCATGCGGGTTGATGTAGTCAATCTTGATGCCGCCAGTGGTGGCCAGCGCCATCTTCATGCAACGCTCTGCGCCTTCGCCCGACGGGGCGACCATGTCGTAACCGTCCGAGGTGGCGCCGTAGCCAATGATTTCGCCGTAGATCTTGGCGCCGCGTGCTTTTGCGTGTTCGAGTTCTTCGACCACGACAACGCCGGCGCCGCCGGCGATGACAAAGCCGTCGCGACTGACGTCATAGGGACGCGAAGCGGTGGAGGGTGTGTCGTTATACTTCGATGACATCGCACCCATGGCGTCGAACAGCACCGAGAGCGACCAGTCGAGTTCCTCGCAGCCGCCAGCAAACACGACGTCCTGCTTGCCCCACTGGATCATCTCATAGGCATTGCCGATGCAGTGGTTCGAGGTCGCGCAGGCGGAGGAGATCGAATAGTTCACGCCCTTGATCTTGAACCAGGTCGCGAGCGTGGCGGATGCCGTCGAGGACATCGCCTTCGGCACCGCGAACGGGCCAACGCGCTTTGGCCCCTTCGTTCGCGTGATGTCCGCGGCTTCGACGATGGTGCGTGCGGAAGGCCCGCCCGAGCCCATGATGATGCCGGTGCGTTCGTTGGAGATATCGGCCTCTTCGAGGCCGGAGTCCTGGATCGCCTGTTCCATGGCGATGTGATTCCATGCGGCGCCTTCGCCGAGGAACCGCATCGCGCGGCGGTCGATCACATCGGCCGGATTGATGGTCGGTGCGCCTTGCACCTGCGAACGGAAACCGAGCTCTGCATATTTGTCGGCGCGCGTAATGCCCGACTTTGCCTCATGGAGGCTCGCAAGCACTTCTTGAGTGTTGTTTCCGATAGATGAGACAATGCCCATCCCCGTGACGACAACCCGCCTCATGATCGCCTCGCCCTTTGAATTACGTTGTTGTGGAACTGGCGGTCGCCCCCTCGGAGACCGCCGTTGAATGGCACCCGGTAAATTACGTTCCCGGCTGCAATGCGGCAGGTGCTTCCTGCTTGAACAGGCCGACCTTCAGGTCCTTGGCGCGATAGATAATCTCGCCATCGGCCGAAAGCGAGCCGTCAGCAATCCCCAACCACAATTTTGAACGCATCACCCGTTTGATATCGATGGTGTACACGACCTTCTTGATGTTCGGGAGAACCTGACCGGAAAACTTCAGCTCGCTCAGCCCGAGCGCACGTCCGGGACCGATGCCACCCGACCAGCCCAGAAAGAACCCGACCATCTGCCACATGGCGTCCAGGCCGAGGCAGCCCGGCATGACCGGATCGCCCTTGAAGTGGCAGGCAAAGAACCAGAGGTCCGAATTGACGTCGAGTTCAGCGCGCACGAGACCCTTGCCGAATTCGCCGCCATCAGCCGTGATCTCGGTGATGCGGTCGAACATCAGCATCGGCGGCAGCGGCAATTGCGCGTTGCCGGGTCCGAACAGCTCGCCGCGGCCGCAGGCCAGCAGGTCTTCATATGCGTAGCTGTTGCGTTGTTCCTGGATCATGCCGGCTTTCTGGGTCCATCGATGGTGGTGGCTACCCGGGTCGAGTCGCCACATATAGAATTGTTCCAAATGACACGGGAACTTGCCCCGGCTGGGCGCTCTCTATCATAGGCTTAGGGGGCGGCAAAGCGCCGGATCGCCTGCTTTTGGCGGGTTATTGACCATGTTGCGATGCACTGCGGAAGCATCCCTTCTGATGCATGGCTCCTAGTTGCGAAAACCTTGCATCTGAGGCCCCGCCTTTCTATAATAGAAGGCTAATTCAGTGTTCTTTTTGAGTGTGAACGGCAGGATTACTGACGTGGATATGAGCGACAGCGTTTCAGTTCTGGATGACGCAGCTGCGGTTGCGGAAATCAATCATGGCCGCCAGCCGGCATTGACTGGTTGCCCGTGGCATGACGTCAACGAGATGCTGCAGTCGGTCGGCCTGCGTCCCACCCGTCAGCGCATGGCGCTGGGTTGGCTGCTGTTCGGCAAGGGCGCCCGCCATCTCACTGCGGAAATGCTTTACGAGGAAGCGACCCTCGCCAAGGTGCCGGTGTCGCTGGCGACCGTTTACAACACGCTCAATCAGCTCACGGATTCCGGCCTGCTTCGTCAGGTCAGCGTCGATGGTACGAAGACCTATTTCGACACCAATGTGACCTCACACCACCACTACTATCTCGAGAACAACCACGAGCTGGTTGATATTCCGGACCAGAATCTCGTGCTGACCAAGATGCCGGAAGTCCCCGAGGGCTTCGAGATCAGCCGCATCGACATGGTCGTTCGTCTGCGCAAAAAGCGCTAACGGCTTTATCCAAATTCTGAAGTTATTTGCGCCGCCGAACCGGTTTCGGCGGCGTTTGCTCGCCAGCTACAGCCGTCGCCACGATCGCGCGGGCGAGGGCGCGGCCGGTGCATTCGTAGCCGGCTGCGGAATTGTGTAGTCCGTCCCAGGCCGTCAGCGCGCCCATGGAGAGCCCTGCGTCCACTGCACGGCGCATCAGCTCGAAGCGCGAGAATAGCGGCACGCGTTCCTGCCGGGCGGCTTCAGCTATGCTCGCCTGCATCTTGGAATATTGCGATGCGAGAATGACAGGCGCGTATTGCTGATCCATCAGGATCACGTCGGCCCCGTCAGCCTTCAGCAGGCGGATGCCCTCGACGATCCTGCCGGTCAGGCTGTCCGCGCTTTGCAGCCAGGTCACGTCATTGGTGCCGATCTGCCAGATCACCAGATCCGGGCGATGCGCCAGCACATCGCGGTCGAAGCGGACGATATTGCCCGGGATCGTGTCGGCGTTCCGGCCGCTATTGATGACCTCCAGCCGCAGTTCCGGCTTCAGGTGCTGCAGCTCGCTCTGCAGCATGCCGGGATAGGTTTTGGCGGGGTCGGATTGCCACAGGCCGAGCGTCGATGACGAGCCCATGGCGACGATCTTGAGCGGGCCACCGGTTTTGAACGCAGCCACGGTGCGCGGAAGGGTCGCATCACCAGACAGTCGCTGATCCACAGCCAGGCACGTCTCAGTGGCGGATTGTGCACGGGCGGGGCCGGACCATGACAGCGCTGCAGCGCCGATCAGTGCGCCGGCGCAGGCCAGACTCCTGATGCCGGATGTGCTCAGTTCACCTTCTCGTCGGCGTAAACGCCCCATAGCCGCTGCTGTTCGATCCAGCCGTCGAAACCGTTGCCAATCACACGGCACCAGCCATTGTTGCAGCGCTTCACCTGCGCCACAACGCCGGCCTGCAGCCGGGCCACAACAGCGCTGGTCGCATCCGGATTGTCATAGATTGAGGCGAGTTCGTCTTTGGATTTCATGGTCACGACCGCGGTGCGGCGGCCGGACAGCAACGAGTGATAAACCCAGCCCTCGGCGCCCTCGGAATCGCGGACGCGGCGCCAGTTCTCATATTCGGCGGTGATCTCCACCGGCAGGCCGGAGCGAGTATAGACCCAGGCGACATCGTTGTCCTTGGTGGGGCCGGCGCGGACATTGACGTGATCCGACTTGAGGCTGACGTAGCGCGGCACCGGCAGGCCGCTGGCGCCCAGCGGCGTATCCTTGGCAGCGAGAACCGGATCGATTGCTGTCGCGATCAGGGTAACCATCGCCAACACCGCACACGCAAACTGCCGGAACGCCATCAACCCCACCTCAACCCAATCCAAAGAACGCAACTATCGCCGCGCCGCACGCGCCCGCTGGGTTCTTGTTTTGGCTCGGTCTTCTGCTAGAGAGGACCGAAGGCCAAGGCACCAAAAAGGGTGTCGGGGAACCCGAGGAAACGGTGAATTCGCGGCTGCGGCAGTTTCGAACAACCGGGTTAATGCGGACTGAACGGATTAGCCAAAGCGCGAGTGAGCAGGACATGTCGGTCAAGAAAAAGCCTCTCGTCATCGTCACGCGCAAGCTGCCGGACTCGATCGAGACCCGCATGCGCGAACTGTTCGATGCGCACATCAATCTCGACGACACGCCTCTGACGCCCGAGCAACTCGCTGAAGCGACCCGCACTGCCGATGTGCTGGTGCCAACCGTCACCGACGAAATCACCAAGGAACTGCTCGAGCATCCCGACTGCAAGCTCAGGCTGATCGCCAATTTTGGCAACGGCGTCGATAATATTGACGTCACCGCCGCCCATGCCCGCGGCATCACCGTCACCAATACGCCGAAGGTGCTCACTGAAGACACCGCCGACATGACCATGTCGATGATTCTCGCGGTACCGCGCCGGCTGATCGAGGGTGCCTCGATCCTGACCGAGGGCAAGGACTGGCAGGGCTGGTCGCCGACCTGGATGCTGGGCAAGCGGCTCGGCGGCAAGCGGCTCGGCATCATCGGCATGGGCCGCATCGGCCAGGCTGTGGCGCGCCGCGCCCGCGCCTTCGGGCTACAGATCCATTATCACAACCGCAAACCTGTCGCGCCGAAGATCGCCGAAGAACTCGGTGCGACCTATTGGGATTCGCTCGACCAGATGCTGGCGCGCATGGACATCATCTCGGTGAACTGTCCGCATACGCCGGCAACGTTCCACCTGTTGTCAGCACGTCGTCTCAAGCTGATCCGTAAGGACGCCTATATCGTCAATACCGCGCGCGGCGAGGTGATCGACGAAGAGACGATGATCAAGCTGATCGAGTCGGGCGACATTGCCGGTGCCGCGCTCGACGTGTTCGAACATGAGCCCGCGGTGAGTCCGAAACTGGTGCGGCTCGCGCGCGCCGGCAAGGTCGTGCTGTTGCCGCATATGGGCTCGGCGACGATCGAAGGCCGTGTCGAGATGGGCGAGAAAGTCATCATCAACATCCGTGCCTTCCTCGACAATCACAAGCCGCCGGATCGTGTGCTTCCGAACATGCTGTGAGGCGAAGCGCTTACGCTGGCCGCTTATCTTACGAGATCAGCTTGAAGATGAGATAGGCCGCGATGCGCCCCTCGCGCGTGGCTTTGCGGCCGTAGCGCGTCATGGTGTAGTTCGGCCATGGCAGGCGCCAGTCATCGGCGCGCTCTGCGGTCCAGATGAAATCCGGCGATCGCGACACATGCCAGAGTGTCCACGCGACGTAATCCGGAATGTCATGCACGAAACGAAATTCGCCTGACGGTTTCAGCACGCGCGCGATCGCAGCCAGTGTCGCATCCTGCACGAAGCGGCGCTTCCAGTGACGCTTCTTCGGCCACGGATCCGGATGGATCAGGTCGATGCGTGACAGCGATTGGGCTGGTGCCCATGTGAGAAGTTCAGCGGCGTCGCCGGCGACGAGGCGGATATTGCCGATGTTCTGCGCTTCGATCTGCGTCAGAATTTTCGCCATGCCGTTGATATAGGGCTCGCAGCCGATGAAGCCGATATGTGGATGTGCCAGTGCTTCCGCGACGAGATGTTCGCCGCCGCCGAAGCCGATCTCCAGACGCACGGTCTCGACGTCTGTACCGAACAGCGTGCGAATATCGTCAGGCGCGGGATGTGCAATGTCGACGGTGAGTGCGGGCAGCAGCGTCGCCATCAGGTCGGCCTGATGATCGCGCAGCTTGTGGCCCTTGCGGCGCCCGAAGAACGAGCCCGTATAGTGGCCGCCCTCGGCATGCGTGGGCGTACCCGCGTTTGCGGGGCCGTCATGATCGTTATGGTCGGAATCGGCTGTGGTCATCGCGCGCGAGTGATACAGCCGAAACGCCATCGGCGCCATCAGGCGCGATGACGAATTTCCGTTGAAAGTACCGTGATTTTAGCGCTGATCCGGGGCTTCGCGCGAAGCGATCTGTTCGACCAGGTCGACGATGCTGCGGCGGAGCTTGGCGTCGGTGATGCGCGTGAAGGCGCGGGTCAGAGCGAGGCCTTCGGAGGTGGCGAGGAAGTCGGAGACATAGGCAGGCGAGGACGCTTCAGCGAAGCCTTCGCCATTATGGATCGCGCCGGGGCCGCCTTCGAACAGGAACGAGACGGGGACCTGCAGGATTTCCGAAATTTGCTGCAGCCGGCTGGCGCCGACGCGGTTGGTGCCCTTCTCGTATTTCTGAACTTGCTGAAACGTCAGACCAAGGGCTTCGCCCAGCTTTTCCTGACTCATGCCGAGCATAATGCGCCGCATGCGCACACGGCTGCCGACATATTTGTCAACAGGATTGGGCGCTTTCGTCGACATCTCAATTACTCCTGGATCACATCAAGGGAGACGGATCATGCGTGGCAATCCGTCATTAGGTCGGCTTCGGTTGTAACCAAAGGTATCCTAGTGAATTATAACAACCGCGCAAATTTTCCTAAGCGGAAAATTTAAGCCACTGCACCTTTATTTCTCAATAGGTGAGAAATAAAGCTAACAAAGCTAGCTTAAAAAGCAATCACATCGGGACGGTTGTTCGGTAGGCGGCGAAAGCGGGCTCGCCAACTATATCAAATGCTTCAAGTCTCGCGCTAGTGGCGTGCCGGCGTACGCCGCCGAACAGCGAAAATGATCGCGAGTGCAACGGACATCGCGGCGGGAATATCGCCGATTTTCGAATAGACCGTCGGCGAAATGGCCGCCGGCAATCCCGAATCCAGCACGCCTTCGACACCGAGATCGAGCCGCGCGATCAGGCGGCCGACAGGGTCGACCACGACCGAAATGCCGGTGTTCGCGGCGCGAACCAGCGGCAGGCCTTCCTCGATGGCGCGGACGCGGCTCTGCTGCAGGTGCTGATAGGGCCCCGTGGAAATCCCGAACCAGCCATCATTGGTGAGATTGACGATCCAGCCCGGCCGATCGTTACGCGTGGTGATATCGTCCGGGAAAACCGCCTCGTAGCAGATCAGCGGCAGCATGCGCGGTGCGCCGGGAATGTCCATCGGCTTGCGACGGGTGCCGGGAATGAAGCCGCCATGGACTTTGGTCAATTGCTGGAAGCCGATCTTCTCCATGAAGCTCTGGAACGGCAGGTACTCGCCGAACGGCACCAGATGAAGTTTGTCGTAGGTCGACAGGATGCTGCCGTCATGATCGATCACGTAAATAGAATTATAGGCCTGCGTGATGCGTACGCCGAGCGGAGCATCCGGCGGGCGCACGGCGCCCGTGACCAGCACGGTGCCCGTCGGCAGCAGATTGGCGATCTGCGCCATCGCATCGGGTTCGCGCGACAGGAAGAACGGGAATGCCGATTCCGGCCAGATCAGGATGTTGGCTGCGCCGACGCCTGAATTCTGCGGACCGGTCGCGCGGTCCGATAGCGCAAGATATCTGCTCATGACATCCGCCTTGGCAGAATAGTTGAAGCGCGTGTCCTGCGACAGATTCGGCTGCATGATGCGCAGTTTCACATTGGCAACCAGTTGCGTCGGGGTGCGCGATAGCCGGGCCATGCCATAGGCGCCCATCACGACGAGCAGCACCAGCGCAAGCGCCGGCGCCAGCCACGGCCGCTGCGTGCGCGAGCGGCCGTCGATCAGAACCGCAGGTGATGCAAAGATCGCGACGGTGACAAATGTCAGTCCCCACAGGCCGATCAACGACGCGCTCTGCGCCAGCGCGAGCGGTTCGGTGAGTGCATAGCCGAACGCATTCCAGGGAAAGCCCGTCAGCACGTGGCCGCGCAGCCATTCGCCGATCGTGAGACTCGCCGCGAGCGCGAAGATGCGGCTGGCGTCCTTGGTCCAGAGCAGGCGCGCTAGCGCGAAACCGATCGCGGTGAACAGCGCGAGATAGGCGGGCAGGCCGCAGATCGCAGCAGGCAACAGCCACGCAAAGGTCTGCGCGTCGACGAGGAAAGCGTAGCCAATCCAGTACAGGCCTGGCACGAAATAGCCGAAACCGAACCACCAGCCGGCCATGGCGGCGGCTGGAATGCCGCGCATCTTGCCTGCGGCAGCGCCATCGATCAGCCAGACGACGATCGGGAAGGTGAAGAACAGCACCGGCCAGGCATTGAACGGCGCCATTGCCAGCGACGACACCGCGCCGGCCAGCAGCGCGATGCCTGCGCGCTTCCAACCCCATGCGAGAATGATGCTGAGTGCGATCGAGCGCAGGCTACGTGATGTCACGGCGTTCCCGCGCTGTCGCCTGACGGAGGCGTATTCACATTGTCATTGGAAGGTGCTGCGCCGGTGTCCGAGGTCGTATCGCGGCGGCGCGGCTCGCGGGTGCGCGGCGCAGGCCGCTCCTTGCGAGGCCCGACGCGCAATCGCTTGACGCGACGCGGATCGGCATCGAGCACTTCGATCTCGAAATTACCAGGGCCGGAAATCACTTCGCCGCGCACGGGCAGCCGTCCGACATGGGTGACGAGATAGCCGCCGAGTGTCTCGACTTCCTCGCCGTCTTCGCCGGTCTCGAATTCTTCGCCTATCATGGCGCGCACGTCATCGAGGCTGGCGCGTGCATCGGCGATGAAGCTGTCGCCCTGCCTGACAATGGATGGCGGCTCGTCGCTGTCGTGTTCGTCGTCGATCTCGCCGACGATCTGCTCGACGATGTCCTCGATGGAGACGAGGCCGTCAGTGCCGCCATATTCGTCGACAACGAGTGCGAGATGGATGCGTGCTGCCTGCATCTGCGCGAGCAGATCGATCGCGCGCATCGATGGCGGCACGTAGAGCAGCTTGCGGATGATGCCGGTGTCAACGACGGTCTGCGCCAGATCGACCGAACGCAGGTCGAGGCCCGCGGGAAACACTTTCTTCTTCTTGGCCGTCGAGGGCACGACGTTGCGCGCCTTCACGGTCATGTATGCCAGCAGGTCGCGGATATGGACGATGCCGACGGGATCGTCGAGAGTTTCGTTGAATACAACCAGTCGCGAATGCGCCGCGCTCTCAAACAGGCCCATCAATTCGCCGAGCGAGATGTCCTGCTTCACCGCGATAATATCGGCGCGATGCACCATGACGTCGGCGATGCGGCGCTCGTTGAGCCCCAGAATATTGCGCAGCATCGTGCGCTCGATGGTGGAGAAGCCGGTCTCGTCCGGCGCGGAGGCGTCGAGCACGACTTGCAGGTCGGCACGCACCGAGCCCGGCTTCCAGCCGAACAGCGAGCGGATCGCGCGGGTCAGCCAGGTCTCCGACGTTGGGCGCATGACCTCGCCGTCGTGAACCACCGCAGGCAGATTGCTTGAGGTTTTCGAATGATCGTTTCTAGTGTCGCCGTCCGGCATCTCAGGTCACCCGATCCTGATCTGCATAGGGGTCCGGGATTCCAAGTGTCGCCAGGATCTCGCGCTCCAGCGCTTCCATCTCTTCGGCCTCGTCGTCCTTCTCATGGTCATAGCCGACGAGATGCAGAAAGCCGTGAATGGCGAGATGGCTGAGATGATTGGTGAAGGTCTTATCTTCCTCGTCAGCCTCGCGGCGCGTGGTCTCATAGGCGATCGCGATGTCGCCCAGCATGCGCGGCATATCATCGGGCTCGTCCGCGCCTTCGGGTGGCTGCAGCGCCGGGAATGAAAGGACGTTGGTCGGCTTGTCGATGCCGCGCCAGTTCTGGTTCAGCGTACGGATGCCCGCATCGTCGGTGAGCATGATGGCGAGTTCGGCGTCGGCCGTGTCGGTATCGACCATGGCAGCGGCGGCTTCGATGGCGCGGTGGATCACGGCGTCGGCATCGGCCTCCGCGGACCAGCAATCGGCGACAACAAGAACCTCTGTCGCGGGAGATGAATAGGTCGGCATCGGTATCGAACTTCTTTCGCGAACGGACCCGATCCCGGGTCCGTCGTCAGCGTATGAGTGTGTCATCAGGTCTTGGTGGCGACCGCCTTCTGCGGCGTTCCTTCGTAAGCGGCGACGATGCGGGCCACGAGTTCATGGCGGACCACGTCCTCGCCGGTGAATTTCACCTGCGAGATGCCTTGCACGCCGTCAAGCAGACGCGCGGCTTCGGCAAGACCCGAGGTCTGGCCGTTGGGCAAGTCAACCTGCGAGGGATCGCCGGTGATGATCATGCGGCTGTTCTCGCCGAGACGCGTCAGAAACATCTTCATCTGCATTGAGGTGGTGTTCTGCGCTTCGTCGAGAATGATTGCGGCATTGGTCAGCGTGCGGCCGCGCATGAACGCAAGCGGCGCGATTTCGATTTCGCCGGTCTGCAACGCGCGTTCGACAATGCGCCCGTCCATCAGGTCATAGAGTGCGTCATAGATCGGGCGCAGATACGGATCGACCTTCTCGCGCATGTCGCCGGGCAGGAAGCCGAGCCGTTCGCCGGCTTCTACCGCGGGACGCGACAGGATGATGCGATCGACTTCCTTGCGCTCGAACAGCATCGCCGCCTGCGCAACCGCAAGCCAGGTCTTGCCGGTACCGGCGGGGCCGATGCCGAACACTAGCTCGTTGCTTCTCAGCGCGCGGATATAGGCGTCCTGCGTCGCGGTGCGGGCACGCACCGGGCGCTTGCGCAAATTGATGGTGTCGAAATTCGAGGCCGCTGCTTTCGACCCCTTGGGATCGAACGGAAATAGCGTGCCTTGCGCCAGTGTCGCGCGAATCGTGCCTTCGACATCGCCGGGGGCAAGGTCATGGCCCTGCACCGCCTGCGCATACAGCGTTTCAAGCACGCGCCGGGCGGCATCGCAGGCGTCGCGGGTGCCGGTGAGGGTGATGTGGTTGCCGCGGGAATCGACGACGACATTCAGCCGGCGTTCGATGATCGCGAGATTCTGGCCATAAGGCCCGACCAACGAAGAGGCCGCCCGGTTGTCATCAAAGTCGATGACGACCTGCGTCTCGGCCTGCGGTGGAGTATCGAGTTTACGAACAGCGAGCGTAGACGAATCCGATGCGCTTTTGGCCAAGAATTCAGGCTCCCGTGACGGTGTGAGAACGGACTGGCTGCAACACTGGTGGTACTGGAGAACTAGCAATTGGAGATGATGCGAGGCTGCCGAGCAGGCTGTAGCGCTCAAGGCTCTCAATGGTTACCGGAAGCATCTGGCCGATGATGTCGTCAGAAGCCATCACATGGGCCGGCTGCAGGTAAGCGGTGCGACCGACGATTTGGCCGGGATTGCGCGCCTTGCGTTCGAACAGCACATCCGCAGTGCGTCCAATCATGGCCGCGTTGAAGGCCGATTGCTGGCTGTCGATCAGGTTCTGAAGCCGCACCAATCGCTCGTCCATGTCAGCCTGTGACACCGTCTCCTGCAAATCCGCGGCCGGCGTTCCCGGACGCGGCGAATACTTGAACGAATATGCGCCAGCGTATCCGATTTGTGTGACGAGCGCGAGCGTGGCCGCAAAATCTTCCTCGGTCTCGCCGGGGAAGCCCACGATGAAATCAGAAGTAAAAGCAATGTCTTGCCGCGCGTCGCGAAAACGGTCGATGACGCGGCGATAATCTTCGGCTGTATGTTTCCGGTTCATGGCCGCCAGAATGCGGTCGGAACCCGACTGCACGGGCAGATGCACGAAGGGCATCAGTTCCGGTAAATCGCGATGCGCCGATATCAGCGTGTCCTCGACGTCGCGGGGATGGCTGGTGGAATAGCGCAGCCGGGCGATGCCGGGAATTTTTGCGAGGCGATAGAGCAGCGTGCCCAGTGCCCACGGGCGGCCCTCGGGACCCTCGCCGTGATAGCCGTTGACGTTCTGGCCGATCAACGTGATCTCGCGCACGCCGTTGTCGGTGAGCCGCTGCACGTCATCGATGATCTTCGCCACGGGGCGCGAGACTTCGGAGCCGCGGGTGTAGGGCACCACGCAGAAGGTGCAAAACTTGTCGCAGCCCTCCTGCACGGTGACGAAGGAGGAAATGCCGCGGGCGCGAATCGCTGCCGGCTTCGGCGGCGGCAGGAAGCCGAACTTGTCCTCGACCGGAAATTCGGTGTCCAGCGCGCGGCCACCGGCTTTCGCCTGCTTCAGCAGCGCAGGCAGGTTGTGATAGCTCTGCGGCCCGACCACGACATCGACAACGGGGGCACGGCGAATGATCTCGTTGCCCTCGGCCTGCGCAACGCAGCCGGCGACGACCACGTTCATCTTGCGTCCGGCCTGCGCGGCTTCTGCCTTGGCCACGCGCAGCTTGCCGAGCTCCGAATAGACCTTCTCGGACGCCTTCTCGCGGATGTGGCAGGTGTTGAGAATCACCAGATCCGCGTCGTCGACATTGGCCGTCTCGACGAAGCCTTCCGGCGCCAGCGTGTCCACCATGCGCTGGGCATCGTAGACGTTCATCTGGCAGCCGTAGGATTTGATATGCAGCTTACGCGGCGCGGTCATGGAACCTGCAATGGGCTGGAAACGCGCTTGCTGCGCAGCGCTCAATTATAGGCTAACGCTCGGAAAATCCAGCATTTCTGCAAAATATAAGTGCTCGCAATGGCTTAGGCGAGGCCGACGGGCTCGCCAGCCAGTGCGCCCCTGACCACCAGGCCAGGGAGCTGCCGCATATCGTCGAATACGAGATGGGCTCCAGCGGCCGTCAGGGCTGCCGCGGTGGCTGGGCTGCAATGGCCGCCGCCGTGATAGCCGAACACGGTCATGCCGGCGGCAATGCCCGCCGTAACGCCGGGAATGCTGTCCTCGATCACCACGCAGCGCTCAGGTGCGGCATTCATTTGCGCGGCGGCAAACAGAAACAGATCGGGCTGCGGCTTGCCGCGCTCGACCTGCAGAGCGGAAAACAGATGCGGATCGAAACGGTCGAGCAGCCCGGTCGTGGTAAGGCTGCTGCGAATGCGCGTCGGTGTGCCCGAGGATGCCACGCAAACCGGTTGTGACAATATTGCGAGCGTCTCTGCGATATGCGGGATCGGCTGCAACTTTGCGCCGAACACCTCGTCGATCGTGGCGCGCAGCGTCGCGGTGTAGTCATCGGGCAGCACGCGGCCGAGCTCGGTCTCGACTTCCAGGCGGGCCTCGCGCGCGGACCGGCCGAGGAAACGCTCATGCACCTGATCGGTGGTGATGGGATAACCGAACTGTGTCAGGACATCCGCGTGGACGACGCAGGCGAGGGACTCACTGTCGACGAGCACGCCGTCACAATCGAAGATGACGAGATCGAAGCGCGAAGGAACTGAACTCACTTGGTTGATTCGCTCACTTGGTGGTTTTGTCCTCGTCGAGCGGCACGCAGTACAGCTCCAACCGGTGATCGACCAGCTTGTAACCGAGCTTTGCGGCGACTTCAGCCTGCAATTTCTCGATCTCTTCAGACGTGAATTCGATGACGGTCCCGTCACGCAAGTTGATCAGATGGTCGTGATGGCTGTCACGCATCGTCTCGTACCGCGCGCGGCCTTCGCGAAAATCGTGACGCTCGATGATGCCGGCGTCTTCGAACAGCTTCACCGTGCGATACACCGTCGAGATCGAGATCTTGTCATCCACCGCAACGCAGCGGCGATACAGTTCCTCGACATCGGGATGATCGTCGGCTTCCGCCAGAACGCGCGCAATCACGCGGCGCTGTTCCGTCATGCGCATGCCGGTCGCGGCGCAGCGCGCCTCGATACCAGCAGACTTCATCGCAGATGATTTCAGTGCAGTCATGATCCGGATCCCATCGTGGCTTCTTTTGCCACTCCGCAGGCGTCAGGACAAGTCGCGCCGCATCACCAGCGCATTCAATTCCGCTCCATCCGCTTCCTTGTAGTAGCGTTCGCGGCGTCCCGCGACTGCGAAGCCGGTTCTGACATAAAGCCGCCGCGCCGGTTGATTGTTTTCCTCGACTTCGAGGAACACGGTACGCACGCCGCGACCGGCCAGATGACCGAGATGGGTGAGGAACAGGTCGCGCGACAGGCCGCGGCCGCGATGAGCGGGCGATACGGCGATGGAGAGAATCTCGGCTTCGTCGGCCGCGATTCGTGAGACGGCGAAGCCGATGAGGTGGCCGCGCAGTTTGAGCCGATGCACGAGGGTGTTTTGTTCGCGCAGCATCTGTTCGAATTCTCCGGCACCCCAACCGCGATGGAAGGACGCGGCATGCAACTGCGCGAGTTGTCGCGCGTCGCGTAATGTTGCGGGCTCGACCACAGCATTGCCGTGGCTGAACAGGCGCAGCCACCAGGCCGGCATCATGATGCGCCTAGTGCGGCCTGCTGCATCAGGCTGCTTTGCGGCTTGGCATCGGGTGCGCGCAGATAATAGGGACGCGCCAGCGCGGTTTCCGGATTCACCGCGGCGCCAAGCCATGCCACCCATGAGATTTCGGGAGCGGGTTGCATGTCAACACGCAACGGCGCCGGCGCGTCGGACGGCCAGCGTGCGGCAATGATCTCGGCGGCATTTCCGACCAGATACGGCGCGCCGAACTGTGCGGCCTCAAGGGCCTCGTGGATGGGGATGACGCCCGGCCGCACCAGTGAGGTGCCGTTACCGCTGACGGCCTGGAAATAGACATGGTCATGCCGGGCATCGATGGCGGCAATGACAGGCGCATCCATGTTCTCGCTGACGACGGGCGCTGCATAGGCCGTTAGTGTGGTGATGCCGACCACCGGCTTGTTGGCCGCCAGGCCGAGGCCCCGTGCCGCCGACAGGCCAACGCGCAGGCCGGTAAAGCTGCCCGGACCAGTGGTGACGGCAATGCGGTCGAGGTCGGCGAAGGCGATGCCAGAGCCCGCCATGATGCGCCCGAGCAACGGCATCAGCGCCTCGGCGTGACCGCGCTTCATCGACATGGACTCATGCGCAATGAGCTTGCTGGTGCGGGTGTCGAGGATGCCTGCGGCGCAGGCGTCAAGGGCGGTATCAATGGCAAGGATCAACATAAAAGAGACGCTACCACGGCTTGTGAGGGTTTGCGCCTGCCACTCGCAGAATATCGCTCCACGCGCAATGGTGCTGTGATTCGCGTTGCTGCCGGAGAGGGGGCGGCAGCTTTGGCGTGCACCCACTACTCGCTTTCTCATAAAGATATTTTCACAAGATACGATAGCGAGATCACGAAAGTTCCCGGGACAGCTTCAGTTTCGCTCTGGTTAAAAGCTTTACTTAATAAATTCTTCGGAGATCGATGAGATAAGCATACCGTTTGGAAGCGACATTTCGCGGATGTGCGTGGCTTTCATGCGGGCTGAAATTATTCGTCTAATTTTTTGAATACGATTATATTTATGGGAGGCGATCCGATGCTGCATTGGTTGAGCAGTTCAGAGGCGCGCGAGGGGTGGGCCCTGGCGGCAGCGATCAAAAAATCGCAAGCGGTGATCGAGTTCAGCGCTGACGGCACGATCCTCGGAGCCAATCAAAACTTCCTGTCCGCCCTTGGATATACGCTGGAAGAAATCGTCGGCAAGAACCACAGCATGTTCGTGACGCCGGAGATGAAGAGCAGCGCGGAATATCGCACGTTCTGGAACAACCTCAATCGCGGCGAGTATCAGGCCGGCGAGTTCAAGCGTCTCGGCAAAGGTGGCAAGGAAGTCTGGATCCAGGGTTCCTACAACCCGATCCTTGGGAATGATGGCAAGCCCCTCAAAATCGTCAAGTTTGCCATGGATACAACTGCAGTGAAAATCCGCAGCATGGATGATGCCGGCAAGATCGCGGCCATCGGTCGTTCGCAGGCTGTCATCGAGTTCAAGCTCGATGGGACGATTGTCACGGCCAATGACTTGTTCTTGAATGTCATGGGTTACAATCTCGCGGAAATCGAAGGCAGACATCACAGCATGTTTGTCGATCCTGCAACCCGCGACGGCGCGGCCTATCGCGAATTCTGGGCCAGCCTCAATCGTGGTGAATATCAGGCCGCCGAATATAAGCGGATCGGCAAGAACGGCAAAGAGGTCTGGATTCTCGCGACCTACAATCCAATCCTTGATGAGACAGGCCGGCCAATCAAAGTGGTCAAGTTCGCGTCCGACGTCACCGAACAGAAGCTGCGCACGGCGAACTTCTCAGGTCAGATTGAGGCCATCTGCAAGTCGCAGGCCGTGATCGAATTTAGCATGGATGGCATCGTTCTTAGCGCCAACGAGAATTTTCTGGGCGTGCTCGGCTACGCACTCTCGGAAATACAGGGCAAGCACCACAGTATGTTCGTTGTGCCGAGTGAGCGTGATGGTGCGGACTATCGCGAATTCTGGGCGGCGCTCAAGCGGGGTAACTATCAGGCAGCGGAGTACCAGCGGATCGGTAAGGGCGGCAAACAAGTCTGGATACAGGCTTCGTACAATCCGATCCTCGATCTCAATGGCAAGCCCTACAAGGTCGTGAAGTATGCCACCGACACCACGGCGCAGGTGATCGCGCGCATGAAGAGCGAACGCGTGCGCGCGATGATGGAATCGGTCGCCGCCGGCGCCGAGGAACTGAACGCGTCCGTGCGCGAAATCTCTGAAGCGATGATGAAATCAAAGACCACGGCGATGTCTGCCGTGGGCAAGGTCGAGTTGGCGGACGATCAAGCGCAGCGTCTTAGCACGGCAGCGCAGGCGATGAGCGGGATCGTTGAGCTGATTGGCAACATCACCGGACAAATCAATCTGTTGGCGCTGAACGCCACCATCGAATCGGCGCGTGCCGGTGAGGCCGGTCGTGGCTTTGCGGTCGTTGCATCGGAGGTGAAAAATCTGGCCAACCAGGCCAAGCAGGCGACCGATAAGATCGCCAGTGAGATCGGAAGCCTCAATGGCATTTCGAGCGATGTGGTCGATGCGCTGAACGCGATCAAGCAGGAAATCCAGAACGTCAGCGAATATGTCACTGCAACGGCCGCTGCGGTTGAAGAGCAGAGCACGGTGACGAACGAGATGTCATCGAGCATGCAGCGCGCCGCAGAAGAAGCCGCAAGCATCGGCCGCTAAGCGAAGGCTGGTTCCAGAAACGAAAATGCCCGGGATTGTCCCGGGCATTTTTATGTGTCGCGGTGCGACCGAACTTACATCGGGCGGACTTCGACAACGTCAGGCACGAAGTGCTTCAGCAGGTTCTGGATGCCGTGCTGCAGGGTCGCTGTCGATGACGGGCAGCCGGCGCAGGAGCCCTTCATGTTCAGATAGACGATGCCGTCCTTGAAGCCGCGGAAAGTGATATCGCCACCGTCATTGGCAACGGCCGGGCGCACGCGGGTCTCGATCAGGTTCTTGATCGTATCGACCGTCTCGGCGTCAGCCTCGTTGAAGAACTCGGCCTCGTCGTCGGAGATCACGTCGCCCTTCACACTGCCGTCGGCCATCAGCGGCGCGCCGGACATGTAGTGCTCCATGATGGCGCCGAGGATTGCCGGCTTGAGGTGCTGCCAGTCGCTGTCGTCCTTGGTCACGGTGACGAAGTCGGAACCGTAGAACACGCTGGTGACGCCCTTCACGGCGAACAGCTTTTCGGCCAGCGGGGAACGCGTGGCGGCTTCCGGTGAGGTGAATTCCATGGTGCCGCTGTCGAGCACGTCGCGGCCGGGAATGAACTTCAGCGTGGCGGGATTGGGGGTAGCTTCGGTCTGGATGAACATCGGTCTCTCCTGCGTCGCCGGTTCAAGGCCGGCGCGTGAGTATCCCCTAGCAGATGGCGACGAAAAACGCACGATCAAGGCGCCAAATCGCTGAATTCTGCCTATTTCGCAGTCCCTTAGCCGTCCGAAAGGGTGGTTACGACAGGGCGTCGATGTCGAGGTCGCTCAGGGCGCCCGACACGATGACGACCGGCACCGGAAACGAGCCGACTAGCTTGGCCATCATGGTGACGATCGGGCCGGGGCCTTCCGCGCCGGCCGATGCAGCCAGCACCAGCATGGAAATGTCGACGTCCTTGTCGATTACGTCGAGGATTTGCTCGGTGGGATCACCCTCGCGGATCACGCGTTCAGGGGTGATGGCGGCGATGCCATTGGCGCGGCCCGAGGCGCGGTCCAGCGCGGCATTGGCACCTTCTTCGGCTTCCGCTTTCATGACATCGGCAACGCCCAGCCACTGCTGGTTGCGATCTTCGGTGTCGATGATGCGCAGCATTACCACGCCGCCACCGACACGAATGGCCCAGCGACTGGCGTAATACACTGCGCGGTCCCATTCCTCGCTGTCATCGACGACCACGAGGCATTTTGGCTTGTGGCCGCTTTCATAACTACGTCGCTGGGTGCTCATGCATGTCCCGATGCTGTAGCGCGTCTGATGCGCCAGAATGTGAGCGGCTTGGCAATCGCGTCATGCTGCCACGGCGCAGCGGCGTTCGACAAGCGCGACGCAAGGATGACTTGCGTCGCGTCGATTGTGGCGGAGAAAAGGAATGCGATAGCGAATTTACCGCTTGTGGACGAAGCCGATGATGTCCTTCACGGACTTGATGGTTTCGGCGGCAATGACGCTAGCGCGTTCGCCGCCATCGGCCAGAACCTGATCGACATAGGTCAGATCGGATGTCGTCAGCCGCTTCATCTCGCCGGCGATAGGTGACAGTTTTTCGACAGCGAGATCGACCAGGCTCGATTTGAAGCCCGAAAACTGCGCGCCGCCGAATTCTGTGAGAATGTCAGCCTTCGACCGGTTGGACAGTGCCGCATAGATGCCGACGAGATTGTCGGCTTCCGGACGTGGCTCAAGGCCCTTCTCTTCTGACGGCAATGGTTCCGGATCGGTCTTCGCCTTGCGGATCTTCTGCGCGATGGTGTCCGCATCGTCGGTGAGGTTGATGCGCGAATTGTCCGACGCGTCCGACTTCGACATCTTCTTGGTGCCGTCGCGCAGGCTCATCACCCGAGTCGCCGGTCCGGTGATGACAGGCTCCGGCATCGGGAAGTAAGGGCCGTCATGCCCTTGCGCTGCGATGGATTCGGAGAAGTCGTTGTTGAACTTCTGCGAGATGTCGCGGCACAGTTCGAGATGCTGCTTCTGGTCCTCGCCGACCGGAACGTGCGTGGCGCGATACAGCAGAATGTCCGCAGCCATCAGCACCGGATAGTCGTAGAGACCCACGGACGCGTTTTCGCGGTCCTTGCCGGCCTTTTCCTTGAACTGGGTCATGCGGTTCAGCCAGCCGAGGCGGGCGACGCAGTTGAAGATCCAGGCCAGCTCGGCATGGCCGGAAACCTGGCTCTGGTTGAAGATGATCTGCTTCTTCGGATCGATGCCCGAGGCGATGAAGGCGGCGGTCACTTCACGGGTGTTGCGGCGCAATTCATCCGGGCCGCCCCACACGGAAATCGGCACGGTGACGGCATGCATATCGACCACGCAGTAGATGCAATTATGCGTCTCCTGCAGTTTGACGAAATTCACGATCGCGCCGAGATAGTTGCCGAGGTGCAGATTGCCCGTCGGCTGGACGCCCGAAAAGACCCGTTGAGTAAAAGCCATAACCAAGTTCCTGTGCGCCCGTGGTGGAATGCGGGCAAGGGGCGTGACTTGCCATAGGCGCCGGGCGGCGTCCATTGCCAATCTGCCCTAGCCGGCCGCCGGTGATCGCTTGAGGGCGCCGCGGACCTCGGCCCAGCGCACGGCCCCCGTCAGCGTCAGTAACGCGGCGTAGATTGCCAGCCCGCCAACGATCAGGAGGCCGAGCAAGCTCGCTCGTACCAGGCCGTGCGCCTGCGCCGTCCAGGGCAAGACAAGATGCGCGGCGAGCCATAGCAGGCCGCCCATCGCCAGCGACGACAGCACGATGATCGGCAGCCGGCGTTTTGCATCATGGTCGAGTGAGAAGCCGAAAGCTGCTGCACTCCGGACGATCAAAAAGGCCGCGCTGCTCCACGCCGCCAGAGCGATCGCCGCCGCGATGCCGCTCGCACCGAATGGCCTATTCAAAACCAGTGCGGAGATGATCGCGACGAGCAGGCCGACGAGCGTCGCCAGCAGCGGCGTCGTCGTGTCCTCGCGGGCGAAGAAGGCGGGCGACAGAGCTTTCACAAGCACCTGAGCGGGCAAGCCCAGCGCCAACCATATCAGCGCACTTGCAGTCGAGACCGTGTCGCTCGCGCCGAACGCGCCGTGTTGAAACAGGCACTGCACGATGAGATGGCTCAATATCATCAGTCCGAGCGTAGCCGGCAATGCGAGGCCGATCGCGAGTTCAAACCCGCGCGATTCCGCCTGCGCGATGGCGGCTTGATCGTCTGATCGCACGGCGCGCGTCAATGCGGGGACCAGCACAGTGCCCATGGCCGTGCCGACGATGCCGAGCGGCAGTTCAATCAGGCGGTTCGCGAAATACAGCCACGACACGGCAGCCGAAGTCGTCGATGCGATGATTGCGCCGGTGACGATGAGAAGCTGCGGCCCGGAATTGGCGACCATGCCAGGCAACGCCTTGCGGAAGAAGCCGCGCATCTCGCCATCGAGCGACAGCCGCAAAGGCGCCGCAAGATTGCCGCCAGATTTCCGCAAGATCAGCATCAGCAATTGCAGCAGCCCGGCAATGCCCATAGTGGCCGCCATGGCCATAGCGGCAGTGTCTGGCTCTTGCCGCCACACTAGCAGTAGGGCCATGACGGCGATCAGGGCGATGTTGAAGAGCAGCGGCGAAAATGCGGTCACCGCGAAGCGTTGTTGCGCGTTCAGCAGTCCCATCATGACAGTGACGGGGCCGGCAAAGGCCAGATAGGGCAGCATCAATCGCGCATTGTCGACGGCGAGTTGCAGCGTCGGTTGGCCGACGAAACCCGGGGCAAGCAGCGCGATCACGAGCGGCATCGCAAAGCCGATCAGGATCGTCGCGACCATCAGCGCAACGCTGATGGTGCCGAGCACACGACCCGCAAAAGCTGTGGCTGCGACAGCGCCCTGCGTCGTCTGGATGCGCAGCCAGGCCGGAATCAGCGCGGCGTTCAGCGCGCCCTCGGTGAGCAGCCGCCGGATTACATTGACGAGCTGAAATGCGACCAGAAAAGCATCCGCGATCGGGCCTGCACCGAGCAGCGCAGCCACCATTGCGTCGCGGGCAAAGCCCAGCAATCGCGACGCCAAAGTGCCCGTGGAAACGGTCAGGATGGAACGGATCATAGAACCATCGTAAGGGGCTGTCCTTGCTGGCGCGGGGCAGAACGTGATAGTCGCTGCAGCCATCAAACCGGCCTTTACCGACGGCTCAACTTGGGCGACCGCGAGACGAGTTGAAACGGATTTTCAGCCTCATCGCAATTGCCGCAACGGGATATTCTTAATGACCTCAGCAAAATATGACGTGCTCGGAATCGGCAACGCGATTTTCGATGTGCTGGTGCAGGCCGACGACAAGTTTCTCGCCGCGCATGAGATGACCAAGGGCGGTATGTCGCTGATCGACGAAGCCCGCGCCACCGCGATTTACAAGGCGATGGGCCCTGCCACCGAAATGTCCGGCGGTTCGGCCGCCAATACCATCGTCGGCCTCGCCAGCCTCGGCGCCCGCGCGGCCTATGTCGGCAAGGTCAAGGATGACCAGATCGGCACGCTCTATACCCACGACATCCGTGCGGCCGGCGTTGCGTTCGACACCAAACCCGCCACCGGCGGTCCGGCCACCGGCTGTTCCTACATCCTGGTGACGCCCGATGGCGAGCGCACCATGAACACCTATCTCGGTGCTGCGCAGGATCTGACGCCCGACGATATTGACGCCGCTGCGGTCGCGGCCTCGTCGATCGTCTATCTCGAAGGTTATTTGTGGGATCCCGCCAGCGCCAAGGAAGCCTTCGTGAAGGCCTCGAAGATCGCCCATGACGCCAAGCGTCAGGTCGCATTGACGCTGTCGGACGCGTTCTGCGTTGGTCGTTATCGCGCCGAGTTTCTCGACCTGATGCGTTCGGGCACCGTCGATCTCATCTTCGCGAACGAGGCCGAACTGACCTCGCTTTACGAAACCACGGATTTCGATGCGGCGCTCAAGCAGCTCGGCCAGGACATCAAGCTCGGCGTCGTCACCCGCAGCGAGAAGGGCTGTGTCGTGACATCGAGCGATGGCGTCGTTGCAGTGCCTGCACACAAGATCGAGAAGCTCGTCGATACCACCGGTGCAGGCGATCTGTTCGCGGCGGGCTTCCTGTTCGGCCTGGTGCGCAACGCCGGGTATGAGAATGCCGGCAAGCTCGGCGCGATGGCCGCCGCTGAGGTCATCCAGCATATCGGCGCGCGTCCCCAGGTTTCGCTGAAGGACCTGGCGGGCAAGAACGGGTTGCCGGTTTAAGTTTATTTGTCGAACGATGCGGCTCTTTCTATCCCTCCCCCGCTCTTGCGTGGGGAGGGTGGCCGGCCGATAGGCCGGTCGGGTGGGGGTGTCTCCCCACGAACAGTCGTGCGTGTGGCGCCCCACCCGTCACGTTTGTTCGCTGCGCTCTCAAACGCGCCACCCATGGCGGACGAATTCGTCCGCCAGACCCCACTGCGCGGCTACGCCGCTTGAGGGAGGGAGCAGGCGCCGCCTCACGCCGCCTTCTTCGCATGCAGCTCCGCATAAACGGCGCGTTCGAAATCCGAAAACACCTTTAAACAAGTCGAATCCGCAAACGGCAGCACCTGCATCATGATGACGCCGGTGATATCTCGCGCCGGATCTATCCAGTAATAGGTGTTGGCGAGTCCGGCCCAGGCAAGGCTGCCGGCGCTGCGGCCTTCGGCTGACTGCGCCGTATTGATCATGAAGCTGAGCCCGTATTTCTTGTCGATGCCCGGAAGGAAGTCGACATTGTTACTGGCGGTCGGTACCGCTGAAGCCATCGGCGTCATGTTGAGTTCGCCGATGTGGTTTTGGCTCATCAGCGCGACGGTCTCTGGCTTTAATATCCGATTGCCGTTTCCGGTCCCGTTATTCAGCATCATTTGCGTAAACTTGATGTAGTCGGGGGCAGTGCCATAGAGCCCCCCGCCACCGGCGAAGAATTCCGGATCCTGTTTGATCTCGAACGGGATCGGGCTCAGTGCACCGTCGGCGCCGCGGCTGTGCATGGCAACAAGGCGCTTGCGCTGGTCGCCGCCAATCACGAAGGCGGTGTCGGTCATCTCAAGTGGCGCCAGCAAATGGTTCTGGAAATAGGCGTCCAGGCGTTCGCCGCTAACGGCCTCGACGACCTTGCCGACGAAGTCGATATTGGTGCCGTACTCCCAGCGGGTTCCGGGATCGCGCATGATCGGCACCTTCATGGCGGCGTTCAGTCCGGAGCGAAACGGCGGAATGCCGGTTGTCTCAAGATAGCGCACCATGTCGCCGTTCCACATGTCGTAACAGAAGCCGGCGGTGTGGGTCAGCAGATGCCGCAAGGTGATCGGTTGGCGCGGCGGACGTAGTTTCGGAGTGCCTTCGCTGTCGAAACCATCCAGCACCTGCGTCTCCGCGAGATCCCGAAGCACGGTCGCCAGCGGTGCATCCAGCGTCAATTTGCCCTGCTCCACCAGCTGCATCGCTGCAGCAGCCGTAATCGCCTTAGTCATGGACGCGATCCAGAACACGCTGTCTGGTGTCATGGTGGTATCTTTGGATGCGTCACGCTTGCCCAGCGCCCCCTGGTAGATGACCTCGCTCGGCGTCGCAGCCACCGCCACAGCACCGGGAATGGCACCTGTTTCGGTGGCCTGCTGCAGAATCCGGTCAATCTCGACTTGAACTGACATCCGTTTCCTCTCCGATTTTCTTTGATCTTACCGATTTCCGGCGCGGACGTTCAACTTGGGCGCGAGGTCGTCGGTCTCGCGGATGTGATTACATTTGCGCTGGTTTTAACATTTGAGGGGAACCATATCGGGCATGGGAGCGAGTATAACGCGCCCTGGAACGAAATTGGCGCAGCTGTGTTCAAAAAATGACGTGAACGTCAAAGCGCCTTCCGACACTAATCCGTAAGACCATGAGTACCTGATGCAGCGTGTCAGCTGCGGAGACAGACGATGATCGCGAACTGGACCGACTGGAAACATTATCCCCGCGCTTCCCGTGGCGAGAGCATCGAGGCCCCGATCGGTCCAGGAATTTTCGAAGTTCGCGTGGCGCAGACCGGCGCCCTGTTCGCTTTCGATGCGGCTGAAAATCTGGCGCAGGCGCTGGCGAAGATTTCGGCCCCGCCCAAATCGTTTATTTCCTGGTTCGGTCGCAGCGACGCAGCGATGCTGCCGGAGCTGGAATACCGCACGTTCTCCACGACCACCCGTGCCAACGCCCGCATCGCTTTCGAGCGCATGATCGACCGGCGCGAGACCTATATGCGCGGCGCGGCCTGATCGGGCTTGCGGCGTTCTGCGACTGTTGAATTCGGGCGTTAAATACCCCTGCGGGCGATAGCTGCCATTCGCCGCCAAGGGGCGCTTTCGGGCCTATACTCCTCTACAAGTCCGCGGCTATACGTTCGCGACACTTTCCGCAGGAGAACCGCCCATGTCACCGACCTCAGCCGCACGCCAGTCCACCGCCCCTTCGCTGCGCGACCGCCTCAAGGACCCCTCGCTGCTGCGCGACAAGTGCTATATCGACGGCGCTTGGGTCGGCACCGGCGAGACCTCGGTGACCAATCCGGTCAATGAGATTGAAATTGCCAAGGTGCCCAATATGGGCGCCAAGGAAACGACGCAGGCTGTCGAGGCCGCCGAAAAGGCGTTTCCGGCCTGGGCCAAGTTCACCGCCAAGCAGCGCTCCAACATCCTGCGCAAGTGGTTCGAGCTGATCATCGCCAACCGCGAGGATCTCGCGCTGATCCTGACCACCGAGCAGGGCAAGCCGCTGGCGGAAGCGTTGGGCGAGGTCGATATCGGTGCCGCCTATATCGAATTCTTCGCTGAGGAAGCCCGCCGCGTCTATGGCGAGACCATCCCGACCCAGCGTGCCGATGCACGCCTGTTGGCGATCAAGCAGCCGATCGGCGTTTGCGGCGCGATCACGCCGTGGAATTTCCCGAACTCGATGATCACCCGCAAGGTGTCACCGGCGCTGGCCGCCGGTTGCACCGTGGTGATCAAGCCTGCCAACGAGACGCCGCTGTCGGCGCTCGCGCTGGCTGAACTCGCCGAGCGTGCCGGCGTGCCGAAGGGTGTGCTGAACATCATCACCGGCGACGCATCGGCGATCGGCCTCGTGCTCTGCGAACATCCTGCGGTGCGTTTCGTCGGCTTCACCGGCTCCACCAATGTCGGCAAGATCCTCTACAAGCAGGCTTCGGTCGGCGTGAAGAAGCTCGGCCTTGAACTCGGCGGCAATGCGCCCTTCGTGGTGTTCGACGATGCCGACATCGACGCCGCCGTCGAAGGCGCGATCGTGTCGAAGTATCGCAACATGGGCCAGACCTGTGTCTGCGCCAATCGCCTCTACGCTCAGGACGCCATCTACGATCGGTTCGTCGAGAAGCTGGCGAAGAAGGTTGCGGCCATGAAGGTCGGCGACGGCACCGAGCAAGGCATCACCCAAGGCCCGCTGATCAACGAAAAGGCGATCGAGAAAGTCGAGCGTCACATCGCTGATGCCGTGAAGGGCGGCGCAAGGATCGTCACCGGCGGCAAGCGCCATGCGCTCGGTGGTACGTTCTTCGAGCCGACGGTGCTCGCCAATGTGAAGCCGGATGCGCTGGTCTCGCAGGAAGAAACCTTCGGCCCGCTGGCGCCGGTGTTCCGTTTCAAGGACGAAGCCGACGTCATCGCCATGTGCAACGCCTCGCCGTTCGGTCTGGCATCGTACTTCTATTCGCGTGATCTTGGCCGTGTCTGGCGTGTTGCGGAAGCGCTGGAGTCCGGCATGGTCGGCGTTAATACCGGCCTCATCACCACCGAAGTCGCTCCGTTCGGTGGTGTGAAGGAGTCGGGTTTGGGCCGCGAAGGCTCGCATCACGGCATGGAAGAATATGTTGAGATCAAATACATCATGATGTCAGGGATCTGAGGCGTCACCTCCGACCCAATTAAAATTCATTATGCGTCATGCCCGGCCAGCGCGAAGCAAGCTTCGCTAGATGTGCCGGGCATTTGCATTTGGGCTGGCCGAGCCAGCGTCGCTCAGTAGCAGCGACGTACGCGTACGCCATTGACCCAGACGGTGCGGCACGCGACCGCCACCGGGCGGCGCACCACCGCGGCGCCACGATAGCCGGCGCAGCCGGCACGGTAAACGCCGCGTGCGCAGACGACGGCGTTGGCGTCGGTGGCTTCAAACGTCATCGTCGTGCCGAATGCGAGAACGGCTGCAACCATCATCAAGAAAGTACGCATGGTGATCTCCCGGCTGTGTTGGTTGGCAAAACAAACGAAGAAAGGTTCGTGGGCTTCAGTAGGCGGAATTAAGAACGATCAAATGAGAAGTGGCTTCACGCGCAAAGAGTAGTTCGCAGGAGACGCAAAGGCTGAGTGGTCAATGAGAAATCTTGCGACGCCGCCTTGCGTCTCGATCCGACAGAACTTTTATTCAATCTCGTAAATACAAATCCTTGCCGACCAGAAACATGCGATGTGATGATTTCGCCCGGTGTTGATCCCAACAGGAGAAAGCATGTCGGATTTCAGAACCAGGTGGCTTACTTTTCACGGTCGACATATTGAGCCCGCCTCAAAGGAAATATTCAGTCACGTCGAAAAGATGGTGATCGGCACTTTGATCATCTCGGCCGGGGCGCATGTGTCGAGCAATGAGCCCTTGATCGTCCTGTTTGGATATTTGCGCCACGGTCTTGTCGGCCGCGGCGTCATGCTGTTCGGAATTGTTTTGTTGCTGCTGAATTTCCTCGATGGCCTCTACAAGCTCGCAAAGTTGGAATGGCACGTGGCGCTTCAGATCATCATGTCGCTCTGTTACGTCATTCTGTCTGTCCGGTTGATCCAGTTGATTTTGGCCTTCCGTGGAGAGTGATCCCGCCTATTGCCGGGCGCATCGTGTTCATCGTTGAGCGAATGGCGCAAGAACGCTGGTGCAAGCCGGCGAGAGCGATGCGCTGTTGCTGGCCAGGCATTGTACGATGCGGCCGCCACCAGGCGCTATGCCGCCGCAGAGCGATCTGATGTCGCCGCCGCATGCTGATCTCATCACGAGCAATTCTTCGCGTGGCCGCATCGGCCGCAGCACGATGGCTGCAGGAGCAGCGGCGGCGGCAGGCGCCGCGGTTGTGGCTGCCGCAGCAGGTGGCGGGGCTGTGCTTTTCACTGCCGCCTTTGGTGCGGCAGTGGCGGGCGCGGGCTTGGTAGCCGGTGGTGTTGCTTCTGTCTTGGGCGCTGCAGCAGGCGTTGGCGCGGTGGCCTTCGGTGCCGCAGTTGGCGCCTGAACTGCGCGCACCGCGCCCGCACATCCCGCAGAAAGACTAGCCATGTTCTTTTGCAGGCATTGCAGCGAGGCTTCTCCACCAGGAGGAACGCTTGAGCAATGCGCGATGTAATCCGAGCGACACTGCGTCTTGATCGCGTCACGCTGCGCCTGGCTCGGCGCTTGCGCAAAGGTGGGGCTCGCGATTGCGATTAGAATGATAGTAGCCATCGATACGCGATATCGCGCGGCCAAGCCGAACATGAAATTCATCGCTGAAATCCTCGTTGCTACCGCCCGGTTATTCAGGGCAACTGCGTAAAATCTTCAAGAAGCGTGAGTTCTGAAAGGCATTCGCAAAACAACTTCGGTCCGACATCATTTTACGGTTTCGGTTTCACTACAAGTGGATTGTTGCTATTGATGCGGGCGGCTGTCGTTTTTGGCCAAGGATTTTTTTGAGAGTCTTTTGATTGAGGCAGGACAATGCGATTTGTGCGCGCCTGTTCATCTGGACCGAAAACCCGCATTGAGCAGCTGCAGCATGTCACGGTCATGCGTGTTTCAAGCATCGCGCTGGCGAGTCTCTTTTTAAGTGCCTGCGAGCAAAACACTTTCGTGCAGCCACCGCCGCCGAAAGTTGAGGTGGCGGTCCCTGTGCAGCGCGGCATCACGCGCTTTCTCGAAGCGACAGGCAATACAGCACCGATCAAGAATGTCGATCTCGTGGCGCGCGTTCAGGGCGTTCTGCAGTCGATCAACTATCAGGATGGCTCCTTCGTCAAGCAAGGCACCACGCTGTTCACGATCGAGCCGGAGACATACCAGTTGAAGCTGGAACAGGCGCAGGCTGCGGAAGCCGGTGCGCAGGCGTCTGCAAAGCAGGCGGAAGCGGATTTCAAACGCCAGTCGGACCTCGTATCCCGCCAGGTTGTTGCGCAGTCAACGCTCGAGCAGTCGACGGCGACACGAGAGAATTCACAAGCCAATCTGCAGCAGGCGCAAGTCAACACCAAGATCGCGGCCGTCAATTACGGCTATACGAATGTCATTGCGCCGTTTGACGGCATCGTCAGCGCACATCTGGTGTCGGTTGGCGAACTGGTCGGTGTGGCGTCGCCGACCCAGCTTGCGACGATCGTGCAGCTCGATCCGATTTATGTGAATTTCAACGTCAACGAACAGGACGTTCTGCGCATCCGGGATGAAGCCCGGCGACGCGGGCTGACGGTGAACGATCTCAGGCAGCTGCCGATCGAGATCGGACTGCAGACCGAGAATGGTTTTCCGCACAAGGGCCAGATCGACTACATCTCGCCGACCATCAACCAGTCGACGGGTACGCTGCCGGTGCGAGGTGTTCTGCCAAATCCGGATCGCATCCTGTTGCCGGGTTTTTATGTTCGCGTGCGCGTGCCTATCGAACAGCAGGACAACGCCCTGCTGGTGCCGGATGTATCGCTCGGCAGCGATCAGGCCGGGCGTTATGTGCTGGTCGTTAATGGCGACAATGTCATCGAGCAGCGCAAGGTCGTCACCGGCCCGCTGGAAGGTGAGCTTCGCGTAATTGAAAGCGGTCTGAAGCCGGATGATCGCGTCGTCATTGCAGGCCTGCTGCGTGCCATTCCGGGGCAGAAGGTCGATCCGCAACTGAGAAAGATCGAAGCGCCGACCCCGACCAAATAGGACAGGCCATGATTTCGAAGTTCTTCATCGAGCGGCCGGTCCTGTCCAATGTCATCGCGTTGCTGATGATCCTGATCGGCGGCGTCTCGCTCTATGGCCTCGCAGTCGCACAATATCCGGACGTGGTGCCGCCGACCGTCCAGGTGACGACGCGCTATCCCGGCGCCAGCGCCAAGACCATCGTCGACACGGTGGCGCTGCCGATCGAGCAGCAGGTGAATGGCGTCGAGGACATGCTCTATATGCAGTCCTACAGCGCAGCCGATGGTACCTATTCACTTACGGTCACGTTCAAGATCGGTACCGATCTGAATTTTGCGCAGGTGTTAGTGCAGAACCGCGTATCGAGCGCGCTGTCGTCGCTGCCGACCGCCGTGCAGAATCAGGGCGTGACCGTTCAGAAGAAATCGACGGCAATCCTGTTGTTCGTGACACTGACGTCGCCCAAATCGACCTATGACAGCCTGTTTCTGAGCAATTACGCCACGATCAACATCCGGGACGAGCTGTCGCGTCTGTCGGGGGTCGGCAATGTGACGGTGTTCGGCGCCGGCCAGTATTCGATGCGGATATGGCTGGATCCGAGCAAGCTGCAAGTGCGCGGGCTGATGCCGCAGGATATCATCCAGTCCATCCAGCAGCAGAGCCAGCAGGTTTCTGCGGGGCAAATCGGCATGCCGCCGACACCCGCGGGACAGGCCTTCCAGTACACGCTGAACATCAACGGGCGGCTGGATGATCCCGGTGAATTCGAGGACATCATCGTCAAGACCGGCGACAATGGCGATGTCACGCGGGTCCGTGACGTCGGACGCGTCGAATTGGGTGCGCAGACCTACAGCCAGATCTTTTCGCTCAACCAGAAGCCGGCCGTCGGCATCGGCGTGTTCCAGTCGCCAGGCGCCAATGCGCTCGAGGTGGAGAAGGCTGTCGAGAAGAAGATGGCGGCGCTGGCCACGCAATTTCCCGACGACATCAAATACGACACGCCGTTCGACACCACGAAATTCGTCCAGGCATCGATCAACGAGGTCTACAAGACGCTCCTCGAAGCAGGTTTGCTAGTGCTGGTGGTGATCCTGATCTTCCTTCAGGACTGGCGCGCGATGCTGGTGCCGGCGACCACTGTGCCGGTGACGATCATCGGCGCCTTCGCGGCGATGGCGGCGCTCGGTTTCACCATCAATCTGTCGACCCTGTTTGCCATTGTGCTGGCGATCGGCATTGTCGTCGACGATGCCATCGTGGTTGTCGAAGGCGCGGCGTACAATATCGAGCAGGGCATGTCCGGCCACGACGCGGCGATCAGCGCGATGGACAAGCTGTTCGCCCCGATCATCGGCATCACGCTGGTGCTGATCTCTGTGTTCTTGCCGGCGGCATTCCTGCCCGGGCTGACGGGGCGCATGTATGCGCAATTTGCACTGGTTATCGCGGCCACGGCGCTGCTCAGCGCCGTCAATGCGGCCACGCTGAAGCCGACACAATGCGCATTGTGGCTGCGCCGCCCGGTGCCGCCGGAGAAGCGCAATTTTTTCTATCGTGGGTTCAACAGGGTCTACGACCGGCTCGAACGGGGCTATGCCGCTCTGATCGGTCGCATGGTCGCGCACAGCAATCTCTCGGTTGTCCTAGCATTGATCCTGATCAGTATTGGCGGTTACGGCCTATCCCGGATTCCCACCGGCTTCATCCCGATCGAGGATCAAGGTTATCTGCTGGTCGCAGTCCAGTTGCCCGATGGTGCCGCGCTGGATCGGACTCAGCGTGTACTCGATCGGGTCAGTGAATTGGCCGCGAAGACGCCAGCGGTGGAACAGGTGGTTACCATCGCCGGCATCTCCGCGCTCGACAGCAGCTCCAGCCTGGCCAATGCCGGTGTTGCCTATCTGATCCTGAAAGAATGGAGCGAGCGCGGACCGGGACAGGATCTTCGTTCGCTGTTCGTTGGATTGAACGAGAGCCTGTCGGTGATTCCAGAGGCGCGCATTCTAGTGATCCCGCCGCCGCCCATTCAAGGCATCGGCAACGCGGCGGGCTTCGCCATGCAGATCGAACTGCGCGATGGCAATGCCGATTACAGCAAGCTGCAGGCGATCACCGGGGCGATTGTAGCTAATGCAGAGACGCAGAGTGCTTTGCAGCGCGTCAGTTCGCCGTTCCGCTCAATGGTGCCGCAATTCGATATCGAAATCGACCGTATCAAGACCCAGACCCTGCATGTCACGACGGATCAGGTGTTCTCAACCCTGTCGTCCTATCTGGGCTCGTCCTTCGTCAACCAGTTCAACAAGTTTGGCCGCACCTTTCAGGTCTACACACAGGCAGATGCCAAATTCCGGCTGACTGCCCAGGATATCGAGAACCTGATGGTCCGCAACCAGCAGGGCAACATGGTCCCGCTTGGCACCGTGGCAAAGATTACGCCCGCCGTGGGGCCGTCGCTGATCAGTCTCTATAATCTCTATCCGACGGCGACGGTGATAGGCCTGCCAGCACAGGGTTACAGTTCCGGGCAGTCGATGGCATTGATGGAGCAGATTGCGGCGAAGACTCTGCCTCCGGGAACGGGCTTTGAGTGGACGGCGATGTCGTATCAGGAAAAGATCGTCGGTAATCAATTGTATTATGTGTTCGGTCTCGCGCTGCTGCTCGTCTATCTGGTGCTCGCGGGGCAGTATGAGAGCTGGTACGCGCCGATTTCGGTGATCCTGGCCGTGCCGCTGTCACTGCTTGGCCCGATGGCGGTACTCACTGCGCTGCGGATCGAGAATAACCTCTACACGCAGATCGGCATCATCCTTTTGATCGCGCTTTCGGCGAAGAACGCGATCCTGATCGTCGAGGTGGCGATCGAGCTGCATGTGCATGATCGCAAACCACTGCTGGAGTCGGCGGTCGCAGCGGCGCGTGCGCGCTTTCGTCCGATCCTGATGACGTCCTTCGCCTTCATTCTCGGCGTTCTGCCGCTGGTGCTCGCGACCGGCGCCGGCGCCAACGCCCGCAAGTCGATCGGCATCACGGTGTTCTCGGGCATGCTCGCCTCGACCTGCCTTGCCGTCCTGTTCGTTCCGACCTTTTTTGTCGTCGTCCAGAGGTGGGAGAACTGGCGCGCCAGCCGCAAGGCAGCGAAACCCGCCAATTCAACCGTCGGTGCCGGGGGCCCCAACTCGTAGACGATCGTGATGTCCGTTTCAGATGCGTCGTGTCGGCTATTCTTATCTTCGCAGCACCGCGATCATCCGGCTGGCAAAAGCCAGCCTCTCCGCCATCACAGACACGAAATAGGTCAGCAGCTTCTGGCTCAATGCCGGATGATTTTGCTTGATGTCTTCGAAGGCGTCGGCGCGCAGCAGATACAGCACGCTGGCGATCTCTGCCTGGATGGTAGCGCTGCGGGGGGCATAAGCGACGAGGCCCATTTCGCCCACCGTCGTGTAACGCCCGAGGCTGCGCACCCGGGTCAGCTTGCCATCGCCCGCCGGCACCATGATGCCGAGTCGGCCGTCCAGAATGAAGTGCATGGAATCGGCAGCGTCGCCGGCCTGAACGATGATCTCGCCGGCAACGACCTCGACGCGCTGGCAGCGTCGCATCAGTTCTTCGGAATCGTCGGCGGTGCGTAGGATCTTGGTGAACCAGTCGCGCAAGTTGGCTTCTTCTTCGGCGAGCCCGCGATGCCTCACGATCACCTCGTTCTCGCACCATTCCAGCGCGTGATCGAGTTCACCCATGACCTTGACGGCGTCATCGATGAACAGGCTGGCGCGCAAATTGCGATTGGCTGACGGGTGCAGGTTGGCGAGGACCAGCGTGGTGCCGTGGCCTTCGGCGATGCGCTTGATCTGGGCGAAGCTGTGGGCGGCCGACGAGTCGATGCCCGTTACCAACTTGAAGTCGAACACCAGATAGCGGCATTCGGGATGGCGGCGCAGCAGCGCCTTGACGTGCAGATACAGTCGGTTGGCCGAGCCGAAGAACAGATAGCTCTGCAGATTGAGGCCCTGGATTTCGCGGCCATGCGCCGCCAGCGTGCGCTGATCCTCAAGCGACCGATCGAGCGAACTGCGATATTCCGAGCCATCGAAACTGTATTTGATCGAGGACACCCGCGACACACTGAGCGCAAAGGTGGCGCAGCCGATCACGATGCCGATCAGCACGCCGGCCACGAAACCCCATGTGAGAATGATAACGATGATCGCCAGCAGCGACAGGTAGTCGAGCAGCGAAAGCCGCTTGCGGGAGTCGACGATCCAGCGATGAAGTTGTTCGAGGCCAAGATACAGCAGCAGGCCACCGAGCACGAAGCGCGGCATATAGGCCAGCAGCGCGGGGTACGACGAGCATCAGCGCAGCTGCCGCGGCGACGGTGAGTCCCGAAAGCCGTCCTGTGGCACCGCTGTTGCGATTCAGGAGCGAACGGCTGATCGAGATGCAGCCGGCATAGCCTCCGAGCACACCGGCCAGGATATTGGCCGCCCCGGTCGCATTGAGCTCGCGTTCGATATCGGCTTCCCGATGTGCGGCGACTTCGAGGCCCGTCGTATTGAATAGGGTGCTTACGGCGGTCACGAAGATCACGGCAATGAAATTGCCGATGAGTCCGGGCAGCGCCTGCCATGGGTAGCCGTCGCTGAAGAACGCCCAGGGCAGGGTCAGGCTGGCTTTCGGCGGCGATGCGAAAGTCCAGCCGATTGCCTGGGCCTCGATTACCGACACGCCTGAGATACGGAAGGCGAGATGCGCCGCTATGACGCTCCCGAGGAGAATCATCGGCAGGCCTAGTGGGTTACGGGACCGATGCCAGGTCGTATAGATGGTCAGTGCCACGGCTGCCGCGGCCAGCAACTCGTAAAGCGTCATCGGATTGGCGAGTTTTGTCAGGTTCGCCCATTGCAGCTTGTAGCCGGTGATCACCTGAATCGCGCCGGCGACGATCAGGCAGGCGGTGGCGCCCAAAAATCCGCCGATGACCGGATAGGGCACATAGCGGATCGCGCGTCCCATGCGGGTAACGCCGAAGCCGCACAGCACGATGCCGGTGATGATCGTGGCCGAGGACAGAGTGATAAGTACCGGGCCGAGCAAGGCAGACGGCGCATCGGCCGTGACGATGTGCTCGACCAGGGCCGCCGCCAGGATGGCGGTGACGGCTGC
Organism: Tardiphaga sp. 709; assembly: GCF_032401055.1. Classification (NCBI taxonomy): domain Bacteria; kingdom Pseudomonadati; phylum Pseudomonadota; class Alphaproteobacteria; order Hyphomicrobiales; family Nitrobacteraceae; genus Tardiphaga; species Tardiphaga sp. 709. The sequence continues at coordinate 3,465,647 of NZ_CP135529.1, read as the reverse complement.
GGTGGAGCTCTCGGGGCCAGCGACCGCGAAGGGGAACGAACTGCCGAGCGCGACCACGGCGGCGATGACGCTTGCAGAGATGAAGGTCGCGGCGATGCCGTAGGGCAGCAGCGAGGCGAGCGGCCCGGTGAAGATCAGCACCGAATAGGACAGACCGAAGCTGATGGTGAGGACGCTGGCGATCAGGCCGCCGAACACGTCGTTGCGCCAGGCGCGCAACACGTCCGGGCTGACAAGGGTGTCAGTCATGGGCGGCTACCTTCGCAATGACGGCGATGAGGGGGGCGGGCCGGAAGTATGTCACGCGCGAACCTGTAGGAGCGCTGCGCGACAGGCGCAACCGCCGCCGTCTCTGGTAGACGACGGTGAGATGCACGGACAAGACTATTTTTATGACAGTCCGCGGGAAAGACAGTCAGTTTGTTAGTTGATGACCAGCTCCGTGCCGGTTAGGCGGCGATAGGCCTCCAAATAGCGCTTGCTGGTGGCGTCGATCACCTCAGGGGGCAGCGGCGGCGGCGGGGCTTCGCCGTTCCAGCGGCCGGCGCGGCGCTCGATGTCGAGATAGTCGCGCAGCGGCTGCTTGTCGAAGCTCGGCTGCGGCTGGCCCGGTTTATAGACGTCGGCGGCCCAGAAACGGGAACTGTCCGGGGTCATCACCTCGTCGATCAGGATGATGCGGCCATTGCCTTCCCTGCCGAATTCGAACTTGGTGTCGCCGATGATAATGCCGGCCTCGCGGGCGATCTCTTCCCCCTGGGTGTAGACGGCGCGGGTCATGCTCTCGAGGGTGAAGGCATCCTCCTCGCCGATAATCTCGCGCATCCGGGCGATGGTGATGTTTTCGTCATGGCCGGTCTCGGCCTTGGTGGCCGGGCTGAACACCGGCTCGGCGAATTTCTGACTTTCGAGCAGCCCGGCATCGAGCTTCTCATCGGCCAGCGTGCCTGACGCGGCATATTCCTTCCAGGCCGAACCCGAAATGTAACCGCGAATCACGCACTCGATCGGAAACACGGTGGTGCGCCGGCACAGCATGGCCCGACCGGCCAGCGCTGCGCGGTGACCTTCAAGGGCAGGGACCTGCCTGATGATCTCGTCGGCATCGGCCGAGATCATGTGATGCGGGACCACGCCGCCAAGCTGGTTGAACCACCAGGCGCTGATCTGGGTCAGCACCGCGCCCTTCATCGGGATGGTCTCGTTCATGACTACGTCGAAGGCGCTGATGCGATCGGTGGTCAGCAGCAGCACGCGGTCGTCGCCGACGGAATAGATATCGCGCACCTTGCCGCGACCGATCTTGGGGAGGGGCAGGTCGCTGGTGGCCATCGTGGTCATGTCAGGGTCTTTCGAAAGCAGAGTCGTCCGGCGTCTGGCCGGCGGCGGCGTGATGAAGGAGTGAGCCTATTCCGGCAGCGGGATGAACTCGTGTTCGTTGGGCACATGGGCGAAGCGGCCGGTCTTCCAGTCCTCTTTCGCCTGCTCGATGCGCTCCTTGCTGGAGGACACGAAATTCCACCACAGATGCCTCGGCCCTTCCAGCGCGTCGCCCCCGAGGAACATCATGCGGGTATTGCGCGTCGCCTTGATGGTGATCGCGTCGCCGGGCCGGAAGATCAGCAGTTGCGGCCCCTCATGGCGGTCGCCCGCGATCTCGACCTCGCCATCGACCACATAGACTGCACGTTCCTCATGGTCGGGATCGAGCGGCACACTAGTGCCGGCCTCGACGGCCACTTCGGCATAGAACCATGGCGACACCATCGACACCGGCGAAGCTTTGCCAAACGCCTTGCCGGCGATCACCCGCGCGGTGAAGCCGGTGTCAGTGATGGTTGGCAGGCTGTCTGCGGCATAATGCTGGAACGACGGCGCGATTTCCTCGGAGCCCTTGGGCAGCGCGATCCAGCTCTGGAGGCCCAGCATCTTCTGGCCGTCGCGGCGCTGCACGTCCGGAGTGCGCTCGGAATGGGCGATGCCCTTTCCGGCAGTCATCAGATTCATGGCGCCCGGCTGGATCTCGCGGACATTGCCTTCGCTGTCGCGATGCATGATGGCGCCGTCGAACAGATAGGTGACGGTGGCCAGGCCGATATGCGGATGCGGCCGCACGTCCATGCCCTTGCCGGAGATAAACTGCATCGGGCCGAAATGGTCGAAGAAAATGAACGGGCCGACCATCTGCCGCTTGCCATGGGGGAGGGCGCGGCGGACGAGGAAGCCGTCGCCAAGATCGCGGGTGCGCGGCACGATCACGAGCTCCAACGCGTCGCAGGTCTGCGCGTCGCCGAGGATCGGATCTTCAGATGGTTGCCAGCTCATGAGGGCTCCGTAGGGTTGGGTCCATCATAGCAGCATTTGGCGGGGCGGGTAAAAGGGCCTCAGCCCGGATGGATCGCTCCGTCCGGACTGAGGAATGGCTGTGCTTACAGGGGCTTGATCTGGACCTTGCGGAATTTCACCACGCCGGAGCCGTATTGCAGGGCGATCGGGCCGGCGGCGTGCTTGGTGTCCTCGACGTCGACGGTCTTTTCGCCGTTCAGGATCACGGTGAGCTTCGGGCCCTTGGCGGTGATCTCGTAGGTGTTCCACTTGTCCGCCGCCTTGGGCATCGGATTGACCTTGGCCACATCGACGATGGCGCCGGTGCCATAGGACGGGTCGGGCCGCTTGTCGAAGATGTTGACCTCGTAGCAGGTCTTGCCGTCGATCACCTTCGGGTTATCGCAGCGGATGAAGATGCCGCTATTGGCTTCGGCATCGGTCCAGAACTCGGCCTTGATCTGGAAATCCTTGTAGGGCGTCTTGCTGACGAGATAAGCGAGATCCTTGCCGGAGAGCAGCTTGTCGGCGGCGAGCGCGCCGTCCTTCATCTCCCAATTGGCGTCGCCAACCTTATCCCAGTCACCCATCTTGGTGCTGTCGACCAGCGTGACCCAGCCGTCAGACTGGCTCATGGCAGGCTGGATTGTCGTAAGAGCCGCAACGCCGATAACGAATCCGGCCGCAATCGCTGTAACGCGCAACATAAAGGTCTCCTCCCGTTTGCTTTTTATTGGCGCAACGTTAGCCACGGGAGAATGGGGTTGTAAATCTACTTCACATTGTGCGGTGCGCTAACGCTTGATGTCTTGCGCTTAGCTGCAGGGCTGCGGGTCGTTCGTTCGTCCAGCAGCACTTTTTGCATCGCCTGGACGTTCGGCGAAGCTGCGCCCTTGCGCCAGATCAGCACGGTCTCGGCGTGATTCTCGCCGCGCGGCAGGCGATGCACGGTAAGCCGCTTGCCCTCCGGGAATGTCGACAACACGCTTTCCGGCAGCAGCGCGATGCCCATACCCGCGACTACGCAGCCGAGCATGGCGTGATAGGAGCCGAGTTCGATGGTGCGCTCGGGCATCTCGCCGCGTTTCGCATACCAGTCTTCCAGCCGCTTGCGATGCGGGCAGCCGTTCTCGAACACCAGTACCGAGCGCGGCGCGCTGTCCTTGCGGCCGATCGGCGGATGGCGTGGCGACGACACGATCACCGGCTCCTCGTCGAACGCATGCATACGGTCGAACTGTGCGGCGGCAATCGGCTCGGCCACGAAGGCGGCATCGAGGTCGCCGGCGAGGATGCCCTTCGCGAGGGTCTCCGGGTTGCCGATGCGCATTTCAAGCTGCACGTCGGGATAGCGGCGGTGAAATTCATGGAGCGGTCCAGGCAACCGCACCGCCGCGGTGCTCTCCATGGCGCCAAGGCGGAAGACGCCGCGCGGCCGCGGGTCCTGCACCGCGTCGCGGGCCTCGTCGGCCAGCGCCAGCAGCCGGTCGGCATAGCCGAGCAGCGTCTGGCCCGCGGGCGTCAGATGCAGGCGCTTGCCTTCGCGCACGAACAGCGCCGTGCCGAGATCGTCTTCGAGCTGACGTACCCGCGTCGTCACATTGGACTGCACGCGATGCAACCGCTCCGCGGCGCGCGTCACACCGCCTTCGCGCACAACGGCGCGGAAGATGCGCAGCTCGGACAGATCCATGCATCTCTCCGTGAGATCAAAATGATCTTGATTATTCATTTTATGGGATGAAATGCGCCGGGTAAACCCATCACGGCCAACGGCACCCATAAGCGGAAAGGGGCGGACATGATCGACAATGAACCCGAACCGCACGCGCACGATTCGCGCTACCTGACGCCGCTGCAATGGACCGCGCTGAAGCGATCCATCGTCCGGGGCATCCATGTCGAGCGCGGCCGGATGTTGCGTTCGATCGCGATCGCCGCCGTCGCAGCCCTCCGCCGCGGCTGGCGCTGCCTGCGCGAGCGGCAACAGGCGCGAGACCAACTACGCTCCATGAGCGACTACGAATTGCGCGATATCGGCGTGACCCGCGCCGCCATTGATGCCGTGACCCACCACGGCAACGACGATGCGACGCAGGACGCGCCACAACGATCACATCAAAACTGGAGAGCTATGATGTTGAAAGCCTACTGGATTGTCCGCGTCTCGGTGCGCGACGAGAGCCGTTATCCGGAATATCTCGCCGCGGCCAAGCCGGCGTTCGACAAGTTCGGCGCACGGTTCATCGTGCGCGGCGGCGCCTTCGAAACCATGGAAGGCGACGCCCGTGATCGCAATGTGGTGGTGGAATTCGCCGACCGCGCGACCGCAACGGCCTGCTACCGTAGCCCGGAATACGAAGCCGCCAGATCTATCCGGCAAAAATACGCCGAGGCCGATTTTATCATCATCGACGGCGCCTGATGTCCGTTACCGGCCCAGTGCCGTCGCCGTTGCCACGCGGTCGAAAGTCTCGAGCGAGAGGATCGCATCCGCAAATTTCTCGGCGCGATTGCTCAGCACGGGGCGCGCGAGCTGCAGGAACTTCTGCTGCATGGCGGCGGCATCGGGAAACGATGTCGGCTCGCCCGAGGGATCGGCATAGATGCGCTCATGCACGCCGTCCTCGGTGGTGATGCTGACCCGTGCGCCGAACGGGTGGCGCTTGCCTTCGAGGCGTTCGTCCTGAACCACGTCGAAGCGGTCGGCCAGCGTGTTGATCGCGCTGTCGCCGAGGCGCTTGTAGTCGTCCCAGCCGAAGCTGCCCTGGTCGAGCGCGAGCGCGCCGGTGAAGAACATCGAGAACTGGCCGCCAACGATGGAGGTCGGGTGACGCTTGGTGGCGGCGTCGCCGGTCAGCGTGATGCCGTTGCGATGCAGGCCGATCTCGACGCGCTTGACCTGCTCGGGCGTCAGATTGTGCTCGCGCCGCATCGCCACCAATGCGTCGATGGCCGCATGTGTATAGCGGCAGCTCGGATAGGGTTTGATGCCGATCTTCATGGTCTCATAGACCGAGCCGAGATCGGCCACGGCCCTCTCCGGATGCGCATTATCGCTATAGCCAACCAGGAGGCCGTGCTTGCCTTCGACGGATTCGGTCGCGCCGATGAATTCGTTGCGCGCCAGAGTCGCGGCGATCACGCCGTTCATGGCGGCGGCGCCGACCTGGTAGCGCTTGTTCCAGGCGCCGTTGACAAGGAATTGCAGCGAGCCCGCGGCCTGGCTACCCGACACGCCGAAGGCTGAAATCAGCTGATCCTTTGAGAGCCCGAACAACTTGCCGGCTGCAGCCGCAGCACCATAGGTGCCGGCCGTCGCGGTGGGGTGGAAGCCCTTGGCATAATGCGAGGTCGGGTCGAGGGCGTTGCCGAGCCGGCAGCAGACTTCATAGCCGGCGACGATGGCTGTGAGCACCTGCTTGCCCGATGCGCCGACCATTTCGCCGACGGCGAAGGCGGCCGGAACCACCGGCGCGCTGGGATGCAGCGAGGAATCGGCATGGGTGTCGTCGAAATCGAGCGAGTGGCCGAGCGCGCCGTTGAGCAGAGCGGCCACAGCTGGCGTCCAGGTCTTGCTGTCGCCGAACACGGTGGATTCGCCCTTGCCGTCCAGCGACAGGGCTTCCAGCATCTTCAGCAGTGAGGGGGTGGATTCAGCCTCGCTGCGGGCACGGATGGTGCTGCCGAGATAGTCGAGGGTGAGGACCTTGGCGCGCTCCAGCACGTCCCGCGGAATGGCGTCGAACTTCAGGTCCGCGACATAGGCGGCAAGCGTTGCAGTCTCATTGGCCATTGTGTTTCCTCACTCTTGTTGAAATAGCCTTAGGCGGACCAAATCGGCGTTTCAAGCGGCCATGGCGACGCGTGGATCAGCCATGTTTAAACAGACTTGCTTTAAACAGACTTGCTTTAAACAGTCTCGCCGAAGCCGGTGGACCAAAATTCATTTCAGGGATCAATTTGTGACATGTCCGCATCGAAGCGAATTCTCGGCTTCCTGAAACGGGTGGTTGCTTTCTTTCGGGCGCGAAAGGTCGAACTCGGCCTCGGCGTCCGGGTGACCACAGCGGCGCTTGCGGCGCTGATCATAGCCCTGACCGTCGGGCTGAAACTGCCGCTCTGGGCCGTGCTGACGGCGATCATTGTCACCCAGATGAGTGTCGGGCGGTCGTTGAAGGCAACGCGCGATTATCTGGTCGGGACCATCGGCGGTGCCATTTACGGCGGCGCGGTCGCGATCCTGATCCCGCATTCCAATGAAGGCGCGCTGCTCGCCGTTCTGGTGTTGGCGGTGGCGCCGCTGGCCTTCATCGCGGCGATCAATCCCAGCCTCAATGTTGCAACGGTGACAGCGATCATCGTGCTGCTGCTGCCGATGATGAATCACAACACACCACTGGAATCCGCCATCGACCGCGTGCTCGAAGTGACCGTGGGTGCGATCACCGGCTTGTTAGTGTCGTTCCTCGTGCTGCCGTCGCGGGCGCATAGCCAGGTTCGGGCCAGTTCGGCAGAGGCGCTCGATCTGATCGCGACGGCGCTAACGGAGCTGCTGGCGTCGCTGACGCGCGGGCGCGACAATGAGGCACTGCACCGGTTGCAGGACGGCATCGGTCACGCTCTTACAAGTCTGCAGGCGATTGGAGCCGAAGCCGAGCGAGAGCGTGCGGCGCATTTGTCCCGCGGACCCGATACAGGTCCGTTGCTGCGTACGACGCTGCGGCTGCGGCATGACCTGGTGATGATCGGCCGCTCGACCGTGGTGCCCTTGCCATCTGCGCTTCAGGTTCGTCTTGCGGGCCCACTCTCGCGCGTGAGCGATGCCATGACGACGTTTTTGCATTCGACGGCCGTGGCACTGCGCAGCGGCACCGGCGCGCCGGCGATCTGGCCGGTGCAGACGGCACTACAGGCCTATGCGGGAGAGGTCGCGGCGCTTCGTCAGGAAGGTCTGACGCGCGGATTGCCCGGCGATGTCGCCGAACGCTTTTTTGCCATCGGCTTTTCGCTGGAGCAGATGCGGCAGAACCTGAAGGATCTCGAACGTTGCGTCGCCGAATGGGCGGCCGCGGACGCTGACCCGGTCAGCAAGGAACCTACTGACGTGACTTGAGCAATGCCAAGGCGTGGAGCTGAAGCTTTTCCGGGTCGCGCTCGCCGCGCGACGCTTCATCGAGAATGCTGCTCGAGAGCAACTGCACCGCATCCGATGAAATCCGCAGCGGCAATTCGTCGAGGCAGCGATCCAGCGCCGTTGACATCGCGGTCACCATCTCCGGGCCGAACGCCTGGTTTCGCGGATCGTCAGCCTGAGGTGCCAGATCGGGAGACGCAACGTCCCGAATGCGTGCCGACAGCCGCGCCGCCTCGGCTAGCACACGTAGGTAGATCAATCCGGCCTCGCTGAGCGCCTCTTCATCGGTCTGTCCTGACCGCGCCACGGCGACAATCCGCGCGGCAAGGCGGCGGCGGTTCTCTGGCGTGTCTGCGGACTCGCCTTCATGCGTCACAAAGGGCTGCCAAGCGGCATCAAACGCGTGTGCCAGCGTGACTTTCAACTCGTCGTTCTGCGGATCAATCTCGGTAAATGGCATATGAGCTAACGGGCTGCGATGACCCAGGTTCCCACGGCCACCGCGGCAAATTCAGCGCGTGACCTGCCGCAGCATGGAGCGGACCACCATCCGGTGAAACGGCTTGATGACCGTCAGATAGATACGTCCGAGCCAGTTGTGCATCAGCACTACCGTCGTTGCCGTAACGCGCTGGCCAACGCCGTCTGCTGCGACGTCGATCACGACGCGGAAATCGAGATGGCTGTCGTTGAAGCCTGCGACAAGGCGCTGCGGCGTCTCGTTGAGCACCGGGAAGAAGCCGACCTTGTCGACATCCGAGTGACGCGCGGATTGCGCCGTCTTCAGCCCGAAGGGCGCAACGATCAGATCCCGCAGCCGCATCAAGGCGTCCACCCAGCGCGGGGAACGGCTGAACATGCGGGTGGCGGCGTCGCGGGCGGTCAGGTCTGTCGTCTCGGTGGAGATGCTGAATGCATCGGCGAATTGCGCGCCGGTCAGCAGGCTGTGAGTGTCGATTGTCGGGTGAACCATGGAGATGGTCATCAGGACCTCCGTAGACGTCAAAAAGCGGCACCGCGCGCCGTCGGTTACGCCGCTCTGCAGCATAACATGTCTTTGCGTCCGGCGCCCGATACTCCCTAAGATCACGGAAAAATCAGGCAAGACTTGTTTAGGCAAGACTGGCTTAGCAACACTTGGTCGGGGAGATTCGGGATGGCTTGGCTCAGGCTTGCTCCGCTCTGTCTGGCGCTGTTCGCGCCACTCTCCGCATCTGCGCAGGACTATCCCACTCGCCCCATCACACTCGTCGTGCCATTTGCCGCTGGCGGCAGTTCCGACGTCAATGCACGGCTGATTGCCGAGCAGATGGGCCGGCATCTCGGTCAGCCCATCGTGATCGAAAATATTGGCGGCGCGGGCGGGGCCGTGGCGCTCGCCCGCGTCGCGCAGGCTCCGCCAGACGGCTACACCATCGTGCAGGGTAATAGCGGCACCAATACCGCAGTTTATCTGTTCACGCCTGATGTGAAATTCGCGCCGTCGGATTTTGCAGGCATTGGCATGTTCAACAAGAGCTCGGCGATGGTCGCTATCCGGCGCAATTTTCCGGCGGAGAATCTCGCGCAATTCATTGCCCATGCGAAGCAGAATCCCGGCAAGCTGAATATCGGTCACTCCGGCGTAGGCTCGCAGAACTATCTGTTCTGCAAGGCTTTCGCCCAGGCCGCGGGTATCGACGTCACGCTGGTCGGCTATCGCGGCGGCGGTCCGGCATTGAACGATCTGATCGGCGGGCAGATCGACGGCATCTGCGATTCCTCGGCCTCCGTGACCCCGGCCATCCAGGGCGGTCTCATTCGCGCCATCGCGCTGGCATCCAGAACGCGTCTGCCGCATTTGCCTGACGTTCCGACTGCCAGCGAGGCCGGATTGCCGCAATTTGAAATATCCGGTTGGTATGCGCTGTTCGCGCCGAAGGGCACGCCCGCGCCGATCATCGGGAAGCTCAATGCCGCGATGCGCGCTGCAGTTGCCAATCCCGATTATCAGAGGCGGCTCGACGATCTCGGTTCCATGCCCGCCGGCGACGCTGAAATGGCGCCGGCCTATCTCACGGCCTTCGTGCCGCAGGAGATCGAGCGGTTTCGGAAGATGCTTGGTGACAGCAAGTGATTCAAAGTCGGATGACCTATGCAACGGTACAGTATGGCCGTCATCGCTTTGATGTTATAAGGGTTCCAGTGCGGCTACCGGTGGGGGAATGCGTTGGCTTACGATCGTTCGACCGTTGAAGCGGTCATCCAGCATTATTTCGATGGCCTCTACGAGGCTGATGCCGAGAAGCTTGGCGCGATCTTTCATCCGAGTGCAGATCTGCGCTGGGTGGAGAATGGCGAGCTGAAGGTGCTGGCCATGCCTGACTGGATGGCCATGGTCCGCAAGCGCAATTCGGGCAAGGTCGAGGGCAAGTCGCGCGAGGACTTTATCGTCACGGTCGATCGCTCCGATGACAAGACAGCCTTTATCAAGGTGCGCTGCCAGCTGCCGCCGCGTTACTTCACCGATTACCTGATCGCGATGAAGCTGGCTGATGGCTGGCAGATCGTCTCGAAATCCTATCGTTACGACGTGAAGGACTAACAGCGCGGGTATCCTGCCTGCTCCTGCAGACGCAGCGAGCCAGGTTCGGTTGCGCGACGTTGATTAGAAGTATCAAAAATTGCGATTGATCCCGGTCGGAATCCGTTCGCGGGCTTGACCTAAGTCAATCGCTGTGGCGGCGGAGTGAGCTACTCTTGATGGTGTGGGGATGCTCTGTGCCGATCGGGCGCTGCGCGTCTTGCCTGACGAGCCGCCGCGAGACGAGCAGGGGATGACCGGATGATCGCGCAATTGACCAAATCGGAGCGGCAGCTTGCGCTGATCATCCTGCTGGTCTTTACGACTTGCGGTCTCGCGATGGCGATCGCCGGCCGTCAGGACCCGCTCGGCGTCCATGGTGCGATTGTCATGCTGGCTGGGATCGCCGGCATCTTCGGTGTCATCTATGTCTATTACGAGCCGGAGCCGGACGAGGCCCGGCTGGCGCTGTATTACGATGACCCCACCAAACTTGCGATCATCCTGGCAATGATTTGGGCCGTGATCGGCATGTTTATCGGCGACTGGGTTGCTTGGCAGCTGGTGTTTCCCAATCTGACGTTCGATGCCGGCTGGTCGAGCTTCGGCCGCATCCGCCCCGCGCATACCAGTGCAGTGATCTTCGGCTTTGGCGGCAATGGGCTGATCGGCACCTCGCTCTATGTGCTCCAGCGCACCTCGCGCGCGCGATTGCCGGATCAGATCAGCCCGTGGTTCGTGCTGCTCGGTTACAATCTGTTCTGCCTGCTCGCCGCCACCGGCTATCTGATGGGTGTCACCCAGTCGAAGGAATATGCCGAGCCGGAATGGTATGCCGACCTTCTGCTGGAAATCGTCTGGATCGTCTATTTCGTCATCTATATGCGGACGCTGGCACGGCGGAAGGAGCCGCATATCTACGTCGCCAACTGGTACTACATGGCCTTCATCTTGGTGGTGGCGATTCTGCACACCGTCAATAATCTGGCGATGCCGGTCTCGTTCGGTCACGCCAAGAGCTATTCGGCCTTTTCCGGCGTGCAGGATGCGATGACCCAATGGTGGTATGGCCACAACGCCGTCGCCTTTTTCCTCACCTCCGGTTTCCTCGGCATGATGTATTACTATCTGCCGGTGCGCGCGGGTCGGCCGATCTATTCCTACCGGATGTCGATCATCTCGTTCTGGGGCATCACCTTCATGTATATGTGGGTGGGCTCCCATCACCTGCATTACACGGCGCTGCCGCAATGGGTGCAGACGCTCGGCATGACTTTCTCGCTGATGCTGCTGATTCCGTCTTGGGGCTCCGCCGGCAATGCCCTGCTTACGCTGAACGGCGCATGGTACAAGGTGCGCGACGATGCGACGCTGCGTTTCATGATGGTGGCTGCGGTGTTCTACGGCCTCACCACGTTCGAGGGATCGTTCATGGCGATTCGCTCGGTGAATTCGCTGTCGCACTACACGGATTGGACCGTCGGTCATGTCCATGCCGGCGCGCTCGGCTGGGTGGCCATGATCACCTTCGGCTCGATCTATGCGTCGGTGCCGTGGCTGTGGAAGCGCGAGCGGATGTATTCGCCGGCGCTCGTCGAATGGCACTTCTGGCTCGCTGTCGCCGGCCTCTTCACATACGTCTTCGCGATGTGGAATTCAGGTATCATCCAGGGCTTGATGTGGCGCACCTATAATAGTAACGGCACGCTGTCTTATTCCTTCATCGAGACAGTGATCGCGATGAAGCCTTATTACGTTGCGCGCGCGGTCGGCGGGTTCTTCTTCCTCGCTGGCGCGGTGATCGGTCTCTACAACATCGTCATGACCATCCGCACTGCTGGTCAGCCGGCCGATGAACGCGCCGCAGATCGTCCGGTGGCACAGCCCGCTGGCGTGCCAGCGCTGCAGCCGGGAGAATAGCGATGGGTTTCCTCGGTCTGCACTACAAGCTCGAACGCAAGACGATGAGTCTTGCCATCGGCATTATCGTTGCCGCCAGCATCGGTGGCCTCATCGAGATCGTGCCACTGTTCACGATCCATCAGACGGTGGAGGATGCGCCGGATATGCGCGTCTATACGCCGCTCGAAATCGCCGGCCGCAACATCTACATCCGCGAGGGCTGCTACGCCTGTCATTCGCAGATGATCCGCACATTGCGCGATGAGGTCGAGCGTTACGGGCCATATTCGCTCGCGGTTGAATCCAAATACGACCATCCGATGCTGTGGGGCTCGAAGCGTACCGGACCGGATATCGCGCGCCTCGGCGGCAAATATTCCGACGAATGGCACGTCAAGCATCTAATCAATCCACGTGACGTGGTGCCGGAATCCGTGATGCCACCTTATGCCTATCTCACGCGCGCCAAGGCGCGGATCGACGATCTCGGTCTGCATCTGGCCGCGCTGCGCAAGGTCGGCGTGCCGTATACGGACGAGATGATCGCCAACGCATCCAACGATGCCTATGGCCAGACCTCGCCGGATACGCCCTTCGCCGAAGGCGTCACCAAGCGCTATGGCGAGGCAACCAATGTGCGCGCCTTTGACGGTCAGCCCGGCGAGCCGACGGAGATGGATGCGCTGGTCGCTTACTTGCAGATATTGGGCAAGCTGACCGATGCGGCTCACAAGGCCAAAACGGCTGCGGTGGGAGAATGACGATGGAGCATGAGACCACCGTCTGGTTCGCGAAATCCTTCGGACTGTTCTACCTGATCGCCATGTCGGTCGGCGTGGTGGTCTATGCCTATTGGCCGAAGAACAAGACGTCGTTCGACTCTGCCGCGCAATCGATTCTCGACCCCTCTGTTGAGGACAAGCCGTATGAGGCGAAGCGATGGCAGTAGAGGAACGCGATCCCGTCTCCGGCTATCTCACCACCGGCCACGAGTGGAACGGCATCAAGGAGCTGAACACGCCGGTGCCGCGTGCGGTGGTCTTCTTTCTTTGGGCGACCTTTCTCTATTCGGTCGTGTACTGGATCCTGATGCCGGCCTGGCCGCTGGGCGTGACCTATACCAAGGGCCTGCTCGGGATCGACCAGCGCAACATCGTGGCCGAGCAGATCAAGGACGCGGCCTCGGACCGCGCCAAGTGGAGCAAGCTGGTCGAAGCCGAAAGCTTCGAAGCTATCCAGGCCGATCCGAAGTTGATGAAGATCGTGAAGCAGACCGGCGCGACGTTGTTCGGCGACAATTGCGCGGCCTGTCATGGCCGCACCGCCGAGGGCGGCAACGGCTTTCCGACGCTGGTGTCGCAGGCCTTTCTGTGGGGCGGTACGCCCGATGCGATCGCCGAGACGATCCGCGTTGGTATCAATTCGCCGCACAAGGATTCGCGGACGTCGCAGATGCCGGCTTTCGGCCGCGACGGGATGCTGAAGCGCGAGCAGATCGACGATGTTGTCGACTATGTCCGCAGCCTGTCGAATCCCGCAGTAGCGAAGGCGATCGCGCCTGCGAAACTTGCCAGCGGCAAGGCGGTGTTCACCGACAATTGCGTCGCCTGCCATGGCGAGAACGCGACCGGCAATATCGAACTCGGTGCGCCGAACCTGCGCGACAATTTCTGGATCTATAGCGGCGACGCCCAGTCGGTCTTCACCACTGTCTGGGGTGGCCGGCAAGGTCACATGCCGAGCTGGGATTCCCGGCTGTCGGCGCTCGATCGCAAGATCCTCGCGCTCTATCTCGTCAACCTCAGGGCTGCCGGGCCATGAATGTAGCAGCGATGAAGCACGTCAACGCGAAGGTCTGGGTCTGGATGGCGATTACTGCCGGTCTGCTACTGGTGCTGATGGCCAATGCGCACATGGTCTATGTGGCGTTCTCGTCGCAGCCCGACTGTATCGATCACGTCAAGCGCGGCGCCAGTGTCGCGGAAGCCGGCAAATTCAGTGCGGCGTCCTCGTCATGCACGCCGCGTCATTGAGATTGCGAGGTCGAAGATGAATCTTCCAGCCGTTGCTCCTCCGCTGCCACCCTCGGTGTCATGGGATCGCCATGTCGCGCCATCCGTCGCCTTTGACTGGCTCAAAGCGGGCTGGCGCGATCTGATGATTATCCCGTCGGCGAGCCTCAGCTATGGCGTGCTGGTTTTCGCGGTCTCGGTTGTCCTGGTGGGTGGATTGTTCGCCTTCGGCTGGGACTACATCCTGTTTCCGGCCTTTGCCGGCTTCATGGTGGTCGGGCCGGTGTTCGCCATCGGACTCTATGAGAAGAGTCGCCGGATCGCCGCGCATGAGCGTGTCTCGCTGTTGCAGATGATCCTCGTCCGGCCGAAGTCGGGCGGGCAGCTGCTGTTCGCGGGCCTCTTGTTGTGCTCGCTAATGCTGGTCTGGATCCGCGCCGCGGTGATCATCTATGCGCTGTTTTTCGGCATGAACCCGTTTCCCGGCCTCGATGGCGTCGCAGCCATGCTGTTCACCACGCCCGTTGGCTGGGCGATGCTGATCGCCGGCACTGCAGTCGGCGGCATCTTTGCGGCATTCTCCTTTGCAATCAGCGTGTTCGCCATTCCCATGCTGCTCAACGAGCGCGTCGATGCGCTCACTGCCATGGGCACCAGCATGGGGATGGTCTGGGCCAATCTGCCGGTCATGCTGACTTGGGCGGGAATCGCGCTGGCTTTGTTCTTGATCAATGTCATGACCGGCCTGCTCGGTATGATCGTCGTGTTTCCCGTGCTCGGTCACGGGACATGGCACGCCTATGTGGCGATGAAGCCGGGTGTCGAGGTGACTGGCTAGAGCATGATCCGGAAAAGTGGGAACCGGTTTTCCGAAAGGATCATGCGCAAAGTGAGAAGCGAGGTCTCCGATGAGTTGCTGTGGCTCAGGAGCAGAATTGGCCATGCTGGCGGCGCCGAACCCGCGCGAAGTGCTGCTGGTCAGCCGTATCATTGCCGGCGGTTTGAGGCAGACCGATCTCTCGGTGCCGGACATTCATTGCGGCGCCTGTATTCGCACGGTCGAACAAGCGCTCGGTGCGCTTGACGGCGTGACATGGGCGCGGGTGAATCTCTCGACGAAGCGCGTCACCATCAAATGGCGCGCCGATGTCGCACCGCCGCCTTTCATCGAAACGCTGCGCAAAGTCGGCTATGAAGCGCATCTATTCGAAGTCGATGGCGACGCCACGGATACGACGCTGTCGGAATTGATCCGTGCGCTCGCGGTGTCGGGCTTTGCGGCGAGCAATATCATGCTGTTGTCGGTGTCGGTGTGGTCCGGTGCCGAGCCTGCGACGCGCGATCTGTTCCACGGCATCTCTGCGCTGATCGCGTTGCCGACGCTGATCTATTCCGGCCGGGTATTCTTTCGCTCGGCCTGGCAGGCGCTGCGTCACGGTCGCACCAATATGGATGTGCCAATCTCGCTCGGCGTGTTGCTGGCCTTTGGCATGAGCCTGTATGAGACCGCGATTCATGGTCCGCATGCCTATTTTGATGCGTCGGTGACGCTGCTGTTCTTCCTGCTGATTGGCCGCACGCTCGATCACATGATGCGTGAGCGCGCACGCGTCGCAGTCAAGGGGCTAGCGCGTCTGGCGGCGCGCGGCGCGCTGGTTCTGCAGAATGACGGTGCGCAGATCTATCTGCCGGTCGGCGAAATCACGCCGGGTATGACCATGATGCTCGCTGCCGGCGAGCGCGTGCCGGTCGACTCCAAGGTGACCAAAGGTCTGTCGGAACTCGACGTCTCGCTGGTATCAGGCGAGAGTGTGCCGCAGCCGGCACTGCCGGGGTCGATCCTGCGCGCCGGCACATTGAATCTGACGGGGCCGCTGACGATTACCGCGACGGCCTCTGCCAACGAGTCGTTCCTGGCCGAGATGCTGCGGATGATGGAAGCCGCAGAGCAGGGTCGTTCGGTCTATCGCCGCATCGCGGATCGTGCAGCCGGGCTTTATGCGCCGGTGGTGCATCTCACCGCGGCTATCACACTCGTCGGCTGGCTCATCGTGTCCGGCGATGTGCATCGCGCGATCACGATTGCCGTCGCGGTGCTGATTATCACCTGTCCCTGCGCGCTCGGCCTCGCGGTGCCGATGGTGCAGGTGGTTGCTGCGCGGCGGCTGTTTGAGAGCGGCATCATGATCAAGGATGGCGGCGCGCTGGAGCGTCTCGCCGAGGTCGATACTGTGGTGTTCGACAAAACGGGTACGCTAACGCTCGGCAATCCCCGCGTCGTCAATGCGGGCACGATCGCGCCCGCAATGCTGGCGCTGGCCGGCGCGATCGCCGCGCATTCACGTCATCCCTATTCGCGTGCACTCGCTGCTACCGTTTCAACAACGACGACTCCGATTGCGCTCGATGATGTCTCCGAACATCCGGGCTGCGGCATGGAAGCGCGTTTCGGCGGCAGCGTGCTGCGCCTCGGGCGGCCGGAATGGGCCCTCACCGATACCAGCGGTATGGATCTCGATGACTCGTCCGTCGTGCTGTCGCGCGACGGACGATGCGTGGCGGATTTCCGCTTCGAGGATCGGTTGCGCGCGGGCGCGGCTGAAACCGTCGGCAACTTGAAGCACGATGGGCTCGCCGTCGAGGTTGTCTCGGGCGATCGCGAGACGCCGGTGCGGACACTCGCTGCAGGCATGGGCGTGCCATATCTCGCCGGCGTACTGCCGGGCGGCAAGGCGGCGCATGTGGCGAAGCTGGCATCCGCCGGCAAGAAGGTGCTGATGGTTGGCGACGGCCTCAATGACACGCCGGCGCTGATGGCCGCGCATGCGTCGATGGCGCCGGCATCGGCCGCCGATGTCGGGCGCAACGCCGCAGATCTCGTCTTTCTGCGCGAGGATTTGTCGGCCGTGTCTCAGGCCATCGCGGTCTCGCGCGAGGCTGGGCATCTGGTGCGGCAGAATCTCGCGCTGGCAGTCGGCTACAATCTCATTGCGGTGCCGATCGCGATCATGGGCCATGTCACGCCGCTGGTCGCCGCGATTGCGATGTCCGGTTCGTCCATCGTGGTGGTCGCCAATGCGCTGCGGCTGCGTGGCCGCGGCAAGTCCGACAAGTCCCAGGGCACAAGCGCATCAACACCGCGTATGTCAGTCAGAATGGAGCCGGCGGAATGACGGATTATTTCTATCTGATCCCGATCGCCATCGGGCTTGGCCTGTGCGGCCTCGCGGCGTTCCTGTGGTCGTTGAAGTCAGGTCAGTATGACGATCTGCAGGGCGCTGCCGAACGCATCCTGCACCAGGATGATGTGCCGCTGTCGCATTAGCGAAGCAGATGCCGGTTTGCGTCAGGGAAACGAGCCAGAACAAAAAGAAAGAGCCCCGGTTCTGTTCAGAACCGAGGCTCTTTCTTTAGCGGCAGTGTTGCTTATGGCTGGATCGCCGAGGCGTCGCGGCTGGCGAACTGCCGGTTGATCGAGATCGCAAGCAGGGTCACGACGGCGCCCGACAGCAGATACACGCCCGACGAGGACAGGCCGAAGCGGCTCGACATCACCAGCGCCACGAATGGCGCGAAGCCGGCGCCGAACAGCCAGGCAAGGTCGGTGGTGAGCGCCGAACCGGTGTAGCGGAAACGCTTCGAGAAGCTCGATGCGACCGAGCCCGACGACTGACCGAGCGACAGGCCGAGCAGGATGAAGCCGGTCACCATGAAGGCCAGTTCGCCGACGATGCCGCCGTCCAGCATCTGCGGTGCGAAGCCGCTGAATACGGCGATGGCAATCGCCGAACCGGTCAGCAGCGTGCGGCGACCGACCTTGTCGGCGACATAGCCCGACACGATCATGGCGATGATGCCGAACACGGCGCCGATACATTCGACGATCAGGAAGCGGCCGGGTGCTTCGCGGGTGAACAGAAACACCCATGAGAGCGGGAACACCGTGACCATGTGAAACAGTGCGAAGCTCGCCAGCGGTGCGAAGGCGCCGATGACCACGGTGCGGCCCTGCTGGGCAATCGTCTCGGTGATCGAAGACGGCTCGAGTTCGCGGGCTTCGAACAGTTCGGTGTAGCCGGGCGTCACCACCATGCGCAGGCGCGCGAACAGGGCGACGACGTTGATGGCGAAAGCAACGAAGAACGGATAGCGCCAGCCCCAGTCGAGGAAGTCATCAGCGGACAGTGTGTCGACGAAGAAGGCGAACAGCGCGCTCGCCACCAGAAGGCCGATCGGGGCGCCGAGCTGCGGGATCATGGCGTACCAGCCCTTCTTGCCTTCCGGCGCATTCAGCGCCAGCAGCGAAGCAAGACCGTCCCAGGTGCCGCCCCAGGAAATGCCCTGGCCGATACGTGCAGCAGCCAGCAGCCAGGCCGATGCGACGCCGATGGATTCGTGACCGGGCAGGAAGGCGATGGCGACGGTGGCAACGCCGAGCAGAAACAGCGCGATGGTCAGCTTGGCGCCCTTGCCCTGGCTGCGATCGATAGCTGTGAAGATCATTGTGCCGATCGGGCGGGCGATGAACGCCAGCGAAAAGATCGCAAAGGAATAGAGAGTGCCGGTCAGAGGATCGAGATAGGGGAAGACGAGCTTCGGAAACACCAGCACCGAGGCGATCGCATAGACGAAGAAATCGAAGAACTCGGAAGTTCGGCCGATGATCACGCCGATGGCGATCTCGCCCGGGTTGACCTCGCCGTGGCCATCCGCGAGCAGAAGGCGTGCGTCCCGTTCCATCGTCGATGACGTCTGCGCCATTTTCTCTATCCGTCGGTGGTGTGTTGAAAGTAATGCAATCGACGCCCAAAGGGCGACGCGAGGTTGACGATTTGTCGCGAACCGCGTCTTCGGACCATTGGACAAATTGTCCAATGTTGCCCTGCAGCAAATGCGCCTAACCGTGCGCGCGAACGAACATTATCGAATGGGTAACACCTTGAGCCGCCTACGGATACTCCTTTTGCTGCCCTTGGTTGCCTTGCTGGGCGGATGCAATTTCGTCGTGATGAATCCTGCGGGCGACATCGCAGTGCAGCAACGCGATCTCGTGGTCATTTCCACGGTGTTGATGCTGCTGATCATCGTGCCGGTGATGGCCCTGATTGTGTTCTTCGCCTGGAAGTACCGGCAGTCGAATGCTGACGCGAAATACGAGCCGGACTGGGATCACTCGACCCATCTCGAGCTCGTCATCTGGTCGATGCCCCTCCTCATCATCATCTGTCTCGGCGCGGTGACCTGGTCCAGCACGCATCTGTTAGACCCGTATCGTCGGCTCGACCGGATTGCGCCCGGCAATGCTGCGAGCCTTCTTGAGCCGCTGCAGGTCGAAGTCGTCGCGCTCGACTGGAAGTGGCTGTTCTTCTACCCGGAATACGGCATTGCTACGGTCAATGAACTGGCCGCGCCGGTCGATCGTCCGGTGCGCTTCAAGATCACTGCTTCGTCGGTGATGAACTCTTTCTATATCCCCGCGCTCGCCGGCCAGATCTATGCGATGCCCGGCATGGAAACCAAGCTGCACGCGGTCATCAACAAGGCTGGCGTTTATGACGGCTTCTCGGCGAACTATAGCGGCGCTGGCTTCTCCGGCATGCGCTTCAAGTTCCATGGCGTCGATCAGGCCGGCTTCGATGCCTGGATCGCCAAGGCCAAGGCGAGCAATGAGACGCTGAGCCGCGAGGCCTATCTGGATCTCGAAAAGCCCAGCGAGAATGTGCCGGTTCGTCTCTACAAGGAAGTCGCGCCTGACCTCTACAAGGCGATCCTCAACATGTGCGCCCAGCCCGGCAAGATGTGTATGAGCGAGATGATGGCGATGGATGCGAAGGGTGGTCTGGGCCTCGCCAGCGCCCGCAATATCCTGCCGCTGAAGTACAATATCTCGATGCTCGACGGCACAAGCTCGACCAAGAACTACGTCGCCAGCGTCTGTACCCTTGCCGAAGCCGCACGCGAAGCAGCCGATCACCGCTCGACGACGACTCCGCTCGACCCGACGCCGGTCACCGGTGCCGGTCTCGCGCGCCCCGGTGCCGCCCCCGCGCCGTTCAATTTCACGCCTGCGCCGTCGCCTGCCGAGCGGCGCGCTTCTAACACCTGATCGGGTCGATCTAATGTCTGATACAGCCGTAGTGGCAAATACCGGGCTTGCGAAGTTCATCTTCGGCCGCCTGACGCTTGAGTCGTTTCCTTATCATGAGCCGATTCTGGTCGCGACTTTCGCGATGGTCGCACTCGGCGGCATCGTGCTGCTGGCTGCGCTGACCTATTTCAAGCTGTGGGGCTATCTCTGGAAGGAGTGGTTCACCAGCGTGGACCACAAGAAGATCGGCATCATGTATATGGTGCTCGGCATCATCATGTTGCTGCGCGGTTTCGCCGACGCCATCATGATGCGCGCCCAGCAGGCCATGGCCTTCAATGGCTCCGACGGTTTCCTGCCCGCCCATCACTACGATCAAGTGTTCACGGCGCATGGCGTGATCATGATCTTCTTCGTGGCGATGCCACTGGTCACCGGCCTGATGAACTACATCGTGCCGCTGCAGATCGGCGCACGCGACGTGTCGTTCCCGTTCCTGAACAATTTCAGCTTCTGGATGACCACCGGCGGCGCCATCCTCGTCATGATGTCGCTGTTTGTCGGTGAATTCGCCAAGACCGGCTGGCTGGCTTATCCGCCGCTGTCGAATATCGGCTACAGTCCGGATGTCGGCGTCGACTATTACATCTGGGCGCTACAGGTCGCCGGTGTCGGCACGACACTATCGGGCATCAACCTGATCGCGACCATCGTGAAGATGCGCGCGCCCGGCATGACCATGATGAAGATGCCGATCTTCACCTGGACCTCGCTCTGCACCAACGTCCTGATCGTCGCGTCCTTCCCGATCCTGACCGCCGTACTCGCGCTGCTGTCGCTGGATCGTTACGTCGGCACCAACTTCTTCACGAACGATCTCGGCGGCAACCCGATGATGTACGTGAACCTGATCTGGATCTGGGGCCATCCGGAAGTCTACATCCTGATCTTGCCGCTGTTCGGCGTGTTCTCGGAAGTGACCTCGACCTTCTCGGGCAAGAAGCTGTTCGGCTACACTTCGATGGTTTACGCCACGCTGGTCATCACGATCCTGTCCTATCTCGTCTGGTTGCACCACTTCTTCACCATGGGCTCGGGCGCCAGCGTGAATTCCTTCTTCGGCATCACGACCATGATCATCTCGATCCCCACGGGAGCGAAGATATTCAACTGGCTTTTCACGATGTATCGCGGCCGCATCCGGTTCGAACTGCCGATGATGTGGACAATCGCGTTCATGCTGACCTTTGTGATTGGCGGCATGACCGGCGTTCTGCTCGCAGTGCCCCCGGCCGACTTCGTGCTGCATAACAGCCTGTTTCTGATCGCTCACTTCCACAACGTGATCATCGGCGGTGTGGTGTTCGGTATCTTCGCGGCCATCAATTTCTGGTTTCCGAAGGCCTTCGGCTTCAAGCTCGATCAGTTCTGGGGCAAGGTATCTTTCTGGGGCTGGGTCCTCGGCTTCTACTTCGCCTTCATGCCGCTCTATGTGCTTGGTCTGATGGGCGTCACGCGCCGCCTGCGCACCTTCGACGATCCGTCGCTGCAGATCTGGTTCGTCATCGCCGCTTTTGGTGCGGTTCTGATCGCCATTGGCATCGGTGCTTTCCTCGTCCAGATCGCCGTCAGCATCTGGAATCGCGAGAAGCTGCGCGACACCACGGGAGATCCCTGGAACGGGCGTACGCTGGAATGGGCAACCTCGTCGCCGCCGCCGGATTATAACTTCGCTTTCACCCCGGTCATTCACGACAATGACTCGTGGTGGGACATGAAGCGCCGCGGCTATACGCGTCCGCTGGAAGGCTTCAGGCCCATCCACATGCCGAAGAACACCGGTACCGGCGTGATCCTCTCTGTCCTGGCCACCGCGATGGGCTTCGCTCTGATCTGGTACATGTGGTGGCTCGCGGCCTTGAGCTTTATTGCCATCGTAGGCGTCGCGATTTTCCACACCTTCAACTACAACCGTGACTTCCACATCCCGGTGGAGGACGTCATCCGTACCGAAGGCGAGCGTACGAAACTTCTCGCAGTACAGGCCGCGTCATGAACGTAACGACTCAAACGATAAACGGCACCGAAGTCCCTGTCTTCTACGTCGTCGACGAACACGATCATCCGGCCGGCTCCAGCACCATGCTGGGCTTCTGGCTCTACCTGATGAGCGATTGCCTCATCTTCGCGATGCTGTTCGCCACTTTCGGCGTACTCGGTGGCAGCTATGCGGCGGGACCCGGGCCGAAGGATCTGTTCGACCTCAACCTGGTCGCGCTTAACACCGCGATGCTGCTGTTCTCATCGATCACTTACGGCTTCGCGATGCTGGAGATGATGAAGGGCAGAGTGAAGTCGACCCAGATGTGGCTCGGCATCACCGGCCTGTTCGGTCTCGCATTCCTGTGCATCGAACTCTATGAGTTCCATCACATGATCCATGAAGGTGCTGGCCCTTGGCGGAGCGCCTTCCTGTCGTCCTTCTTCACGCTGGTCGGCACCCACGGTCTGCACGTCACCTTCGGCATCATCTGGCTGGTCACGCTGATGGTGCAGGTCGCTCGCTTTGGCCTGATCGAGGCGAACCAACGCCGGCTGATGTGCCTGAGCATGTTCTGGCATTTCCTCGACGTCGTCTGGATCGGCGTCTTCACCTTTGTTTATCTGCTGGGAGTGCTGCGATGAGCGCCGATGCACATGCCGCGCACGGACATGGTCACGATGACCACGGCCACGATGACGGCCGCGACCATGGTTCGTTCAGGTCGTATATGACCGGCTTCGTCCTCTCGGTCATCCTTACCGCCATTCCGTTCTGGCTGGTGATGACGGGTGCGATCGGGAACAAGAACTGGACCATCGCGATCATCGTTGCGTTCGCTGTGGTGCAGATCGTGGTTCACATGATCTACTTCCTGCACATGAACGCGACGTCGGATGCCGGCTGGACCATGATGGCGCTGATCTTCACGATCATCATCGTCGTGATTGCGCTGAGCGGTTCGCTCTGGGTGATGTATCATCTCAACGTCAACATGATGCCGGTTCACGACATGAGGAATATGCCCTGATGGCCATGGTGCGTGCCAACGACGGGATCGTCGTGGGCCGCCCGGCCAGACAGGAGTCGTCTGAATCGAAAGTTGAGTCTGGGCGGTCGCCGCGTCGCGCGACGACGCTCACGGTGCTGGGTCTGCTGGCACTGCTCGGCATCGCGGGATTGACCGCGCTGGGCATCTGGCAGGTCGAACGCCGCGCCTGGAAACGGGATCTGATCGCACGTGTCGATCAGCGCAGCCACGCCGCGCCCGAAGCTGCACCCGGGCCTGCGGCGTGGCCTGCGATCAATCGCAGTGACGATGAATATCGCCGCGTCAGCGTCACCGGGCGGTTCATACCGAGTGCCGATACTCTGGTGCAGGCGGTCTCGGATCTCGGCGCCGGCTTCTGGGTGTTGACCCCGTTGCGCGCCGAAGCCGGCTACACCGTACTGGTGAACCGGGGTTTCGTCAGCCCGGATGAGCGCAAAGCCGGCGCATTCGCGGCGCCCGCGACGCCGGTGTCGGTAACCGGACTGCTGCGCGTCACCGAACAGAAGGGCGGGTTCCTGCGCTCAAATGATCCCGCTGCCCAGCGCTGGTATTCCCGCGATGTCGAGGCTATTGCCGACAGCCAAAAGCTCGGCGCCGTCGCACCCTACTTCATCGATGCCAATGCCGCACTGGACGCACCGGGTCAGCCCCATGGCGGCCTGACTGTGATCGCCTTCCCGAACAACCACGTGGTCTATGCCATCACCTGGTTCGGCCTCGCTTTGATGCTGGCCGGCGCTGCGCTGTTCGTCGCCCGCGACGAGTGGCGGATTCGGAAAAAATCACTACCTCGCGTATGACGTCATGGATGGCGCGCCGGCTCGATTGAGGCCGGCCGATCGAGCTGACGGGGCGCGATGCCGGGTTTGGGAGCAGAGAGCAAGGTGGGCACACCAGACGTCACTGGCGTCAGTGCGGTTGCCGCGTCACCAGTCGACGCGACGGGTGTCACCACACCCGTTGCAGTCGCGGCTCTGCCGCTCGACGAGACCACCAATATCAAGAACATCAATCTGCTGATCCAGTTGCGCTGGATCGCAGTGGTCGGGCAGGTTCTGACTATCGGCTTCGTGCATCTGGTGATGGGAATTGCGTTGCCGTGGATGGCCATGGTGGCGGTGCTGTGTGGCTCGGTATTCCTCAATGTCATCAGCCAGGAGTGGCTGCGCCAGCAGACCGACGCGCGTGACCGCGAACTACTTCTGCTCCTGCTGCTCGACGTGGCGGCGCTGACGATGCAGCTCTATCTGAGCGGTGGTGCGACAAATCCATTCGTATCGCTCTATCTGCTGCAGGTGACGCTCGGAGCAATGCTGTTGAACGGTCGCTCGACCTGGGTTGTGGTCGTTGTCGCCTGTCTGTGTTTCGCCGGACTGATTGTCTTTCATCGCCCGTTGGAGCTACCGGACACGCTGCGTGACAACCTGTTCCAGTTGCACATTATAGGCATGCTGATCTGTTTCGTGCTGGATGCGGCGCTCATCGTCGTTTTCATGACGCGCATCGCAAAAAACCTGCGCGAGCGGGACGAGGGTCTCGCAGCGCTGCGCCAGCAAGCCGCGGAGGAAGATCATATCGTGCGCATGGGCCTGCTCGCCTCTGGTGCCGCGCATGAACTCGGTACGCCGTTGGCGTCGCTGTCGGTCATCCTCAGCGACTGGCGCCGCATGCCGGCGCTCGCCAAAGATCCCGAGCTGATGGAAGAGATCGCTGAAATGCAGGCCGATGTGCAGCGCTGCAAATCGATCGTCACCGGCATCCTGATGTCTGCGGGCGACATGCGCGGTGAAGCGCCTGCAGTTACATCCGTGCACGATTTCTTCAGTGAGCTGGTCGAGGAATGGCGCATCGCGCGCTCGAGCAGAACTCTGGTTTATGAGAACCGGTTTGGCGAAGATATGCCGATCGTTTCGGATTCCGCGTTGAAGCAGATGATCTTCAACGTACTCGACAATGCGAATGAAGTATCGCCGCTCTGGATTCGTCTTGCCATCGAGCGGGATGAAGACCAACTGGCGCTGAAGGTCAGCGACATGGGACCGGGTTTCGCCAAGGAGATGCTGGCGAATCTCGGAAAACCCTACAATTCAAGCAAGGGTCAGTCCGGGCGGGGACTCGGTCTGTTTCTGGTGGTCAATGCCGTCCGCAAACTGGGCGGTGCAGTGGTGGCGGAGAATCGTCCCGTAGGCGGCGCCCTCGTGTCGTTGTCGCTACCACTGTCCGCCCTCGCGATTGGAGCGCGTAAACATGTCGGATGAACGTCTGCTGATCATTGTCGAGGATGACGAGGGTTTCGCGCGTACGCTGAAGCGCTCGTTCGAGCGCCGCGGCTATACCGTGCTGCATGCCGCCGGCTTCGAGACGTTGACCGAGGTTCTTGGCGACAAGAGACCGGGCTATGCGGTGGTCGATCTCAAGCTCGCGGGCGCCTCGGGCCTCGCCTGCGTCGAGGTGTTGCATGCGCTCAGTCCGGAGATGCTGGTCGTCGTGCTCACAGGCTATGCCAGCATCGCCACGGCTGTGGAGGCGATCAAGCTCGGTGCGTGTCATTACCTTGCCAAGCCCTCGAACACCGACGACATCGAGGAAGCCTTCCAGAAAGCGACCGGCGATGTGCAGGTGGCGCTCACGGAGCGCCCGACCTCTATCAAGACGCTGGAATGGGAGCGCATTCACCAGACGCTGGTGGAAAGCGACTTTAATATTTCGGAGACCGCGCGTCGTCTCGGCATGCATCGCCGCACGTTGGCGCGAAAGCTTGAAAAGCGTCAGGTGAATTGAAAGATCCCACTGTTCAGTGGGCTGGTAGCATCCTTGCTGCTAGCAACACCCCTGTTGCCGGAACCAGTGCGATACGGCGCTTTCGAACGGCGCCCAGGCACGTTCGAAAGCCTTGAACTGCGGCACGCTCTTGCGATAGAGCCCGCGCAACTCGGTCTCCATAGCCTCCAGATCGACGCCGGTTGGCTTGCCATCGCGGCTGATGATGCGGCCATTCACGACGACATCGCGGACGCAACTCGAATTGCCGCGGGCAAACAGCATGTCGATCGGATCGCCCGGCATGATGGCAT
The DNA here is from genome assembly GCF_032401055.1 of Tardiphaga sp. 709. Taxonomy (NCBI): domain Bacteria; kingdom Pseudomonadati; phylum Pseudomonadota; class Alphaproteobacteria; order Hyphomicrobiales; family Nitrobacteraceae; genus Tardiphaga; species Tardiphaga sp. 709. The sequence continues at coordinate 3,439,454 of NZ_CP135529.1, read as the reverse complement.
CGCGGTCGAGCTGGCCGATGTCGAGCGTCACGAAATCCGCGACTTCTCCGGCCGCGAGTGTGCCAGGGCCTGGTGCGCCGATCGACTTGCGGCCGTTGCGGATGGCGAGCGCGAGAAACTCCGCCCGGCTCCAAGTGCGGTCGAAGCCGAGGCCGTCATGCGCCATCTGCACGAGGCGCATCTCGCGGATCGCATCGTCGTCCTCGTCGAGGGCAACGCCGTCGATGCCCACAGCAATCGGGCAGCCGCGGCGATGGGCATCAGCAATCGGCGCAAGACCGGAATGCAAATGGAGATTGGAGCTGAAGTTCGTCACGATGGTCGTGCCGGACTCGGCGATCATGTCGAGTTCGTCCGGACGGGCATGAATGCAATGCGCCAGCGTCAGTCGGTTCGACAGCAGGCCGATCTCCTTGAGAAAGCGCACCACGCCGCCGGGAAATGCCCGGTCCGCCCATTGCCGTTGATAGATGGTCTCGAGCAGATGCATATGGACGCGCCGGCCCGTGGTGGCAGAGCGTTCGGCAATCGCTTCGAGCAAGGCAGGCGAGCACCACTGGACGCCGGCCGGGCCGAATTGCACATCGATCATCGGCCCGGCAATGGCGGCCTGAATGGCTTCGACGCGGTCGAGATATTCTGATGGTGTCGGGCTCGGGCGGACGAACAGTTCCTGGATGGTGCTGCGATCGTTCTCGGGCAGTGCGGCAAGCACGTCTGTGCCGTCGCCATAGACGATTGGATTCTGGTCGCGCACGGCCAGCGCGAAGGCTAGCCGGATGCCAACATCGCTGGCGGCTTTTGCGATCGCGATCGACTCGTCGAGGATCGGCATTTTGCCGCTCGGGCGGGTGTAATGAATCATCGCTCCGCCGCAGCCTGCTCGCGCCGAACGGGCGAGCGATACGGCGGCGGCGAGATAGGGATCGGGCGGTGTGCCGAAGGCTGACCGTGCGATCCATGATTCCAGCGGCATATTTGACGCGCCGAAGGACGTCATGGACGGTCGTGCGTGGTCGTGGGCATTGACCAGTGCGGGAATGATCAGGTGGTTCGTCTGCGGCGAAATGCTTGCACCGGTTGAGATACTCGTGATCAGGCCATCCGCATGATGGATGCTGGCCTGAGGCACGAGACCCCGATCTATGCCGGTGAAGATATGAGCCGCAGACAGAACCTCAGTCATGGACGTAATCAGTTCTTCGTATAGATGAGCTCGCGCTCGGCGCGCGGCGGCAGGAATTCGCGGGAGAAGATTTCCTGTGGGGTCGGCGTGCGGCTGAGGCCGTAGCCCTCCACAACCATGCCGATGGCGCGGGCCATGCGATCGTCCTTGATGTCGCCGGTGCCGATTTCCTTCATCTCCGGCGTGACGATCAGCTTCTCGAAGGCATATTGCAGGCGGCGCTTTTCGACAGGGATGTCGATGAGGTTATCAAAGGTGGCGATCGCCTTGAGGGCTTCGTTTTGGTCCTTGGCGACCGCGAGATGCCCCTTGTTGATGGCGCGCACGAGGCCGGCAACGGCCTTCGGATTCTCCTTCAGCAGCTTCTTCGACACCATCACGCCGTTGGAATACAGGTCGAGGCCGTAGTCACCGAAGGTGAACCACTTGAAGTCCTTCTCCGGATCCTGACGGTTCAGCACTAGGTTGAAGTAACTGGTGATATTGAAGACGAGGGCGGCGTCGATGTCGCCCTTGATCAGCATCGGCTCCTGCAGATTGGGCGCCATGTTCGATACTTTGATCTTGTCGCCAGCGAGGCCGTTCTTCTGGATGAAGACCGGCAGCAGGCGGGTCGTCGGCGTGCCCTGCGCGCCGCCCAGCGTGCGGCCTTCGAAATCCTTGATGCTATTGATGCCGCTGGTGTTCTTGGTCACGATGGCGAAGGGTGGCTGGTTCCACATCTGATACACCATCACCGGCGAATCCTGCGGACGCGTCGAGGCGTTCTGGATAATGGCATTGACGTCGCCGAAGCCGGCATCCCAGGCGCCGGACATAATGCGCGTCACCGTCGCGCCGGAGCCTTCGCCCTGGTCGATCACCACGTTGAGGCCCTCTTCCTTGAAGAAGCCCTTCTCCTTCGCATAGAGGAAGGCGGCGTCGGCGCCCTGGGTCTTCCAGCCCAGCGTGAACTTGATGGTCGTCTCCTGAGCGAAGGCGGAGCCTGTGAGCAGGACGCTGCCCACGGCGAGGGCGGTCAATCTCTTCAACATGACGTTCTCCTGGTTGGTGAGAGGTGATTAGGTCGCAACGAGATCGTTCTTGCGCGTGGCCCAGCCGGTCACGCGCGCCTCGATCAGAGAGAAAATGACGTAGAGCGCCACGCCAAGGATCGCGAGAATGAACAGGCAAGCGAAGACGAGCGGGACGTTGAAGTTCGACGATGCGCTCATCATCACATTGCCGATGCCGCGATTGGACGCGACAGTTTCTGCCAGAACGGCGCCAACGAAGGCGTAGCTGACAGCGACTTTGAGCGAGGCGAAGAAGAACGGCATGGTGCGCGGCAGGCCGACATTCCACAGAATGTCCATCTTGCTTGCGCCAAGGGCCTTCAGCACGTCCTCGAGTTCCGGCTCGGTGGTGGCGAGACCGGTCGCGATGTTGACGACGATGGGGAAGAAGCAGATCGACAGTGCAGTCAGAATCGCAGGCACGGAGCCGGAGCCGAACCACAGAACGAAGATCGGCACGACGGCGACTTTCGGGATCGACGAGAAGCCGACCAGCAGCGGATAGGCGGTGTCATAGGCGACTTTCGAGACGCCGATGATTGCACCGAGCACCACGCCGAGGCCGACGCCGAGCGCGAAGCCGGCCATGGTGGTGCTGAGGGTCTGGATGATATGCGGCCACAACACCGGGAGGCGCGCGATCAGTGTCGCGAGAACATCGGTCGGGCGTGGCAGGATCAGATCGGACATGCCCGAGACGATGCAGAACAGCTGCCATCCCGCGAAGAATGCGACGATTAGTCCGAACGACCAGAGTTTCTGACGGAGGCCGAGATTCATTTATGCCTCTTGCGTGGCCGGAGCATTGCTCCGCGCATTGACGATGAGGTCGCGCAGACGCTGGTTCAGCGCAACGAAGTCGGGCTCGAAGGTCATCGGGATGGTGCGCGGGCGCGGAAAGTCCACCGCGCTGTCGTCGAGGATACGGCCTGGGCGCGCGCTCATCACGCAGATGCGGCTGGCGAGGAAGCCGGCCTCGCGGAGATCGTGCGTTACGAGCAGCACTGTTGGTTTGTGTTGCAGCCAGAGGCTCTGGAGGATCGACCAGAGCTCTTCCTTGGTGAACTGGTCGAGTGCGCCGAACGGTTCGTCCAGCAGCAGCATGCGCGGCTCATGAATCAGCGCGCGGCACAGATTGGCTCGCTGCAGCATGCCGCCGGACAACTGCCAGGGATATTTGTTGCCGAAATCCTTGAGGCCGACCTGGGCCAGCAATGCATGGGCCTTGTCGCGAAATTCGCCTTTGCGCTTCTGCCGATACTCGGACCGGAACGGCTCCACGATCTTGAGCGGAAGCATGATGTTCCGCTCAATGGTCAGCCAGGGCAGCATGGTCGGGTTCTGGAACGCCATGCCGATCCGCAGCGCCTTGGCAGCGACCTCGCGGCCGCCGACGATGACGACGCCGGTGGTGGGGCGGAGCAGATTGCTGACGAGCTTGAGGATCGTCGACTTGCCGCAGCCGGAGGGGCCGACAAGGGCAAGGAATTCGCCATCGGGAATGCTAAGGTTGGTCTCGGCGAGCGCCGGCGTGGCGGTCGGGCCGCGGCCGAACGTTACGGAGGTTGCGGACAGCTCAACGGCGGTCGGTCTGCGTTGGCCCTCGGCGGGCCCATTTTCTTGCATACTTGTCATAGCAATAAGTGCATGCAATTGGGGTGCCACTTGAGTCCGGGGCGAAACGTTGTCATTTTACGTTCGCTCGCCATTCCATGCGGAATTATTGGGCATCTACTCTCTTAGATTGCATGCACTTCGGGCAAAGCTCACGTGCAGCGATCACGATAGGTCTGACTGAATGCCAGAAGCGCCGAATTCAAAAGACAAGGTTGGGATGATCTGCCGCGCGCTGCGGCGGGCGATCATCGAGCAGGCTCTGGAACCCGGCGCCAAGCTTCCCGAGGACTCTCTGGGTGAGCGCTTCGGCGTTAGCCGCACCATTGCGCGCTATGCACTCGGGCAACTGGCGTCCGAGGGGCTTGTGGAGCTGCGACGTAACCGCATCGCGGTGGTGGTGACGCCGAGTTGGCAGGATGCGCGGGACATCTTCGACATCCGGATGGATCTCGAACGGCTGATCGTCCGCAAGATCGCCGGCAAGCTCAGCAGCAGCCAGATCGCGCGCCTCAAGGCGCATGTCGAGGCGGAGCGCGAGGCGCATGACGGGCCGAACGCCGTGTCTATTCGCCTGGCGACTGAATTTCACATCATGCTGGCGTCGATGACCAACAGCCCGGTGCTGGTCCGTTATGTCAGCGAGATCGCCTATCGCTGCTGTCTGACACTGTCGCTGTTCAGCCGGCCGCATTCGTCGGAATGCGGCATCAGCGAGCATATCGCGATCATCGAAGCGCTGCAGGAGGGCGATGCCAACAAGGCGATGTCGCTGATGCATTCGCATCTGGACTCGGTCGCCAACCGCGCGCTGGTGGAGCCGACCCCGGCGCGGGGCCGGGATCTGCTGGATGTGCTGGCTCCCTATACCGAGGAAGCGACCTGAAGGCGTCGCGGCGTCTATTGCAGCCGGCGCAGCAGAAATTCGTAGAATTTCGGATTATCCGCCCGCGACACATTGATCCTGATCGCCCGCGCCAGCGGGCTGTTCTTGTCGAGGCAGAACAGGCTTCCCGGCGCGATGAAGATGCTGTCCTTCGCGCCTTCGCGCGCCAGCGCCATGTCGTCGATTCCGTCCGGCAGCAGCAGATACAGGTAATAGCCCGTGCGTGCGTCGGCATAGAGATGATGTCCGCCGCGCACGAGATTGGCGCGCACCTGACCCATGGCGGCTTCACTCCGCTGTCCCAGCCGCTTCAGGTGCCGCTCATAGTGGCCGTCCGCGAGCAGCCGGTGCAGCAGCCGCTCCACATGGCCGGAACTGTTGACGGTGGTGAGCATCTTCAGTTCGGCCAGCGTCGCGATGCGGTCGCTGCGGGCCGCAATGAAGCCCGATCGCAGGCTCGCCGACAGTGTCTTCGAAAAGGTCCCGATCGAGATCACATTGTTCAACTGATCGAGCGTCGCCAGCCGGCTGTTCACCGCGATAGGCAGATCGGCAAACGGGTCGTCCTCGACGATCACGAGGTTCGATCGCATCGCCGTCTGAAGCACCGCATGCGCCACGGGCAGCGTGATCGATCCTCCGGTCGGGTTGTGGCCAAGCGACTGCGTGAAAAACAGCTTCGGCCGCTCCGACTGGATCTTTGCGGCGAGGTCGTCGACATCCGGCCCATCCGCCAGGCGGCGAACGCCGACGATGCGAACCTGCGCCAGCGTGAGCTTTGCGAACAGAGGATAATAGCCGGGCTCGTCCACCAGCACCGTATCGCCAGGCGACAGCATCGCGCGGATGATCAAGTCGAGCGCGTGATTGGCTCCGAATGTGAGCAGAAGCCCGTCTTCCTTCACCGCGATTTGCTGGGCTTGCAGCCGCAATGCAATCTGTTGTCGGAGCGGCAGGAATCCGAGTGCGGAGCCATAGGCGTCAGCGGCGACCGGCAGGATCCGTCCGGTCCCGCTCAGATGGCGCTTGATCTCCGATTGCTCCGTCCACGAAGCCGGCGGCCGTCCGTCGCCGACGCGGATCTCGAAATTCTGCGAGAGCTGGGCGCTCAGCAGCGATGCGATGTCGACGGCTTCGCTCACGTGTTTCGGTCGCCCGCCATCATCGCCGCGGTAGATGACCACGAAACCGGAGCCTGCCTTTGCCGCGACGAGATTGCCAAGCACCAGTCGGTCATAGGCTTCGACCACGGTGTTCTTCGACACGCCAAATTCCCCCGCGGCCTTTCTGATCGAGGGCAGGCGGTTGCCTTCCGGCAATGCGCCGGAGAGGATTCGTACACGCAACCGGCTGGCCAAAGTCTCGGCCAGCGTTGTGCTGCGATCGGACGGCTCACGAGAAGTGGTCAAGCAATGCCTCCAGGTGCAGTGCTGGACGGTCCATCGGAACCGTACCTTTCTCCAAGAGCGACAAGATTGAATTCAATCGTCCAGTCTCATGTCTTCGCGCAGATGAACCTGGTCTGCGCTCCATTTGCGCGGAAGGATGCTGCATCGGCGAATAGAGAGGTCAAATCGCCATGGGTACAGTCTAGGACAATATTTCAGAACTGTCTCTTTCGGACGGCATCCGCGGATGCCTAACGTGCCGCCAACAGAAGACCCTGTATGGGAGGCGCCGCAATGGCCGGTTCAAAGTCGGGCGAACAGCCCGGAAAGATCAATTCGCGTTTGGAAAACCTGCGCAATCTCGCGCCTGCCGAAAGGCTGGACCGTGTGATCGACGCGACCTTACTCGGTGACACCGAGCGCGCGGCCTTCGGCCCCGGCGCGCTGCCGCTCGAACTCGCCAATGGCATGATCGAGAATGTCATCGGCACGTTCGAACTGCCGGTCGGTATCGCCACCAATTTCACCGTGAACGGCCGCGATTATCTGATCCCGATGGCCGTCGAAGAACCTTCGGTGGTGGCCGCGGCGTCCTATATGGCACGCATCGTGCGCAAATGCGGCGGTTTCCAGACCTCAAGCTCCGCGCCGATCATGCGTGCGCAGGTGCAGGTACTGGGTGTCACCGATGTGCATGGCGCCCGCGCCCGCGTATTGCGTGAGCGCGATGCCATCATCGAGGCGGCCAATGCCAAGGACAAGGTGCTGATCTCGCTCGGCGGCGGCTGCCGCGACGTCGAGGTGCATGTGTTCGAAGACACGCCGGTGGGGCCGATGATGGCCGTGCATCTCATCGTCGACGTGCGCGACGCCATGGGCGCCAACACCGTCAACACGATGGCCGAGACGGTCGCGCCGATGATCGAGAAGATCACCGGCGGCGAGGTGCGTCTTCGTATTCTATCGAATTATGCGGATCTGCGCATTGCGCGCGCCATGGTGTCGGTGACGCCGGAAGCGTTGAAGACCGACGAATATAGCGGCGAGCGTATCGCCCGCGGCATCGTCGAGGCCTGCGCGTTTGCAATCGTCGATCCCTACCGCGCCGCGACCCATAACAAGGGCATCATGAATGGTATCGATCCCGTCGTGGTCGCCACCGGCAATGATTGGCGTGCCATCGAGGCCGGCGCCCATGTCTGGGCCTCGCGCTCCGGCCGCTACACCTCGCTCACCAATTGGGAAATCGATGGCAAGGGCAATCTCGTTGGCACCATTGAGATGCCGATGGCGCTCGGCCTTGTCGGCGGTGCCACCAAGACCCATCCCGCCGCGCGAGCGGCCCTGAAGATACTTGGCGTGCAGAGTGCGCAGGAACTGGCGGAAGTCGCCGTTGCCGTCGGTCTGGCGCAGAACATGGGCGCGCTTCGTGCGCTGGCCACCGAAGGCATCCAGAAGGGGCACATGGCACTGCATGCGCGCAACATCGCCATCGTCGCCGGCGCCACCGGTGACGAGATCGAGAAGGTCGCGGCCGCGCTCGCCGCCAATCACGACGTGCGTGTTGATCGCGCCAAGGAAGTTCTCGAGAAGCTGCGTTCGTAAAAAGTGGAGGCGTTTTAACGCCACTTTGTGCAACGCAACTTCGTGCAGGCGTCACGGCCTGCACGGCCGCCGGGTATGAAAATGTATCTTCGATACTCATGCTCTTGTACGAAAATCATGCGTGCCGATGTTGTCGGCGGACATTCGTATGGACTGGGAGGATGATGTGAACACAGCAGAAAAGATAGATGGGCTCAAGGAGCGCAGCGGTCCTCTCAAGGGCGTGACGGTGCTTGACATCACACGTGTTGTCGCAGGTCCATTCTGCTCGATGTTGTTCGCAGACCTGGGTGCCACCGTGATCAAGGTGGAGCATCCCGGAGAGCCGGATTATGCGCGGACCTTTCCACCCTTCGTCGGCAACGACGATGAGCAACTCAGCGCCTTCTTCACACAGTTCAACCGCAACAAGAGGGGCATCACGCTCAATCTCAAATCCGATGATGGCAAGGCCCTGCTGAAGAAACTGGTGCAGAAGGCCGACATCCTCGTCGAGAACTTCCGCCCTGGCACAATGGACAAGCTTGGCCTCAGCTACGAGGTGCTGCGCGAGATCAATCCCAGGCTCGTCTACACCGCGATCAGTGGCTTCGGCCGCACAGGTCCAAATTCATCCAAGCCGGCCTATGACAATACGGGGCAGGCGGCCGGCGGGCTGTGGTCGATGAATGGCTATGCCGACATGCCGCCCGTTCGCGTCGGCACGATCATCGGCGACCTCGCCGCTTCCCTCTATGCGGCTATCGGAACGCTCGCAGCATTGCGAGAAGCAGAGAAGACCGGCGTCGGTCAGGTGGTCGATGTGTCTCAGCAAGACTCCGTGCTGACACTGACCGAGAACGCCGTGGTCCGTTACACCGCGCAGAAAGAGATAGCTTCGCCACTGGGCAACGATCATCCGTTCGTTCGGCCCTATGGCCAGTTTCCCTGCAAGGACGGCTACGTTTTCTTCGGCGGTTACACCGACAAGTTCTGGGCGATTACCTGCGCGCTGTTCGGCGAGCCGGAACAGGCCAAAGATCCGGCCATCGATACGATGGAGAAGCGGTTCGATCACGCGGTGGCAGAGACCAGGGTCAAGCCGCTGCTGGAACGCTGGTTCGCGAACTACACCAAGGCCGAACTCGAGGAGATGGCGGGCGACAAGATCCCGCTCAGCGCCATCAAGACCATCGCCGAGGTCGTCGAAGATCCGCATATCGCCGCACGCAACATGATCGTCGACGTTCCGATCGCCGGAAAGCTGATCGGCATGTTCGGTCTGCCGATCAAGCTATCCGGTGCGGGGCAGATGTCGTTCGAAAAAGCGCCGCTGCCTGGCGAGGACAATGCAGAGGTTCTCTCCCGGTTGGCGGATGTCACGGCGACCGAACTGGCGCGTCTCAAGGCGTCGGGAGCGATCTGATGGCGATTGATTTCACCAAGGACAGTCACGTCGCAACGGTCCGGATCAACCGGCCGGACAAGATGAATGCGCTGACGCTCGCCATGTATGATGACCTCGGCCGGGCATTCCACGCCATCAAGGATGACGATGAGATCCGGGCCGTGGTGCTGACCGGTGCGGGCGATCGCGCCTTCTGCGTCGGTGCTGACCTCCGGGAGTCTATTCCTGCACTCGCCGCGGACACGATCGACATCTCGGCCTGGGATCCGGCCCATATCAAGTTTCGCGGATTCTATAAGCCGGTCATCAGCGCCATTCGCGGCATGTGCATGGGCGGCGGGTTCGAGATCATGCTGGCGACGGACATCCGGATCGCGGCGCGCGACGCTGTCTTTCAACTGCCCGAACCGAAGCACGGTTTCGTACCGGCGGGAGGCACGCTCGTGCGCCTGGTCCGGCAGATCGGCTACGCGCATGCCATGGAGATCATGCTGACGGCGGAGCGCTTTTCCGCGGATGACATGCTTGCCAAAGGCGTCGTCAACCGGGTTGTCGATTCCGATCAAGTCGAACTGCTGGCCTATGAGATGGCAGCCAGGATTGCGGCACTGAGTCCGATCGCCATCCAGACCATCAAGGAAGCGGCGCTGACGCTTCAGGATCTGCCGCTCGCAGAAGCATTTCGCGTGGAGGCCGCGCTCGGTCAGCGCACCTTCACAAGTGCGGATGCCAAGCGTGGTCTGGCTGCGTTTGCGAACAGAGGAAACGAGAAGTGACGATGCGATAGGTCCCTGGAGAGATCGCGCGTCGCAGGCGTATTGAAAAATCAAAAACGTAAAAGGGGTGGATGATATGAAACGATCTGAACTGGGTGCGTGCTTTACGACGGTGATTGCCAGCGTTTTTCTTTGCACCGCCTCTGCTTCGGCGCAGAACGCACAGGTCTCGGATGGCGTCGTCCGTGTCGGCGTGATCGAGGATATGTCGGGCGTCTATGCCGACATTACCGGCAAGGGTGCCGTAACTGCGGCGCAGATGGCGGTGGAGGATTTCGGCGGCAAGGTCCTCGGCATGCCGATCGAAGTCGTATTCGCAGATCACCAGAACAAGCCCGATATTGCTGCCAACGCTGCACGCAAATGGTTCGATACCGACAAGGTTGATGCCATTCTCGACGTTGCGTCGTCGTCGCCTGCCTTGGCTGTGCTCGAGATCGCCAAGGAGAAGAAGAAGATCATCACGCTGAGCTCGCCGGGGTCGACCCGGATCACGAATGAGGTGTGTGGACCCTATGTGGTTCATTGGGCCTACGACACATTCGCGATCGCGAACAGCACCGGTAAAGCGCTTGTCAGCCAGGGTTTCGATACCTGGTATTTCGTGACGGCGGACTATGCGTTCGGTCAAGGCCTCGAGAAGGACACCGGCGATGTCGTCAAGGCATCGGGCGGCAAGGTCGCCGGTGCGACGAAACACCCGGTCGGGACCGCGGATTTCGCCTCCGTCCTGCTGCAGGCACAGTCGTCCAAGGCCAAGGTGGTGGCGCTCGCCAATGCCGGCGGGGACACCATCAATTCGATCAAGCAGGCGGCAGAGTTCGGCTTGACGGCAGGCGGCCAGAAGCTCTCGGCACTGGCCGGATTTATCAACGACGTTCACGGTCTCGGGCTGAAGGAGGCCCAGGGGCTGACGATCACCGAAGCGTCGTATTGGGACATGAACGACGAGACGCGGAAGTGGTCGAAGCGCTTCTACGGGAAGGTGAACGCCATGCCGAACATGCTTCAGACCGGCACATATTCATCGGTACTGCATTATCTGAAGGCCGTTCAGGCCGCCGGCACCGACAGCACCGAAGAGGTGATGAAGAAGATGCGTGAACTGCCCGTCGATGACGTGTTCTACAAGAACGGCAAGATCCGCGAAGACGGTCGTATGGTCCACGACATGTATCTGTTCGAGGTGAAGAAGCCGAACGAGTCCAAGGCGCCCTGGGATTACTACAAGCTGCTCGCCACGATCCCCGCAGATCAGGCCTTCCAGCCGTTGGAGCAGTCGCGCTGCCCGCTGGTAAAAAAGTAGGATAAACGCAAAAAGGCCCGCCAAGAATGGCGGGCCTTTTCAATCTTATCTCCGGGTACGATCGGCTTACACGTCCACATTCGCGCTGAGCGAATTGTCCTGGATAAATTCGCGGCGCGGTTCGACCACATCGCCCATCAGTTTGGTGAAGATGTCGTCGGCCTCGTCGACTTCCTTGACCCGGACTTGCAGCAGCGAACGCTCATTGGTGTCGAGCGTGGTTTCCCAGAGCTGGCCGGGGTTCATCTCGCCAAGACCTTTGTAGCGCTGCAGGGCCACGCCCTTGCGGCCGGCGTCGGTCACGGCCTCGAACAGGCTGACAGGGCCGTGGATCGGGAATTCGATGTCCTTGCGGCGCAGGACGCCGGATTTCGGGTAGGCCTCCTGCAGGCTGCCGGCATATTCGTCGAGCTTGCGCGCATCGGCGGAGCCGAGCAGGGCGTCGTCGATGAAGGAGACGTCCTTCACACCGCGAATCGTGCGTTCGAAGAAGAAGCCCTGGCCTTCGCGGAATTCACCGATCCAGCCACGCTCGACTTCGTCGGCCAGCGCGTCCAGTCGCTTCGCGATGTAGTCGGCAGCGGCATTGGCGGTGGCGAGATCAGCGGTGACCCGCGGATTGAGCACGCCAGCGATTGCAGCCTGCTCGACGACTTTGCGATTATAGCGCGAGTGCAGATTGTTGAGCGTGCCGCGGATGATGCGGGCATCTTCCACCAGCGCCAGCAGATCGCGGCCTGTGCGATCCTCGCCCGAAGCGAGCTTGAAGATGCAGTCGTCGAGACCGGTATCGATCAGGTAATCTTCCAGCGCCCGCTCGTCCTTGAGGTATTGCTCGGACTTGCCGCGCGTCACTTTGTAAAGCGGCGGCTGAGCGATGTAGAGATAACCGCCTTCGATCAGCGTCGGCATCTGGCGGAAGAAGAACGTCAGTAGCAACGTGCGGATATGCGCGCCATCGACGTCGGCGTCCGTCATCAGGATAATCTTGTGATAACGCAGTTTCGACAGGTCGAAGTCGTCGCGGCCGATGCCGGTGCCGAGCGCCGTGATCAGCGTGCCGATCTGTTCGGAGCCGAGCATCTTGTCGAAGCGGGCGCGCTCGACATTGAGGATCTTGCCGCGCAGCGGCAGCACGGCCTGGAATTCGCGGTTGCGGCCCTGTTTCGCGGAGCCGCCTGCCGAGTCACCCTCGACGATGAACAGTTCGGACTTGGCGGGATCGCGCTCCTGACAGTCAGCCAGCTTGCCGGGCAGGGAGGCGATATCCAGCGCGCCCTTGCGCCGGGTCAGTTCGCGGGCCTTGCGGGCGGCTTCGCGGGCAGCGCCGGCCTCGATCACCTTGCTAACGATGATCTTGGCTTCGGTCGGATGTTCCTCGAACCACGAGGCGAGGGCTTCGTTGAGAACGTTCTCGACCACCGGACGCACTTCCGAGGACACCAGCTTGTCCTTGGTCTGCGACGAAAATTTCGGATCGGGCACTTTCACTGACAGCACGGCAGTGAGACCTTCGCGGCAATCGTCGCCGGTCAGAGCGATCTTTTCCTTCTTGGCGACAACTTCGGCATAGCCGTTGACCTGACGCGTCAACGCGCCGCGGAAACCGGCCAGATGCGTGCCGCCGTCACGCTGCGGGATGTTGTTGGTAAAACACAGTACGTTTTCGTGGTAGCTGTCGTTCCACCACATCGCGACTTCGACACTGATGCCGCTCTGTTCGGCGCGCATTACGATCGGCGTCGGCACCATCGCCTTCTTGTTGCGGTCGAGATATTTGACGAATTCCTCGACGCCGCCCTCATACATCATGTTCTCGGTCTTCTCGACCGGATGACGCAGATCCGACAATCTGATGTTGACGCCGGAATTCAGGAAGGCGAGTTCGCGCAGACGATGTTCGAGTGTCGCGAAATCATATTCGAGTGTCGTGAAGGTTTCCGCCGAGGCATAGAACGTCACTTCGGTGCCGCGCCTGCCATTGGCATCGCCGACCACCGAGAGCGGCGCCACCGCGTCGCCATGGGCGAATTCGATGCGGTGCTCTTTGTCGTTGCGCCAGACGCGAAGGATCAGCTTGCTCGACAGCGCGTTGACGACGGACACGCCGACGCCATGCAGACCGCCGGACACCTTGTAGGAGTTCTGGTCGAATTTTCCGCCGGCATGGAGCTGGGTCATGATGACCTCGGCTGCCGAGATGCCTTCGCCCTTGTGGATGTCGACGGGAATGCCGCGACCATCGTCGCGCACCGTCACCGAACCATCGGCATTCAGAATGACTTCGACGGCGCTGGCGTGACCGGCCAACGCTTCGTCGATCGCGTTGTCGACGACTTCGTAGACCATGTGATGCAGGCCGGAACCGTCATCCGTGTCGCCGATATACATGCCCGGGCGCTTGCGGACGGCGTCGAGTCCCTTCAGGACCCGGATCGATTCCGCACCGTATTCGATGGGAATGGCATGCTCAGTGTCGGCGATAGGTTGCCGGGCTGGTTCAGTCATGTAGGGGCCTTCGAAGGTGTGCCGAATCAGCGCGGAAAACGGCGCCTGAATCGCTCTATTTGTGCCATGAAAGGCGCATTGCGCCTAGCGCAAAGTAACGCGCAGCAAGTTATTGAATAAATAGGTTTTTTTGGCGCCGTTTCAAGCCGATTTGAGGCCGTTTTCGTAGCCTGATTTCGCGCCTGTTCCGGGCGTCGAAATGCCCGGCTTGCGTGCATCCGAGAGGCTATTTTTCGGCCAATCCCACAGCCGGTTTGGCGGGGGTCCCCTTCAGGCCGCGCCGGGCGATTAAATGCACGGCCAGCACGACCGGCTCCAGCAACACCATCCCGAACAGAATGCCAAACAGGCGGTCATAGCCGGGCTCCAGGGCGGCATTGGCGTAGTTGTCAGGCACCAGCACCACGAGGAAGGCCAAAGTGAATTGCAGACCCGCATAACTCATGGAGGGCGGGCCATTTTCGATGTGACGGCCGATCATGACGCCGAGCGCAAGTCCAATGGTCATCACGACGGGCGAATGTTGGCTGACCAGCAGGATTGCGCTGGCCAGCAGGCCGCCCGCGAGACAGCCGACCAGCCGGTTCATCATGCGCGAGGAAACCGGGCTGAGCATGCCGTCCGCTAACGATGCCGCCGGCACCAGCATGACCGCGAAGATCGTGATGCTGGATTGGCTGAGCGAGGGGATGCCGAGCCACTGCCAGGTCCACGGGATCAGCGCCAATGCAATGCCGCCGACCAAGGCGTGACGCGCCACCGTGGTGTGCCATTGCCGCGTCGGCTGGTCGACCGGCTTGGCGCGCAGATTGTTGTCCGGATTCGGTAGCGCGCGCCGCACTGTCCAGGTCGAGATCGCACTGACGATGACGCAGGCGGTGGTACCGGCCAGCACTTCGAGCACACGCGTCGAGGCAAAGCGCAGGATCGGCTCTCGCGCATGCTCCATGCCTTCGATCAGCACCATCAGGAAAGTGAGGCCGGTGAACAGCCAGGCATAGGCGCGGCGGCCGACGATGGCGAAATAAAGGGTGATGCCGCCACCGATCAGAAGACCGAGACTCAGCAGCACCGGCTGGCGCAGCAGCAAAGGCGCAGCGACAAGCGCGAGTCCTGCGCCAGCAAGCGTCCCAATCACGCGGAGGATGCCGCGCGTAAAACTTTCGGCGACATGCGAGCGCATTACCATGTATCCGGAGAACGCGGCCCAGCCGACATTCTCCGCGCCGATGGCGTGCGACAAGACGATTGCCAGCAGCACCGAACAGATGCATTCGGCCTCGTCGATCATGCGCGGTCCGGGAATCGGAAGCGAACGCATTTCGGTTCCGAACGCGCGCGCGATCCGCGACAGATGAATGGCCAAAAATACCAGCATGGCCAGATATTTATGCTGTCGAACGTGGTCTACAACAGACGATTCTTCATGGCCCAATGCAGTGGCGGACGCGCGCGCTGGCGCGCTTGCAAGCTTTGTCCTCAGTAGAGCTGCAGCGGGAGGATATCCCGACCGTCAGGGCCAACCATCAGGCCCCAGCTATCGTTGGCCACCACCTTGATCGTACTGTCATGTGCGGGCTTGCCCGCGGCCTTGATCGTGACCTTGTAGGCGCCGGGCGGCAGTTCCATCGTCGGCCCGTTCGGATTTTGCGGTCCGCCCACGCCGGGCGCGACCTTGATTGTCTTGTTATTGACGCTGACCGACACTTCCGCGTCACCCATATTGCCGAAGAGCAGCCGAACCTTGCCCAGTGCAGGCAGGATACCCGCCCTCGTCGCTTCTGCGGGATGGCGCACCACCAGACTAACCGTGGTCTCGTCGTTGCGACGTTCCAGCTTCAGCATGGCCGGCCCATCGGGGGCCTTGAAGGCGAGCGTGGCGCTGTCCGGCTTGATGACAGCGCTCTTCGTGTCTTCCTGCCACTGTCGCTGCGTGAGTTCGCGTCGGTAGAACGCCAGAACCGAGTCCAGTCCCGAAGGCACAGATGCACTCAACTCATGTCTGAACGGCGCGCCGCCTGGCAGCCCTGAAGTACCCAGCGATCGCAACGTCCGCTGCTTCGGTGTGGGATAATCGGTGTCGCCATCGGACTCGAGAACCTGTTCGGCGCTCTTGGCGTTGCCCGTGGTGGTGGTGTTGGCAACGGCCGCGACCGGCACGCCCTTCAGGCCCGAGCCTGTCGCCGTGACATTGACCTTCGGGCCCATCTGCATCGCCGTCATTGAGATGCTCTGCTTGGCCTTGCTGAAATTCAACACCACCATATTGGGATTGTTGATGACTGACGGCGTGCTCTTCCAGCCGAGCGTCTTCATTCCGCTGCGGTAAAAATCCGCCAGCGCGCTGACGCTTGATGAGCTGGTGAATGCGAGCCTGCCATCGGCGCCGTCGAAGTCGATCTCGCTGGCGGTGTCGGGGACGGGAATCGGTGTGCTCGAACCGTCCATCGCGCGCAACGCAGTTTCCGGCCCACGCGCGGCTTGTGCCGCGGCGCGCTTCGCATCCGCTTCGGCAATAGCTGCTTGCCCGAACGCGAGTGCATCCTTGATAAAGCGGTCGTCGGCATCCTTTTTGGCCTTCGCGCGCGCTGCGATCACAGATGGCAGAATTTGTACGTCGATCTGCACGGTGGTCAGATCGTATTTGCGACCGATCTGCAGCGTTGCCGTCTCTTCCGGCGAGGTGAATGCGAGCGAGGCGCGATCGGCGGTGACGACGGTGTCCTTGCTCTGTTCGATCCAGCCCTTCTTGCCGAGTTCGCGGCGATAGAAGGCGAGCACGGGGCCGAGCTCGGCCGGGATCAGCGCATGTGCTTCGCGCTTGACGGAATCTGCGCTGCCGGTGGTTCCGGCAGATTTGATGCGTTCCGGCCGCGGCAGACCTGCGGATTCAGGACCCGCAGCGAGATCTTGCGGAAGCGCGAAGGGCGCGACGCGAATTTCGACGCTGGTCCTGCTGTCGGTGCCTCGCTGCAATGTCAGCATCACCGGCAACTGTCGCGTGTTACCGTCGCGGGTAAAATAGACACGCACGCCATTCGTGCTCGTCTCGTCGATCTTCGCGTCCGGCCAGCGGGTCTCCGCAGCGCTCACGGCCAGCGGCGACCAGCCCAACGCAGCGAGTTCTTTCTGAAAGAAAGCCAGCGTTGCGTCGATCGTTTCGGTGGTCATGCATCCAAGATACGGTCGCCGCTCGTCATAGACGATGTCGGTTGCACGTTCAGGGAAGGGCAGGTTCACTTCCAGGCGCTGTGAGCTGTAGCTGACACCCGACCGGTCCGTTCGGCTGCCGTCGGTCATGAAGGATGCCAACACGCCCTGCGCGCCCTTCTTGTACCAGCGACTGCGATTCGAGGCTTCGAATGGCGGTGTGTAGGCGATCCAGCCGTCGGCGGCGAGTAGTCTGCCGGTACTCGCAATGGTGTCCGCGACAGTGCCCGCGCCAAAATAGCTGGCGCTGAGGTTGGGATATTTGGTGGCTTCCGGCCGGGCCGTAGCGCCTTCGATGTATGGCAGCGTTCTCACATCCACCAAGCCGTCTTCGGCGCGGCAGGCCAGCGAGCCGCCGGCGATGGCGGTGCTGACGAGCAGGGCCAACAGGCAGCGTCTGGCCGGGAGCTGCATCCCGCGTTTGCTTGAAAACATTACAGAAAGCCTCCGGCGTTTGCTTGCGTGCATGCAAAAGCGCTGCCCACAAGGGCAGCGACATTATTTGCGCGGGGCACTTAGAGTGAGTTGTAGGAGGTGTTGCTTTGGTTCAACCGGTCGGCTGGCGCCGCGCGATACGCCCATTGGCGACGTCGAAAATCTCGCCGGATGGGCCGATATCTGCGAAAGCAACAGGATCGGCGCCGGTCATCCAGACCTGGGCGCCCAATTTCGAGAGTTCGCCGAACAGCGACTTGCGTCGATCAGGGTCGAGATGGGCGACGACTTCGTCAAGTAACAGGAGCGGCGTGATGCCGGTCATCTCCGCGACCAGCGTGGCGTGGGCGAGGATGAGCCCGATCAACAGGGCCTTCTGTTCGCCGGTGGAGGCATCGCGCGCCGGCATGTTTTTCGGCGCATAGATCACCTGCAGATCGGTGAGATGCGGGCCGTCGAGCGTGCGGCCGGCGGCGGCATCACGCGGGCGACCATCGCGCAAGATCTGGCGATAGCGATCTTCGACCGCTGTGGCCGGTTCATTGACCAGCGCATTTTCCATCCAGCCGTCGAGCATGATGAGTGCGGATGGAAAGGCCGAGGCTTCGCCGCGCACGCGCAGCATCTCTGCGAGCCGCATCGCCGTCTGGCCGCGCGTCGCGGCGACGGCGACCGCGAGTTCGGCGGTCTCGCGCTCGATGGCATCGAGCCAGTGGGCGTCGCTGTTCCGGTCTTCGAGCAAGCGGTTGCGCGAACGCAGGCTTCGCTCGAGCGCGGAGACGCGACCGGAGTGATCCTTGTCGATGGCCAGCACGAGGCGGTCGAAGAAGCGCCGGCGTTCGGAGGCGGCGCCCATGAACAACTGGTCCATCGCGGGCGTCAGCCACACCATGCGCAGGTGATCGCCGAATGCCGCGGCAGAACCGACAGGCTCCCGGTCGATACGACAGCGACGGCTGGTGGACGCACCTTCTGCCGCGGGGGCATCGATGCCGGTGCCGAGTGTGGCGAGACCAACCTCACCCTCGACAGTCGCCGACACGGCCCAGGAGCCGTCGCCTTCGTTATTCGCAACGTCTTCGAGCGTCGCGCGGCGCAGGCCGCGGCCTGGCGACAGAAACGAGATCGCTTCGATGCAATTTGTTTTGCCGGCGCCGTTCGGGCCGACGAGGGCGACCATGTCCGCCGACGCCTCCAGCGACGCCGCGCGATAGCTGCGGAAATTGGTGAGCGACAGGCGATGGATGCGGGAGGCGGTCATTCGTGAATATGGGACTCAGCTAAAGTCGTCGCAACGGGCCGCGCCAATCTCCGTTGTCATCCCGCCTAGTGCGCCGAAGGCGCATGCGGGGCGGGGATCCATAACCACGGCCCGGCACAATCAAAACGGCAGAGTCGTGGCTACCTAGCTGCAACTAGTTCTTCGGCGGCTATGGGTCCCCGCTCCGCGCGCGCCTTTGGCGCGCTAGGCGGGGGCGATACCTGAAGGAACTCACACCCGCATCGGCATCAGCACATACAGGGCGCCCTTGGCGTCCTTGTCCTGCACCAGCGTCGGCGAGCCGGGATCGGCAAGGCGCAGCACGGCAACTTCGCCTTCGATCTGGGCGGCGATGTCGAGCAGATAGCGCGAGTTGAAGCCGATATCGAGCGCGTCGGAGGCGTATTCGACCTCGAGCTCTTCCGTCGCGCTGCCGGAATCCGGATTTGTCACCGACAGCACGAGCTTGCCCGCCGACAGCGCGAGTTTCACGGCGCGGCCGCGTTCGCTGGAAATCGTCGAGACGCGGTCGACTGCGTTCTCGAAATCCTTCTTGTCGATCACCAGTTCCTTGTCGTTGTTCTGCGGGATCACGCGGCCATAGTCGGGGAAGGTGCCGTCGATCAGTTTCGAGGTCAGAACCACATTGCCGAGCGTGAAGCGGATCTTGCCCTGCGACAGTTCGATGGTGATCTCGGCTTCGAGGTCCTCGATCAGACGCTGCACTTCACCGACCGTCTTGCGCGGCACGATGACGCCCGGCATGCCGTCGGCGCCCTTGGGCAGCTTGAGGTCAATCTGTGCCAGACGATGACCGTCGGTGGCGACGGCGCGCAAGGTTGCCGCAGTCGCAGTGCCGGCGGCGTGGAGATAGATGCCGTTGAGATAATAGCGGGTCTCTTCGGTGGAGATCGCAAACTGCGTGCGGTCGATCAGGCGCTTCACGTCGGAGGCGGGCAGCGCAAACGAGTGCGTCATTTCGCCGGCGGCGAGATCCGGGAAATCATTCTCCGGCAGCGTCTGCAGCGTGAAGCGCGACCGGCCGGCGCGGATCGCCATCACCGAGCGGTCGCCATCGGCTTCGAGCACGATCTGGGAGCCGTCCGGCAGTTTGCGGACGATGTCGTAGAACATATGGGCAGGCACGGTGGTGGAACCGGCGGTGCCGACTTCGGCGGCCAGGGTTTCCGTGACTTCAAGGTCCAGGTCGGTGGCCTTTAGCGACAGCCGGGCATTTTCGGCGCGGATCAGCACGTTGCCCAGGATCGGAATCGTGTTGCGGCGCTCGACCACGCGATGCACGTGGCTCAGCGACTTCAGGAGTTGCGCGCGTTCGACGGTGACCTTCATAACAAAACCCGCCCGATTCAATCCGGTGTCGTGTGGAAATGCCTGGCGGCCCGAACGGGCGCCGCGGCGATGACACCCGCGAGCTCGATCAGTGGATTTTGCTCAATCCCGCGGGGGACCGCAAGGTGGCGTGGATGGCCGGGAAGCGCAAGAGAGATGCGCTTCCGGCCCCCAATGTTTTGACGGTTAACACCCTCGTCCTGCCCCGGCGCACGCTTTGGCGCACCGGGGGTGGGGACGCTTTACTCCTGGAGTTGGCGCTTCAGCGTTTCGACCTCATCCTGCAGGGCCACGTCCTTGCCGACCAGCGCCTCGATCTTGCGTACGGCATGCAGAACCGTGGTGTGATCGCGGCCACCGAAGCGGCGGCCGATTTCCGGCAGCGAGCGTAGCGTCAGGGTCTTGGCCAGATACATCGCAACCTGACGGGGGCGCACGACATTGGCGGTGCGGCGCGACGACAGGAGGTCGGACCGGCTGACATTGTACTGACGCGCGACGACACGCTGGATGTCCTCGATCTTGATGCGCTTCGGCTCCTGCGGGCGGATCAGGTCGCGCACTTCGCGCTCGGCCATTTCCAGCGTGACCGGCGTGGCGTTCAGCTTCGAATGCGCCAGCAGGCGGTTGATTGCGCCTTCGAGGTCGCGGCCGTTATGGGTGATGGTGCGGGCCAGATAGTCCAGCACCGGCTCCGGCACCTCGAACGAGGCGTGATGTGCACGCGCGGCGGCAACGCGCGATTTCAGGATGCCCAGGCGCAGCTCTTCGCCGAGCGAGCTCATTTCGACGACGAGACCGCCGGCGAGGCGCGAACGCACGCGTTCGTCGAGGCTTTCCAGATCCGACGGCGGGCGATCGGCTGCGATCACCACCTGGCGGCCGGCATCGATCAGCGCATTCAGTGTGTGACAGAATTCAGCCTGCGTGGTCTTGCCCTGCAGGAACTGCATGTCGTCGATCACCAGCACGTCGATGCCGCGTAGCGCTTCCTTGAAGGCGAGCGCCGTCTGCGTCTTCAGCGCAGCGACGAAGCCGTACATGAACTTCTCGGCGGTGAGATACAGCACCTTGCGGTCGGGGCCGGAATTGCCGGCCCAGGTTACGGCCTGCAACAGATGGGTTTTGCCGAGGCCGACGCCGGCATGGATGTAAAGCGGGTTGAACATCACCGGATCGCCGCGGCGACCTTCGGCGACCTGACGCGCGGCAGCATGGGCCAGCGTGTTGGCGCGGCCGAGCACGAAGCTCGCAAAAGTCAGGCGCGGATCGAGCGGCGAGCCGCCGAGTGCTTCATGGCTGGCGGACACCGGCGCGGTGGCTGTGGCGCGGAGTTCGGGCGCGTGACGGTTGTTGGACGTCTCGGTGCGGCGCGCTTCGGCTGGTGCGGCGGCTTCCTTGTTGGCGGGCGCCACGTTGCGCATTGCCGAACGCACGGTGAGATCGACGCGATGAACTTGCGGCATCTCGGCCTGCCAGGCGTTCAGCACGCGCTCGGCATAGTGGGCCTGGATCCAGCTCTTCAGGAATCGGGTGGGTACCGAAAGATGGACGCTGTCGTCCTGCACGCTTTCGAGATCCATCCGCGCGAACCAGCTGGAGTAAACGTCTTCACCAACGGTCGACCGCAGCCGACCTTTCACGCGAGACCAGTGATCCTGTTCCATATTAGCCATTGTCAGAGAACTTTTCAGATAGAGTGAGTGTCCGGCACAACGCTGCCGATGAATGTCCGCGTATGGAGACGCGGTGCGACCTCGTGTGACGCGTCGTCTTCGGGCACAGCTCCGCCAACGGCCATCTGGCCGAGGTCAGATCAGTGATGTCGAAGAGGACCTCGTCGCGAGGTCAGCGCGTACTGGAGGGTCTGTCGGGAGCGTGGGCGGAGGTCCGGGTCGCCGCATGTGCTGCCATATCTGAATGAAACGCAGATCGCAGTCGCAGGAATGCTGTCGTGGTCGATTTGCGCATAAGTCCTCCCCGCTCGCCGCGGTCGCTCGCGGCAAGATGTCAGTTCACATGTGGTTCAAAGTTAGTCCGCAACGCTGAACATCGAAACTCGTTCAGTCGCATTCCCGTATCGTCGTCTTGCCCGCTCGCCTGCCCGCTTACTTCCGCACCGTCCGCTTTGCTGGTTGCGATTGGCCGGTGCGCATTTCTTTTCAAAGCATCCGAATGGATACCCGAGAAATTTCGACACAGAACAACCCTTCCCATATTGCTATGGGCTGCGATCCGATCAAAGCTTGGAAGGTGTCGCTAACCTGAAGACCGTCGCTGATCCTAAGGTCCGTCCTGGTTCTTAAATCGCTCTGATCTAAAGAACCGCGGGCGCCGCGAGTGATTAAAGAAATACAGCACGCCCGGTTTCTCGCAACGGAATCATTTTTCAGGTGCCCCGCAAAAGCCTCACTTGGGCAGCCCGGAACACGTCGTGATTTTTTTGACGATGCGTCAACGTTTTGAATCAACGCGCTGAATCGTAATGTGACAGTGCCGTTGCAGATTCGATCCAGCGAAAAAAGAAATTCATAATTCATTTACGAATGAAGGGGCGGAGTCCGCGTTTTCAAACTGGTCCGCTTCGCTATGCCGATAAGTGATTAGAGCCGCGCGTTTTTTTCTGTGCGTTGAGTCAGGGTAACCCTAGACATCGGACTCGCGCTGGCGGCGTGGCGCTGTTGCTTTTTCAGAATCACGCTGACGCAAGCGATAACGCGGATTGGCACTCGGTGTGATGTGTTGTGCGTTCCGGCTGTGCCGTTGAAGAGACATGACGAGACGCGCATCGCGCAAGCGCGCGGCGGTCTTTGCGCTTCATCAGAATTTGTGACGCGATAGCGCGAACGCATTGCGGCATAAAAAAGCCCGGCGTGAAGCCGGGCTTTTTGGAAAGAATGTTGTCGTCAGATTACTGCGCGAGCTTCGCGATCTGATGGACGAGACGCGAGACCTTGCGGCTTGCGAGATTCTTGTGAACGAGGTTGCGCTGAGCGGCCTTCATCAGTTCGGGCTCGGCGAGCTTCATCGCCTTTAGCGCCGCTTCGCGGTCGCCGCTCTTGATCGCCGCCTCGACGGTGCGGACGGCACCGCGCATCTGGGTGCGGCGGGACTTGTTGACGATGGTGCGGCGGGCAATCTTGCGCGTCGCCTTCTTGGCGGAGGTCGTATTGGCCATATCTCACTATCCTTCAGCAGCGTCCCGTCTCGGGCGCCGGGCTGATTGACGTCTGCCGCTCGACTGCGGCCAACGCTGATCTGTTTCCGGGGTGTTCCTGAAAATGCTATCCCCGGAGCGGCAAAGCTCACGCGTTTCGAAACTCACGGGGCGCGCCGCTCAAAGAACAGCGGCGGCGGGATTGCGCCCACCGCCATTGGCGCTCCTTATAGAGTGCCCGATTTCCACCGTCAACGCCTTCCGGCTGTGCCTTTAGACGAAAAACAGCCGCAGGCTGGCGGTTAAGTTGCTGATGAGGTTGAATTTCTCGGGTTTGCCCGGTATTGCCGGGGGGAGAGCGATGAGGGGATTCGGATGATCCGCGGGTTTTTCCGCCTGATAGGGCTGTTACTGCTGGCCGGTGGGTTCGTGTTCCTGGTCTATGATGGGGCGCGCTCGATTGCCGATCAGGCGCTGCGGCTGACCCGGCTCGGGGAGTTCTGGAACGACATCAACCAGGCCAGCCAGCGTTCCTTCCAGGCGATGGTCGATGCCAATGCGCCGTTCCTCAGCGGGCTTCTCAAACTGCTGCTCAACCAGCCGGCCTGGGCCGTCATGGGCGTGCTCGGCATCGTGCTGATGCTGTTGTTTCGGCCAAGCAAGCCGTTGATCGGCTATTCGCGGAATTGAACGGTGCTCGGCGACGTAACACACCTGCCGTTTCCCTCGTAGATACCTATATTGCCACCTGAGATACGCCGCGCGGCAGGAGTGAATCCGGTTCTGCCTCGCGGGTGCTGTTGGCCCCCAAATCTGCGCATTCGTCCAGCGAACCGGAGTCCACTTCGTTCGCGAGCGCGCCGGGAGATGACTCATGCTATTCATGCGCAAGACTGCTGCATTGCCGACCGCGGCCGAAGCGCTGCCCGGTCGCGATACGCCGATCCCAACTACCAAGCATCACTTCGTCAATGGCAGCAACATCCAGCCGCCCTATCCGGAAGGAGTTGAGCAGGCGGTGTTCGGGCTTGGCTGTTTCTGGGGCGCAGAGCGCAAGTTCTGGGAGCTCGGCGACGGCATCTATACGACCGCGGTCGGTTACGCCGGCGGCCTCACGCCGAACCCGACCTATGAAGAGACCTGCTCGGGCCGCACCGGTCACACCGAAGCGGTGCTGGTGGTGTTCGATCCGAAGAAGATTTCGTACGAGCAGTTGCTGAAGACGTTCTGGGAGAGCCACGATCCGACCCAGGGCATGCGTCAGGGCAACGACATCGGCTCGCAATATCGCTCGGCAATCTACACCTTCAGCGATGCACAGCGCGATGCCGTCGCAGCGTCGAAGGCGGCGTATCAGAAGGCACTGTCCGCGAAGGGCCTCGGCACCATCACCACCGAGATTGCGCCGGCCGGGAAGTTCTACTTCGCCGAGGACTATCACCAGCAGTATCTGGCAAAGAATCCCGGCGGCTATTGCGGTCTCGGCGGCACCGGTGTGTCGTGCCCGATCGGGGTCGGCGTCACGGCCTGAGCTGACTACGGCTAAGTGTAGATAAACAACGTCAAAAGCCCGCTTTCGGAGCTCCCGAAGGCGGGCTTTTTGCTGTCTGATGGAAGGCCATGACAACGGAATTTTAACCATAAGAGGCCAAAACCGAGGCTGCCTCTATGAGGGATATGTCCAGTGTCGTCTGCCCGCGCGTTTCGTCTGCCCATGATTGTCGCGGTTGCCGCGCTGGCTTTGTCCGGCTGCATGCGGAGACCGGGTCCTGTTGCAGTGGTTGCGCCGGCTGCTGATCTCGACACGCTAGCTTATGGTCGCCCGGGTTACGGCCCGGCAGCAATGCCGGTCGCTTATGCTCCCCCCGTCTCGACCTACGATGCGCAGTACAAGCTCGATGCCGGCGACAAGCTGCGCGTCGTGGTCTACGGCCAGGAAGGTCTCACCAATTCCTACGCCATCGATGCCGGTGGCGCGATCACCATGCCGCTGATCGGCCGCGTGCCCGCGCGTGGCATGACGCCCGCTGCCCTGGCTGCGAGCATCACCGGCCGCCTGCGCAATGGCTTCATTCGCGAGCCGTCGGTGGCTGTCGAAATCGAAGCCTACCGTCCGTTCTTCATTCTCGGTGAAGTTGCCGCTCCCGGACAGTATCCCTACGTGCCCAATATGAGCGTCGAAAGCGCGATCGCCATTGCCGGTGGTTTTTCGCCGCGCGCCAAGCGTGATGAAGTCACGCTGACCCACACCACCATCGAGGGCTCGTATCGCGCCGTAGTGCCGTTGGGTACGCCGATCAATCCCGGCGATACGGTGTTGGTCAGCGAACGCTGGTTCTGATCGCGCGCATCAAGCGCCGTCGTCGCCCCAAGCGTGATTTTCTCCGCTTTGCGGAAATAGAACGGCGTACTCCCGATAATTAAAGGCTGCGATGTATGGGCGCATCGGCGTCAGGACGCGCGTTGCGCTGTATCAGAATCGTCTTTCGCACTGTAAGCAATGGTCAAGCGAGGCCAACTCGTCGAAGCGCCGCTATGTCGGTGCAACCAGATTTCAGGGGGGAATAGATGAAGACGAGTCCGTCGATCAAGGCCATGCGCGGTGTCACTCTGGCAGTCATGGTGGCGTTGGGAGCGGTGTCGTCGCGAGCATCCGCGCAGACGGCGCAATCCTATCCCGATCGGCGCATCACCTTTGTCGTGCCCTATGCGCCCGGTGGTGCCACTGACGTCGCCGCGCGCCTGCTGGCGCAGAGGCTGCAGGAATCCTGGAAGCAGACCGTCACCGTGGAGAACAAGCCGGGCGCCGGTGGCGTGATCGGCAACGATTTCGCTGCCAAGGCTCCGGGCGATGGCTACACGGTGCTGATCGCAATCACGCAGATCATCCAGGCGCCGAGCCTGATGTCGAAATTGCCCTACGATGCGTTCAAGGATCTCACGCCCGTCACGCAGGTCGCGATCTCGCCGATCGTGCTCGTCGTGCCCGAAGCGCAGCCGATGAAGTCCGTGAAGGAACTGGTCGATCTTGCCAAATCCAGTCCCGGAAAATATCCGTACGGCACTTTCGGCAATGCCACCACGTCGCATCTTTATGGCGAGCTTCTGAAGAAGAACACCGGCATTGATATGACCCATGTGCCGTATCGTGGCGCCGCGCCGTTGCTGAACGATCTGCTCGGCAATCAGGTTACTGCGGCCTTCCTCGACTTCACCACCGCCGGTCCGCAGCTCGAAGCCGGCAAGATCCGTCCGCTCGCAGTGGGCGGCGAGAAACGCAAGCCCAAGCTGCCGAACGTGCAGACCATGGCTGAACTCGGCTATCCCGGTTTCGAGGCTGAAGGCTGGGTCGGCGTGTTCGTACCGGCGGCGACGCCGAAGGACATTGTGAACAAGCTGTCGGCCGAGCTCGGCCGCATCATCAATTCACCGGAAGGGACCGCCGGCCTGCAGGCGGTCAATCTCGTTCCGGTCGGTGATAGCCCCGAATCTTTCGAGAAAAGCCTGCGTCGCGACTTTGAGCGCTGGGCAACGGTGGCAAAGACAGCGGGCGTGAAGGGCGAGTGATGTTCCAATCTCTCCCGATTGGCAGGGAAAGATCGAGGCTGCTCCCTCTCAGTCGTCATACCCGGGCTTGACCCGGGTATCCAGCTTTGCCCAAGCGCTTGTTGGTGCCGCAAAGGTGGATTGCCGGGTCAAGCCCGGCAATGCGTGGAGAGGGCGGCGGCTTACTTCAGATGCTTCGCGAGGAACGCGAGGCTCCGTTCTCTCGCAACATCCGCGCTGGCCTTGTTATAGCTGGCGCGCTGATCGCAATTGAAACCGTGCTCGGCTCCGTCGTAGACGAAAATCTCCACATCCGGCCGCTTAGCGCGAATGGTCTCGACGTCCGAGAGCGGAATGCCGTGATCCTTTTCGCCAAAATGCAGCTGTGTCGGCACGGTCGGCTTGTCGTCGGCAAAGCGCACCACGGCGCCGCCGTAATAGCCGATGGCGGCGCTGAGGCCCGTCAATTTCGTGGCGGCGGCAAAGGCGACGCTGCCGCCAAGGCAAAAGCCGATGATGCCGACATTGCCGATATCCCCAACGGAATCGATCGCGGCCTGGGTATCGCGCAGCATCGCGGGCCAATCCGGACTAGTAACGAACTTGCGCGCGATGGCGATTTCCTCGGGCGAATAACCGGACTGGAAATTGGGCTCGGTGCGATCGAAGATCGACGGCGCCACCGCCACATAGCCTTGCACGGCGAAGCGATCGCAGACCGTGCGGATGTGGTCGTTTACGCCGAAGATCTCCTGGATCACAACCACGGCGCCCTTGGGCTTGCCCTCAGGCTGGGTGCGGTAGGCGCCGAGCTTGAAGCCGTCAGATGCGGTCAGCGTGATGTCTTGTCCCACGAGGTATTCCATATCGTTGTTGAAGGGTGAGGTCTGTTTGGCGCGGACGGCAGCAGTGGTCTACTCACAAAGCGGCTACTGCCACATCCAGTTTCGGCTCCAGTCGCCCTTCCAGCCGGTCAGGCGTCCCTTGCGAAACTGGAGATAGAGGCGGTCGCGGCGGTCGAAGAAGCCGCTCCCGCCGAAGGTGCGGATCGCCAGATAGATCTCATGCCCCGCCCGGCGGCTGATATAGGTCAGTGGCGTACCCAAAGCGCGGGCGGCATCATCCGTTGCCATGCCGAAGGCCAGCGGCGTGGCGTTCGAAAGGGTTGCCGTGAATGGCAGATCGGGCGTCGTTCCGGCGGGCTGCCCGTGGGCTGGAACCGTGATGGCGAGGGCGCTCGCGACGCCGAGGATGAACCTGATGGTCTTCATAGCGCGATTGTTTTCCGGATCGGATACCGGTGCAAGGCGGGATTGCTTAAAGTTTTCCCGAAGTCCCTAACCAGCCGATAGTGCTATCCGCCGGAATGAAACCTTCCGCGGGCCGATCAGGAAGCATTAACAATACCCATTAAGCTTCAGGAACCCTGTTCCAAGGTATGTATGTCCTGCTTGCGGCCCGTTCGCCGCAATAGATCGAGGGCATATGACCGCTTCAGTCAAACAATCGCCGGCGCGCCGCCGACTGCTTCTGGCATCGGACCGCAGCGATAGCAGCAGCGAACTCGTCGACATCCTGCAGAAGGTCGGCGAAGTGGATGTTGTCCCAACGTCAGACATTCCGGAGACGCCGCCCAGCGAGCTGTCGGGTATCGTGGTCGATATCAATCTGCGCTCGGCAGAGGCCGTGCAGCGCGTGCGCAACAAACTGCGCCACAAATCCTATGAAGCGATACCGCGCCTGTTCGTGCTAGCCGACTCGCTGCATCACGGATCCATGCAGGCCTGGGCGCTCGGCGCCACCGATACGATCGCGCGGCCGTTCGATGCACGTGGCATCATGCAGCGCATTCGCGCGGCATTTCCAAACCCGCATGACGAGGACTTCTCCGCGCGCGGCAAGGCGCTGAATCGCGGCGTCGAGGCGGCGCATGCGGTGATGGTCAAGATCTTCGAGAAGCTGCCCGCCGGCGTTCCGCTCACTTTCAACGACGTGATGCAGGCCGAGAACCAGATTCTGAAGGCCATCAAGCGCACGTCACTGCGCGAATGGCTGGCCGCCGTCGGCCGTCATCATAATCACAGCTATCGTCACTGCCTGTTCGTGACGGGGTTCGCGGTGGCCTTTGCGCAGCATCTGGGCATGCGCGACGAAGATCAGCGCCGCCTCACGCGCGCAGCCCTCGTCCATGATGTGGGCAAGGCCTTCATCCCGGTCTCGATCCTGGACAAGCCGGGCAAGCTCACCGAGGACGAGACGCTCGAGATGCGCAAACATCCACGTCTCGGCTTCGAAGCACTGGTGGCGCAGGGCAGTTTTCCGCGCGAGATGCTCGACGTGGTGCTGCATCACCACGAATTCCTAGATGGCAGCGGCTACCCCGATGCGCTGGCCGGCGACCAGATCAGCGACATCGTTCGCTTGATGACCATCGTCGACATCCACGCAGCTCTGGTGGAGCGGCGTGCCTATCGCATGGCCTTCACGCATGCCAAGGCGTTCGAAATCATGGAGCAGATGGGCGACAAGATCGACCAGCAACTGCTACAGGTGTTCCGCCCGGTGGCGCTCGGCGCGTAAGCGCCGTTCGCCTCAGGCCAGCAGCTTGCGCAATTCCGCCTTGGCCACTTTTTCAAGCGTCGAACGCGGCATCTCGTCCACGAAGTGGATTTCGTGCGGCACCTTGAAATCCGCCAGCCCGCTCTTGCAAGCCGCCATGACATTGTCATGCAGCGCCGGTGGCGTCTGCGCCACGCCGGCATGGGGGATAATGAAAACCACCGGCACTTCATCCAGCATCGGATGCTTCTTGCCGACGACGGCCGCCTCGCGAACGCCGGGCACGGTGATGACCACCTGCTCGATCTCGGACGCTGCCACGTTCTCGCCGCCGACCTTCAGCATGTCCTTGGCGCGATCACCGAACTTGATATGGCCGCGCTCCAGCAGCGTGACGCGGTCGCCGGTGATGAAGAAGCCGTTCGCGTCGAAGCTGTCTGAAGTCGCGGCCTCGTTGTGCAGATACTCCTTGAACAGCGACAGGCCGGGAATGCCCTTGATCGTGAGATTGCCAGTCTCACCCACGGCGGTCGGCGTGCCGTCGTCATTGGTGACGCGGATGCCATATTCGGTTGCGGCGCGGCCGATGGCCATCGGCGTGTTAGGCTGATCGACCTCGCCGATGATGCCGTGAGTAATGGTTTCGGTCATGCCCCACCAGCCGATGATCTTGACGCCGAATTTGGCGAAGGCCGGCGGATCGCAGAACGACGCACCCCACAGCCGGAAATGATGCTTCGGTACGTCGTGCTCGAGCAGCGCCTTCATGCAGAATGGGATCGTCGAAAGCCAGGTGGCGCGATGTTCGAGCGCCACGTCCCAGAACCGGCGCGCGGAAAAACGCGGCTGAAGCACTAGGGAGGCACCGACCCACAACGTCGCCAGCATCGAATAGGCCAGCGCATTGGTATGAAACAGCGGCAGATAAGTCATATGCGTATCGAACGCATGCAGGTCTTGATGCGCGGCGTTCACCTTGCCGCCCCATAAGGCATTGGCGTGGGTCCACAGTACGGCTTTGGGCCGCGACGTAGTGCCCGACGTATATTGCACGCTGCAATGTGCCCAAGGATCGACAGGGCGGCGCGGACGGTCGGCGCTGTCGGCGAACAGGGATTCGAACCGCTCAGCCTTGCCGATCGCATGGCCGTCGGCCGATGCGCCGGCATTGTGCGAGGTCACAGCGATCCAGCGCAGCTTCCGGCAATTGGCGGCGACGAGCTCGGCATAGGATGGTTGCGTGATCGCCGCGACCGCGCCGCAGTGATCCGCGAAATATTCGATCTCGCTGGCCGACGAACGGGTATTCGTGGTGACCGCGATGGCGCCGAGTTCGACACAGGCGAACCAGGCCAGCAGCATCTCGACGCAGTTATCGAGATGGATCAGCACATAGTCGCCCTGAACGATGCCGCGTCTGGCGAGGCCTGCGGAAAGTGCCCCGACGCGCTCGTGAAACTCGCCATAAGTCCATGGCCGCGCTGGCGCATCGAATGGCGACCAGATGATGAAAGGGTGATCGCGACGCGTCTCGGCGCGCATGCGCAGCAGCCACGGCACGTCCATGCCGTCGAACGGGCCGATCGAGCCGGGAATCATGGCGGGATTCGTCGCGGGGTAGGGCATGCATCCTCCGTCGAAAGCCGCCGGAGCGACCGCTTACGCGGGGGCGGCTTTCTTATTCTTGTTTTTAGGGAGGATGTTGTGCCATCGGCGACCGCGCGGTGCAAACCGCTCCGGCATGTAGGATCAGCCTATTTCGTAAGACGAAATTTCAATCAGGCTGCCATCGGGATCCCGACAATAGACTGAGCGCAAGGTGCCCCGCGCGCCCTGTTTGGCCACCGGGCCTTCCTCGATGGCGACGCCGCAAGCGCCGAGATGCGCGACCACGGCATCGGGCGGCGATGCCGTGAGAAAACAGAGGTCGTCGCTGCCGGCCATCTCATGATCCGCCGTGAACCACTCGATCTTATCGGCGCCGATCGGCCGCAGATTGATCTTTTGCGCGCCAAAACTCACCGATGTGCGCGGCAACTTGCCCGGACCGGGATCGAACACCTTCACCTCCATGCCCAGGACGCGTTGATACCAGGTGGCGGAGCGCTGGACGTCAGTGACATTCAGGACGAGATGATCAAGGGCCGTGACGGTGAGGGACATGAAATGGTCCTTGGCGTTTCTTTGGGCTGGTGCCGCAGTAGTGTCGCACTGGTCGATAGTTGAATTGTTTGGTAGATACGGCCGTTGTCAATTCAACACACGCTGACCGCGCGCAAAGTTGCGGCAGCCGGAGGGAATAAAATATGACGTCACGTCGTGCCGCGATCGGTCTGATTGCGCTTGGCTTTTCTGCTTTTACTGCAACCGCTCTCGTTCCCGTCAGCTCGGCGCTGGCCGTGGACTATCCGACGCGGCCGGTTCGCTTTGTCGTCGGCTATCCTGCTGGTGGTGCAACCGATATTCTGGCCCGCCTGATCGGGCAAAAGCTATCCGAGCGAACTGGTCAGCAATTCGTCGTCGAGAACAAGCCGGGCGCCGGCAACAATATCGGCACCGAATCTGTCGTGAATGCGGAACCCGATGGCTACACCATCCTGTTGGTCAATCCGGCGAACTACATCAACGCGACGCTTTATGGGAAGCTAAGCTTCAATTTCGTGCGTGATATCGCGCCTGTCGCCGCCTTCCATCGCACTGCCAATGTGATGACCGTCAACAAGGACATCACGGCGAAGACCGTCGGTGAATTCATCGCCTATGTGAAGGCTAATCCGGGCAAGGTGAACATGGCGTCGTCGGGCAACGGCACCTCGGTGCATCTGTCCGGCGAGATGTTCATGATGCTGTCAGGCGCCAAGATGCAGCATGTGCCCTATCGCGGTGCCGCGCCAGCGATCACTGATATGCTCGGCGGTCAGGTCCAGGTGATCTTCGACAACATGCCGTCAATCATCCAGCATATCCGCTCGGGCAGCCTTCGTGCGCTGGCGGTGACGACCACCGAGAAGTCGTCGCTGTTGCCCGATGTGCCGACCGTCGCGGAAACCGTGCCGGGTTATGAGGCCAGCGCCTTGTTCGGCATGGGCGCGCCGAAGAAGACGCCGCCGGAGATTATCGCCAAGCTCAACGCGGACGTAAATGCGGTGCTGGCCGATCCGGCCGTCAAGGCCAAGCTGATCGATCTCGGCGGCGAACCGCTGATCGGACCGCCGGAAGCCTTCGGCAAGATGATCGTCGCCGAGACCGAGAAGTGGGAGAAAGTGGTCAAGGCCGCAGGCCTTAAGGTCGAATGAACCCATGCGGCACTATGGTGTCTAATCCTCGTGATTGCGCCAGTGTTAACGCGTGATCACGAGACCGGGATGTACCGGAGCCTGCGGGAACGTTCATCCGCGGGCTCCGTTGCTTTTTGGGGAGTCACAGGACCGCTGCCGCGGAGGAGAAGACATGATGCGTAATCTGATGCTGGCCGTGCTGGCTGTTGGTGGTGTTTCGGCCATGGCTTCCAGCCCTGCAGCTGCCGCCCCGACCTATCCCTATTGTATCCAGTCGCAGGCTTTCGGGACCGATTGCTCCTATCCGAGCTATGAAGCGTGCCAAGCCACTGCGTCGGGTCGCGGCGTCGACTGCATCGTCAATCCGCGTCTGGCGTTCAGCCCGCAGCCCTATGCCGAACCGCGCCGCAGTCGGCGTTCGGTTGCCTATTAAGGCCCATCTTCATGGCGGCGACGGCTATGTTTTTGGCTTCGTCGCCAGCCAGATGACGTGACGGGCGCCGCCGCGTGTGCCGGTGGCGCGGATCTTGATTTCCTCGGCGTTGAAGCCTGCCTTGCCGAGGAGCGCCGTGAATTTGTCATATGGAAATGACGACCAGACGGCCAGTACGCCGCCCGGACTGAGCGCGGCCTGGGCCGCGCGCAACCCTTTCAGGTCATAGAGCGCATCATTCGATTTTCGCGTCAGGCCTTCGGGTCCGTTGTCGACATCGAGCAGGATCGCATCATATTTGCCGCGTGCACCAGCGATGGCTTTAACGACATCGCCTTCGACAATCTCCACACGCGGATCACTCAGGCTGTCGCCAGACAGCTCAGCCATTGGGCCACGCGCCCAGGCGACGATTGCGGGCACCAGTTCGACCACGGTGATCTTCGCCTTTGGGCCGAGCACCTTTAGCGCAGCGCGCAATGTAAAGCCCATGCCATAGCCGCCGATCAAAAGCCGCGGCGCCTTCATGTCCTTGAGGCGAAAGCAGGTGAGCGTCGCCAGCGCTTCCTCGGAGCCGAACAGCCGACTGCTCATCAATTCGTTCTGGCCGAGCTTGATGGTGAATTCGTGCCCGCGCTGCATCAGGCGCAGCGGCACGCCGCCGCCGGGGACTTCGGTCGTATCGATCAGTTTCCAGGGAAGCACGGGTGTCTTTCATCAAGCGATTGCACGGCGGCCGGTGGTAGCGCGAGAACCGAGCCCCACGCAACTCGGCTCATGCAAAGGCCTTACAGCAACTGAAGCCGCTCGTGTCGCAGCACTTCGATCGCAGCGGGATCAGATGCGGGGTTCCAGTCTCTGGAATAGCTCCAACACGTCGCTGCATCTTTGTTTAAGGGAACTACACTGATGAAGTACTTCGCGCGGCAGCTCCGTTCGCCGTCTTAACGGGCGGATAACTAACCGAACGGGTTGTGCCGGTGCATTGATAGAACGGAATTGCAAACGGTATCTGGTGCCTCTAAGCAGAATGGAGACCAACGCATCTTCGGGTTGCGCATCGCGCGGCAAGGCGAAGACGCTTTCGTCGGGGCCGAGTGATCTTCAACTCATCGAGAGGAATAGAATGACCAAAATTCTGCACCTGATGGCGGCATGTCTCGTCGCCATGTTTATCGTCTCGACGCAGGCAAGCGCTGCGCCGATGATGGGCCAGAGCATCGCTGTCGAAGCGCACGTGATCCCGGTTGCGGGTGGCTGCGGTCCGAACGGCTGGCGCGGTCCCTATGGTGGCTGCCGCTATACACCTTATTACGGCCCACTCCCGGGCGGCTACTATCAGGAAGCTCCCGTAATGGGGAACGGCTGCCCTCCCGGTTACTGGCGCGGTCCGTGGGGCCACTGCCGCAACACGCCCTATCACGGCAATCTGCCGGGCGGCGGCTGGAAGCCATAAGCCAAACGTGACGCTGCGTCGCAGCGCACGGTCTGACTGTCGATCAGCTGAAAGGCCAGCCGCAAGGCTGGCCTTTTTGTTGCACGCAAACATTGAAGCGCAGCGTTGGATGTGTTGCCTTGGGCCATCTACGGGATGGCTTGGAGTTACTTTTATGACGATGCGGTTCACACCGGGTGCGGTGACGCTGGCAGACTGGCGGTCGATCTATCGAGGGGCAGTACCCGTTCTCGATGAGAGCTGTATTCCCCGCATCAATGCCAGTGTTGCGGCAGTTGCCCGGATCGTCGCCAAGGGCGAACCTGTCTATGGCATCAATACAGGCTTCGGAAAGCTTGCTCATGTCGGCATAGAAGCCGAAAGCATCACGGCCCTGCAGAAAAACATCGTGCTGTCGCATTGTGTGGGCGTCGGCGACCCGGCGCCGGCGCCGGTGGTGCGGCTGATGATGTGTCTCAAGCTAGCGAGCCTGGCACAGGGTTTCTCCGGCGTCCGCATGGAGACGGTCCAGTTGCTCAGCGCCATGATTGCGCATGACATTACGCCCATCGTGCCCGCGCAGGGATCGGTCGGCGCTTCCGGCGATCTGGCCCCGCTCGCGCATATGGCGTCGGTCATGATCGGCGTCGGCGAGGCGCTGACGACGTCCGGGCAGTTGCCGGCGACGGAGGCGCTTGCCAGCGCGGGTCTGCAGCCGATCGAGCTGCAGGCCAAGGAAGGACTGGCGCTGCTGAACGGCACGCAGTTCTCGACGGCCTATGCACTTGCGGGATTGTTCGAGGTTGAAATTCTTTTCAAGACCGCACTCGTCAGTGGTGCCTTGTCCACCGATGCCGCGCGTGGCTCGGATACGCCGTTCGATCCGCGCATCCATCAACTGCGCAAGCATGAAGGGCAGATCGTATCGGCCCAGGCATTGAAGGAACTTCTCGCCGGCAGCGCGATTCGCGAGTCGCACCGCACTGGCGACGTCCGCGTTCAGGATCCTTATTGCCTCCGCTGTCAGCCTCAGGTGATGGGCGCTGCGCTGGACGTTTTGCGGCAGGCGGCCACCACACTTCTCACCGAAGCGAATGGCGTCTCTGACAATCCTCTGGTTTTTGCCGAGGACGATATCGCGATCTCCGGCGGCAATTTCCATGCGGCGCCGGTTGCCTTTGCGGCGGATATGATGGCGCTTGCGATCTGTGAGATCGGATCGATCTCTGAGCGCCGGATCGCCATGCTGGTGGATCCGGTGCTATCCGGTGTGCCCGCGTTCCTGACACCGAAGCCGGGGCTTAATTCCGGCTTCATGATCGCGCAAGTGACGGCCGCGGCGCTGGTATCTGAGAACAAGCAGCGGGCTTATCCGGCCAGCGTCGATTCGATTCCGACATCGGCCAATCAGGAAGATCATGTCTCGATGGCTGCCCATGCGGCGCGTCGGCTATTGCCGATGATCGAGAATGCGATGGCCGTCATTGCCATCGAGCTGCTGGCGGGCGCACAAGGCTGTGATTTCCATGCGCCGCTCAGGTCCAGCGATCATCTGGAAAGCGTTCGCCAACGTATTCGGGCCGAGGTGGCTCATCTCGACGACGATCGATATTTTCACGACGACATCCAGAAATCGCTTCGTCTCGTGCGTTCCGGCGCGATCGTCGCGGCAGCGAGTCTCGACGCGATCCCGGGTGTCTAGAGCGCGGGAGCGCAGTTACCCGATTGCCGTCTTGATCACGCTGAGCAACTCCTGGAACGGCTCGGCGCAGGACGGGTCGGTCGGGTGCTGTTGCAGCACGTCGTAGATCTTGGGCACGAGCTGGACGGCCTGATCGAGTTCGCTGTCGCGGCCGGGCTGATAGCCGCCCATCAGGCGAAGGTCGCGGGTGTCCTCGAAACGCGCGATCATGGCACGCAGCTTGCGCACCAGATTGGCTTCCTCCGGTGACCACACATGCTGGCCGAGGCGCGAGACCGATGACAGCACGTTGACGGCCGGATAGCGGCCCTGATCGGCAACGTCACGATCCAGCATGATGTGTCCGTCCAGCGTACCGCGTACCGTATCTGCCACGGGCTCGTTGTGGTCGTCGCCGTCCACGAGCACGGCAAAGACACCGGTGATGCAGCCCTGGCCTTCGAGGCCCGGTCCTGAACGCTCCAGCAGTCGTGGGAGTTCGCTAAAGACACTCGGCGCGTAGCCCCGTGCGATCGCCGGCTCGCCGGTGGCGAGCGCGACCTCGCGCGATGCATGGGCGAAGCGCGTCACCGAATCGACGATTAGCAGCACCGATTCGCCGCGATCACGGAAATATTCGGCGATGGTCATGGCCGTCTTCGGTGCCAGCCGCCGCATCATCGGGCTTTCGTCGCTGGTCGAGACGACCGTGATGGCGCGGGACTTGTGATGCACCAGCGCTTCTTCGAGGAATTCACGCACTTCGCGGCCGCGTTCGCCGACCAGCGCAGTGACAACCGTGTCGAAGCCGGAGCCGCGTGCCAGCATCGAAAGAAGGGTGGTCTTGCCCACGCCGGAACCGGCGAAAACACCGATGCGCTGGCCGATGCAGAGCGGTGTGAAGAGATCCACGACCCGGACACCGGTGCGGAGCGGCTTGCTGACGCGCGAGCGGCTCATCGCTGGCGGGGGATTTGCATCCGTCTGCATCTCGCGCTCGCCGACGGGCATGTCGCCGGCGCCATCCAGTGGTTCTCCGAGGGCATTGATGACGCGACCTTTCCAGGCCGGATGTGGGGACAGTGTCTTGGGAGGCATTCGGAAGGCGGGAACGCCGAGGCCGGCAGCAAAGTGGGAATCGAACGGCTTGGCCGTCACGCCGTCATTATCGATCCTCACGACCTCACCGAGATGAACCTGCTTGTCGATCTCCAGTCCGATCAATTCGCCGAGCCTGACATAGCGCGACAGGCCGGAGACGCGAAAAAGCGTTGGCGTCACCTCGGACACCATGCCGCCGACACGAACCGTGGGCACGTCACGGCGCAGGGTTGCGATGGTCGATTCGAGTTTTTCAAGCGCGTTCATCGAACTCTCCCGCCGGTCATATCAGGCATCAGGCTTTTGGATCGCCCAGCGTGCGAATGGCGCTCTGCATGGTGCTTTCGGAATTGTCTATCAAAGAGCTGACGCTCTGGAAGGTGCGCTGTGCGGTCATCATCTGTGTGAGTTCTGTCAGAGGATCGACATTCGATCCTTCCACATAGCCCTGCTGAAAGCCGACCGTGACAAAGTCGAGCGCCGTGGTCGCCGGCTTGCTCGGAATCACACCTGACGTTCCGAATCGTTCCAGCTTTGCGTCCGGGGCGATATCGAACAGGCCGAGCTGACCGACCTGGATTCGGCCCTGCGAAATGGTGCCGTCGCGCACGATCGTCAGCGGGCCAGCATCGGGATCGACGATGATCGGCGTGCCGCCTGAATCGAGAATTGGATAGCCGGTGAGGGTCTGAAGCTGCCCGTTGATGTCGATCTGCATGCGGCCATCGCGCGTATAGACGGGGCCGTTCGGGCCGGCAAACGCCATCCACGTCGTGTTGCCGGGATCGGGGCCGCCGGGATAGGCAGCCATGCTATTCCCGGTGACCGCCACGTCCAGGGTGTTGCCGGTTTGGGTGATAGCGCCTTCCTTGCGCGAGATGAAGTTCTCGCCGGGCGAGGAGAACGCGACCGCCTGCGTTGCTGCGCGCGACATTGCAGTCTCGAACTTCACCGCGTCGGCACGGAACGCGGCGGTTTTCATATTGGCCATGTTGTTGGCAATGGTTTCGAGTCGCTTCTCAAGCGAGACCTGGGCCGAGAGACTGACATAGAGCGCTGATTGCATTTTATCGTCCGATTTTCAGGTTCTGTAGGGTGGTCAGCACATCCGTGCTGAGGCCCATTTCGAGCGGCTGCGTGATGAGGGTGCTTGAAGCCGACTGGGCGGTGGACGTTCCGTTCTCCATCTCCCACATCACC
Organism: Tardiphaga sp. 709; assembly: GCF_032401055.1. Taxonomy (NCBI): domain Bacteria; kingdom Pseudomonadati; phylum Pseudomonadota; class Alphaproteobacteria; order Hyphomicrobiales; family Nitrobacteraceae; genus Tardiphaga; species Tardiphaga sp. 709. The sequence goes on along the minus strand of NZ_CP135529.1, from coordinate 3,401,097 downwards.
GAAAAACGCTGCAGGAACTTCTGCAGTTTTTCGGGGGTCTGGAAATCCGCGATGTCGACTTTCGCGCTGAGCATATTCGCCTGTTTGTCGACATCCGCCATCGAGGTTATCGGTGAGATGCCAAGCGCGATCTGGGCGACCTTGATCAACGCCGGATCAGCGAGAATCTGATAGATGCTGGTGATCTTGGGCGCCTTGCGCTCGAAATAGAGTGCCAGACGAACGCCTTCATTTTGCGATCCGGCGTCTTCCTCGAGTTGCTGCCGGACGTATTTCTCGACGGTGCCGACCTGCGCGGCGGTCGTGCTCGTCGCCTGGTCACCCAGCTTCGCGAAGTCGAATGCGGTGGCGAATTCGCGGTAGCGGGCGTCGGAAAGCTTGTTGGCGAACGTGGTCGAGCTGGCAACGCCTTCCGTAAGAACCTTGCGCATGAACGCCTTGGCATAGGTCATGTCGCTCAACCCGTAAGCCTTCATGGCATAGCTGAACAACCGATAGTCGCCGATGAATTCGTCGATCGTCTTCACATCGCGGATGTGTGACAGGTAGTATTCCGTGTCCTTCGACACGTCCGGCTTCTCCATCGTCTGCTGCAACGATTTGACGATATTCTTGGAGATCCGCTGGTAGCTTGCGATTGTCGAGACCATCGGCAGTGGGTTCCCAGTCTGCGGGCGCATGCGGCGAGACTGGCCTCAAACTCCCCGCACAAGCTTGCGCGGGGCTGGCCGCCGCAGGCCGATGTCAGCCTCGTGCAAGCATCGTTGCCTAAGTGAATCGTATCCTCAATTTGGAGCGGTGCGCTTGAGCATTCTCTTTGGTGTCATTATCACACTCGCCAGTCTGATCGGCGGCTTCACCGCGATGGGTGGGCATCTCAGCGTGATATGGCAGCCCTGGGAGTTCGTCATCATCATGGGGATGTCGCTGGGCACCTATGTCATTGCGAATCCCTGGAAAACCGTGGTCGACACCGGCCGCGCCACCGTGCAGGCATTGACGGTCGCGGTGCCGAAGCAACGCCATTACCTCGATCTGCTCGGGCTTCTGCATTCGCTGATGCGCGAGGTACGAAACAAGGGTCGCAACGAGGTGGAAGCTCATATCGACGATCCATCATCGTCAGAAATATTCACTGCCTTCCCGACCGTTCTCGCCAATGAGCCGCTTCTGCACTTCATCTGCGACTACTTCCGCCTGATCATCATGGGCAGCGCGCGGCCGCATGAGATCGAAGCGCTGATGGACGAGGAAATCGAAACCATCATTCGCAGCAAGATGAAGCCATATGGCTCGTTGATGATGGTCGCCGAAGGACTGCCGGCGCTCGGTATCGTCGCCGCGGTACTCGGCGTCATCAAGGCGATGGGCGCTCTCGACCAATCCCCGAAATTGCTCGGCGGCTTCATCGGCGCGGCTTTGGTCGGCACATTCGCCGGCATCTTCTTGTCCTACGGTCTTGTCGCGCCGCTGGCCCACAAGATCAAGCTGGTGCGCGAGCAGCGCGCGCGGATGTATGTGATCGTCAAGCAGTCCCTGCTCGCCTTCATGAACGGGGCCCTGCCGCAGATCGCGATCGAACACGGCCGCAAGATGATCGGCCCGGGTGAACGCCCGTCGATCGATGTCGTCGAAAGCGAAACCATCTCCGGCGGGCCTGCAAAAGCAGCACCCGCTGAACCCTCGGCGAAAGCGGGAGCACGGGCCTGATGTCAGAAGTAAAGTCAGGCCGCGCAGATCAAGGATCAGATCAACTTCTAGGGGCTGCCGGAATCTCCGTCGAACGCATGCCGATGCTGCATGTGATTTTCGACCAGATGACGAATCTTTGCGCCGAAAGCCTGCGATCCATGTCGCCTTCGCAGTCGTATTTCTCGCTAAGCAGCGTGGGCAGTGATCGCCTCTCCGATATCCTCGATCGCTATGAGGGCGAAGCCATTGCCGCGGTCTTCTATGCGCAAGCATGGGACGCCCGTATCCTGATCGGGTTTGATCGCGATTTCGTCTATACGATGATCGAACTCCTGTTCGGTGCTGATGGTGCGGAGCCGCCGCTGGATATGCCGCGGGTATTCTCGAACGTGGAGCTGCACGTCGCGCAATCGCTGTTCGAGCGCTTCGGCAAGGCTTTGCAGGCGTCATTTGATCGCGCCTCGGACGTTACGTTCAACCTGGAACGCGTCGAGACGCGCATGGACTATCTTGCGATCGGCCGCCTCAACAACATGGCCGTGTGTGCGAAGATCCTGCTGCAGGGTCTCGATCGCGGCGGCGAGATGTTCATCGTCATTCCGCACGCAGCGCTCAATCCGATTCGGCAGGCGTTGTCGCAGATCGTATCCGGTGAGTCGGCATCCACCGATCCGAACTGGAGCCGTCAGTTGCACAGCGAGATCAAGCGGACCGAAGTCGTTCTGAAGGCGGTCCTCGAAGAGCGACAGTTTACCCTCGGCGAGGTCGCGAAATTTCACGTCGGCCAGGTGCTCAAGCTCAATGCCACGCCGGACACGATGGTTCGCCTCGAATGCAATGACCAACGCCTGTTCTGGTGTCAGCTCGGCCAGATGAACGGCGTCTATTCATTGCAGGTCAAGGAATCGGCCGACCAAAAACGGGAATTTATCGATGGTATCCTCGCTCGTTGACATCATCCTTTTTGCAGCCCTGCTCTTCACGAGCATCCGCGTCACCAAGATGCATCGTGAACTCGTCAAGTTGCGTGCGCATCAGGGGGAGTTCACTGCGGTGGTCGGCAAGACCAATGAGACGGTGGACGACATGGTATTGATGGTACGCGAGTTCAGTTCGGACGGACGGCAAATGGTTCAGGCGCTTGGCGACAAAATAGATGAGGCACGCAAGGCTATCGCGGAAATCGATACTCGCACTGCGGCACAAAATCCGGCTTAGGCCAAGATCTGAGTTTTCAAGAAGGCAGGGGATATGAAGCAACCATTCGATATCGATCCAGTAAGCGCAGCGACCGCTACAGCTAGCGACCCGCTCAAGGCTGACGGCGCGTCGTTCGGCAAACTGGCAGATCTCGCGGCTCGCGCTGCCGAGGAAACCAGCCGGCTGACAAATCTCGAGCCGATCCTGCGCATCCCGGTCACAGTGCAGGTGCTGCTTGGTTCAGCGACCATGCCGGTCGCCGATCTGATGAAGCTTGGCCGTGGCGCAGTGATCCCGCTCGATCACCGTGTGGGCGAACCTGTCGAAGTCGTCGTCAACGGACGCATCGTTGCACGCGGTGCAGTCGTGGTCGTGGAAGATGAGAATTCGCGTTTCGGTGTATCGCTGACGGAAATCGTCGGAGGAGCGGCCGGGGATCCGGACGCTTAAAGAGATTTTCCCATGGCCTTCAATGCACCTGCTAAGCGCGCCGGCACCAGCGTCAAACCGCTGGGTGGTACCGAGAAAGCGGCAGCTCTTCTGCTAGCCATGGGGCGTGAGCTCTCGGGCGGCCTGCTTCGGGAGTTCGATCCCGAAGAGATCAAACTGGTCACGCGCGCTGCGGCTGAGCTCAAGCCCATCTCGGGGCCTGAGCTCGAGGCAATCATCGAGGAATTCGCTCAGAATTTCTCGGAAGGTCCGAATATCTTCGGCACCGTCGGCGAGCTGGAGAAGCTGCTGAACGGCGTGCTGCCGCCGGACCAGATTACTGACATCATTTCCGAAGTTCTGGGCAACAAGACCAAGTCAGTTTGGGAGCGCATCTCTCTCGTCTCGGAAAGCCTGCTCGCCAACTATCTGCTCAAGGAGCATCCGCAAACCGCTGCACTCATTCTCTCGCGGGTGAAGCCGGCGTGTGCTGCCCGCGTGATGAGTCATCTTCCGCCGGATATCCGGCACGACCTGATGCGGCGCATGCTCAGCCTCAAGCCTGTTGTCGAGGATGCCATGGGCATTATCGAGAAAACGATGCACGAAGACTTCATGATCAATTTCGCTCGAAACCTGGCGTCCGACACCTATCCGCGCATGGCTGACATCATCAACAAGATGGAGCGGACGCAGATGGAGGAATCGCTGAAGAACCTCACCGAATCGCGACCGAAGTCCGCCGAAATTCTGAAGGGCATGCTGTTTACCTTCGACGATATCGTCAACCTCACGGCCAAGGCACGCATGCTGATCTTCGATCAGGTGCCGACCGACCGCGTGGTGATGGCGCTCAAGGGATCGGATACAACGTTCCGCGAGCTCATTCTGTCGTCGCTCGCCTCGCGGACCCGTCGTCTGGTGGACCACGAACTGGCAAACGGTATTCCTGCGAATCAGCGCGAGATCCTGGACGCGCGGCGCGCCATTACCGACCTTGCGCTCGATATGGCTGGACGCGGCGAAATCGAACTCAATCCCGATCAAGAAGATCAGCCAGTATTCACCTGAAGATAGAGCATTGTGTCTGACGAACCCGATAAGGACAGTAAAACCGAAGAGGCGACAGAGAAGAAGGTTCGTGATTCCGTAGAGAAGGGCCAAATCCCGGTCTCGCGCGAAGCGCCGATTTTCGCCTCTATGCTCGCGCTATTGATTATTCAGAGCTTTCTAACCACCGACAACGTGAGAAAGCTGACAATCACTTTAGCCCGATTGATCGACGATCCGTCGGGCATCCGCATCCGTAATGGAACGGATGCTATCGAGTTGCTCTCCGCGGTCGGTATGAGTGCGGCGGGACTGGTTATTCCGATTGTTATTGTCCTGATGCTGGCGGGGCTGGCGTCATCGTTCCTGCAGAACGCACCGCGAATTGTGTTCGATCGCATCCAGCCGGAAGCCTCGCGCATCTCAATAGCGAAAGGTTGGGGCAGAATCTTCGGTGCGCAGGGACGTGTGGAATTCGGAAAGTCGGTCTTCAAGTTCGCCGCTATCAGTCTGGTCGTGATGATCGTCCTGCGGGCTGAGGAGGCCGTGGCCGTGAATGCATTGTTTAGCGATCCGGCGGCCGTTCCGGAATTGGTGTTGACTACCGCAATGCGGCTCGTCTCCGCCATCAGCATTGCGACCATCGTCCTGGTATCGCTCGATCTCGTCTGGGCACGCTTCCATTGGCGCCGCGAACTGCGCATGACGAAGCAGGAGATCAAGGACGAGTTCAAGCAGGCCGAAGGCGATCCGATCGTCAAATCGCGGTTGCGTTCGTTGGCGCGCGATCGCGCCCGCAAGTCGATGCTGGCGGCCGTGCCGCGCGCCACGCTGGTGATCGCGAATCCCACGCATTACGCGATTGCGCTGAAGTACAAGCAGGGCGAAGACGCTGCGCCGACGGTGCTTGCAAAGGGGCAGGACCTGATCGCGCTGAAGATCAGGGAAATCGCCGAGAAGAATGGTGTTCCGGTGGTGGAAGACAAGATGCTGGCGCGCTCGATGTACGATGTCGCATACATCGACAAGATGATTCCGTCGGAGTTCTTCCGCCCTGTCGCAGAAATCATCTACTTCCTGCATTCGCGAAAGCAGAAGACGAACGTATAGGCGCTCGGCGCATGTCGTGATGCGCATCTCCAGCCTCGGACAAGTTTCCATTTGTAAACCATGATGAAGGAATCATGTTTGCCTGGGGGATAAGTGGGACCCGTCTATCTCTTCGACGTCGCCTCATCGCATGAGCGATGGCTGTCGCTGCGGCAGTCCGCAATCTCGGCGAATGTCGCCAACGCGAACACGCCGGGCTATCGCGCGCAGGATATCGAGCCGTTCAACAAGATCATTGAATCGAAGGTCGTGCCCGTGACGGTGACGTCACCGGCGCACATCACGACCGGTTCTTCAGTTGAAGCCCAGGGCATGCGCAAGGAGAAGAGCTGGGAAACCGTGCACTCCGGCAACTCTGTCAGCCTCGAGCAGGAAATGCTGAAGGCCGGCGATATCAATCGCGACTACTCACTGAATACGGCGATCGTCAAATCGTTTCATCGCATGTTCATGACAAGCATGAAGACCTGAGGGAGATGACGATGATTGATCCGTTGCAAGCATCTGTTCAGATCGCAAGTTCCGGCCTCGAAGCGCAGTCGACCCGCTTGCGGGTCGTGTCGGAGAACCTTGCTAACGCCAATTCGACGGGCCGCACGCCAGGCTCGGATCCGTATCGCCGCAAGACCACGACCTTCACGGCCGAGATGGACCGTGCCGCCGGCGTGCGCATGGTCAAGGTGAAGGATGTCGGAACCGATCAGGCGCCGTTCCGTGTGGACTATGAACCAGGCCATCCGGCTGCCGATTCAACCGGCTATGTAAAGCTGCCCAATGTGAACTCGTTGATTGAAATGGGCGACATGCGGGAAACCAACCGGTCCTTCGAGGCCAACCTACAGGTCATCAAACAGGTGAGATCCATGGTGTCGATGACCATCGATCTCTTGAGGAGCTAACCATGCTTGAAGCGGTATCCTCAGTCATCAGCAGTGCTGGTGAGCTCGCCAAAACCAGCGAAGTCATCAATTCCGCGACACCCGCGGTGCAGCCCGGTGCGGCCACCGTCGGTTTCAACAACGTCCTCGAACAGGTGGCAGCCGATGCCATCGGTTCGATCAAGGCCGGCGAAGCCGCGTCAATCCAGTCCATTCACGGCAAGCTCTCTGCACAGAAGGTGGTCGAGGCGGTCATGTCTGCCGAACGGTCATTGCAGATGGCTGTCGCCGTCCGCGACAAGGTCGTTCAGGCGTATCAAGAAGTCAGCCGAATGGCGATTTGAGGTTTAATCATGAGAGCTCTGGCCATTGCTGCCACCGGTATGGGCGCGCAGCAGCTTAATGTCGAAGTGATCGCGAATAATATCGCGAATATCAACACGACCTCGTACAAGCGATCCCGCGCGGAATTCACCGATCTGTTCTATCAGATCGACCGTGCGCAGGGTGTGCCCAATCGAAGCGGTGAGGGCGCGGTACCGGAAGGCGCCAAGCTCGGTCTCGGCGTGCGTTCGGCTGCCGTGCGCAAGCTGCATCTGCAGGGCGCAATGGCGCAGACTGGCAACACTTATGACATGGCCATCAATGGCCGCGGCTGGTTCCAGATTGCCGGTCCCAATGGTGAGACACTCTACACACGTGCCGGTGCATTCAACTTGAATGAAAACCGCCAGCTCGTGACGCCGGACGGCTATCTGGTGACGCCTGCGATCATCGTCCCGCAGAATGCTGTGGATGTCACTGTCAACGAGTCCGGTCAGGTCTTTGCGAAGGTCGACGGGACCGTTGCGCCAGTTCAGCTCGGGCAACTCTCGCTCGCGAACTTCTCAAATGAAGCTGGTTTGGACCCACTCGGCGGAAATCTCTATCGCGAGACGGTTTCATCCGGCGTGCCCGTTGTTGGCTTCGCAGGTGATATTGGCTACGGCAAGCTGCATCAACACTATCTTGAGAGTTCGAACGTCGATCCGGTGAAGGAAATCACCGAGCTGATCTCGGCGCAGCGTTCCTATGAAATGAATTCAAAAGTCATCCAGGCGGCTGACGAGATGGCCTCAACCATCTCGAAGGGTATGCGGTAAATCCACAGAACGGGATCTCGGCCTGATGCGCGCAGTCACCATTGTCACCCGCTGGGTCGCGAGCTTCGTGCTCGCGGCCGGCATCGCAGGCGTCGCGGATGCGGCGGAAGAGGCCGTTCGCTATCCCGTGCCAGCCACCGCGATCTATCCTGGTGACGTCATCAGAGATGAAATGATCATGGATCGCAACTTTGCGCCCAATATTCAGGGTGCAAGTGCCTTTATCAACGACCGTGCGTCGCTCGTTGGCCGCATCGCGCGTCGCACTCTGTTGGCAGGGCACCTGATTCCGATCAACGGGCTCGAGGATCTCAAGGCCGTCACCCGCGGCGCTGTGGTGAAGGTGCTCGTCGAGGATGACGGGCTCATTATCGTCACCTATGCAACGTCCCTGCAGTCGGGCAGCGCTGGCATGATGGTGCAGCTTCGCAACCTCGATACCGGGGTCACCATTCGGGGCATCGTCCAGCAAGACGGATCAGTGCGGATTCAAAACGGATGATGCTGCGTCTCCTTTGCGGTCTCCTGCTTTCGCTTTCGTTTTCGACAGCAGATGCCGCTGTGCGCGTGAAAGACATCGCCAATCTCAAGGGCGTGCGCGAGAATCAGATTCTCGGCTATGGCCTAGTGATCGGCCTCAAGGGCACCGGTGACACGTTGCGCAACGCGCCGTTCACCGAACAGTCGTTGCAATCGATGCTCGACAATATGGGCATCAATATCCGTGGCACTTCGTTGCGTACGCGCAACGTGGCAGCGGTCGTCGTAACGGCCGATCTGCCGCCGTTCGTCGCAGGTGGTTCGCGAATCGACGTCGCGATCTCGTCGCTGGGCGACGCATCATCCCTGCTTGGCGGAACGTTGGTGATGACGCAGTTACGCGGCGCCGACGGTGAAACCTATGCTGTCGCGCAAGGCGCTATCGCCGTAGGCGGTTACAACGTCGAAGGCGCTGCACAAACGCTCAGCCAGGGTGTGGCCACGGCTGGCCGCATCCCAAATGGCGCGCTGATCGAACGTGAGGTCAAGGGGCGTTTCAGCGAGATGGAATCGCTCATTCTTGAGCTAAAGAATCCGGATTTCGTCACCGCAACGCGCATCATGGATGCGATCAATGCGCATGGCAGTGGCCGTTACCAAAAGGCCGTAGCCTTCGAACGCGATTATCGTACTATCGTACTGTCCCGGCCGCGTGGCACCTCGCCGGTGCGTTTTATCGCCGAGATCGAGGAACTGCTGGTCGAGCCGGATACGCCGGCGCGGGTCGTGGTCGACGAACGTACGGGAACAGTGGTCATCGGCCGGAATGTACAGATTTCGACGGTGGCGGTGACCCATGGCAATCTGTCCGTGAGAATCACCGAGGCGCCTATCGTATCGCAGCCGTCACCGTTTGCGCGGCGCGGTGAGACCGTGGTGGTGCCGCAGACCTTCATCGAAGCGAATGAGCCCGGCGCCAAAATCGCCATTCTGCGCGGGGCAGATTTGCAGCGCCTGGTGCGTGGTCTCAATCAGATCGGGCTGAAGCCGCAGGGGATCATCGCGATCTTACAGGCGATCAAGGCGGCCGGTGCGCTTCAGGCGGAACTCGTCATCCAGTAAGGCGCGGGTCAGCGTCACGCAAGCCAAAGCGTGCAACGCTCGCTCAGCTGAATCACGAGAACACGAATGGCGCGCGTCGCAAATCGATCGATCAAATTCCTCATGCTGGTCGGTATGGTGCTGTCCACACAGGCATCGGCCGAACCCGAGCAGAAGCTCTCAAAGCCGCTGAACCTCGGTGAATTTGCAAAGACGCCGCAAGTCGCGCGCCCCCGTCCAGCTGCAAACAAGCAGGACCCGGTGGTGCGTCCGCCTGCCGATTCGGCGCTGATCACGGGCGCAATCGACAAAAAGGATAGCGCAGCCGCGAACTCCCAGGAATCCGACGTCGCGCGCTTTTGCAGCAACATTGCAGACCAGGCACTCGATGCCCGTGTGGCGTGGCAGCAGAAAGAGCTGGAAGCGACGGAATCCAAGCTGAAGCTGCGCATTGCGGAACTTGAGGCCAAGCGTGCCGAATATGAGGAATGGCTGAAGTTGCGCGAAGAATTCCTCAAAAAGGCAGAAGATAACGTCGTCGAAATCTACTCGCGCATGAATCCGGAAGCCGCGGCGCAGCAGATTGCCAGCATGGCTGATGACACGGCAGCTGCTGTTCTCGCCAAGCTGCGCGTTCGCGTGGCCAGCGCGATCCTCAATGAAATGGAGCCGGCACGTGGCGCACACCTCGCCGACACGCTTGCCGGGATGCGTCGCACCGACGACGGGAAAGCCAAGAAATGATGTGGTTAAGAGTGATTCTGATTCCGGTCGCACTGTCGTGCCTGACCGGTTGCGCCAGCAATCTCGCCGAGGTTGGCCAGGCACCCTACATGTCGCCGATTGGCAACGGCATGCAGGTCGATGCGCGCGCAATCCCGATCGAGAGGCGTGCCTATCGTAGCGCAGGCCCTCACTCGATCTGGAATGACCGCAAGGACCTCTACCGCGATTCGCGGGCCACGCGGGTCGGCGATCTTCTGACCGTGAATATTCTGATGAACGACAAGGCGATCCTCGACAACAAGACGGATCGGTCGCGTGACTCGCAGATCAAGGTTGAGTCCGACTATTCGGCCAATATTGCCAAATGGCTCTCGGCGGGAAATTTCGACACCAACGTCAAGTCCCAGTCGTCGAACAAGGGCGCTGGCAAGATTGACCGGAACGAAGAAGTACGTTTCTCGGTGGCTGCAGTCGTTGTCGACGTACTCCCGAACGGCAATCTCCTGGTCAGCGGTTCGCAGGAGATGCGCGTCAATTACGAAATGCGCATCGTCAATGTCGGCGGCATCGTGCGTCCGATCGATATCAGCCGCAACAACACGATCGCCTATGAGAAGATCGCCGAAGCCCGCATTTCGTATGGCGGGCGCGGCCGGTCCATGGAAGTGCAGCAGCCGAACTGGGGCCAGCAGGTCTACGACCAGGTCGCGCCGTTCTGATGGGGATCGCTCATGGCCGATGACACCGCGAATGAAGGCCAGCGCCCGGGGGTCATGCAGTGGTTTGGCGCCCTGCTGCTCGTCACTGCGCTCTCGGTGGGCGCAGGAGCGCTGGCAAGCCTGCATTTGATGTCGACGTTCCAACGCATCAGTGAAAGCCAGAAGGAAGTTCCGGAGAAGCCGATCTCCTCGGCCTTCAATCCCAATGATCGTCTGCGCAAGATCACACCGGTCGTGACCAATCTGGCGGCGCCGCCAAATGCCTGGATCCGCATGGAGGCGTCGATCGTGACCGACAAGTTGACCGAGGAGGAGGCGAGTATCGTGGTCGCCCGCATCGGCGAAGATGTTGCAGCCTATCTGCGCACGCTCACACCCGCGCAGATCGAGGGTGCCCGCGGCCTGCAATATTTGCGCGAAGACCTGAATGAGCGCGCGCTTACGCGTTCGAGCGGCAGGGTTCGTGAGTTGATTATCGAGACGCTGGTGGTGCAATGAAGCGTATCATTCCGATCCTGCTCCTGGCGCTTCTGCCGACAGCTGCCATGGCGCAGGTTCCGGATCTGTCGACCTTGCTTCCGCCGGGCGAGGGTAGTGCCAGCGGCCGAATCATCCAGATGGTCGCGCTGCTGACGGTGCTGTCACTGGCGCCGGGCTTGCTCATCATGGTGACGAGCTTCACGCGATTCGTCGTCGCGCTCTCATTCCTGCGCACAGGGCTTGGCCTGCAGACTACGCCAGCGAACATCGTGATGATCAGCCTCGCGTTGTTTCTCACATTCTATGTGATGGCGCCGACTTTCGATCGCGCTTGGGTAAACGGCCTTCAGCCCCTGATGAAGAATGAAATCACCGAACAGGAAGCCTATTCGCGGGTCACAGATCCGTTCCGGGATTTCATGTTGCAGCACGTGCGCGAAAAGGATCTGCAAACCTTCGAGAACCTCGCAGCCGAGAGTATGAAGGTCAAACTCGACGGGCAACGGGTCGATTTGCGAATTATCATCCCGGCTTTCATGGTGTCGGAACTTCGCCGCGCATTCGAGATCGGCTTTCTTGTCGTCATGCCGTTCCTGGTGATCGACATGATCGTCGCAACACTGACGATGTCGATGGGCATGATGATGATGCCGCCCACGGTATTCGCGCTACCATTCAAGGTACTATTCTTCGTGTTGATCGACGGCTGGAATTTGCTCGCAGTTGGTCTTGTGAAGTCGTTTCTCTAGATCATTTGATTCATCACAAGGTAAGTGACGAATCAAATGATCGCTGTTAACTATACGAGCCGCCGCTCCCTTCAGCTTTGGGTAAGGTTTGGCGGCTAGCTTGCAGTTCACGACAGGTTGGGTCGATCAGATATCGACATTCCAAAGGCATGATGCCGCCCTCTCGTACCGGTGAAAGTCCGGTATGTCCCCAGCAAATCAATCAAATTAAAGGGACATACGATGTCTAGCTTGATGACCAACTCCCAGGCAATGACCGCGCTGCAGACCCTGCGCTCGGTCGATGCCAACCTCTCCACCACGATGAACCGTATTTCGACCGGCTATCGCGTGGCGACCGCGTCGGACAACGCCGCTTACTGGTCGATCGCTACCACGATGCGTTCGGACGTTCAGGCTCTGGGCGCCGTGCAGGACGCTCTCGGTCTCGGCGCTGCGACCATCGACACGATGTATACTGGCCTCGAAGGCACGGTCGACGTCGTCTCGTCGATCAAGGAAAAACTGGTTGCTGCTCGTACCCCGGGTGTCGACCGCGCCAAGATCCAGAGCGAAATCACCGAACTTCAGAAGCAGCTGAAGAATACTGCCGACTCGGCCGTGTTCAACGGTGAAAACTGGATCTCGGTCGACTCACAGGACCCCACCTACAACTCGACGAAGTCGGTCGTGTCGTCCTTCTCCCGCGCCGGCGGTGTCGTTTCGGTGGACACGCTCACCATCGACCTCGACGCCATCAAGCTCTACGATACGACGCTCGACGCCGCCTACATCACGGCTCACGCTGCCGCCACGACGACGACCCTCGTTTTCGATCCGGCCACCGTCGGTGCGGCTGGTCCGCCCGCCACGACCACGGGCACGATTGCTTTCGCCGTCACGCCACTTGGTGGAACTGCCACGACGACCACGATCAACGTGTCGCAGAGCTCCACGGTTCAGGACATCGCCAAGGCACTTAACGGTCTGGGCATTCAGGGCCTTACTGTTGGTGTCAATGCCGATGGCAAGACGCTCGAGATCAAGAACGCCAGCACGACCGCGATCGCTACCACCAGCACCAATGGTGGCGCGACCGGCGGTACCGTTGCGTTGCAGCCAGCGGCTACCGCCAACGTGGCGACCCAAAAAGGCGTTCTCGACCAGACCTACGACGTCTACAAGAATGGTGGCTGGACCACCTTCAGCGTAGCTAATCTGGACATCTCGAAGTTCACCGATAGCGCCTCCGATCTGACTGCGCTCGAGACCTACATCTCGGGTACAGACAAAGCGCTGAGCAAGATCACCGATGCCGCCACCAACCTCGGCGCCATCAAGAACCGCATCGGTCTGCAGCAGGACTTCGTCAAGACCCTGACTGACTCGCTCGATCGCGGTATCGGCCAGCTCGTCGACGCAGACATGAACGCCGAATCGACCCGCCTCCAGGCTTTGCAGACGCAGCAGCAGCTGGGCATTCAGGCGCTGTCGATCGCCAATGCCGGCAGCCAGAGCATCCTGTCGCTGTTCCGCGGCTAATCGCTCTCACATCGTGAATGGGAATGGCCGCGACCGTCATAGGTCGCGGCCATTTCGCTTTCCAGCTCTCCGTAACCCTCGGACAAGCTTCACAATCGATGATCGATTCGGAAGTGGGCAGGGGTATTTATGGTCAATCGCGAGCACGCGCAGAAGCTCTGGAACAATCTGCTTGAGCTGGGTACGAAGCGTCTCATTCTGCTCGCGGTGGTTGGCCTCGCTGTGTTTGGCGGTGTTGGCGGCGGCGCGTACTACATAAGCCGGCCGGAATACAATGTTCTCTATTCGGGTCTTAGCCGCGAGGACGTGACGCGTGTCAGCTCGGTGCTGCGCGACGCGAATATCGCTTTCGATCTGAATACGGCGGGCGATACCGTCTATGTTCGTCCCGGACAGACCGCCCAGGCGCGTACACTACTCGCCGACAAGGGCCTGCCTAGCACCACCGGCGGCGGTTATGAGCTGTTCGACAAGATCGGCTCGCTCGGCCTGACCTCGTTCATGCAGGAAATCACGCGCGTGCGTGCGCTCGAGGGCGAGATTGCGCGAACGATCCAGGTTCTCAAAGGCGTCAAGGCAGCCCGCGTTCATATCGTGATGCCTGCGCGTGGTTCATTCCGGCGTGAGCAGTCGCCGCCATCGGCTTCGGTCGTACTGCGAACGGATGGCCCGGCGGATGCACGCACGGCGCGTTCGGTGCGCCATCTCGTAGCTGCGGCCGTGCCGGGAATGACCGCGGACAAGGTCACCGTGCTCGACAGTGACGGTTCGCTGCTTTCGGACGATGACGGCAGCGGCAGCCTCGGGGCAACGCCGACCACGATGGCCAATTTGCAGAAGGTCGTCAGCCGCTCGATCCAGGAGAATGTGAGCCGGGCACTGACACCCTATCTGGGGCTCGATAACTTCGAGGTCAGCGTTGCGACCCAGCTGTCGACCGATAAGAAACAGACCAACGAGACGGTCTACGATCCAGATTCGCGGGTGCAGCGCTCTGTGCGCGCTGTACGAGAGAAGGAAACATCGCAGAGCCTCGATCGACAGCAGCCGACAACCGTTCAGCAGAACCTGCCAGATCAGCAGGTCAATGCGACCGGTGCCAAGAATCAGAATGATGAGAAGCAGCGCCGCGAAGACATCACCAATTACGAAGTGTCGTCGAAGACGGTGACGACCACGAGCGATGGTTTTGTGGTGAACAAGATGTTCCTCGCCGTTCTGGTCAACCGGCCGCGTCTCATCGCGAGCCTCGGCGACAAGGTGAGCGATGCTGCGATCGAAGCCAAGGTCGCGGAGATCTCGCAGATTGCTGCGACCGCAGCTGGCATCGATCGCCCGCGTGGCGACCAGATTCAGGTTTCGGCAGTCGAATTCATGGAAGGTGCGCGCGATCTCACGCCGGTGCCGTCGATCACCTTCACAGAAGTGATGATGCGTCAGGCGGGCAGTCTCGTGAGTGCCATCACCATCCTGGCCGTGGCCGGCATGCTGATCTGGTTCGGTCTGCGCCCAGCGATCAATACGATCCTGGCCAGTGCGAAGACGGACGAGACAATGCAGTTCCAGGCGGAGACGAATGCGCTTCTCGGTGGCGGCAGCACGATGGCGACCGCGGCTCTGACAGGAGGCGAGGCTCCGCCCAATCTTATCCAGGATGTCTCGAGCAGTATGCAGAATACGCCGCAGAGGCGGTTGGAACAGATCATCCAGCTCGATGAGAAGCAGGCGGCGGCGATTCTGAAACAATGGATCAGACAAGAGGAAGCGGTATGAGCGCAGAGCAAGTCGCACGTCTGATCGCCGATTTCGATCGACCGGAGCCGCCAAAAACACGCAGCCGCGTCGTTCCGTTCGACCATCTGCATCACTCCAGCGTGCAGTCGCAGCATCAGCCACTTCTGCAGAAGGCAAAGCAGCAGCCGTCGTTTCAACCCCAGCCGCAGATGCAGCCAAAGCCGCCTGTCGTGCAGGAGGATGATGGCTATGAGCGTGGTCGCGCCGAAGGCTATGCGAGCGCACTCGCCGAGTTCGAACGGCGCTTGGAGCAGGAGAAGCAGGCACTTGCAGCGCAGGCCGCCGAAGAACGGCAGCAACTGCTCAACGAGACTGCGGCCAAGCTCGCCGGCGATATCGCCGAAATGGGCGACCAGTTGCAGGGAAGGATCGCCGGCGTAGTCGCTCGACTCCTCGAGCCGCTCATCAGTAACGCCGTGCAGAAACAGGCAGTTACGTCATTCATCGAGCATCTGTCGTCGATTACAACCGATAGCCGCCGCCCGGTCCTGCGTATCACAGGCCCATCGGAGCTGCTCGAACTGATCCGCAGCAAGCTCGGCGTCCGCGCCATCGCATCGGAATTGCGTGCCGGCCCCGAAGCGGAAGCGTCTATTGTCGTTGATCAGATCGTGCTCGAGACTCAGCTCAAGGTCTGGACCGAACGACTGAAGATGGCGGTCCAGAGCTGAGATGGCCGATCCGCTTCCGCCAGAAATAGTGATCATCCGCCGTCGCAGTTCGCTTGAGAGCGGCGAGACGAAGAACAGTGTCTGGAAAATCGCCTATGCCGACTTCATGACGGCGATGATGGCATTCTTTCTGGTGATGTGGCTGATCAATGCCACCAATCAGGAAACGCGTGAGAGCGTTGCCACCTATTTCAATCCGATCAAGCTGACCGACTCAACACCGGATCGCAAGGGCATCAACGACGCCCGGAGGGTTGACCCCGGCAAGGCCGTGGAAGGCGAGAGCAAGTGGCCGCATCCGGAGCCAGGTCAGCCGACCGATGCGCTTGCGCGTCCGCAGCCTCCACAACCGCGCTATGGCGAGGCGACGTTGTTTCGCGATCCTTATGCGGTGCTGTCGGAGATTGCCGGCGGTCCTCCGCGTCCGGGACAGACCAGCGCGGCGCTCGACCCGAATCGTAAGGAAGGGCTGAAGGGCGGAGAGGCCTATCGGGACCCCTTCGATCCGATCAACTGGCCGATGGCGTCGATCTCGTCGCTCGAGAAGAAGCTGTCGGGACGCAAGGACGCCGGCAGCCTTCCATTCGGCGAGGATGTTGCTGCTGCGGCGAGCGAGGGCCAGGAGCCGCGCCCGCTCGATGCCAAGCCTGATGCCACCGGCACCCCGGGTCAGGAGATGTCGGGATCGAATTCAACTCCCGCGAAATCCGACAAGCAGGAGGCACCGAAGCCCGCCGGGTTGTTTGCCGACGATGGCGACAAGTCCAATCCGGCAGCGGGTCGCCCGCAACCGGCTCAGGCTGACAAGACCGCAGCACCGGCTGATAAATCCCAGGCGCAGCCTGACAAGGCGCCCGCCCAGGCTGAAAAGGCCCAGCCGATGGACGCCGCCAAGCTCCAGGCCGCGATCTCGGCGGCATTGGTCACCATTGGACCGGCGCGTCCGGTTGCCGAAGTGAGGGAGACTCCCGAAGGACTGCTGATCAATCTGACGGACGACGTGAATTACGGAATGTTTGCCAACGGCTCGGCCGAGCCCACGCCCGGTCTCGTTCGCGCGCTCGACAAGATCACGCCGATGATCGCGCAGAACCGTGGCCAGGTCATCGTGCGCGGTCACACCGATAGCCGCGTCTATCGCACATCGGAATATGACAATTGGCGGCTTTCGACCGCGCGTGCGCATATGGCGTATCACATGCTGGTGCGCGGCGGCCTCGACGCCGCGCGGGTCGAGCGCATCGAGGGCTATGCAGACCGCCGGCCG
This sequence comes from Tardiphaga sp. 709, assembly GCF_032401055.1. Taxonomy (NCBI): domain Bacteria; kingdom Pseudomonadati; phylum Pseudomonadota; class Alphaproteobacteria; order Hyphomicrobiales; family Nitrobacteraceae; genus Tardiphaga; species Tardiphaga sp. 709. The sequence goes on along the minus strand of NZ_CP135529.1, from coordinate 3,384,088 downwards.
AAAATTCAGAACGACCCGCTTGCCGCGCAGAACCGGCGGATCGAGCTTCTGATCCGTGCTCCCGTGCTATGACCAGCGCCAGGATCATTGCAGCAACGCTTCTAGCCTGTCTTGGCAGCGCACATGCGCAGCCGGCCGACGACCAAATGCGCGAACCGTATCAGATGGTTCGTTCATTGCAGATGCTGCAAGATCAGATCGCGCGCGGCGATCTCGATGCTCACAATTCCCAACCCGCCCTGCTGAAGCGCCTGGGTGAGAATTTCCTGAAAGCCGATGCCGCCGTCTGGAAGGAGCCGCGCAATTCGCGCGCAGCTGTCACCTTCCTCCTGAGTGGCGGGTCGCCGCAAGTGGTCGCGAGCCTCCGTTCCCGCAACGTGCTGAATATTGACGAGGCCATTGTCGATGGCGCTATCGCCTACGTCGAAGGGCGTACGGACGAAGCGAAGTCGAAGCTCGCGAATATCAAGCCACGTAGTCTGCCTGCGGCGCTCGGTGCGGAGATTGCGCTGGTGCAATCGGCACTGGTTGCGCAGGACGACCTGAAGGTCGCGATCGCATTGCTTGACGAGGTGCGGCTGATGATGCCGGGCACGCTGGTCGAGGAAGCGGCACTGCGTAGGGAGATTTTCATCGTCGGACAGGACGACGACTTCGACAAGTTCGAAGCCCTCGCGGTGCGTTACTTTCGCAGATATCGGCATTCCATCTATGCGGGGAATTTCCGCCAGCGCTTTGCGCTCTCTGTGGCACGCTTCAGCTTCGTGCAGCGACCTGATCGTTTCCCGCGTCTTGTCGCCGTGCTCGATCATCTCGATCGGGCGAGCCAGCGTGCGCTCTATCTTCTAATTGCAAGAACGGCATTGGTTCGCGGCAAGACTGAAATGACAGTGCTTGCCGCCGACCGTGTATTTGCATTGTCCGATGATGACAGCGCCGAGCGCGTGCGCGCGCGCCTGTACCGTGCCGCGGCACGCGTTGCCACATCGGCACACAGTACGGCAATCGCCGAGCTTGAGCAGATCGACAAGGCAAAACTGTCCGAACGTGATGTCGAACTGCAAACCGCGGCGCTTGCCATTGGATTGAATGTTCGAAAAGCGCTGCCGGAGGCAAAGGCCAAAAGCGACGGAAGCAGCGAAGTGAAGACGGCGATGCGGCCGCGCATTGATTTCAGCCGCTCTCTTGCCGCCGTTGATCGCGCGCAAAAGCTGCTCGATGCGTCGCAGGAGCAATTAAAGGAGAAAACCCGATGAACAATGCCGATCTCCTGATGGCAGCCCTTCGCCAGACAGCGGCCGGAAAGGCTGGAGCGAAAGGCGGATTCAACGGCGGTGCCCATGCCAAGGACGGCAAGGAGAAGGCCGATCATTTTCGCGAGCAGCTCCGGCTGGTCTCAAAAGAGAGCAAAACAGTCACGCCGCATGTTCCCAAGACAGCTGATGACGCGAAAATCGTTGATGCAAAGCCGGTGCTCGACGCGGCATCCGTTCTTGCGGAATTGACGGGTGAAGTCGCGCAAAAGCCAAACGTCAGCGATGATCAAGCCGATGATGACGATGCAAAGGCCACGGAGGGCGACGAGGGGGCGACAAAATCTGCCCCCTGGCGCGGACCGGACCCCGCGCTCAGCGCGGTAATGGCCAAGCTCGATCACGCACACTCACCTTTGCCAAGCGACGGCAAGGCGGCGTCTCGCATCTCGGTACCGGACGTGAAGACCGATGATGTTCCGCGCGATCCCGCGAAGCTCATTCAGGCCACAACGGCCGACGTGCCTGACGCCGATGCGGCTACTACGCAACGTTTCACGCTGACGGTCGAGACGACGGATACCAAGCCGCTTCCAGCCGCCAAGGCGGTCGTTCGTGAACAAGAGACGCATTTCGAACCGGTGCAACAGGTGACGACGTTGCAAAAGATCGTCGATCGGATGGCGACTGATCTGTCGGCCGTCGCATCGCCTGAAGGGGCTCGCGCGGCCGACGCGCCGGGGCTCGAAGCGCACAAAGCTGCGGATAGCCGGCCGGTGCGTATGATGACGCTCGAACTCGATCCGCCCAATCTCGGTTCTGTCACCGTGAAGATGCGGCTTGCCGGCGATTCCGTGGAGATTCATCTCACTGCGGATCGCTACGAAACCACCCAAATGCTGCGGCAGGAACGCGGCGCGCTCACCGACGCCATGCAGTCGGCTGGCTACACGTTCGACATCGCGGCGATCGATCATACCCGCACCCCCGACGCAAATCTGAACAACGGGCAGCAGCAACAGCAACAACAAGCGCCGTCCGATCAACGTTCTTCGCTGCCGTCGTCAGGCGGATCGCAGGCGGACGGTGGTTCTTCGGGGCGGTCGTCCGGTGATGCGCAGAGCGGCGCACGGCATAACAGGCAGGATCATGAGCAATCGCCAAGGCCGTCAGAACGGCAGCAGGACCAGAATAGCAATCGGGTTCGCAGCAGCACTGTTTATATCTAGCGCTGTAACGGACGCACGCGCCGAGGGGCCGTGCGAACGGGAGATGGCGCGCGCGGCACGCCGTCACAACGTGCCACTCGGCGTTCTCTTTGCGGTCGGTCTCAGCGAGACCGGGCGCAAGGGCGTGCTGAATCCCTATGCGCTCAATGTTGATGGCAGGACGGTGCTGGCCACCGATCTGCGCAATGCCGTTGCGCGCTTCGCCGAGGAGAAAAGCAAGGGCGCCAAATTAGTCGACCTCGGCTGCATGCAGATCAATCACCGCTATCACGGCGAGAAATTTCCCAGTGTGGAAGCGATGTTCGATCCGGCACGCAATGTCGACTACGCCGCACGATTTCTGAAAGATTTGCGTGAGCGCGAGGGCAACTGGACGATGGCCGTCGCGCGCTACAATGCCGGGCCGACCAATATTGTCGGCCAGAAACGCTACATCTGCAGCGTTATCGGCAGTCTTGTCGCGAGCGGATTCGGGTCATGGACAAGCAAGGCACGCGACTTCTGCGCGGAACGCACTGCGTCACGATGACCCTGTGGATAACCGCCAGCCTCACACAAGCAACTTCAATTCTAATACTTCACACGTGAAACGGAGGATAATCGATGAGTCTGTATGGGGTGATGCGCACAGGCGGCTCCGGCATGAACGCGCAATCGAACAAGCTGGCAACGGTCGCTGACAATATCGCGAACGTGAATACCACGGGCTACAAGCGCGCCTCGACGGAATTCTCCTCCCTTATCCTTCGCAGCGGAACCGGAAACTACAATTCCGGCAGCGTCGAGACGCAGGTTCGTTATGCGATCTCTGATCCCGGAACGATGAACTACACGACGTCCGCAACCGATTTGGCGATCCAGGGCAACGGATTTTTCGTCGTCAGCGACGCAGGAGGCACGCCTTACCTCACGCGCGCTGGCTCTTTCGTTCCGGATGGCCAGGGCAATCTCTACAATACCGGTGGCTACTATCTGATGGGCTACAACATCAAGAATGGCGCCCAGCCGAACGTCGTTGCCAACGGCCTCGGCAATCTCGAGGTCGTGAACATCGCGCAGCAGTCCTTGCTTGGAAATCCGACGACCCAGGCGGGCATCAGTAGCGCCAACCTGGATTCCAATGCTGCGATCAGCGCCGGACCGCCGAACTTTACGTCGAAAACGTCGGTCATCACCTACGATAATATTGGAAATGCGGTGAAACTTGACATGTACATGTTCAAGACAGCCGCCAATACATGGGATGTGCAGATCTACAACAGCGCAGGCGCGGCAGCAGGCGGCGGCTTCCCCTATGCAGCCGGGTCGCAGCTAGGCGCCACCACGACATTTACCTTCGACGTCAGCGCCACCGGCAAGGGTCGTCTCGCTGCCGCGAGCCCGACTTCTATGAACTTCACAATCCCGGGCGGCTCGCCGGTCACTTTCGATATGTCGAGTATGACGCAGGTCGCGGACGAATTCCAGTTCAAGGCCACGACCAACGGCAACGCGCCGAGCGCGCTCGACCGTGTCGAAGTCAGCTCGGACGGCACCATGTATTCGATCTTCGACGATGGCACGCGAATCGCGAGCTACAAGATCCCGCTGGCGACGGTGCCAAGCCCCGACAATCTCTCGCCCGAAGTCGGGAACGTCTATTCGATCAGCACCAATTCCGGCAACATCCAGGTCGATTTCGCGGGCAATAGCGGCCTCGGCACCATCAAGCCGGAGGCGCTCGAAGCATCCAACGTCGATCTGGCCAACGAGCTCACGGCGATGATCGAGTCGCAGCGTGGCTACACCGCGAATTCCAAGGTGTTCCAGACCGGCGCTGACCTGCTCGACGTACTCGTCAACCTGAAGCGCTAGCGCACAGCGCGGATCACTGACGGGAGTTCCCAATGTCACTTACGGTCGCACTCAATTCGGCCCGCTCGTCGCTTATGGCGTCGGGCGTCCAGTCTTCCGTCATCTCGCGCAACGTCGCCGGCCTGCATCAGGACGGCTACTCCCGCAAGAATGCTCTGATCGTTTCCCAGCCGGGCAGCGGTGTCTATGTCAGTGGTATTCAGCGGGCCGCCAGCGCCGGCTTGTTCAACAATGTCGTCAAGGCGGTATCAAACACCGCACAGCAGGATGCTCTTTATAACGGTCTGCAGAAGGTTGCGGCCGTCACCATCGACGACCCCGAGCTCGATCAGTCTGCCGCGGCGCAACTGGCCAAGCTGAAAAGCGCCCTGCAGCAATATGCATCGGCGCCGGATAACGTGACGTTCGCGAATTCCGCCGTCACGGCAGCCAAAAATGTTGCAGCATCGCTAAACGATTCGACCAACACCGTGCAGACTGTTCGCGCGGATGCCGACGCCGAAATGGCGACGTCGGTCGGGAATATCAATCAGCTTCTGGCACAATTCGAGACGGTCAATACGGCGATCATCAAGGGAACGATCTCCGGCTCCGACGTCACCGACTACCTCGATACGCGCGATAGTATTCTGTCGAAGCTGTCCCAGGAGGTCGGGATCACGTTTGCCACCCGCGCAAACAATGACATGGTTGTCTATACGGATTCGGGGGTCACGTTGTTCGAGCGTACCGCTCGCTCCGTAACCTTTGCTCCGACAAATTCCTACACGGCCGCCACAACGGGTAACGCTGTGGTCATCGATGGCGTTCCCGTTACCGGCGCTAACGCGATCATGCCGATCGGCTCCGGCAAGCTCGCTGGTCTCGCGACGCTTCGCGACGACAAGATGGTGACCTATCAGAATCAGCTCGACGAAGTTGCGCGCGCCGTGATCGAGATTTTTTCCGAGAAGGATCAGAGCGCTGCCGTTGGACCAGACCAAACCGGCCTCTTCACCTATGCCGGTGGACCCGGAATGCCAACCGCGGGCGTGATCAACGTCGGGCTCGCCGGCACGATCAAGGTCACCAATCTGGTCGATCAGGCGCTGGGTGGCAATCCGAGCCTGATTCGCGACGGTGGCATCAATGGCGCCAACTACGTTTACAATGCCGGAGGCCAAGCAGGCTTCTTCGCTCGCATTCAGGGCCTCGTCGATGGCATGGCGGCATCCCGAGCCTATGATCCGGCCGCGCTCGGCAAGCCTAGCGGCAGCCTCATCGACTTTGCCGGCTCCTCGGTGAGCTGGCTGGAATCGCAGCGCAAGAGCGTGGGCGACGACGCCACCTATAGCCAGACGCTCCTGGAGCGCAGCGCCGATGCGTTGTCGAACGTCAATGGCGTCAACATGGATGATGAGATGACCTTCATGTTGCAGGTCGAACGCACTTTCTCGGCATCGTCGAAGCTGATCTCAACGATTGACGACATGCTGAAAGAACTTCTGATGGCGGTGGGGTAATCGATATGGCTACAAATTTCATTTCATCGAACTCGATCTCGACCACCCTGCGCATCTCCGCGTCGAAAAGCCAGGTGGCGATCTCAAAGGCCACCAAGGAGGCGACGACAGGAAGGCTCGCTGACGTCGGGGGGAGCCTGGGTGCACTCACGGGTCGCGACGTGACCCTGCGTGCGGAGCTTCTCGATATGGAGAAGATCGTCGATACCAATGCGCTCGTGAGTGCCCGCCTGGACGTCACGCAGGAGCGTGTTTCGCAATTGATCGAGACGGCACAGTCCTTCCAGAAAGATCTGCTGGCGGCGCGCAATTCGGCAAATGGCGGCGTCATCATCGCGCAGCCAGCAGCGTCGAACCTCCAGTCGCTTCTCACGACGCTCAATGTGTCGATGGACGGACAGTATCTGTTCGCCGGCATCAATACGGCACAACAGCCGATGACGCCTTATCAGACCGGTTCGGCCAGCAAGACGGCGATCGATGCGGCTTTTACTGCCGCTTTTGGTTTTCCGCCCGGTGACGTGGCTGCCGTAAATATCACCCCCGCCGCCATGAATAACTTCCTCGACAATGCGTTTGCGACCGAATTCGACGATCCGGCCTGGGGAACGAACTGGTCTTCGGCATCCGATCAGGTCATGCGCAGTCGCATCTCTACGACACAAACCGTCGATTCCTCCGCCAGCGCCAATGACAAGGCATTCCGCAACCTGGCGATGGCCTACACGATGCTCAGCGGGCTTGGTCTGGAAACTCTGAATCAGAGCGCGTTCCAGGCCGTTACAGACAAGGCGCTGCTGCTCGTCGGCGGTTCGGTGTCCGACCTTGCGAGTGTCGGTGCACGCCTCGGCACCGCGCAGGAACAGACAACAAATGCAACCAGTCGTCTCAAGGTGCAGACCGACATCGTCAACAAGCAGATCAACGCGATGGAAGTGGTCGATCCGGAAGAGGCATCCGTCCGGGTCAACTCTCTGAAAAATCAGTTGGAGATGTCGCATGCGCTGACCGCGCAAATTCAGAACCTCAGCATCCTCAATTATCTCTGATAGGTGGGCTGATCTATGAAGCAACAGGTTATCGATTGAAATGACACTGGCAGGTTACGACGCGGAAATCGAGGATAGCGGCCGCGAGGCGCGATCCAGGGAACAACAAGCGCTGAATCACGGAATTAAACTACTTCAGAAAATCCAGAGCGGTGCGCTTGCTTCATCCGAAGAAACAGACGCCTTACTCTATATCCGTAATCTCTGGACTTTCTTCATACAGGATCTGTCGAATCCGCGAAACGGCCTGCCCGAGCAGTTGCGAGCGCAGCTGATTTCGATTGGTCTCTGGGTCATCAAGGAGGCCGAGCGCCTCCGGGAAGGGCAGTTGTCGGACGTGAGCGATCTCGTTGCGATCAATATCGTCATCCGGGATTCTGCTGGCATGAAGAAGCCAATGTGCATATCGCTGCGATCGGGCGAGAAAATCTACATTAACGGCGCAGTTTTGCGGGTCGACCGCAAGGTGACGCTGGAACTGATCAACGACGTGACTTTCCTGCTGGAAAGCCAGGTCATGCAGGTCGCCGATGCGACAACGCCGCTTCGGCAGCTCTATTTCGTTGTGCAACTGATGTTGATGAGCCCGGGCGATATCGAACAGGCGCGCGCGGTGTTTGGGCATCAGCGCTGCGCGATCTACGCGGCGGCCGACAACAAGGAATTGTTGCAGGGCCTCGATGCGATCGAGGAGCTCGTCGAGGCTAAACGTTACTACGAGGCGTTGCGGAAGATCCGGGCTCTGTTCGAAGTCGAACAGGCGATCCTGAGCGGCGCCGACATGCTGCTGCCGGTCGTGGCCTAACCCAGGGAGAGCGAGATGATCGTCAACGGCGTAGATACCGCGAAATCCACCACAAGCACGACGACGACGCCGACGTCGTCGACCAACATGATCGACTACAACGGCTTCCTGCAGCTTCTGATCGCGCAGATGCGCAACCAGGATCCCACCAATCCGACCGATTCAACCGAATATATGAGTCAGCTTGCGCAGCTGTCGTCCGTCGAGCAGGCGGTTCAGACCAATACAAAGCTCGATACGCTGCTGTCGACCAGCGCGATCACCCAAGCAGAAGGGTTGATCGGCCGCACCGCTTCGTTCACGGATGAAAGCGGAACGAGCACGACCGGCAAGATCAAGGAAGTCTATATCATCCAGGGCGGTGCGGTTGCCACGCTCGAAAACGGCACGAAGGTCCAGCTCGGGCCCGGCATTACCATTAGCTGAGCCATGAACGAGCGCGACGCCCTCGATATCGCCCAGCAGGCGATCTGGACCATCATCGTTGCCGCCGGCCCGGCGGTCGGCGCCGCGATGTTCGTTGGCATCGCTATTGCCCTCCTGCAAGCACTGACCCAGGTGCAGGAAATGACGTTGACCTTCATCCCCAAGATCGTGGTGATGTTGATCGTGGTCGCCGTGACCGGCTCTTTCATGGGAGCCCATATCTTCGCCTTCACCGAAGTGCTCTACGGCCGGATCGAACGCGGCTTCTAGCCGCCATCGTCTCCACCATCTTCACGCAAGGTCGGCGCTGCACAGTGCGGCCATGATATTCGTGCGAGAATTGCCATGGCCGACGTAATGATTTCAGCCCTGCCGGCCGAACGGCGGGCCGGTACGGACGTCGCCTTTGCATTCGGCATCGTCACCATTCTGGTGATGCTGGTTCTGCCGGTTCCGACGATCCTGATCGACCTCGGCCTGGCCTTCTCGATCGCGTTGTCCGCGTTGATCCTGATGGTGTCGCTGTGGATTCAGCGGCCACTGGATTTCTCGGCATTTCCCACCGTGCTGCTGATCGCCACCATCCTGCGATTGGCGCTGAACGTGGCGACCACGCGCGTGATCTTGTCGCATGGCGGTGAGGGAGAGCACGCCGCGGGCTACGTCGTCGCCGGTTTCGCCAAATTCGTGATGGGTGGCGACTTCGTCATCGGCCTCATCATCTTTGCGATTCTCGTCACCGTGAATTTCGTGGTGATCACCAAAGGTGCGACGCGTATCGCCGAAGTCGGCGCCCGATTTTCGCTTGACGCCATTCCCGGCAAGCAGATGGCGATCGACGCCGACCTGTCGGCTGGTCTGATCGATGACAAGGAAGCGCAGCGTCGGCGCCACGAGCTGGAGGAAGAGAGCTCGTTCTTCGGTGCCATGGACGGCGCCTCGAAATTCGTGCGCGGTGACGCCATCGCCGGCCTGATTATCACTGCCATCAACATCTTTGGCGGCATCATCATCGGCGTCACTCATCATGGCATGGAGCTGTCACGCGCCGCTGACGTCTTCACCAAGCTTTCGGTTGGTGACGGTCTGGTTTCGCAGATCCCCGCGCTGATCGTGTCGCTCTCGGCCGGCCTGCTCGTCTCCAAGGGCGGCACGCGCGGCTCTGCCGAGCAGATGGTGCTGAAACAGCTCGGCAAGTATCCGCGCGCCCAGTCAGTTGCCGCGATGATGATGTTCGCGCTCGGTCTGCTTCCCGGCCTGCCATTCCTGCCCTTCGCGCTGCTTGGCAGCGCCATGGCCTTCATGAGCTTTACGCTGCCGCGCCAGCAGGCTGCCCGCGCGAAGGTCGAGCAGGCGCGTATCGCGCAGGTTCAGGAAAAAGCGCAGATCGAGAACAGGGATTCCGTCAAGGAATTGCTCAAGACCTCCGATGTCGAGCTCTGCGTTGGCAGTCAGTTGGCGATCCAGATGCTGAATGCCCACGGTGAACTTGCGCATCGCGTCGCCAAGGTTCGGCGGCGTTTCGCTGCCCAATATGGCTTCGTCATTCCCGAGATCAAGCTGACCGACGACCTCTCCATCGGACCGAAGTCATATCGTATCAAGATCTACGGCACCGTCGTGGCCCATCACGAATTACGTATTGGCGAGTCCCTTGTGTTGTTTGACGGCGACCGGAAGCCCGATGTTCCGGGTGACGAGACGATCGAGCCCGCTTTCGGCATGAAGGCGATGTGGGTTCCCGAGACGTTTATCGACGAGGTCAAACAGGATGGCTTCAAGATCGCGGACAACATCTCGGTGCTGCTCACGCATCTCAGCGAGGTCGTCCGCAACAATCTGGCCCAGCTTCTTACCTATAAGGACACCCGCGCACTGATCGAACGGCTCGATCCCGAATACAAGCGGCTGATCGAGGATATGGTGCCATCGCAGATTTCCTATTCAGGACTGCAGGCGGTGTTCAAGCTTCTGCTGGCAGAGCGTATCTCGATCCGCAATCTGCATCTCATTCTGGAAGCCATCGCCGAGATCGCGCCGCATGTGCGTCGGTCCGAGCATGTGGCCGAGCATGTACGGATGCGCATTGCGCAGCAGATCTGCGGCGATTTCGCCGACAACGGCGTGCTCAAGGTGCTCCGCCTCGGCAATCGCTGGGATCTCGCCTTCCATCAGAGCATCAAGCGCGACGGTAAGGGCGAGATCGTGGAATTCGACGCCGATCCGCGGCTGGTCGAGCAATTCGCGGATGACGTGTCGGTTGCGGTCCGCAAGGCGGCTGCCAATGGCGACACTGCGGTGTTGGTGGCGCCGCCCGATGTCCGCCCCTATGTGCGCATGATCACCGAACGTATGTTCCCCACGCTGCCGGTGCTGTCGCATGTGGAGATCGCGCGGGGGGCCGAGGTGATGTCGCTCGGAGCTGTATCTTGATCGCAAGCAGCTCCGTCTCCATCCTGGCCACGTTCCTGATCTTTTGCCGCATCGGGACTTGCATGATGGTGGCGCCGGGTTATTCCCGCGTGAATATCCCGACGCAGATCCGGTTGTTTCTCGCCATCAGCGTCACCCTGATGCTCACACCTCTGCTCGAGTCCACGGTCCGGCCGGCCGTGGAGGTGGCGACAGCGCCGGATCTCCTCCGCCTGATCATGTCCGAACTGATGGTCGGCCTGGTCATTGGGCTCACCGCGCGGATGTTCTTCGCGGCTCTGGAAACGATGGCCACATTCGTCGCGTCGGGGATCGGTCTGACCCTCCCGGGTGTCGCCGACGACGGCGAGCATGTCCCGGCGCTGGTGCCGCTGATCACGCTGACTGCGACGGTGGTCTTCTTTGTAACCGACCAGCACTGGGAATTGTTGCGCGGTCTGGTCGGCTCCTACCATATCTGGCTGCCCGCGACCGGGATCAGCGCCGAGGGCGGGTTGACGCAGCTCGTCGATCACCTTTCCCAGGCTTTTACGCTGGCGCTTCGGGTCGCCAGTCCGTTCGTCATCTATGCCGTCATCGTCAATTTCGCGGTCGGCCTTGCCAACAAGCTGACGCCGAGCATTCCCGTCTACTTTATCTCGATGCCCTTTGTGCTCACCGGGGGGCTATTGCTGCTTTATTTCACGGGGCGCGAAATGGTGCTGCAATTCAGCATCGCCTTCTCGTCCTGGCTGTCGGGGTGACGAGCAGTGCAGAAGCGCGACCGCAAGATTCGTCGTATCGCCGCCGTGCAGGCCAGGCTGCATCGGATTGCCGAGTGGCAGCTGATGGAATGTCAGGCGCGGGAAAACCAGCTCGAGGAAAAGCAGCGCGTCATTCTCGAAGGTTTCAATGACGAGAGCAAGCTTCCGGACCTCGCCGTGCAGACGGCGAGCCAGAGTTTGCGCGCCGCCAGCATCGAGCAAGGCGTCGTAGCCAAGGCCAGGGAAAGACTGGCGGCGCATGCGCGCGACGAAGGCCGCAAGCTGAAACATGCGCTGAAAATGGTGAAGTCGGCGGTCGGACGCACGGTTCGGGCCGACGAAAAGCGGGTTCTGGACGACGAAATCGACAAGGCCGTACGGCGGTCGATCGAGGGAGCATAGGCCGATGGGAATTCTGACAGTTGCGCAGGGTGTGTCATGACAGTTGCCCCGGTATCGAACGATCTGATCGCGGATGTCATGAAGGCGGCGGATCCGGCCGCTCAACGTGTCGCGGCAACGAGGCTTGAGCGTATGGCGCCGGCGAGCGAGGCGAACTTCGCATCTGCGGTCGCCGACGAGTTTGCTGCAGGGCAGGCCGCCCAGAGCGCGAAGTCTGCCCCCGTCAGCGGCGGAGAGATCGCGTCAACGCCGATCATCCGGAAGGCTGAGGGAAGCAATCCGACTTATCGCAAGTTCGAAGCTTTCGTGCTGCAGATGTTCGTGGAAACGATGCTGCCGAAGGATGCGGAGGACGTATTCGGCAAGGGTACCGCGGGCAATATCTGGCGTTCGATGCTCGCCGAGCAGATCGGCAATGAAATGGCCAAGGGCAACGGCGTCGGCATCGCCAAGCAACTGGCAAAATCGCGCCCGACATCGGCTCCCACTTCCGAAGGCTAACGGCCGATTCCGGCCATGACAGTAGAGATCGACATGGAACAGATCGAACAGCAGACCTCAATCATCATCGTCGAGGCGCAGGCTCTGGCTTTGCCTGAGAATGACCTTCCGGAATCGGCTGCGCAGGAAACCCCGATTTTCGGCGAGGCGGACGATGTGCCTGGCCAATGGCTCGGCACCCAAAGCAGCGCGCTGACCGCGATCGATCGGCTGAAAGCGACCATCGACGAGGAGACGGAGAAGCTTGAGGTTCGCGCGGTAGTGGATTTCGACGGCTTCAGCCAGCGCAAGAACCGTGGTCTGCTCGAGCTGACTCGGGCAATGCGGCTGACTCAGGACATCAAGAATGATCCGCGCGTCACGCCGCAACTCACGCTGTTGCGCGCCAGCCTGATCCGTAATCAAGCTGCGTTGCAGATCCATCTCGATGCAGTGCGTGAGGTCTCGGCCATCATCGCGCGTTCGATCCAGGAGGTTGAATCGGACGGCACCTACTCACTGGCGATCGCAGGCAAGCGCAAATGATGAAGCTGCTGATCACGGGCATTTGGGCCTGCCTCGTCACTGTGGGTACCAGTTTCGGGATCTCCTACTGGAAGGAGACTGCGGCCGCATTGCCCGCGAAGCAGGACCAACCTGAAGGGCTGGTTTATGAAAAGGTCAAGGTGATCAATGTGCCGATGATCGCCGACGGTAGCGTTCAGGGCTATATTGTCACCCAGCTCGTCTTCACTGCTAACGCCAAAGTCCTGCGTCAGCTGCCGGTGCCGCCGGAGCCGTTCGTCGTCGATGAAGCATTCCGTATGATCTATGGCGACCAGAAGCTCGATTTCAAGAATCTTGGTCGTTACGACCTCACACAATTCGCGCAGACGGTGCGCGCACAGGTCAACAAGCGTCTGCAGACGGAGGCGCTGCAGGAAGTTCTGGTGCAGGATTTCAACTATGTGTCGAAGGATCAGATTCGCCGCTGAGACTACAGCGAGTGGTCATCGCTGTGGTACGGTGATACTCGATGATCTGGCGTGGTGGATGTGTGGTACTTCTTGTTGCGCGAGAAGCTCTGTGTCTTGCACAGCAATTCGAGGAGGCGGTGGACGCCAACGCCGTGGTCGGCGTCCTCTTGCGCGTAAGGCGTGAGCCTTAGTTCGCCTTTGAAACAGGCGCTTCGTTAGCGGGACGAGACTTCAGATCGTCCAACCGGTAACCCATGTAACGCTTCGATTCGATCGGGTCGAAGCCGAGATGATCACGTAGCTTCTTGCGCAGCTTGCTCACATGGCTTTCGATCACATTCTCATCGAAGCTGGCATCGAACAGACCGTAGATGGCGTTGAAGAGCTGGGTCTTCGTCAGCCATTTGCCTTGATGCCCGACCAGGTGTTCGAGAATGCGTAGTTCGCGTCGTGGCAGAATCAAAGTGCGACCGGCGACCTCCGGGTCGCGGCCATCGAGAAAGACACGAATCACGCTCGTTTGTGCCGGTTCATGCTGATCGATGGTACGGCGGCGAATAACTGCCGTTCGTGCCATGATCTCGCGGACGTGAACCGGTGCGTGAACGACGTCATCCACGCCAGCTTCGAATAACTCAATAGTCTGCTTGAGGTGCTTCAGGCTGTTGAGCGCAATGATCGGCGCCCGTGACCTGTTGCGGATACTGGATGGGATACTCGTCCGATCAGGACAATCGCCCAGCAGAAAGGCCCGAATGACAGTTAAATCATTACCAACGGCACATTCCAGCCAATCGCGAAAGTCTGTAGAAGTGAAGCCAATCGATACAACCCCTTCGCGATCAAACCCGGCCGCATAGCCTTGTGTGACGCCCTCTCGGTCATCGATTACAACAAACATTTTAATCCCCTGCGTGTTTCGCCTTGATATCGTTATGGGGTCGAATTAGGCGCACTCGCCCCATTTTTGTCTTGAAGACGCAACACAACAGTTACTTGAGCGGATGGATGGGCCTTTGAGCGGTGTGCTGACTTGCAATGGGGAGCCCGGTCGCTTTTACGGGATACCCAGTGCAGTGATGCGGTCAGCTCATGTTCTCCGGCTTGCATTCATCCGTAGTTTCAGAGAGCTCCCTCTCGCTATGTGAACACGACATGACATCTCATGGTCGTGCACGGTCGGTGGCAGAACCGAACCAGCGCTAGTGTCAAAACGGGGGAAGTGGCCGAGCGCGTGCCGTATCGTCGATATCTGGCGCTTTGATCGGCTGGACTTGCCCGAGTTGTCACACACGCGAATCGGCATACTGATCATCAAGATGATACCGCATCATCAAGTAGTCGAGGTGCACAAATTTGCAAAGAGTCGTGCTTGCAAACCATGCAGTTGAAGCAAACTAACAAGTGGATAATTCATAAGGTGCGACGATTTTGTCGGACCCTTTTTGCACCCAACTATCTCACAGCGTGCCGGCATAGATGCAATCGCGACTGCGCTGGTTTGAACCAGTGCAGTACCACACGGCAAAACGCGTTGATTGTCGTGCGCGGGCATATGGAGCGAAAGTCTTTTCGTCATGTGCGGGGCAGCAACATGCGATTACGTAGGCCCGATATCAGCCGGCATCGGCCAATACTGATATCCACTCTCAAGAGCGTGCCATATAGGGCACTCGGATCGCTCGATGCGAATCCGAAGCTGCCGATCTTGTCGGCGTCGTCCTGGGTAGTCATCCAGCGTGTCACGAGCATCCTGCCTGTGCGTGGCCGTTAGTATCAATCAGTCAGATCGAGGCATCAATTCAGCGACCTGAAAGGATGACGCCTCTGCTGGTCAGAACCTGCCAGCGGTTGTTTTCGTTCTTGATTTCCTGGATTCGCCCGAGAGCAGGGACATCCTGCCCCGGCACGACCTCAATCACACCGGTCTTTCCCTCAAGCACCGCGACGCCATCATAGGCGCGGCGCACGTGCCAACCGGGAATAACTTCGCGTGACGTACTTGCCGGCCGTTGCGCCTGAGACTGCACCGTGCCGGTGATATCGGGAGTATTCGCCAGAGTGGCCGCGACCTGTATCGCTTGCGTTTTCTCGTCAGCAATGCGTGCAAATTTCGCAGCCAGGGCCGCCTGTTCACGCTCGGCGCGATCTTGTGCGCGGCTTGCCTGTTCGGCGGCCTGCGTACGGGCAGCTTCAACGGCAGCGCGACTGCTAGCCACGTCGCCGGTAATCTCCGCAACTTGCCGTCGCAGCTGCGTGACGGAATCGCGAATGCTGCGAAGATCTGCATCAGATACGGCTGAAGATGTCATCGGCCGCAGGAACAGATAGGCAATCGCGCCAGCGGAAACGAGCGTTGACAGGCCGACGACCATTGCCAGGGAGAAGAACGGAGCTTTCCATGCCGGCGATTGTAACGGTCTTGCGACAATACGGGCCGGCGGCACAGTGAAGCGCACCTTTGCCTTGATTGGCTCTTCGCGGGTGGAAATGCGAGCGCGTTGCATATTTGCGCGCGCTTCGCTGGCGAGAAGCTCGTCGATCGCGGCGGCAGCAGCAATATGAGGTCTTGGCGTGGAGTGTGAATTCGGTGATTGCTCACGAAACAGGCTGCCGTTTTCCACAGCGCTTGACCGTGAATCCGACGGTATCTTGGACATCGTCATGCTGATCTTTGCATTGGTCATGACTGTCTGCAGTGGCAATCAAATCGTACGAGCGGCGTAACAAGCGAAGCTTGCGCGAAGCCGTCGAGATAGATGTGTGCGCTAACGATCAACCGACGGTCGATCTCCATCGCGCGACGATGCAGATCGTTTGAACGATGATCGGGTGCTGTCCGCGCCGATATATCGTGCACAAGAGCGCATAGTGGTTGTGTAGTTATTGGTGTGGTCTTCGTGTGGTCACCAACTGCTAGCCGGTCATCTCTCGACCGTCACGGGGCGGCGATTTGATCGAAGAATGGAAAATGGCGCAGGCACGATCAACGAGATGCGAGACAATCAAATCAAAGTCGACCCAAAGAATATTGAAATTGATTCGTAAAAATATAAATGATTCGAGCTGCCTCACTCCAAAGTCTATCAGATCAAATCGGTAAATCCGCGCATTGAGTTAAATGCCGTAAATCTTGATAATAGATCGATAGGGGCTATTCATCGGTTGATGAAGTGGCGTTTTAAGAAACCGACACTATTGCCGTGGCCATGGATATCGATCTCAAAAGCCTTCGCGATTACGTGAAATTGTTGAAAGCCGAGCGGCAGGATTCGCCGATCGGCAAGATCAAATCTGGCGCGACTGAAATTATTCGAAAGAACCTTCGGGAATTGGAACGGATGCACCGTGAAGACGGCGCGACGTGGACCGAGATTGCTGCGGGTCTTGCTGCGCAGGGCGTTACCCAGGGTGATGGCCAACCCATCACTGGCCGTCGCCTTACAGCTCTGATGCATAATATCAGGGTGCAGGAAGAACGGAGTCTCGCCCGGGGAAAGGCGCTTGGTGATGCGTCTGATCAGGAGCCGCCCGAGCCACAAGGCACTGCCGACTGAGTCACGTTGCGAATTGTCAAATTCGATCCATTCAAAATGAGTCCCTTGTTGACGACTTTCTGTCACCAAGGTCGTTGGGATCGATTTGAAAGAGGACCGGCATGGTGCTCCCGCCGCATTGCGGTATGGGCTCTGTTCTTTGGCATTCGCTCGACGTTGATTGTCTTGCCCGGCGCACGTCCTTCGGCGCCGACCGTTCGGTTATCTGACGTGCTGACGCTCGGCCTTGTCCACCTGATACGTGATCAGCTTCATGACCAGCCAGGTCTGGATCCAGTCCGCCGCGCGCTCAGGATGTTATGCTTCATCCTGTCCTGTAGAGGATGTGGCTACAGCGCGTGGTGCACCCGGTTGACGACATGGAATATGGGTGGTGGCGCGGGGGTCGCTCATCGACTGATCCTGCAGCGTCAACGGTCGCCGGGCGCGGAAAGTGAAAATTGGAATGCCCGGCGATCTTCAACAGGTTGAAGGGCGGTCCACGCCGAATGTCGTAGAAACTGCAGCCAGTGCAGCAAGCGGACAGCCGGTGTCTGATCGCAGACGGCTCTGGGAGAGGCTAAAAGGCGCCTTGGGCCAACTCGCCAGAAACGCTTATAAACGGGCATGTTGCAGCCCTCTTCGCCCTCGTCAGGCGCGCTTTTTTGTTGCATTCATGTCGTGTCGCGCATCAATCCATGATGGTGATATCCGTTCTACTGCAACTCCAGTGAGCTGGCCTCGTCTGTTAAGGAATTCCATCGGTGAGTGCGACGGCAGAAAGCCCAAATAGGACCAGACCGAGAATCCTCGAATTGGGCTCCTGGCACTATTGCAAGGATATCTATCCGGAAGAGACGGATGTGCTCTGGACGGGGGAACGTCCGATCCCTCGCGGGCGAGCGGCGAAAGGCTTCGCCGACTGCACGCCCTGGCGATTCATTAAGGCGATGCGTGAGGCGCGACGCGGGACATACGACCTGATCATCGTCTATATGCCACTACGCCCGGCATGGCATCCGCGCTACTGGCTGCGCGCTTTCTTCCGGCAGCCGCTTCGTCCGCTGTCCGCGATGACAAGAGTCTTCGGCGTCTCCTGGCTAAGATTCGTGAAGCTTCCCGTGCCGATCGCCGTTCTGGATATGAACGACGCCTTCATCGTCGGCTCGCATAATTTCTTTCTGCTCGACAAGGCTACCGCGGCTTTCAAACGCGAGCTTCCCGTCGATCGGTGGCATATTCTCTGCCACTCGGCCCATCCGGCACTTCCGACGCGACGCATAAGGCGCAATCGGCGCTGGAACGAACGTCTGGCGAAGATACGCCCCATTTCGCTTCCCGCAGCGAGGATCGATACCGATGGCGAATCTCCGGAAAAGACGTCTGACGTGTTTTTCGTGGGCGAAGTCGCGGAAAATTCGTGGGTGCGCCGTGTCGGTCTGTCAGAACTCGAGGCGTTGAGAAGCAAAGGCCTCAAGATCGATATTCCGCACGAAAGACTACCGCATGACGAATTCCTGCGGCGGCTTTCGAGCGCATGGCTGGCGTGGTCACCGTCGGGCTATAGCTGGGAGTGCTATCGAACTGCCGAGGCGGCGCAATGCCTGACCGTGCCGGTTCTCAACTATCCGACGGTCGAGCGTCACGCGCCCGTTCGAGAACACGAGCATGTCCTGTTGTACGACGTAACCCCGGGCAGTCTGTCGTCCGTGATTGAGCGCGGACTGAGCGACAAGCCGCTTCTACGCCAGATGGCATTGGATCTGCGCGAGCATGTTCGCAAATATCATCTGCAGGACGCGATGGTCGATTATGTCATCGACGAGACGCTGCGGGCCGCTGATCGAACGGCTTAACGGAAGGGGCTGCGACTATCACGACGGGGATTAGCCCCGCCACGATGACGAAGGCGCTATAAAGGTGCTCTTTTGACACGGCAGCTCCCCAAGATGTGGGAGCATTTATAGGCCCGCGTCCGGGAAAGTCCTGTGCACTTCGTGCCAAAAAACCAAATCAGGCCACTGCCGCCGGAAACAGGGTCAGTGCCCAATTTCCGCGCGGCGCACTCCGCCATCATTTAAATGGATGAAGACCTCGCCAAACGTCTTCCCGTAGCTCCTCCGATCTACAACTTTCCCGACGATGCCGGCAGCGTTCATGAAGCTGAGCGACGCTGCGCGTCAACCGGCTCGCTTCCAGGGCGCTCGCAGTCGACGTCAGAAGGCCAGCTCACGGCCGCCGATGCGGGAAACGTCGACGCTCCCGATGAAACCAGCGATTAAGCCGCTTCACAGTTCGCCTGCGATCGCGCACGGAGAAAGGTACTCGCTTATTCCAACCCTAACGGCCTTAGAGGAAACGCAGTCGCCGCTTGAGGTATGTCGACAACCGGACATAGCGAGCGTACACTTGCGCCATCACCGGCCGGACCTTGGCAGCTATCGGTGACTGAGAGTGTTGCGCTCCCGCCTTATACGCAGGAAAGGAGCGCGCCATGAGGCGCCCTTGCTCGCATTCCTATAGATACGACAGCAGACTGAACGCTGAGAAAGCTCGCATTCACGCGCGGCTGGAATGCGAGAACCGCGGACAACAGCGCGATGTCCTTGAGCGCGAGTTGCGTCAGGTCGAAATCGCGCTTCATATTGACAACTGGATTTCATCGCCGGGGTTGCAGCCGCCCAAATCGATTTCGGGCTAAGTCGCCATGGCCCGGCGAATAACCAGCGAGTCTGTGCTTCTGGCGGCATCGACCACATGGACCGCCGTGCTGGCATGTGCGCTGCTCTATATATTTTGCATTACCACTTTTTAGGACCGCATCAGAGGGGCGAGGATCGCAAGCGCTGGAGCGGCTGCGTATGGGGTGCTGGCAAAGGGGTGTGAAGTAAAACGGCCGGCTGTCGTGCGGACGAGTCCGGCCAGAGTAGTGAATTCAGTCATAGTGACGATGGTCGATGCCAGTATATCTAACTCCGCTCCGTCGCATGATCAGAGCTGGTCATAAGTTGAGCACGACCTTAGGCGCATCGTTCCAAGAAACGACCTGCTCGCGATCTTGAGGAGTACGATACTAAGATCCACCGCTTGGCAGAACGGCGGATTGATCGGACGAGCGTCAAAAGCTACGCAGCAAGTATCGTCTTCTTGATATCCGCTATCGAATGACCGGTCAGGTCCTTGGCGATTTCGCCGACCAGAGCCTCATCGAGCTTTTTGTGGTAATGTTTGCGCATCTCACCAAGCGTCTTCGGCGCAGCGATGATCACGAGATTGCTGAATTTATTCGTTAGCACCTGAGCATTCAGCATTTCGATGATCCCGGACGCAAAACCGTCCTCATCCGCCCGACTTTGATCGGGGTTGGCCGAGCTGCTGTTCTGTCCACCACTGCCGCTGACCGGCTCGACATCGTCACCGGGAGCAACGACCAAGCTCATTTCGGTTTCGGTGCCGACGTTGCGGAAAAGATTCAGCTTTTCACCGTCGGCAACAGCAACGATGGTATCCGTTGGGAGGATCATTTCATTTCCTGACATGTTGTGAGTGGCGCCGTTGCCCAAGCTGGCCGCAAGCCATAGAGCAACACATCCGCTTCCGCGAAGTTCCGCCTAACCAAATGCTCAATGATTCCTTGGGAGCGCGCGCCGGACTGCGAAGCGGCTGTTTCCAGTCTAAGCTCCTAAAGATCACGGTCTTGGGCATTAGCGATCCGGTTTATCTAGACAAATAACGGTTTAGCTCTCGCAAGTCGTTCTCGTCCGGAACAACCTGCAATCCTATCGCTTGAACCGGCAACAAAAGGACCAACATGCTCAGATTATTCACCGCGGCTCTGACAACCATTATTATCTTCTCAGGACAAGCTTTGGCGCAGCAGGGAGGAACCGAACAGGAGCGGCAAGCCTGTGCTCCTGACGTGAAGAAATACTGCGCTTCCGTTATCGATCAGGGCGACCTCGTGGTCCTCAGTTGCCTCCAACAGAACCGCTCGAAACTCTCACAGAGTTGCAACCGCGTCCTGGTTGATCACGGTCAATAGCATCTTCGCGCACTTCCTAAGGGGGCGCTGGTGAAATCAAAGATAAAATCACTTGGCGAACGACATCCGGTCAGCACTGTGCCAGTTTTGGTAAAGATGTCCTCTGCCGAAATGGCAGCGGTGGACCGTTGGACGCTATCCCGCCCGGATTCAAAGCCAACGAGACCGGAAGCTATTCGCCAACTCGTCGAGCTCGGCCTGAGTGTCAAAGGCGTCCGGAAGAACAGTGCGTCACAACGCACCCGTGCAAGTGAGATGGCTGCCACAGAACTTGATTTTCAAGCAGACGAGAATGCCACCTCTGATGATCAAGCGACCCGAAAGCGGCGACTGCTCAAAGGCCCCGAAGAGTTTCAACATGTCCGCGTCGACCGAAAAGCACGAAAATCTTAGGCTATTCTGCCCCGTTTTCATTTGTCGAACGGTTCTTCGCGGCTATCGCTGCATGTCCGCTAGTTCGTTCACCAAAACACGAACATTCTCGCTGTAGTCCACCGGCACCATCACGAGGTGGAGGCCACCGGCCGCGAAGGCTCTCTCCAGTGTCGGTGCCAGACCGCCCGCCTCGGTCACGCGATGACCCTGGGCACCGTAAGACTGCGCGTAGGCGACGAAATCCGGATTGCCGAAAGTCATCCCGGCGTCGGCGAAACCGTCGACGGCCTGCTTCCATCTGATCATCCCGTAGGCGTGATCCTCGATTACGAGCACGACGAGATTTAGCTTCAGACGCTGCGCGGTCTCCAGTTCCTGCGAATTCATCATAAAACCGCCGTCGCCGGCGACAACGAGCACACGGCGCGTCGGATTTAGCAGTGCCGCCATCATGCCCGACGGAAGCCCCGCTCCCATCGTTGCAAGTGCATTGTCGAGCAGCAGCGTGTTGGCGACGTCCGTGCGGTAGTTGCGCGCGAACCATATCTTGTACATCCCGTTGTCCAACGCGACGATGCCGTCGGGTGGCATGACCTGGCGGACGTCGTGGACGATCCGCTGCGGCGTCAGTGGAAAGCGGTCTTCGTTAGCGCGGTCGCCGATATGGCGCAGGATGTCCGCGCGCACGCCGTCCCACTGCGTGGTCTGCTTGAGCTTCCCTTCGAGCTCGGCCGCCAGCATGTCGAGACCTTTCGCGATATCGCCGATAAGTTCTGCTTGCGGGTAGTACACCTCCTCGACCGTCGCCGGCGTAAAGCCAATGTGGAGCACCTGATGGCGGCCACGCCCCATAATAAATGGCGGCTTTTCGATGGTGTCGTGGCCGATGGTGATGATCAGGTCGGCGCAATCGATCGCGCGATGGACGTAGTCGCGTTCGCTGAGCGCCGCCGTGCCGCAATAGTAGTCGGACGCCCCGCCGACGGCACCCTTCCCCATCTGCGTGTTGAAGAATGGGATCTTCACCCCGCGGACGAATTCGGAGAGCGCGGGTGCGAGCCTGGGCCTGCTGGCACCGGCACCGAACATGAGCAGCGGGTATTCCGCCGAAAGGATGAGCTCGGCGACCTTCCGGACGGCGTCCGCCGAAGGCGCCGGGAGATCGGTGGGGTGGACCGGGACGACCGAAACGCCGGAAACCTTCTCCGCCGCGACATCTTCCGGAAGCTCCAGGTGCACGGGTCCGGGACGCTCCTCCATCGCAATCCGGAAAGCGTTCCGGACGACGGTCGCGATGGAAGACGCACTTACGATCTGCTGCGACAGTTTCGTGAGCGGCTTCATGCTCGCGACGACATCCACGATCTGGAAGTGGGCCTGCCGGCTGGCGTGGATCGCCTTCTGGCCAGTGATCAGGACCATCGGCATACCGCCCAGGAGCCCATAGGCAGCCCCCGTAGAGAGATTCAGGGCTCCGGGTCCCAAAGTGCTGAGCGCGACACCTGGCCTCCCTGTGAGGCGCCCATGGGTCGCAGCCATGAAGGCGGCGGGCTGCTCGTGACGAGTGACGACCAGTTCGATGGAAGACTTGCGCAAGCTCTCGACGACGTCCAGGTTCTCCTCGCCAGGCACGCCAAAGATGCGGTCGACGCCCTCGTTTTCGAGAGCCGCCACTAGCAGATCGGAGCCTTTCATTTCACGGTCCTCGTTGTTCATCGTCGAGCTCCTCCGTTTGCCCAGTACCGTATCAGACAAACAGGTCCATTTAATGTAACGTTTGGTGGGCTAGGCGCCTCAGGCGCACCTTGAGGAAGCAGCCTCATCCTCTGTGGGGTGATGGCCCTGTTAGCAACCCGAGCGGGTCTATATCCGTCGGTCGTCAGTCTGCGTCCCGTTGCGTCGTTCCAAAAGGATAATAACGGAAGCGCTTGGCAACTCGCCGGATCGCCAAAACTCAACGGTGATAACCAGCCTATGGCTTAAGAATATTGTCTTTGCGATTGTCTATGGAGACTTGCGCGTTTCGCTCGGGCCGGCGACGTACGCTCTGACCAGCCAGAATTTCCCTCCCGGTCAAATCAAGACGGCTTTTGCGCCAGCCTCCGATCCATTGATCCAGACTCGCTGTGTCGATCGCGCACTATCTCGTGCCCGAGCCATTGCGATGGCACTATGACTGTCTGCTGGAAATAAAGCCTGGCGACGGTGCTCCGCTCGCATTGCGAGGAGGAATGCCAGTGAATCTTAGGCACCTGAAATCACTGGCGCACCCGACACGATTCGAACGTGTGACCTTTGCCTTCGGAGGGCAACGCTCTATCCAGCTGAGCTACGGGTGCTTAGGGTCCATTTAGCCGATTGGCCGGGCGGCGGCAACGGCTGGCCGGGGCGGGATTCGGCGAAAATGACCCGGCTGGAGGGCGCGGCGCCCTCTTTCAGGCGACGGTTACACGTTCGAAGCGTGCCGGGATGCGCAGAAGCGCTCGCGCCGCAGACGTGACGGGTATTTCGCGCGGGCAAGGGATCAGGTTGCGCCCGTGATTGTCCCGGAACCTCGCCCATTTGCTCAATCACGCTGTGTTTGGCAGCGAGACATCGTCCGATCGCGAATGCTGAACCTAGAACAGGAGCCGAGTGACATAACTCCGGCTACCCCGGCGCCGTTCTGCGAACCGACCCAGGCGCCGGCCGTTCCCATGTCGAACATTGGAGGATGTCCTATGAATCCCAACCAGGCTCTTTGGGAGAAAGGCGATTTCACCCGTATCGCGGAGACGATGCGCGCCAGCGGCGAGGCGCTCGTCGCGTCGATCGGGATCACCCGCGGAAGTGATGTGCTCGATCTTGGATGTGGGGACGGCACGACAGCGCTTCCAGCAGCAAGAGCCGGGGCAAACGTCACGGGTGTCGATATTGCACGCAATCTGGTGGAGGCCGGCAACAGGCGCGCGATGGCGGAAGGGCTTACGTGTCGTTTTCAGGAAGGCGACGCGTCAAATCTGAAAGATATCAAGGACGGCAGTTTCGATTTTGTCATCAGCATCTTCGGCGCGATGTTCGCGCCCAGGCCATCGGATGTTGCCAGGGAAATGGTTCGCGTCACGCGGCCAGGCGGCCGGATTGTGATGGGAAACTGGATCCCGAACGATCCCACTCTGGTGGCGCAGATCCTCAAGATCAGCTCGTCCTATTCGCCTCCTCCGCCGGAAGGGTTCGTAAGTCCCATGACCTGGGGTCTCGAGGACAATGTTGTCGAGCGCTTCACGTCGGCCGGCATTCCCAAGCCAAATATCTCATTCGCGCGTGACTCCTACGAATTCAACTTTGCTGGACCGCCGGCAAAGTTCGTCGATCAGTTCAGGGCCTATTACGGTCCGACCATGAATGCCTTCGATGCGGCTGAAAAAGACGGTCGCGCCGACACCTTGAAGGGCGAGCTTGTAAAGCTGTTCGAGAGTCAGAACAGAAGCTCTGACCCTTCGACAACATCGGTGAAGGCGACGTTCCTGCGCGTGACCGTTCGCAAACCGTGACGCGCGAGCGAGCTGCTGCACAGCCAATTTAAACAGCCAATTTAACGTGGGGCTGTGCAGCAGGCGGGCAATGCCCACCGTGTTTGCTTTGCAGCATGTGGAAGTACACTTGACATGCATCGCGAAACGATCACGTTGGCCTCAATCAAGTGAACGCCGGCCCAAAATGGCGTCGCGACATCAGGGAGGAACTAATGTTCACAAGACGCGGTGTTCTGCTCTCTTCAATCGCGGGAGCGGTGGTGCTCAGCAACAGATTTGCGGTTGGCAAGGCCGCGCAGCCGGCGACGCCGGTGAATTTCCAGGTGCCTGCAGACGCTTGCGACTGTCATACCCATATTCATGGCGATCCCGAAAAATTTCCGTTCTTTGCGGGCCGCGTCTACACGCCGGAACTGGCGTCGCCGGAGGAAATGGCGGTGCTGCACAAGGCACTCGGCGTCAAACGCGTGGTGATCGTCACGCCCAGCATCTACGGCACGGATAATTCGGCGACCCTGTTCGGCATGAAGGCGCGCGGCAACGATGCGCGCGGCGTTGCGGTCATCGATGACAAGACATCGGAGAGCGAGCTCGACGCCATGAAGACCGCCGGCATTCGCGGCATGCGGATCAATCTTGCGACCAGCGGCGTGCGCGATCCCGCCATCGGCAAGCAGCGTCTTCTGGGCGCGATCGAGCGCATGAAGATGCGTGGCTGGCACATCCAGATGTTCACCAATCTGCCATTGGTATCCGCGATCAAGGATGTCGTTGCCAGTGCGCCGATGCCGCTGGTATTCGATCATTTCGGCGGTGCGGAAGCCAGGCTCGGGCTGGATCAGCCAGGCTTTGCGGACCTGCTCGACCTCGTCAAATCCGGCAAGGCCTATGTGAAGATTTCCGGCGCCTATCGCGCTTCGACGCAAGGGCCGGATTTCCCCGACGTTGCACCTCTGGCGAAGGCGCTGATCGCAGCCAATCCGGAACGGATCATCTGGGGCACCGACTGGCCGCATCCGGATTCGGTGACACCGCCCGGCAGGAAGCCGACCGATGTCACGCCGCTCTATCAGATCGACGATGGCCGCCTGCTGAACCAGCTTGCGGTGTGGGCGCCCGACGCGGCACTTCGCAAGACAATCCTGGTCGACAATCCCGCGCGGCTCTACGGCTTCTGACCGCTGGCGTCACCTCGCCGCCTTCTTTGTCCCGCAAGAGTTCCGGATCGGCGGAACTCTCGTCTCTGCCAGAGGTTTGCCCTCGACCGCGACGGGCGGTCGAGGGACCCCCCATGCTGTCAAATCTGCAGGTGTTACGCGGCATAGCTGCCCTTGGCGTTGTGTTCTTCCACACCGGCTACAAGTTCGCGGGCGATTGGCACACCGAATTCTTCGGGGTCTCCACCTTCTTTGTCATCTCCGGCTTCATCATGTGTTTCATCACCCGGAAGGGGGATGACGATTTTCTCACCAAGCGCCTGGAGCGGATCGCACCGCTCTATTGGCTGTGCACAGCCGTGCTTCTTGTCGTGATGTTCGGGTCTGCGTTGCTTGAGGCAGCGACATGGGCAAAGCCGCTGGATGGCCGCTCGTCCGAGCCGCTCTGGGCCTATGTCGGCCGCAGCCTGATGTTCGCGCCGATCGGCGACAAGTATCCGATCCTGAATGTCGGGTGGTCGCTGAATTACGAGGTGTATTTTTATCTGATCTTCGCAGCAGCGCTTGCGATCAGCCGCCGTCTGGCGCCGCTGATCGTTGTCGGAGGCCTGGTGGCGTTGAACTATGCCGCGGCCATCGTCTGCACGGCGGCCGCCTGCCACTATCTGTCCTTCGACTATACAAAGTTCTTCATCGCCGGGATCGCGATCTTCTATGCACTGCAGGTTTTTGCTCCCGCTGCACCACAACGCTTCATTGTCTGGATCGGCGCCACGCTCGTCACACTCTGCTATGGGTCGCAATTCGTGGGGCCGCTATGGGCAAACAGCGTCACGCCGTCGGTTTATATGGCGCTCGCCGCAGCTGCGCCGGTCGTGATCGTGGCGAGTGCGCTGTTTGCTGAATATGCCGGCGGTGCCATAACCTGGCAGCCGCTGATTCTGATCGGCAATGCGTCCTACGCCATCTATCTCACGCATCCGATCGTTTTCGACGTCATGAAAACAGGTAATGAGCGATGGCTTCAGCTGCCGACGCCCGAAGCATCCACAATGATGATGCTGTGTTATGTCGCCATAGCCGGCGGCGCAGGCATCATCGTGCATCTCGCCATTGAAAACCCGCTGCTTCGCGTGATCAGGCGCAGGCGGCAGCCGGGCATCAAGACGCTCGCATCAGGCTGTGGGCTTGATGCCGTGGGTCGACAGCATCAAGCCGCATAGGTCCTGCGTCAGCTCCGGATCATATTGATCGAGACGTCGCGGATCTGACCCTTGGAGCTGATAGAGACCAGCTGCTTGTTGCCCTTGGTCGTCAGCGTCAGGTTGGCGGCGAAGCCGGCGGCCTCGACGAAGACATCGATCTGGCCACCGCCGGCGCTGCCCTGCAGATTGCCGAAGATATTGCGGCTGGCCTCGCCCCAGGTGCCGGTGACCTGATTGCCCTGGCTCTTCACGTCGCTGCTGAGCTCGAACTTGTAGCTGTCACTGGCGCAACGCAGGGATTGTTTCAGCGCGGTGCCGCCGACAACGTTGTAGGTGGCGCGGCAACGGATCTGCTCCGAGGAGCCATCCGACAGCGACACGGTGCCGCTGCCGCTCCACGATCCGTCAAAGCCGGCAAAAGGGCTCGCCGACTGGGCCTGGCTCGCTGTCGCCGACAGCATCAGGATGGCGCCGACAGTGGCGGCCTTGAGCGTGTGTCCGATCAGATTTGCGCTGAATGAGGTCATGGTGATGGCTTTCTGTGTCTGGGGATGTCGGAGGGGAGGGGTGCGATCAGGCACGACGCGTGAGCGTCAGATAGGCGAATTTCGCCGTCGCCGTATCAGAGGCGATCTGCGCGCCGTTGTAGGAAAAGGTGCCGATGCCCGGCAGGTCGTTCATCGCGGTGCCGGAGAATGACGGGCCGGCAAAGGCGAACGAGAAGGCGACGATGAAACCGATGATGCGCATGTGACTGTCCCTGTTGGGCGGCGCTGTGTGCCGCTTCGTTGGACAGATGGATAACCAAGCCCGGTTTCAGGCGGTCTGCGTCGAGGTGGATAATGGTTTCGTCGGGGGATCGTTTTGTTTCGCCGCGCGCCTTGCCACGAAACACAAAAAGGCCGGGGCAGCGGTGCCGCCCCGGCCTCGATTGGGTTCAACTCGAGTGAATCAGGCGCTAGTCGACCGTCTGGATCACGTTGGAAATCGGGCGGGCGTTGCTGGTTTTCACCGGCTGCAGCTCGGCGGCGATGGCGGCGTCGTAGCTTGCGATCGTCGGCAGGGTGTCCTTGGCGCGGATATGCACGACCTTGTAACCGCCGGCCTTGAGCTGGGCGAGCAGGTCCGGCACGGCAGCCGCAGACCACTTGTGCAGGTCATGCATCAGGATGATGCCTTTGCCCTTCTTCTTCAGCTTTTCCATCACCGAGGCGACCAGCTTGCCGGCATTGTGGATGCGGAAGTCCTCGGAATCGATGTCGATGGAGAAGGCGGCGATATTGCGCTCGGCGAGATAGGCCTTCAGTTCCGCATTCTGGCGCAATTGCGGGAAGCGGAAGAAGGGCGACAGCGGCTGGCCGGCCATCAGAGTGATGGCGCTGATGCCGCGCTCGATCTCGTCCTTGGCTTCCTGCGGGGTCTTGGTCGCCAGATTCTGGTGCGACCAGGTATGGGTGCCAACCGAATGACCGGCTGCAATCACCTGCTTCAACACCGCGGGATGCCAGGTGGCATGCTTGCCGATCGGGAAGAACACGGCCTGCACGCATTGCGCGCTGAGCGCAGCCAGCACGGCAGGCGTCGTCACCGGCCACGGGCCGTCATCGAAGGTCAGCACGACTTCACCGGGCTGCAGGAAGTCATAATCGCGATATTGCGACATGCCGAGGCCGGGGCCGCCGGTGGTGTCGATCTGTACGGTGCGGGACACGCCGAGCGCGTTCGGATTGTTGCAGACCGGCTTGGCGATGGTTGGGCGCTTCTCCACGGCCGGAGCGGCGGGCATCGGCGCGGCAGCCGGTGCGGCTGCGACAGCCTGCACGCGCGGCGGCGGTTCGGTCGGTGCGGTCGAATTCGATTTCGGCGCGCGCGTGTCGATCGAGGCGGTGGTGAGCTCGCTTTTATCCGCTTTCGCGCTGGTCTGAGCGCCGGCGGGCCCGAAGAAATGCCAGGCGCCAGCACCTGCAGCGACGACCGCCGTGAAAGAACCTGCAACGATCAAAAAAGGAAGTTTACGCATAATCACTCCGGCGCCCGAGGCCCACCTCGTTTCACCATTGAGCGAAATAGTTAATCACGCGTATGCGCGGCGCACTCTCAACGAGAAAATTTGAATTTGTTCAACGCAATGCGCGTTAGGCCGGTACGATGACCTTGCCGATCGGCCAGAGCGCGATGCCGGCGAGCTTCAGATGTGCCCAGGCAAAGGGAATGCCGACGATGGTGATGGCCAGTGCCAGTGCAGCGAGCAGATGGCCGATCGCCAGCCACCAGCCGGCCAGCACCAGCCAGATGATATTGCCGATCAGGCCGAACACGCCCGTGCCGATGTCGCCGCGGCCGGTGACAGCCTCGCGGTCAACGGCGCGCTGGCCGAAGGGCAGCAGCGTATAGGCGGCGATATTGAAGGCGGCGCGGGCCCAGGGCAGGCCGATGATGGTGATGGCCATGACAACGGCTGCGATCAGCCAGCCGACCGCCATTCCCAATCCGCCGAACACGATCCAGAGGATATTCAGAAACAGCGGGACGACGGGCATGGGGGCTCCCTGGTGATGCGTAGCTGCCACCGTCATATAGATAGCCTGCATAACAAGCGGAAGATGGCGGTCAGTTCGCCCAGCCGTGATGCCCTCGCTGGCGGTTGTATGAAAGCTCCGTCATGGCCGGGCTTGTCCCGGCCATCCACGCCTTCCTTCATTTACAGCCAAGACGTGGATGCCCGGGACAAGCCCGGGCATGACGAAAGTTGGGTGTCTAGGAGCCCCGTCCACCGGAGCGGGAATAGGCCGGGCGGGCATCTGCTGCCGGGCGAGCCGATGGTGCGCTGCGCACGTCGCTACTGGTGCGCGCCTGGGGCTGCAGTTCTTCCAGAAAAATCGGCTTGGAGAAATAATAGCCCTGCGCATAGCGGATCTTGGTTGCGGCCTGAAGATAGGCCAGTTCCTCGAAGGTCTCGACGCCTTCGGCGATCACCGTCATGCCCAGCGCTTCGCTGAGCGACTCGATGGCGCGGAGGATGCCCCGGCTGCGCGGGCGCTTGTGAATGTCCGTAATGAAGGAGCGGTCGATCTTGATTTCGTCGGCGGTGATATCCGCCAGCGCCGACAGCGACGAATAGCCGACGCCGAAATCGTCGATAGAGATGCCGACGCCGAGCGCGCGGAACATCGGCAGGATGTCGTCCTGGAAATGCGTCTTGGCGACGAATGCGTCTTCGGTCACTTCGACCATGAAGCGCGTCGGGCAGCCTGTCTCCTCGATCGCCCTCGCAAAGGCGCGCATGAATTCCGGATTGCCAGCCTGTTTGGCGGCAACATTGATGCTGATACTGGCCGTGGCGCCGAAGGTCTCGTCGATCAGGTCGATCGACTTCATGATCTCGGCGAGCACCAGATGGGTGAGCTCGTCAATCAGGCCGAGTTCGACGGCCAGATTGATGAAGGTGCTGGGCGCCTGGATCACGCCATCGTCGTTACGCAGCCGCACCAGGGCCTCGATACCCTTGATCTCCAGGCTGCGGATATCGACCTTCGGCTGAAACGCGCAGCAGAACCGCTTGTCGAGAATCGCCAGCCGCAATGACTGTTCGGTGGCCATGCGGGTCAGCGCCTCGCTCTCCATGCTGGAGTCGAAGAACACCGCAGCGCCCTTGGTCTCATTCTTCACGCGATACATCGCGATATCGGCGTTTTGATGCAGCGCGTCGTAGTTGCGGCCGTGTTCGGGATAGAGGCTGACACCGATCGAGGCGGAGGCGAATACTTCGGATCCGTCGATGAAGAACGGCGCGCGCAGCCGCTGTACTAGCAGTTCCAGATATTCGGCGACCTCCTGCTGGCTCTGGATCGGGTTCAGCAGCAGCAGGAATTCATCACCGGAGATGCGCGACAGCATGTCGGTGCCGCGCAGGTCGAGCGCCAGCCGCTTGGCGAACTGCACCAGCAGCGCATCACCGACGCTGTGACCGTAATAGTCGTTGATGTGCTTGAAATTGTCGATGTCGAGGAAGGCCAGCGCGAAATGTGATGTCTCGCCGGAATGGCCAATGATGTCGCCGACATGTTTCTCGATCACGCGCCGCGTCGGCAGATCGGTCAATTCGTCGTAATAAGCGCGGCGAAACAGCTCTTCTTCCATCTCCTTCTGCCGGCTCACGTCGGTGGCGCTGGACAGTATCACGCTGCGGTCACCGATTCGCGCCGGGCGATGTGTGGTCAGGAATACCCGCCTGTCGCGTTCGGAATTGACGCGTTCCTCGAACACCGCGGAGCGGCCGGATTGCAGCAGGTCGAGTGCAGTCGCGCGTCGATGCGCCAGTGCCTGCACCAGAAAATCCGATTGCGGATCGGGTCTGTTGAACTGGTCTGCCGATGCATTGAACTGGATTGCCGCGGCATCGTTCACCAGCAGAAAGTCGCCCTGATCGTCTTGCACAGTGACGGAGGCCGGTAGCATGCGTACGATCTCGCGCAACATCTCCAATTCGTGCGCGGCGTCGCTATCCGCGAATCCGGTAGCAGCCTCGGTGGAAGAGGTTGCGGTCGGGCGGTCACTGTCCATTGGAGAGGCCGACGAGCCTGGGGCGGATGCGTTCTGCATGGTGGCCGAGCCTCGCAAAACGCCTTGTCGATTTGGTTAAATCGGTTCGCAAAACGCGGGTAGTTGTGTAAATGCCGCACGATTTGGAGCGGTAGCGGTGCTGACGTCATTAACAAAGCGTCAACGACGGCGGCGAAAGCGCCAGATTGCTCAATGACGGCCTGCACGATCATTCTCATGATGAGCCTTTGAGCAAAACAATCTGAATGTCATACACCGCGATCTCAGCATAAAATTCTCCACTCGGTCGCACTGATCGCCGGTCGGGCCCTTGCATTCCGACCCACGCGGTTGTGATCGCTGCGGGATGCAAGATTGGCGGAGAAAAATGCGCTGCATATGCCCGGAAGTTTGAAAGGAACGCCTCGTCATTGACGTAAGTCACAGTGCGCGCGTCGCTATTTTCCCGGGCCACTCGACAGACTTATGTCATGACACCATCCTCTCGCGGTGCCGCAATGGTCGCCCGATGCGAGAGAGACGTCACCGATGAGCAATCCATCAAAAGCCAATGTTCTCTGGTTCCTGCCGACCCACGGCGATGGACGCTATTTGGCATCGACCCATGGTGCGCGCGAGATCGACTTCAAATATCTCCGTCAGATCGCGCAGGCCGCCGATCAGCTGGGCTATTTCGGCGTGCTGCTGCCGACCGGGCGAAGCTGCGAAGACTCCTGGGTCGTCGCATCCGCTGTGGCTCCGTGGACCGAACAGCTTCGCTATCTCGTCGCCGTCCGACCGGGCCTGCAATCGCCGAGCGTCGCCGCACGCATGACCGCAACCCTGGACCGCGTCACCAACGGTCGTCTCCTGATCAATGTCGTGACCGGCGGCGATCCCGTCGAGAACAAGGGCGACGGCATCTTCCTGCCGCATGACGAGCGCTATGCCGTCACCCGCGAATTCCTCAACGTCTATAACGACCTGTTGGCCGGCAAGACCGTCAATGTCCAGGGCAAGCACATCCAGATCGAGGACGGTCGCCTGATTTTCCCGCCGGTGCAGTCGCCGCGCCCGCCGCTGTATTTCGGCGGCTCGTCGGATGCCGGCATCGATGTCGCGGTGGACACCGTCGACAAATATCTCACCTGGGGCGAGCCGCCGGCGCTGGTCGCCGAGAAGGTTGCGCGCGTCAAGGCTGCTGCCGAGAAGCGCGGCCGCAAGCTGTCTTTCGGCATCCGTCTTCATGTGGTCGTGCGCGAGACCAATGAGGCGGCATGGAAGGCTGCCGACGAACTCATTCAATATGTCACCGACGACGTCATCGCCAACGCGCAGAAGACATTGGCGCGGCAGGACTCGGTCGGCCAGCAGCGCATGATGCAGCTGCATGGCGGACGTCGCGACAAGCTCGAGATCAGCCCGAATCTCTGGGCCGGCGTTGGCCTCGTGCGTGGCGGAGCCGGTACGGCGCTGGTCGGCGATGCGCAGACGGTGGCGGCGCGCATCAAGGAATATCAGGACGTCGGCGTCGATACCTTCATCATGTCCGGCTATCCGCATCTCGAGGAAGCCTATCGCTTCGCCGAGCTGGTCTTCCCGCTGCTGTCGCTGCAACAGCACGACAACGTCACATCGCTACGTTCGCGCACTGGCCCGATCGGCGAAATCGTCGCCAATGAGCATCGCGCGCAGAGCGCCTCGTAATTCCGACAGGCACCCATCATGAGCATCGTTGAAATCCTTCCCCGCGTTCGCAGCTTTCGTTTGCCGCGCATCGATGGCCTGACCCAATGGATCGTGCCACTGGTCATCTTGCTCGTCTGGCAGGCCGCGTGCGTCACCGGCTACGTGCCGGCGCGGGTGATGCCGGCACCGACCGATGTTGCCTTGGCCGGGTGGAAGCTGCTGGTCTCGGGCGAACTCGCCCAGAATATCTGGGTGTCGTTCTGGCGTGCATCCGTCGGCTTCCTGATCGGCGGCACCATCGGCTTTGCCTTCGGTCTGGCCAACGGTCTGTCCCAGCTCAGCAGCAAGCTCACCGACACGACGCTGCAGATGGTGCGCAACGTGCCGCATCTGGCGCTGATCCCGCTGGTGATCCTGTGGTTCGGCATCGATGAATCGGCCAAGCTGTTCCTAGTCGCGCTTGGCGTATTCTTCCCGATCTATCTCAACACGCTGCACGGCATTCGCACGGTTGATCCGCAGCTGATCGAGATGGGCCGCATCTATGGCATGCGCAACAGCGAACTGTTCCGCCGGGTGATCTTCCCGGGCGCGCTGCCGTCGATCTTCGTCGGCGTGCGCTTTGCGCTCGGCATTATGTGGCTGACGCTCATCGTGGCCGAAACCATCGCGGCCTCGTCGGGCCTTGGCTACATGGCGATGCAGGCGCGCGAATTCATGCAGATCGACGTCGTGGTGCTGAGCATCCTGATCTATGCCCTGCTGGGCAAGGTCGCCGACAGCGCCTCGCGCGCGCTGGAACGGCTGACATTGTCCTGGCATCCGGCCTTTCAGAAACACTGAGCGAAATTCGGAAGCGAGAATTTGAAATGACAGTGCAACAGTCTCTTCGCCTCAGCCATGCCGATGCTCAGGTCATCGATGCGCCCGTCGATTTCGAACAGGCCCTTGCCACGCAGGCGCGGCGTCCGTCCGAGCAGAAGTCGCGCGGTCTGTCGCTCACCATCCGCGGTCTCCGCAAATCCTTCGGCAGCAATGAAGTGCTGCGCGGCGTCGATCTGCATATTCCTGACGGCCAGTTCGTGGCCATCGTCGGGCAGAGTGGCTGCGGCAAGAGCACGCTGCTCCGCCTGATCGCAGGCCTCGACGCGCCGACCGCCGGCACGATCAGCTTTGGTGAGGAAACCCGCGCGGAGGACATCCGGGTGATGTTCCAGGAACCGCGCCTGTTGCCATGGGCCAGCGTGCTCTCGAATGTGGAAGTTGGCCTGGGTACCGACCGGACATCGGCCGATGCCAAGGCGCGCGCTGAAAGTGCATTGACGGAAGTCGGCCTCGCCGAGAAGCGCGATCAATGGCCGTCCGTTCTGTCTGGTGGCCAGAAGCAGCGTGTCGCGCTGGCTCGCGCACTTGTTAGTCATCCGCGCGTGCTGGCGCTCGACGAGCCGCTCGGTGCACTCGATGCGCTGACGCGTATTTCGATGCAGCAGTTGCTCGGCCGCGTGTGGCACGACCAGACCTTCACCTCGATTCTGGTGACGCATGACGTGTCCGAGGCCGTGGCGCTGGCGGATCGCGTGCTGGTGATTGAAGATGGCCGTATCGCACACGATATCAATGTCGATATCGCCCGGCCGCGGCAGCGCGGCTCGGCAGATCTTGCGGCGCTGGAAGGTTCGATCCTGCGCAATCTGCTCGGCCCGGGAGCCGACGCCACTGGCTTGTGAGACCATTGTGACCTGCGAGGCTGCCATGAATTCCGTCGTTCGTAACATCGTTGTCGATCGTGAGGTTTCCTCTGGTCGTGAGGTCTCTTCGCAGGAATTCCGCGGCGCCATGCGGGTGCTGGCTGGCGGCGTCAGCGTGATCACCGTAGGGCGCGGCAAGGATATCACCGGCATGACGGTGACGTCGGTCTCGTCGCTGTCGGTCGATCCGCCGACGCTGATTGTCAGCGTCAACCGGGAGTCGTCGTCCTGGCCGCTGCTACAGCGCTACGGCGCCTTCGGTGTCAATATTCTGTCGGCCGATCAGCTCGACGTGGCTGAGCGGTTTTCGGGCAAGGGCGGATTGAAGGGTGCAGAACGTTTCGTCGGCGCGCAGTGGGTGACCCGGGCAACCGGCGTGCCGCTGCTGACCGGCAGCCTTACGGCGATCGATTGCGACGTCGAGGAAGTCATCGAGCGCCACTCCCACGCCATCGTCATAGGCCGCGTCCGTGATGTCATCACCTCCGTCCCGCATACCGCGCTGACCTATTGGGACGGGCAATATGTGGCGATCGACCAGAACGAAGACAATCTGAAGCTGGCCGAAGTCAGCGTGCCCAGCATGCGGGCGCTCCGGGAGATCTGACGCGCCGCCGTTGTCCCGTTTCGTCGTTCTCAAACACTCTGAGTGGGGGAGCGGGGAAGCCTGACATGTTCATCCCCATCGTCATTCCGGGGCGCGTCGCCGGCGAAGCCGGCAGAGCGCGAACCCTGAGTTTCCACTGTCATTCCGGGGCACACGAAAGCGGCGAAGCCGCTGAAGTGTGAACCCGGAATCCGGGAGTGTTCAGCGCAAAACAGGTCGGGATTCCGGGTTCGCGATACGCCGCCTTCGGCGTCTCCTCGCGCCCCGGAATGACGGGTGTGGCCGAGGTTGCGTCAAACATTTTTTCCTATCCCCCGTTGACAGCATCTCCATCAGGTTTATATTCCCCTTTGTCCTGCCCCACCGAGAGGGGCGATCGCGATCGTCACGTTCGCGGGGCAGGGTGCGGTGGACGCCGGAGATGCGGCGTTACGCGGTTCATGGGTGACGTCTGTCTTCGGGCAGGACGGATCTGCGCCAGCACTGCCACTGGCAAGGAGACGGCCGACCTTGGGATGGAAAGACCCCTGGACAGTGTGACGGACGACCAAATTGAAATGCGTCCGGCTTTCTCGCTTGAGGCACCTTGTCCCTTCGCCTTGGGACTGTAATTTTGGTGATCGGATCGTTCGCCATGGCAACGCGCAAGCAACCGAAAAAACACCGTATGCGGAACGTCGGGCACTTGCTCGGCGCCTCCGAAAGTCCTGATGCATTACCCCTGCGGAAGACCGCATGGCATCAGGCCCAAGGGTGCAACGGGCACCCGGCGTTCCGCACGCCCTCTCAACAGGGGGTGGGAATGCAAGACACGACGGCGCCCCCGCGCCGCAAACAACAGGGGCGATGTCGCATGTCTGAAGCGCGTGGCTGCCTGAAGTTCAAACGATTACTGAGCCAGGGGTCGCGTTCCGAAATGACGGCTCACTTCGTCAGCAATGCAAACGAGCCGTTCCAGTCCGCTGGTGGCGGGGTCTCCTGATAGGCGCGGATGCGTTTCTCATAGAGCTCGTAGAGCTTCTCGAGCGCATTCGCGACATCGGAATTGCGACCGCGCTCGATGGCGTACAACGCGTCGTCCCAGTCGCGACTACGATAGCAGGCCAGCATCTCGATGGTCAGGTTGCGCAGCGTCTGGAAGCGTTCCGAATGCGTCACGTCCTCACGTCCGGCGATGGCGTAGATCACTTCCGGTTCTTTCTTCCCCTTCACCATGATGAAATCGAGTTCGAGAATGGCGAACCTGTCCCTGACGGCGAGTGCGGTCTTCGAGCCCACGATGATCGGAAAGCCGTATTCCTTTGACTGGCCTTCGAGACGCGAGGCCAGATTGACGCTGTCGCCGAGCACCGAATAGTCGAAACGAAGGTCCGATCCCATATTGCCGACGACGCAAATGCCGGTATTGAGGCCGATGCCGACATTGATCGGGATGTAGACATGGCCGCCATTCTCGGCCTCGGTCTGGCGCAGCTTGTTCAGCGCGTCGATGCGCTCCAGCATGTCGAGGGCGGCGTGGCAGGCATTGATCTGGTGCTGACCGTCGTCGAGCGGCGCATTCCAGAACGCCATGATGGCGTCGCCCATATATTTGTCGATGGTGCCCTTGCGATCGAGGATCGCATTGGTCAGCGGCGTGAGGAAGCGGTTCATCAGCGTGGTCAGGCCATGCGGATCGTGCTTGTAGGACTCGGAGATGGTCGTGAAGCCGCGTACGTCCGAGAACATGATGGTCATCTCGCGTTCCTCGCCGCCAAGCACCAGTTTCTCCGGCGACTGGGCGAGCTGAGCCACCAGCGCCGGCGACAGATACTGACTGAAAGCGGATCGGATGCGGCGGCGCTGCGCCTGCTCGCGCACGAAATTGCTGAAGATGAGCGTGAGATAGATCAGCGTGGTCGAGAACAGGGGATAGGTGAAGTCGATCAGCAGGCGATGTTTCGTGTAGAAGTACCAGGATGTGCCGGCGAGTAGTGCGGCAAAAACCGACCCCATGAGGACCAGCGTCACAGGACCGAACATGGGTGCCAGCGAGATCACCACGACACCAAGCAGCAACGCGACGCCGAGCTCGACGGCGATTGCATAGTTCGGCTGCGACAGCACCTGCCGTGTCAACGCGCTTTCCAGCACCTGCGCGTGCACTTCGACGCCCGGCAGCACCGGATCAATCGGGGTTGTCTTGACGTCCAGCAATCCCACCGACGATGTCCCGATCAACACCAGCTTGCCTGCAATGGCACCGGGCGGGAAGCTGCCGTCGAGTACGTCGGACGCCGGAATATATATCGACGGATCGTGCTTCGCGAAATGCACCCAGAACTGCCCGTTGCGATCGGTTGGAATTTGCAGGCCCTTGACCGCGATGCTGCGAATACCTGCCTCGTCCGATCTGGTCAGAATGGTATCTGTACCTGTGGCGACGCGCAGCATTTCGAAACTCAGCGATGGCAGCGTCATGCCCTGAGCTTGCATCAGCATCGGCACGCGCCGAACGATCGCGTCACGCTCGGTACGAATGGTCAGCAGACCGCGGCCGGCTGCAGCGGATTCCAGCGTCGATACGTTGCGGAGCAGCCCCGGAAAATTGATCATGTATGGGGCAGGATCGCCGCCCAGCATGGCGAGTCCCGTCAGCGGCAGCGAATTGTCCAGCGTCTTGACCGGGTTGGGCAGCCCCGATTCACCCAATACGACGCGCGACTGCTTTATCGCCTGTGCCAGTATCGCGTCATTGCTCGGAAGCGCGCGGAGCTTGGCCCGTGTCTCTTCATCCAGTCCCTGGAAGAAATCTGCAGCAATCGCAGGCGTCATTCGGTCCGGCTCGGGAAACACGATATCGAACGCGATCACCACCGCACCGGCGCGTGTCAGCTTGGTGACGAGTTCGGCAACGCGGGTGCGCGGCCACGGCCATTGACCGTCCTTTGCGAGACTCTTTTCGTCGATATCGACGATCACGACAGGTCTTGCCGTTTTCACCCGCGGCTCGATCACCTGATAGGTGTCGAAAGTCCGCATGCGCAATTCCTCGATCGCCGAAGGATCTGCGATGCGCAGCAATGCGAGGCCCAGGAGCAACACGACGCAAAACGCCCGCGCCCGTCCAAACTTCTGCGCCAGCCGTCTTACTCGCCGCATGCGCTTCATGGGTGCCGGGTCATTTCTCGCGGAAGGCGCGCATCAATTGATCGCTCAGCGGCTTGGCGAGATAGGACAGCATGGTGCGGTCGCCGGTTTGCACGAAGGCTTCGACAGGCATGCCGGGGATCAGCCGTACATCGCCGAGCTTGGCGACTTCCGATGCCGGCATCGAAATCCGGATCGTGTAATAGCTCTGCCCTGTGCGTTGATCCGTCGTCGTATCCGGCGAGACGCGGCTGACGGCGCCGTTGAGCTCCGGCGTGGTGCGCTGGTTGAAGGCGGAGAGGCGCAGCAGCGTCTTCTGGCCGATCTGCAGCTTGTCGATATCCTGCGGATTGACCCGGGCTTCCACCGACAGATTGTCGGTCTGCGGCACGATCAGCATGATGGCATCGCCTGCGGTGATGACGCCGCCGATCGTATGCACAGTGGACTGCAGCACCATGCCGTCCTGCGGCGCGCGAATGTCGATGCGGCGCAGCTGGTCCTCGGCTGTGACCTTGCGCTCGACGAATTCGCCGATCTTGTCATTGGTCTCGCGCAGATCCTTGGAGACTTCGCTGACGAGGTCCTTGTCGATCTGGAAAATCTGCAGCTCGATTTCGGTGATCTTGCCCTTGGCCTGGGCGCGGGCGGCGATGAACTGTGCGCGTTCGCCGGCGAGGCGCGCGGCGTCGCGTTCCAGAATGGTCAGGCGCGAGATCTGCACCAGCTGTTGATCGAACAATCCGCGGACGCCGACCA
Source organism: Tardiphaga sp. 709 (assembly GCF_032401055.1). Classification (NCBI taxonomy): domain Bacteria; kingdom Pseudomonadati; phylum Pseudomonadota; class Alphaproteobacteria; order Hyphomicrobiales; family Nitrobacteraceae; genus Tardiphaga; species Tardiphaga sp. 709. Next base: position 3,344,631 of record NZ_CP135529.1, on the reverse strand, counting down.
GCTCCTTTTCCACGAGCGCGATTTCGCGCGTCTTGGCAGTTTCCTGCGCGGTGAGGCCGGCGATCTCCTCGTTGAGCTGCGCGATGCGTTCGCGAAGCTGCTGCTTCTGGCCGACGCGGCCGGTCGAGCGCACATTGAACAGCTTCGTTTCGCTGGCGATGACATTCTTCACGTCGTCATCCGCGATCTGCTCGATAAGCTGCGGTGGAAACGTAATACGATCGACGCCGCGCTGCTCGGCTTCCAGCCGCGCTGCGCGCGCCCACAATCCGTTGAGGTTCTTGGTGACGATGGCGAGGCCGGCCTTGGTGACCGTGTCGTCGAGACGCACGACGACATCGCCGGCTTTCACCACGTCGCCGTCGCGGGCGCGCACTTCGCCGACGACGCCACCGGTCGGGTGCTGGACTTTCTTGACGTTGGAATCCACGACCACCGAACCGGGTGCGATCAGGGCGCCGGAGATCTGCGCCGTCGACGCCCAGCCGCCCAAACCGCCTGCGAGCACGAGCACAACGACGAGGCCGATAATGAGGTGGATTCGGATCGAGCGGCGCGATCCTGTCAGCGGCGTAGTCATGGCTTGGCTACTCCACCGTCGGCGACGATCTTGATCGGCTGTGCTGCCGGGCGCTGCAGCACCTGACCCAGCACGGTCTCCTTCGGCCCAAAGGCCTGCATGCGACCATCCTTTAGCACTAGCAGCATGTCGACGCCTTCGATGCCGATCGGCCGGTGTGCAACCACGATGACGATGGCGCCGCGCGTACGGGCTGCGCGCACGGCCTTGGTCAGCGCTTCATCGCCTTCGGTGTCGAGATTGGAATTCGGCTCGTCGAGGACGATCAGGAACGGATCGCCGTAAAGCGCGCGTGCTAGCGCGATGCGTTGCGCCTGGCCGGCGGATAGAACGCCGCCGTGATCGCCGACCTGCGTATCATAGCCCTCGCGCATGCCGACGATGAGGTCATGGACGCCGGCCTGCCTTGCCGCGGTGATGATGTCGTCATCCTTCGCATCGGGATCGAAACGGCAGATATTGTCGGCAATGGAGCCTGCGAACAATTCGACATCTTGAGGCAAATAGCCGATATGGCGGCCGAGATCGTCCGGTGCCCATTGGTCGAGCGCCGCGGCGTCGAGCCGGACATGACCGCGCACCGGCTTCCAGACGCCGACCAGCGCGCGCAGCAGCGATGACTTGCCGGAGCCCGACGGTCCGATGATGCCGAGGCCGTTGCCGGCCGCGAGTGCAAAAGTGATGTCGCTGACCGTGATCTTCTGCTCACCCGGCGGTGCGATGCTGACGCCTTCGATGGTCAGTTTCTGCGACGGGTTCTGCAGCTGAGTAACAGCTGCCTGATCCGGCAGAGCGTATAGCAGCCCGTTGAGCCGATGCCAGCTCTGCCGGGCGGTGACAAAGCCCTTCCAGTGCGCGATCGCCAGGTCGACCGGCGCCAGCGCGCGGGCGCTGAGGATCGAGCCGGCGATGATGATGCCGGCGGTGGCCTCCTGATTGATCACGAGATAGGCGCCGACGCCGAGCACTGCTGATTGCAGGATCATGCGCATGACCTTGGCGATGGCGCCGAGACCGCCGGCCACGTCGCTGGTGCGCTGGTTCCCGGCGAGATAGGTCTCGTTGGCCTCGCGCCAGCGCTGCGTCAGACGCCCCGCCATGCCCATCGCGACGACGACTTCGGCATTGCGCCGGCTGGCTGAGGCAATCCCGCTGCGGCGTGCCGCAAGACCGTTGGCCTCGCGCGCAGGTTCGCGGGTCATGATTTCCGTGAGGATCGTCAGGCCCACCAGCAGAACTGCGCCGACCAGCGCGGTAACGCCGATCATCGGATGGAAGGCAAAGCAGATCGCCAGATAGAGCGGCAGCCAGGGCAGGTCGAACAGTGCGCTCGGCCCCATGCCGGAGAGGAACGAGCGAACATTATCGAGGTCGCGCAGCGGCTGCAGGCCTTCGTTGTGTCCGCCGGCGAGGAGGGGCAGTCGCACCACGGTTTGGAACACGCGAGGGCTCAGCGCCTCGTCGAGCGAACTGCCGATCCGTACCAGAATGCGACCGCGCAGCAGGTCGAGAATACCTTGGGCCACGTAGAGTCCGCCGGCCAGTATGATGAGACCGACGAGGGTCGGCACGCTGCGGCTCGGCAGCACGCGGTCATAGACCTCGAGCATGAAGAACGAGCCGGTCAGATACAGGATATTGATCATGCAGCTCATCAGCCCGACGCCCAGAAAGGCGCCGCGGCAGGCCCGCAAGGCATCGCCGAGCTCGTTCCGCGCCGGCAGGCTGGAGGTTCGTGACAGTCCACGCTGCATCGTCAAACCTTTTGCGGATCGCATGGATCGATGGTCGTCAGGTGCTGCATACCACCCGAGCCCTGATCTAACGGTCATTATGCCATCATCGGGACGATTTGTGCAGGTGGTCCATTAGGGACAGTTAATGGACCAGTCGGCCAGTGCCGAAATCCCTCCGCACGGGATCAGGCATGCAGAATGAAGTCGTTTGCAGTGAGATGGCTTTTGACCACGTCCTGAAGCAAAATCGTGTTGGTCTGCACCACCGCGTCGGGCGCATCGAGATGGATCAGCGTATCATTACCGACCTGGGTGGCGTGCGCATCGAGCCAGGCCGTCAGAGTATTGCCAGTCGTCGGCGCATTCGGCATGTGGAGATCGATCCGGTCTTCGCCCTGCGTGAAGTCGGTGATCGAATGCTGACCTTGGTTGCTAGTGAAGACGAACTGGTCCTTGCCGGCGCCGCCGGTCATGGTGTCGCTCGCGTCGGTCGCGAGGATCACGTCCTTGCCGGCTGTTCCCTTGAGCGCGACCGGAGCTGTGTCCGACAGCGCAAAGATGAAATTCACTGAATCGGATGCGCCGGCATTATCGGTGACCATTACCGTCACCGTCTCGGTGGTTGGATGCGCCGAGTTGCCGGGCGCATAGGTGATGCCCTGTGTGAGGCCCGCGTTGATAGCGGCAAAGTCCTGTGCGCCGCCTCCTGCGGGCGTCGCATGGCCCCACCCGTCAGCGGTGGTCACCGTGAAATTGCCGCTCGTGGAATCGATATCCGTGACGGAAATCCCCTTGAGCGTGACCTGCCCGGACGGGCTTTCCGACACCGAAAGGTTTTCCGTCGAGATCGTTGGCGCGTCATTGACCGGTGCAACGTCGAAGCTGACGGTGCCGGTTGCGGTCGCAACGCCATCGAACAGCGTATAGGTGAAACTGTCGGCGCCGTTAAAATTCGCAGCCGGGTGATAGGTGATGATATTGCCGTCGAGCGTCACCGTTCCGCCGTGGGTGCTCGTCGCGCTGACCGCGGTTATCGAAAGCGAGCTTGGGTTCAGGGCAGTGTCGTTCTGCAGCAGCTGTCGCGTCGTCAACGTCGTCCCGGTATCTTCGCGGAATGCGACCTGTCCGGGCAACCCGCCAACTTCCTCGATAAAGACGCGTCCGTTGTCGAAGCCCGGTTCGTCGTTCCATCCCAGATTTTGGCGGTCGGCGACGCCCTCGATATGGATGTATTGCGTATTCGCACCGCCGCCGCCGTTTGGCTCGTGTGTGGCCCAGTGCGTGTAGCTAACAGGCTCGCCCGCCTCCGGACCGGTCACCCAGTAGAAATGTCCGGAGCCGTGCGCATCATCATTGCTCACGCCGCCAAGCCATGCGCGATAGCCGGCGGCGAGCGGTCCGACAAAATCCTGTTCGGATTGGCTGGTAATCGTTGCGAGATAGGCGCCGTCAGCCTGGGCCGCCATCTTTGCAACGCCCCAGCTCATCGCCGTCGTCACCAGCCGATAGTAATGGCCATTGTCGGTATCGAGATGCCAGCCGTCGCCGGCGGGCAGCGCCGCATTGACGATGTGATCCTCGTTCGCGACTGGCGCCGGATGCGTGAGCAGACTGCTGCCGCCGAATGGAGCGCTTGTGCTATTGAACGATGAGCCGTCGTCCGCCTTGATCGTAAAGCTCGGCGTCGTCGTGCTGCCGTCCTGCGCGAAACGAACATGGTTGGCGTTCAGCTCAGCCGTCGTGAAGCTCGTATCGGTCGTCCACGACCACCGTCCGTGGCTGTAATTGTAAGTCTCGAAATGGCCGCCTTTGACATTGGAGACGGTGAATTTGAAGCTGCTGCTGTCAGGATCGCAGATGCCGAAATTCGATACGTGGAGCAGGACGCTGCCGCCCTGATCCACGCTGAAGTACGCGCTTTCGATCTTCGGCGCGTCGTTGACCGGGATGAAGACCACGGTGCTGTCGACCGGATCGCTCAGGTGATTGGGTGTATCGGTGTGGTTGTCGTCGGCCGTGACGCTATATGACGGCGGAATTCCGCCGCCATCATGCGTGAAGATAACCCGGCCGGTCTTCAGGTCTGCGGTGGTGAAGTGATCGGTCTCGACCCAGCTGTTTCCCTGCTTGATCTTGAACACGCCGTGTTCGACGTCGGAGACCGTGAAGGTGAAGCTGTTGTCGTCGGGATCGCTGACGAGAAAATTCAGGACGGTCAGGACGACTGTGCCGCCTTCGGCAATCAGCAGCGGCGCTGCAAGCATCTTCGGCGCGTCATTGACGTGCTCGATCTCGATGGTGCTGCGGAACGTGTTGCTGACATTATGCTCGCTCTGGCCGTCATCGGCCTTGATCGAGAAGCTCGCATCGTACTCACTGCGGTCATGCACGAACCGGACGCGGCCCGAGTCGAGATCGTCCGAGGTGAATGTGGAAGTATCTCGCCAGCCGGTGCCGGTCAGGATCTGGAATTTACCGTGGCTGACCTGCGACACGCTGAAGGTGAAGTCTTGGCTGTCTGGATCGCTCACGCCGATGTTGCTGGCAGACAGGATCGTGATTCCACCTTCAGTCAGGGCAAAGGAAGCGGACTTGATCACCGGCCGGTCATTGGTGCCGGTGATGGTGATGGTTTCGGTCTGGGGGGTCTTGCCGCCCTGCCCATCTAAGATGTCGTAATTGACAGTCACCACCATCTTCTCGCCGGCGGCGAGATGATCGAAAGCCTTGTTGGCCGGATCGTAGGTCAGCGACGCGCCGTTGAGCGAAAATCCGACCGGAAGCGCCGTCGAATCGTTCTTGCCGACCGTGTAATGGACGTTGTCGATCGACAGCGTGCCACCGTCCGGGTCGCGGGCGCACTCCAGGAGATTAACCGTGACCGCGCAGTCACCCTCGTTTGCAGCAGAGGTCAGCGGACCTTTGACAACCGGTGCCAGATCGGAGAATGCGACAGTCTGGAGTTCAACAGGGCTCTGGCTATTCGACGTCCCGCTGCCGTCGTCAACCTGAAGGTTGAAGGATGGCGGACCGCTGCCGTCGCTGATGAAGTGGACGCGCCCGGCGATCAGGTCGGCCATGGTGAAGGTGATCGTCTGACCGCCGCCCTCATCGAAAGCCGCAACGCGGAACAGACGAAAATTATTCGAATCAACCACAAACGTGCCGCCGCTCACATTGCTGACGGTAAATGTGAAGTCTGAGCCGACATCCGGGTCACTGATGGTGAAGCTCGTTGCGCCGAGCGTGACTTCTCCGCCCTGAGGCACTGTGAAGTTCGTCGATACGATTGTCGGCTGGTCGTTCACGCCCGTAACCGTAATCGTCTCGGTTTGCGCGACGGTCGCCCCATGAGCGTCGATGACGTTGTAGGTGACAGTGATGGTCGCGATCTGGCCTTGGCCGAGATAGGCAAAGGCGCTCGGATCGACATGCAGCGTCGTGCCGGTCAACGTCACGCCGGTCGGCGCAGCGTTCTGTGCGGTGCCACCGTTGAGCGCGAACTTGACGTTGCCGACAGTCAGAGTCGCGGTTTCGCCGAGATCAGCGTCCGAGGCGCCGGCCAGCAGGTTGAAACTCTGGACACCATCATCCTGGCTCGCTGCAGCGGTCAGCGGCGACACCACGACCGGCACGTCGTTGGTGCCATCGACCGTGAAGGTCAGCGTCTCATGGGTCGTGTCCGGTCCCGACTGGCTGTCGAAGCCGATGGTGTAGACGGCCTGCTGTCCTGCGCCAAGGAACGCGAAAGCGGCGGGATCATAGGAGACATGGCCGGTTGCCGGATCGACTACGATGAGCGTCTTGAGATCGAGTGCGGCCGGCGTGCCGCTTGGCCCGCTCGCCGAAATGACGCGCGCGGTGCCCGGCACATAGGGCGTTGCCACGTCACCGATGTCTGGATCGTTGATCCGGACCTGGTCCCTGATATCGAAACTGTTCTGGTTGACCGGCAGCGTGACGACGACGGGCGTCACCGTGATGATCGGTGCGGTATTGAAGCGCGTGAAGGTGACGTCGATCGGCGACGTGTTGGAGCCGTCGCCCTGCAGCTTGATCGGGACGGTGTAGGGCTGGTTCGGCAGAAAATCCGGAATAATGAATTTCAAGGGATCCGGACTGGTGCCGGAATTGGGATCGCCCGGAGATGAACCGCCGCCGGGTCCGCTGCGCGGATTGGCATTCGGAACGTAGTTCGGAAAATAGGTCTGCAGCGTCTGCTCAATGATCGCCCGTGCGATCGGCGTCAGCGGATCGGCGACACCTGTGGACGTATCGCCATTGCCGAGCACGCTGGTGACCTGACCGGCCGCATTGACGGTGCCGATCGCCTGGCCGCCCGTCTTGCTATACAGCACATAAGAGCCGGTCACGCCGTTGGGCTCGACCAGAACCTGGAATTTCACCGGCGGTGCGCCGCCCTGTCCGGGCACTTCGAAACCGATCTCGACCAGCACCGCAGTGCCGCGGATGCCCATCGTGGCAACCGGCGTATCGACGCGCATGTTGCCATGCTTGGCAGTTTCACCGGCAACGAAGGTGATCGTGCCCTGCACGAGGCTGAGCAGAGATGAATTCGACGATCCCTGGGGATCGTAAACCATCTCGTTCAGCACCATGCGTGCGTTGGCCGAGAGGCCGAACACGGTGCCGTCAATGAAAGTCATGGTCAGCGATGAGTCCCCGCCGGCCTGGACAACGTCGCCCTTCTGCACCTGATCGCCGACATTGAGCATCACGGAGACGCCATTGCGGATCGCAGTTGCGCTGCCGGCTAGCTTGCTGACGGTGCCAATGACTTGCGCGGCAGCATTGGCGCCGCCGCCGAGCTGGGCGACCTGCACTTCGCCGACGAGGGCAGTAACGAGGTCGCCGGACAGCTGCGCGCCATCGGGCGACGACAGTGCTGCGCGCAGCGAACCCTTGAAATAGTCGGAGACGACGTGTTCGTGCCCGTCCTTGGACAGCACGAGATCGACGCCGGAGCGCTTGTAGTCGCCGGAGAACAGCAGGTTGGCATCCTGCACGACAATCGCGGAACCGGCCGTATGAGCGGAAAACGTATGGCCAATACTGCCGCCACCAGCCGTTGGTTCGGCCGGAGCATCGCCAGATTGCGAAAATTCGAATGGACCCGCGTAGTTCAATGTCTACCGCGCATGGTTATGGTTATTAATTAGCTAATTTGCGAGCCATGCATACCACCGCGGGGTGCAATGCGATAGTGGACGTCTGCGCATCATTTTTCAAGCTATCGGCTGCTTTGTGAAATCATCTGGATGCCCTTGATCCATATAGTAAATTTTCATTAACGATGTTCCGAGTTCAATCTGTGCTCCCGTTTAGGGAACTCAACGCGCGGGAACAAACGCATGAGGTAATATAATCCTCTAATTTGGCGATTTCGATAAAATTGTAGCCAAGCCGGTTAGTCCCCTTTCAGCCTGTCCGCGAACTTCGTCGACCCGGCTAACCCCTTTTAATCCCGTCGAAAATCCCCCGCCTCAAGATGGCCCCACAAATGATCCGGTCACGTGCGAGCAGCCCAGCTTGCCGATGCCCGGACAGACGGGGCGTCTATGATGTGGACTTCTGCTTTTGCGCGGGTGCGCTGCGCGTCTGTGCTGGCCTTGGGGCTGGCGATTTTCGCGGCACCCACGGATCTCACGGCCGGAACGGCCTTCCCTGACCAGGCGATCAGCGCTGTCGACCGGCCTGCGGAGCCGTTTGGCCTCTCCACATCGGCGCTGCCGGAAGGCGAGCTCAAAGCCAAGTGGCGCGGGGTGGAACGCGAGCAGGACGACGAGCAGCTTGCCCTCGAGCTTTGTGCCGAGACGCCCGTCCGCTGTTCGCCCGAGGCAGCAAAGTTTCTGGATATCGTTGGCGATGCCAGCGCGCGCGACGGTCGCGCCCGTATGGGTGAGGTCAATCGCGCGATCAATCTGGCGGTTCGGCCCGGCGATGATCTTGTGCTCTATGGCGCAACGGATGTCTGGCGTTCGCCGCTGGCACTGTTCGCCACGGGCGCCGGCGATTGCGAGGACTACGCCATCGCCAAATTCACCGCATTACGTGCCGCCGGCGTTGCGGCCGAGGATCTGCGGGTCGTGATCCTGCGCGACACGCTGCGCCAGGAGGATCACGCCGTTGCGGCCGCTCGTCTCGATGGCCGCTGGTTCATGCTCGACAACCGTCGCATGGCGATGGTCGAGGACGTCAACATGAAGAACACCCGGCCGCTCTTCGTGATGGATCAGAACGGTATCCGGCAATATGTCGATGCGCCGCTGCTGGCAGCTACGCAGCGTTCCGTTGCGGATGAAGCAGCTCTGACCACGCTGGCATCCAGCGCCAAAAAGACATCGGGCCGCCCCGCGCTGTAAGCGGAACGGCCCGTATCCGATCGAAGCATCGGTCCGTCGCCTGATTTAGGCCACGCGAACCTTGGTCAGGAAGTCCGTCACCGCCGATTGCAGCATGCTGGCCTGTCCGTCGAGCTCGCGCGCACCGTTGAGCACCTGGCCGGCCGCCTGTCCCGTGGCGGTGGCTGCCGCGTTGACGCTGCCGATATTGGAAGCGATTTCGCTGGAGCCGGTGGCTGCCGCCTGAATGTTGCGGGCGATTTCGCGGGTCGCGGCGCCTTGTTCCTCGACGGCCGATGAGATCGCCATCGAAATCTCGCTCATCTTCTCGATGGTCGCACTGATATTGCCGATCGCCGAGACGGCATCGCCGGTTGTCGACTGCATGCTGGCAACCTGCGCCGAGATTTCCTCCGTCGCCTTGGCTGTCTGGGTTGCCAGGGCCTTTACCTCCGAGGCGACGACCGCGAAACCGCGTCCCGCTTCGCCCGCACGGGCGGCCTCAATGGTGGCATTGAGCGCCAGGAGGTTGGTCTGCGCTGCAATCGTGTCGATCAACTGCACCACAACGCCGATCTTCTCGGCTGCGCCGGACAGGAGCTGAACCGTTGCGTTGGTTCGGTCTGCTTCGCCGACGGCCTGCCGCGCGATCTCGGTCGATTGCGCAACCTGCCGCGAGATTTCCTCGACGGAGGCGGTCAGTTCTTCCGCTGCGGCGGCAACGGTCTGCACGTTGTTCAGCGCCTTCTCGGACGCCATGCTGACGCTGGCAACGCGATCGGTGGTTTCGCTTGCGGTGTTGGTCATGGACGATGCGGTAGCCTGCATTCCAGCCGCGGACGTGGCAACCGATTTCACGACGCCGTTGACGCTTTGCTCGAAGCCATCGGCAAGGCTGTTCATCGCTGACTTGCGTTCGGCGGCGACGCGCTGCTGGACGGCGACCTCTTCCTGCTCGAGGCCATGCATGCGGATCGCATTATCCTTGAACACCTGCACCGTCGTAGCCATCGCACCGATCTCGTCGTGACGGCCGGCGCCGGGGATCTCGGCTTCCAGCTTACCGTCAGCGAGATCCCGCATGCGGGTGCCGAGCTGGCTCAGCGGCCTCGTGATGCTGCGGGCGATGAACCACGCGATCAGGCCGGCGACAACAGCGATACCGAGGATCGCTGTCGCCAGCGACCAGATGATCGGCGTCAGCTTCGCATCGAGATCGTCGAGATAGGCGCCGGTGCCGACGAACAGATTCCAGTCGGGCACGGCAACCGCATAGGAGAACTTGCGGATCAATTCGGTCGTACCCGGCTTCATGTATTCGTAATACAGCGTGACATCGCCCTTGGCGGCGACGCCGTCGCGCAACTCGCGAGTCAGCGCACGGCCATTGGTCGGGACGTCCAGCCGGTTGGTACCGAACTGTTTCGGATCCGGCGTCACCAGCGCGATGCCGTTCATGTCATAGGAGAAGACGTAACCGTTGCCCTTGTCATAAGTCATCGTGCGGGCGCGCTTGACGAATTCCTGGATCGCGGCATCCTTCGTCAACTCGCCGGCTGTCACCTGCTTCTGCAGACCGAGCGCCATGTTGCGCGCCGTTTCGACGATGGCGAGAACCTGCTCCATGCGAGAGCTGCGCATCTCGGCGCTGACGAGGCGTGTCGCCTGCACGCCGGCGAGGCAGAGACCGATCAGAGTGACGGTGACGAGAAGCCCAAGCTTGGCGGAAATCGGCAGGTTATTGAGCAGCTTCACGGAAAAGATCTCCAGCAATCGCGAGCCATGCTTGGATGGCGGTACAATGCTGCACGATACGCAGATGCGTCTTAGAACTTCCTTAATCGTAATTCTCAGGAGTCTCCGACGATTGTGGCTTGGAAAGTTCGCCGCTTCACCTGCAAATTCAGCGGGCTGCGTGTCGAGCTGACTCAAAATACGCCTTGCGCGGGCGCGGATTCGGAGCGTCAAATGCCGGCCATAAAAACAAACGGGGAAACGATATGGGGCGTCTCGACAACAAGGTCGCAGTCATCACCGGTGCAACGAGCGGCATCGGATACCGTACGGCGGAAATCTTCATCGCGCAGGGTGCGAAAGTCGTGATTGCGGGGCGTCGTGCGTCGGAAGGCAATGCGCTCGCTTTGAAGCTCGGCGCAAATTGCAGTTTCCGTCAGACCGACGTTACCGATGAAGCGCAGATGAGTGCACTGATCGGTCACGCGGTCGAGAAATTCGGCCGCATCGATTGCCTGTTCAACAATGCCGGTGGTCCGGCGCCGACCGGTGGTATCGAGGGCCTCGACGTCGATCGTTTCGATGCAGCGATGGCGACACTCGTACGCAGCGTCATGCTCGGCATGAAACATGCCGCCCCGCATATGAAGAAGCAGGGCTCGGGCAGTATCATCAACAATGGCAGTATTGCCGGCCGGCTCGCCGGCTATTCGTCCTCGGTGGTCTATGGCGCCGCCAAGGCGGCGGTTATCCATCTGACCAAATGCGTGGCGATGGAACTCGGCGAGAGCGGCGTGCGCGTCAACAGCATCTCGCCGGGCGCCATCGCGACCGGAATCTTCGGCAAGGCGCTGGGACTATCGGTGGAAGCAGCCGAGCAGACGCCGGCGCTGATGCGCGAGGCGTTCAAGGCTGCGCAGCCGATCCCGCGCGCTGGTCTGCCGGACGACATCGCTCATGCCGCCGTCTTCCTCGCCAGCGACGAGTCGTCTTTCGTCAATGGCAACGATCTGGTGGTCGATGGCGGTGTCACCGGCGGTCGCAATTGGAGCCAGCAGCAGCAGGGTTATGTCGCGATGCGCAAGGCGTTCGGCCAGGACAATGGCTGACGGGCAGGGGAGCGAAGAATGTCCATCACATGCGATGTGATCGCACCGAGGCTGCCCGAAGCCCGCTGTGTGTCTGTTGCCGTTGCCGCGGGACTGATGTGTGCGATTGCCCTTGGCAAGGCACTCCCGACGACAATGGACGCCTTATCGACGGTTCTGGCGCCGCTCTGCGCCGTCAGTAGTAATGGCTCCAGCGCCAATCCCGGCGATGCGGTGGAGCTGATCACGTCGCATGCGCTGCCGAATGTGCCGGGCAAGCGCGTGACCATTGTGCGCGTGTCCTATGGACCCGGCGGCTTCAGCGCGCCGCATCGTCATTCGGGCACGGTGACAGCCTATATCACCAAGGGCGAGATCCGCTCGCAGCTCGGCGGCGGCCCGGTCGAAACCTTCAAGGTGGGGCAGTCATTCTTCGAGCCGCCGGGCTCGACGCATCTCGTTTCGGCCAATGCGAGCAATACGGAGCCGGCCGAGCTGATCGCGGTGTTTGTGGCCGATGAAGGCGCGCAGCTTACGATGCCGCTGGACTAGTTGCGGTGATCGAGGCTGGCGTCTTTGGCATGACGCGTCCATGCCGTTGCAGAAAGGACAAACCTGCGGCCGTCACCTGAACGACGGAGCCATGTCCGGCGATGTGCATGCGCGTGGCAAATCCACGATCGATGCAGTCTTCCCACACCGTCAGTCGTGGGCACGACGTCCGCCATGCATCGAGCACGTCGGCATAGGATCTGGGTTCACGCGCGATCCATTCCAGAAGATCAAGGATCAGGGGATCGAGGTCACGGGGTGCGAGCTCATGGGGCATGGCGTTGTCTGCCTCCCGCGATCAGGGCCGGCGCAATCCGCACCGCCCCATGCTATCGATACGCATATAATAAGAACCGGGAGACATTCCATGTCCAGAACTTTGCGAGCCATGCTTGTCGCTGTGGCGACCCTTGCTGCCACGGCCAGTGCACCCGTTGCGGTGCAAGCGCAGACCAAACCCAAGGTCACGTCGCTGGGGCCCGATTTTCCGAAGACCGAGATATTCATCGGAAACAGCTTCTTCTATTTCAACAACAGCATGCACAGCCACGTGCTGGCGCTGGTGCGTGCCGCCGATCCCGCCAACAGGACGAGCTATCAGGCGACTTCGGTGACCATCGGCGGTTCCGGCTTCGAATGGCACGATGTCGAGAGCTATTTCCGACCCAACGCCATCGCGTCCTATTCCTTCGACGACAATAACAACATCATCTTCAACACGCGCGAGCGGCTGTTCGACGCTGCGATCATGATGGATTGCAGCCAGTGCCCGATCCATCCCAAGCTGAAGTCGGTCTTTACTGAATATGCGAAAAAGGATGCGGATATCGTCCGTGCCCATGGCGCGAAACCGGTCTTCTTCATGTCCTGGGCCTATGAAGACAAGCCGGAGATGACGCAGCAACTGGCCGAAGCCTATACGGTCGCCGGCAATGACAACAACGCCTTGGTGATTCCGGCAGGGCTGGCATTTGCCAGGATGCGCGCGAAGCAGCCCGAGCTCAATCTCTACCAGCCCGACAGGCGTCATCCGAGCATGGCAGGCACATACCTTGCGTCCTGCGTGGTCTTCAGCGCGCTGACGGGTCGCTCACCGGTGGGCAATCCGTATCTCGCGGGTCTCGACGAAGCGACTGCGAAGATACTGCAGATGGCGGCGTGGGAAACGGTGCAGGACTATTACGGGAAGTGAGCGGCAGCCTCTCCCCGTCATTGCGAGCGCAGCGAAGCAATCCAGTCTTTCTTCGCCGAAGTGAAGAGCTGGATTGCCGCGTCGCTTCGCTCCTCGCAATGACGGAGCAAAGGCCTGAGCCGGGCTTACCCTTTCTTCTGCAGATTCGGTGCATTGACCAGTGGAATCGCCACGCGTCCCGGCCCGGTGAGCGGCAGCGCTGCCGCCGCTTTCTCGTTCGCCATGATCTTGGCCATCACGGCCTGTCCAGCGCGTTCGAACACCTCGCGGTTCTCGATCACGAATTGCTGCGACTTGCGCAGTGATGCGATGTAGCCGTTGATCTCCGGCACCACGTAGCGCGCCACCATGTCCCAGCTGCGCCTCGCGTTTTCCGGATTGGCCCAGTCATGCACGAAGCCGATGATGGTGCCGACACCGCCTGAAACCTGCATCAGGTTCTTGATGGTCTTGATGAGGTCATCCGGCGTGCCGATGGTCGAGGCCGCATTCTCGCCGCCCGCCGTCTTTTCCACTGCGTCCTCGGGTGAGGTGAAGGGCTCCAGGCCCGGCCGCTGCAGCGTACCGACATTATATTCGTTGTGCCAGCGCATCAGGCCGGGGCCGGCCTCGCGCGCGGCCTGTTCGCGGGTCTCGGCGATATGCCAGGACAGCAGCACGCGCCAGTTGGCGCGATCGACCGTGGTGCCGTGTTTCTTGGCGGCGTCTTCCGCAAAGCCCCATTGCGTCGGCAGTGCCATCAATCCCTGCGTCGACATCGAGCCCAGCGAGATGATGCCGATGCCGTATTTGCCGGCCAGTGTCATGCCAGACGGGGAGATCTGCGACGCCACCACGAACGGCATCTCCTCCTGCAGCGGCAGGATCTGCAGCGCAGCGTCGTTCATGGTGAACCAGTCGCTCTTTGCGGTGACGCGCTCACCGTTGAACAGACGGCGGATGATGGCGATGGCTTCGTCCTGGCGGTCGCGCTGGGTCATCGGGTCGATGCCGAGCGTATGCGCGTCGGAGGCGAGGGCACCCGGGCCGGAGCCGAAGATCGCGCGGCCGCCGGTCATGTGATCCAGCTGCACCATGCGCTGCGCGACATTGTAGGGATGATGATAGGGCAGCGAAATTACGCCGGTCCCCAGGCGAATGCGCTTGGTGCGTTCGCCTGCCGCGGCGAGGAACATCTCCGGCGAGGCGATCATCTCCCAGCCCGACGAATGATGCTCGCCGCACCAGAATTCGTCGTAGCCGAGCGCATCGAGCTGCTCGACGAGATCGAGGTCCCTGCGGAACTGTAGCATCGGGTGCTCCCCGATCGGATGATGCGGTGCGAGAAAGGCGCCGAACTTCACGCGAGCCATAGTGTTTCCTCTTTGTAATGTTTTTCGTTACGCGCAGCCTATGGCCGTATGTCGCGGCATTCAATGCAGTCCGCTGCATGGCCGCGACGCGCTGCCGCACAATGCCGTCTTGCGGAACGATTGGGCGGATCACCATTTAATGCCGGCACCGCTGCGTTTCCCGCAGGCGGGCAGGAGGACAAATGAGCTACTTCAAGACCGCGATTCTGCTGGCCGGCATGACCGCCCTGTTCATGGGCGTCGGCTATCTCATGGGCGGCGCGTCGGGTGCGATGATCGCGCTGGTGGTTGCCGCCGGCATGAATATGCTCGCCTACTGGAATTCGGACCGCGCGGTGCTGTCGATGCACGGCGCCCAGCCGGTTGATGCACGTAACGCGCCGGACTTGTATCGCATGGTCGGCGAGCTCGCCCACAATGCCGGCCTGCCGATGCCCAAGATCTACATCATGGACAATCCGCAGCCGAACGCATTCGCCACCGGCCGGAATCCGGAGAACGCCGCTGTCGCCGTGACCACCGGCCTGATGCAGCAGCTCACGCGCGAAGAACTCGCCGGCGTGGTGGCGCATGAGCTTGCGCATATCAAGCATCACGACACGCTGCTGATGACCATCACCGCCACCATCGCCGGTGCGATCTCGATGATCGCCCAGTTCGGCATGTTCTTCGGCGGCAACCGCAACAGTAATGGCCCGGGCATGATCGGTCAGATCGCGCTGATGATCCTGGCGCCGCTTGCGGCCATGTTGGTGCAGATGGCGATCAGCCGGACGCGTGAATATGCCGCCGACGAGATGGGCGCACGGATCTGCGGCCAGCCCATGTGGCTCGCTTCGGCGCTGGCTAAGATCGACAACGCCGCGCATCAGATTCCGAACGAGGATGCTGAGCGCGCGCCGGCGACCGCGCATATGTTCATCATCAATCCGTTGTCGGGTCGTGCCATGGACAATCTGTTCACCACGCATCCGGCGACGCAGAACCGAATCGCGGCGCTGCAGCAGCTCGCGGGTCAGATGGGTTCACAGTCGCAGGCACCAGCGCGCAGCGCGCCTGCAGCAAGTGGTACGTGGAACGGCGGTCAGTCGCGTCCGCGCGGTCCGTGGGGCTAGAAAGCGGCTTCGACTTAACGAGATTGGTCGCCGCGCAGCACCATTCGGTTCAATGAAAACCGGACATGGCTGCGCGGCTATTCGCTGCGCTTTAGTCCGCTTGTTTCCATATCCTAAATCGTCATCGTGTGCGCTCCTGAAACGAGGACGCATGACTCATGCTCGGACGCATTCTGACAGTTGGCTTGTTTGTTTTGTTCGGTGCATGTGCGGCAAAGGCCGATGCGACGATTCCCAACAAGGATATCCCCGGTGCCCGAGATAGTGCGCTGCTGAAGCGTTACGACGGCTCCTTCATCATCAGCTACGAGCGCCTCGCCTTCACTGA
Source organism: Tardiphaga sp. 709 (assembly GCF_032401055.1). Taxonomy (NCBI): domain Bacteria; kingdom Pseudomonadati; phylum Pseudomonadota; class Alphaproteobacteria; order Hyphomicrobiales; family Nitrobacteraceae; genus Tardiphaga; species Tardiphaga sp. 709. Next base: position 3,328,592 of record NZ_CP135529.1, on the reverse strand, counting down.
CTTCACCATCCCGCTGTCGAAGCTCGAAAAGACGGGCGATAGCGACCGCGATCGCATGAACAATCAGGTCTACAAGCCCGGCAAGGTTCTCGAGGTCGAGGGCGCACGCACGCGCATCACCTATCTGCTGCCGGCCAATCGTTCGCCGCTCGAAGTGCTGCGGAACTATCAGGATGTGGTCAAGGCAGCCGGCGGCGAGGTGCTCTATAGCTGTAAGACCGATGACTGCGGCGGCGATCCAACGCGCTCGGCCGCGGGCGGCGGCGGCGATATGAGCCTGCTGATGTATTTCGTCGCTGAGGCGCAGTTAAAAGACGGTGATTTCTCCAATGGCAAATGCGCCATGGCGTCTCATCTCGACGATCAGCGTTTCTTCGCTGCCAAGATCCCGCAAGCTGGCGACGATGCCTATGTCACCGTGCAGACTTACCTCGTGAAGGACGACCTCTACTGCAAGGCCTTCAACGAGCGTACGGTCGCTGTCGTGCATATCGTCGAGCCGAAGCCGCGCGAGCAGAAGATGGTGGTCGTGAAAGCCGACGAGATGGCGAAGACCATCGGCTCTACCGGCCGCGTTGCGCTCTACGGAATATTCTTCGACACCGGCAAGGCTGACCTGAAGCCGGAATCATCGCCGACCCTGCAGGAGATTGCGGGTCTGCTGTCGTCGGATCCGAAGCTTGCCGTGTTGATCGTCGGTCACACCGACAATCAGGGCGCCTATGACTACAATCTCGATCTGTCGCGCCGCCGTGCGGAGTCGGTTGTGGCGGCGCTCACCACGAGCTTCCGCGCCGATGGCAAGCGCCTGCGCGCAGCCGGTGTCGGCATGCTCGCACCCGCAGCATCGAATGACGCGGATGACGGCCGCGCCAAGAACCGGCGTGTGGAGGTCGTGAAGCTGAACTGATAGCAACGGATGTTCGGCTGGGTGGGCTCGCCCGTGTCAGCTTCTTCGGATAGGCGCAGTTCTGTTGGAGAAGGCATATCTCTCCGGATTCGACCAAAGCCCAATAGTGTCGAAGAGGCAGACGGGGATATTGGTATCTGAAGTTGATGGAAAGGTTGTTGCCCGGACAGATAGAAGGGTAATCGCATGACGCCCGATGCCGTCGCCTTGGCCTCTATGGTCCTTCTGATTTTCTCGATGGGCTTCTTTCTGCTGTCGTCACCGGCCTTTCTGCTGGTGAGGCTGGATATTCCGGAAGTGACTCAGTTACTGCGGGGCCTGTTCCGCTCTTATTTTCTGATGGTCGCTATCGCCGGTGTCATCGCAACAACGGCCTTTGCACTGGCTGGTCGACTGGTTTTCACTATCGGCATCGGCTTGATCGCGGCTTTTGCGATCTGGGCGCGGGGCTGGTTCTTGCGGCGGATGGATAGTCAGATGAGCGCACGAGACGCCGGTGATGCCGAGGCCGTGCGCCGGCTCCGACGGATGCATTGGGGCGGCATGCTGTCGAACGCATTCCAGCTTGCCGCCATTATCGGCAGCATCCCCTACGTCATGTCGGCCTGATCAGCCTCGCGGCACAGCGATGTGCTGACGATAAAGCGCGATGGAGAATGCAGATGAGCAAGTTCTCATGGCGATGGTTGTCACGTCAGAAGCCTAAGCCTTCGAATGCCGGGTCTCTGGATGCCGCGCAGGGTACCGAACGATTTGCAGGCAGCGATCGGCGCCAACTGCTTCAGGCGCTTTCGGTCATCGTCGGTGGCGGCGCTTTGGCCGCGCTGCCACAAAGCTCGGATGCGAAAGATGCGAGCGACCTGCCACCTCCGAAACGGGCACTCACCGGCCGCAATGAAGCCGGCAAGTCGGTGTTCAAGTCCTTCGACGTCACGTCCAAGGTCGTGGAGATCGATGCCAGTCCTGGTCTGACCTTCTACGAACTCTACATGACCGAGGGAGTGCCCGGACTTACCGGCCTGGAGCCGGACCCGATGCTGAAAGGGACGAAAGCGTTTCCCGGTCCGGGCGGGACGATGTTTCGTCTGATTTCTTATCCACCGAAGCGCCCCGAAGGTTGGAAGCCGCCGCCCGGCGTCACGATGGAGAGCGGGCTGCGCGAGTTGTCGGAGTAGGTCCGCGGCATGGGTGACCATTTCGAGCGCGACGCGCCAGGCATGCACACATCGGACACTATTGATTATGGCGTCGTGGTTCGCGGCGAGATGACGCTGGAATTGGACGACGGGGCGAAAGTCCATTTACGCCAAGGCGATTGCATCGTGCAGAACGGAACGCGCCATCGTTGGCGCAATCCGTTGTCGGAGCCGTGTCTCATGGCGTTCATCTCGATCGGCGGGCAACGCAGCTAGCACCTGGGCATGCCACGCGTGACGTCAGGCTATGAATCGATGTGGCCATGGCGCTCTTGCGCTACCGTGCTGTCATCCTGTTCCACGCATCCAGCCCGGCGATCTTGTAGGCCTCCGCCAGCGTCGGATAGTTGAAGGTGTTCTGGATGAAGTAGTCGATCGTGCCTTTGAGATTGAGCACGGCCTGGCCGATATGGATCAGCTCGGTGGCGCCTTCGCCGAGGATATGCACGCCGAGCAGGCGGCGGGTCTTGGTCGAGAAGATCATCTTCATCATGCCGCTATCCAGACCCATGATGTGGCCGCGCGAGGTCTCGCGAAACCGCGCGACGCCTACCTCATAGGGGATGCCCTTCTGGCGGACTTCCTCTTCGGTGAGCCCAGTCGTGGAAATCTCCGGCACCGAATAGATGCCGTAGGGGAAGAACTCCGGCGGCGCCAGCGGATCCATGCCGAGGGCGTGGCAGGCGGCGACGCGGCCCTGCTCCATGGACGTGGAGGCCAGCGAGGGAAAGCCGATCACATCGCCGGCGGCATAGATATGCGGCACGCTGGTCTGTAGCGTGACGGGATCGACAGTGATGCGGCCGCGGTGATCGACCGCGATACCGGCGGCTTCGAGATTGAGCCGGTCGGTGGCGCCGACGCGACCGGCGGCGAACAGCAGCATTTCCGAGGTGACGTTGCGGCCGTCTGCGAGTTTGGTCACGATGTGCCCGCTTGGTGCGTGCTCGATCGCATTGACCTTGGAGCCGAGCCGCAGCGCGACATTGCGATCGCGCAGCTCATGCATGAATTCGTCGATCAGCTCCTTGTCGATGAAATCGAGAAAGGTCGGCCGCGGCTCGATCAGCGTCACGGCGACATCGAGTGCGCTGAAGATGGTGGCATATTCGACACCGATCACGCCCGCGCCGATCACTGCGAGGCTGCGCGGCAGTTTCGGCAGGTCGATGATCTCGTCGCTGTCGAATACTGTCTTGTTGTCGAACGGCACGTAATCGGGCCGGAATGGGCGGGTGCCGCAGGCGATCAGGATATGACCGGCGGTGACATTCTTGATCTCGTTCTTCTCGTTGGCGATCTCGATCTGGTGCGGTCCGGTGAAACGCGCCTCGCCGAGTGCCGTCTTTACGGCATTGCGGCTGAACTGATGCTCCAGCACCTCGACTTCGTGGTCGAGTGTCTTCTGCAGCCGCATGATCAGGTCGCGGGCGTCGATGTCCTGTTTCACCCGATAGGAACGGCCGTAGAAGCCGCGCTCGCGCCAGCCGGACAGGTTGAGCACGGTCTCGCGCAGGGTCTTCGATGGAATGGTGCCGGTATGGACGGAGACGCCGCCGACCCGCCGCCCCTTCTCCACCACCAGCACCGATTTACCGAGCTTGGCGAATTGGACGGCTGCGCGCCGGCCAGAGGGGCCGGAGCCGATCACGATCATATCGTAGTCATACATCGAAGAGGCCTCGAAACCGGAAGGGCCGGTATATGCAATCGCTTCGCCATGCAGCAATCGGGCCACAGGCGGTATCTTCCTGCACGAGGAATGCAAATTCGGTGTGACTTGGACGGGGAGATCGACCTGCGAAGCCGGGCCTGCGGCGCCAATTCCGACGGAAGAGTTCAATTGAATAAAGCTACCTCCGAGGTAATCGACCTGATGACTGGAAGCTGGGATCAAGATGGACGGCCGCTTCAGGCCGAACCGTTGAGCGAGGCGCTCCCATGCACCAGATCGTTGCCAATCCTGTCGACTCCGCGCGCCGCTGGTGGGTGCTAGCGATCGTCGTTGCGGCGCAGTTCATGTTTGGGGTCGATGCCTTCATCGTCAATGTCGCTATCCCAACCATCGCGGTCGAGCTTCGTGCCAGCGCGGCGCAGATCGAGGCCGTGATTGCGGTCTATCTGATCGGATATGCGACGCTGGTGATCACCGGCGGGCGGCTCGGTGACATCTACGGTACCAGGAACACCTTTCTCGCCGGCGTGCTCGGCTTCACCCTGACGTCGCTGTGGTGCGGGCTCGCCCAATCCGGACCGGAGCTGATTCTGGCACGGCTGGCCCAGGGCGCCACTGCGGCGCTGATGGTGCCGCAGGTGCTGGCCACCATCCATATGCTGTTTGTGGATGAAACCCGCGCCCGCGCCTTTGCCGTGTACGGCATCGTGCTGGGCCTTGCCGGCGCTGCGGGCTTTCTGCTCGGTGGCCTGCTGGTGACGATGGACCTTGCAGGCCTCGGCTGGCGTGCGGTGTTCTTCGTCAACGTACCGATGGGGCTCGTCATCATCGCGGCTGCGTGGCGGCTGATGCCGTCCGTTCCCCGCCGCCCAGGCACGCGGCTGGATATACCGGGGGCGCTGGTGCTGTTCGCCGGATTGCTCGGTCTGATCGGCCCATTGCTGTTCGGGCACGAATTACACTGGGCGCCGTCGGTGTGGCTGGCGATGGCTGCGGGTGCGGCAGTGATCGCCGGCTTCGTCAGGCTCGAGCGCCGCGTCGCGTTGCGCGGTGGCATGCCGCTGATCGATCTGGCGTTGCTGGCGGATGCTGCTTTCATGCGCGGGCTGTGCGCGGTGTTCTTTTTCTTCTTCGCCAATCTGTCATTTTACTTGGTGATGACGTTGTTCATGCAGAACACGCTGCACATTCCGCCGCTGCGGGCCGGTCTCATTTTCATACCGCTGGCGCTGGCCTTCATCGTCGCATCGCGTCACAGCGGCATGCGGTCGCGCCATCGTGGCACGCTGGTGCTGATCGAGGGTTGCGTGGTGCAGGTCATCGGTCTCGCCGCGCTGGCTGTAACGGTGCTGGCCGTGAACGCGTCGTCTGCGTCGCTGCTAGCGGTACCGCTTGCCGTATTCGGTTACGGCCAGGGTCTGGTCATGGCGCCGCTGTCCAGTGCCGTACTGTCGACCGTGCGGACGTCGAGCGCGGGAGCCGGCTCGGGCATGTACGGCACCACGACGCAAATCGCCAACGCAGCCGGCGTTGCTGCGATCGGCGCGGTCTATTTCGCGGTGCAATCCGCCGCATCTGCAGTCATCGCGCTGCTCGCAAGCTTCGCATTGTGCGTGTTGTCGGTCGCCGCCTGTGCGGGCTTTCTGCTCTGGATGCGCCGCGCGGGCAACGCGTAGAATTCCAGCACGGCGTTTGACCGCCCAGCACGCGCCTTGACAGGTCAATCGCGATGGCTTGATACTGGGGCATGGGGACAAAGCGATCTCCCCACGAGGCGACATGCCCAAGTATCGCGTCCCGCATTCCTGCAAGGACGCGCCATGTCATCGATCAACAGCATTTCCGTTGAAAAACTCGTTCGCCTGATCGGGACGCCGAAATGTCCCGCGCTCGTCGATGTCCGCACCGATGAGGATTTCGCCCGGTCGCCGTTTCTCCTGCCAGGTTCGGTCCGGCGGCCATTCGGCGACGTGAATGGCTGGGCCGCGGCACTGCGCGGTCGGTCCGCCATGGTGATCTGCCAGAAAGGTCTCAAGCTCAGTCACGGCGTTGCCGCGCTGCTGCGCGAGGCCGGTATCCCGGCAGAGGTTCTGGAAGGCGGATATCTCGCATGGGAGAGTGCGGGCCTGCCGCGCGTTCCCACCGGCAAGTTGCCGCCACAAAACCCGCAGGGCCGCACTTTGTGGGTGACGCGCGAACGCCCAAAGATCGACCGCATTGCCTGTCCCTGGCTGATCCGGCGTTTCATCGATCCGGCGGCGCTGTTCATGTTCGTTGCGCCGTCGGAAGTGTCGGCCGTCGGCGAGAAATTTGATGCTGCGCCCTTCGATATCGAAGGCGTGTTCTGGAGCCATCGCGGCGAGCTCTGTACCTTCGATGTGATGATCGAGGAATTCGGCCTCGCCACGCCGCCGTTGCTGCGGCTGGCTACCATTGTCCGCGCGGCGGATACAGCGCGGCTCGATCTCGCCCCGGAAGCGCCGGGCCTGCTGGCGGCGTCACTCGGCCTGTCGCGGATGTATGCCGACGATCTCGAGCAGCTCGAGGCTGGACTGAATCTGTATGATGCGTTCTATCGCTGGTGCCGCGATGCCAGCACCGAAACCCACAACTGGCCGACAGCAAAGACGAAAGCTTGAGATGACGGAAGCAACTTCGGTCACGCCACCGGCCATTTCCGAGCCGCAGACCCACGGCGTTTCCTTCTCGGAGGCGTTCTCGGTGTGGCTGCGGATCGCGTTGCTTTCCTTCGGCGGTCCGGCCGGGCAGATCGCGGTGATGCATCGCATCCTCGTCGACGAGAAGCGCTGGGTGTCGGAAAGCCGGTTTCTGCATGCGCTGAACTACTGCATGCTGCTGCCGGGCCCGGAGGCGCAGCAGCTTGCGACCTATATCGGCTGGCTGATGCACCGGACAGCTGGCGGGCTGATGGCCGGCGGGCTGTTCATCCTTCCCGGTGCGATCTGCATCATGGTGCTGAGCTGGATCTACGCTGCATTCGGTAATGTCGGCATCGTCGCGGCGCTGTTCTTCGGCCTGAAGGCCGCAGTGCTCGCGATCGTGCTGCAGGCGGTGGCGCGGGTCGGTAGCCGTGCACTGAAGAACGACGTGATGCGCGCGCTGGCAGCCATCGCTTTCCTCGCGATCTTCTTTCTCGATGTGCCGTTCCCGGTGATCGTTTTCGGTGCGGCAGCAATTGGCTTCCTCGGCGGTCGGGCCAGTCTGTCGGCCTTCACGATGGGTGCGGGCCACGGGTCATCAGGCGGCGGCGACGCTGATAGCTTGCTCGGAGATCAACTTCCTCTCCATGCCCGGCCGAGCGTCCGGCAGTCGCTCATCGTTGCGGCCGTCTGGCTTGTGCTGTGGCTCACGCCCGTCGCTGTGCTGCTCGTGGCGTTCGGCAGCGATGACGTGTTCAGCCAGATTGCCGTTTTCTTCTCCAAGATGGCGATGGTCACCTTTGGCGGTGCCTATGCGGTTCTTGCCTATGTCGCGCAGCAGGCCGTCGATCACTATGCATGGCTGAAGCCGGGCGAGATGCTCGATGGCCTTGGCATGGCCGAAACCACGCCTGGTCCGTTGATCATGGTTCTGCAATTCGTGGGCTTCATGGCCGCCTTCCGCGCACCCGGGATGTTGCCGCCGCTGCTGGCGGGCACGCTTGGTGGGTTGCTCGCGACCTGGGTGACCTTTGCGCCGTGCTTTCTCTGGATTTTCCTCGGGGCGCCGTTCGTCGAGACCCTTCGTGGCAATCGCGCGCTGAGCGCCGCGCTGGCGGCGATTACCGCCGCAGTGGTCGGCGTCATCCTCAACCTCGCGATATGGTTCGCCATCCACACGATGTTTCGCGAGGTGAAACCTGTTCGTACGCTCGGACTGAGCTTCGACATGCCGGTTTTGCACAGCGTCAATGGATGGGCTGTCGCGCTGTCGGTCGCGGCTCTGCTTGGGGTCTTCTATCTGAGGATTGGTCTGCTGCAGATACTGTCGGCCTGTGCAGGCGCGGGTGTGCTTTTGCACATTGCCGGCCTGGTATGACCTCGCGAAACCGTGTGCGGAAGAGGTAATTGACGGCCGACGGAACAGGAACGTTTCGAGTGACGTGGCGTTGAAGGCCGTTCACTCAACAGGAGCTGACCATGCGGAAAACCATTCTTTTTGCGATCTGCGCCACGGCCATCGGCGCCACTCCGTTCGCAGCCTTTGCCCAGGCGACCGGGCCCTCCGGTCAGGATTCGACCAAGATGGGCACGGGTACGACGGCCAGGGACGGCGAGGCCAGGACCACGGGTACCCAGGGAATGTCGAAAGACAGTGCGAAGAAGGATTCCATGCACAAAGACAGCATGAAGAAAGACAAGATGATGAAGAACGAAATGAAGCAATAAAGCGTCATTTTCTCCCCGACTCGCCCCGTACGGCGTGGCCATGTTTATGGCCGGCCCTGCGGGGCTTCCTTTGCAATATAGGTAATTTCTGAAGCGTCTGTGGCGCCTCTCGTTTCGTTGATAGGTATATTGAAACCGTATTTGTTTTATTTTGCAGTGCAGCAACCATATGCCGTCGGTACTGTTGTATAAGCCTGACGACCTAGGAGCTGCCGTGTCCCTCGCCGATAATATCGATTTCCTCCGCAATCTCCCGAAACCGCCCGGAATCAATACGTTGGAAGGGCTGGCGCGTGGCCGTGCGTCGGCAGGTTTGAGCCCGATCAGCGAATCAACGGGTTTCGGCAGCAATCCCGGCGACCTCCGTATGTTCAGTTACGTGCCCGCCACGCTGGCAGCGAATCCGGCATTGGTCGTCGTGCTGCACGGATGCACCCAGAACGCTGCGGGCTATGACAACGGCACCGGCTGGTCTGCTCTCGCAGAGCGCTATGGTTTCGCGCTGCTGATGCCCGAGCAGAAGTCATCCAATAACGGCAACACCTGCTTCAACTGGTTTAACGCCGATGATATCGCGCGCGATAGCGGCGAAGCGCTCTCGATCCGAGAGATGATCGAGCAGATCGCCGTGGACCACGATGTGGATCGCAAGCGTATCTTCGTTACGGGTCTGTCGGCCGGCGGCGCGATGACCTCGGTGATGCTCGCGACCTATCCTGATGTCTTTGCTGCTGGTGCCATCATCGCAGGCCTGCCTTACGGTATCGCCACCACCATGCAGGAAGCGCTGAGCGGTATGTATCGCGCGGCGCCGCGCGCCGCGAACGATCTCGGCAATCTCGTGCGCAAGGCATCGCCGCATACCGGTGAGTGGCCGAAAGTATCCGTTTGGCATGGCAGTGCCGATCGCACCGTCAATCCCGCCAATGCCGGCGAAATCGTCAAGCAGTGGCTCGACCTTCACGGCCTGCCGCCCGCACCGATGTCCGCCGTCGATGTCGACGGCTATCCGCGTGAGGTGTGGTGGAACAAGGACGGGGAAACCGTCGTGGAATCCTACACGATCACCGACATGGCGCATGGCGCGCCGCTGGCGATTGCCGGGCAGGACGAGCCCTATGGTGCCGCCGGTGCCTTCCTGCTCGAAGCCGGCATCTCATCCTCCTATCATATCGCGCAGTTCTTCGGCCTTACCCGGCAGCTTGCACCCCGCAATGTCGAAGCTGCAGCCGTGGAACCCGCGGCGCCGGCGGATGCTGTTGTCTCATTGGTGACGCAGCAAAAGCCGCGCACGTCAGGCGATCGAGGCGCCGCGCGCCGCGATCCCGCAGGACGGCGGCCTATCGATATCAACAGTGTCATTACCCGGGCTCTCACGGCTGCCGGCCTCATCAAGTCACCCTGACAAGTAACAGGCCGTGATTTGCGCCGATTTGCGCCGGGTCTGACAGGGCGCTAAGTTCTCAAGATACGTCAGACTGGTCTTGCGTACCGATTGCCCGCGCATGTTGGATGCCCATCGACCGAATTCGCCCGACTTTCTCGCCGGTGGAGGCGAGATGGGAGCGTTGATGCGTGCTTACGATTGGGCGTCGCATCCGATCGGAGCACCGGACACCTGGCCGCAGAGTCTGCGCACCGCGATCCGGATCGTGCTGAATACGAACCACCCGATGTTCATCTGGTGGGGACCGGACCTCATCCAGTTCTATAATGACGCCTATGGGCTGACCATGGATGCACAACAGCATCACGCAGGGCTGGGCGCGCGCGGCCGTGAATTCTGGCACGAGATCTGGCCCATCATCGGCCCGCAGATCGCGCAGGTGATGAGTGGCGGCGGTGCCACCTGGCACGAAAACCAGCTGATCCCCATGACGCGCAATGGCAAGCTCGAACACAGCTATTGGACCTACAGCTACAGTCCGCTCGATCTGGATGACGGCGTCGGCGGCGTGCTGGTGGTTTGCCGCGATGTCACCCGGGATCATGAAGCGACCATTGTCTTGCGTGAGCGAGAAGCAGAGCTCGCGCGCGTGCAGCAGATTGGCCAGATCGGCGGTCTCGAAGTCGATCTACGTACCGGCTTCCGCAATCGTCGATCGCCCGAATATCTGATTGTTCATGGTTTACCGCCGGAAGCGGCCAACGAGTCGCACGAAGATTGGGTGCGTCGCATCCACCCCGAGGATCGCGAGGCGACGGAGCAGAAATTTCGCGATGCGGTGAAAAGCGGCGTGCGCGACTACACTGTACAGTATCGCATCATTCGCCCGAGCGATGGCGAGACTCGCTGGATTTCAGTCCGGTCCTATATCGAGCGCGACGACGCGGGAAAGCCGCTGCGGCTGGTCGGTGCGCATACCGACGTCACCGATCAGGTGCTGGCCGAGAAGGCGCTGCGCAAGAGCGAGGATCAGGCGCGTCAGCTCGCGGCAAAACTTGCAGACCTCAATGAGACGCTGGAACAGCGCGTGCGTGACAAGACGCGTGAGCGCGACCGGATCTGGAGCGTGTCGCAGGATCTCCTGATGGTCTCCGACTATGATGGCGTCTGGCGCACCGTCAATCCGGCCTGGACGCGCACGCTCGGCTGGAGCGAGGCCGAGCTGCTCAACAAGACCTCGCGCTGGCTCGAGCATCCCGAGGACCAGGCCAGGACAATGACCGAGGTCGATAAGCTTGTTGCCGGCGAGCCAACGATCCGCTTCGAGAATCGCCTTCGCCACAAGGATGGCTCCTATCGCTGGCTGTCCTGGACGGCGGTGCCGGATCAGAACCAGATCTATTGTGTGGCGCGCGATGTCACTGCCGAGAAGGCTGCCGCCGAGCGCCTTAGAAATACTGAAGAGGCGCTGCGGCAGTCGCAGAAGATGGAGGCTGTCGGTCAGCTCACCGGCGGCATCGCGCACGACTTCAACAACCTGCTCACAGGCATCGTCGGCTCGCTCGACCTGATGCAGACACGGCTCGGTCAGGGTCGCACCGACAATATCGCGCGCTATATCGACGCTGCGATGACCTCGGCAAATCGTGCGGCGGCGCTGACGCACCGGTTGCTGGCCTTCGCGCGGCGGCAACCGCTAATTCCGAAAAGCGTCGATGCCAATGTGCTGATCGTCTCGCTGGAGGATCTGTTGCGCCGGACCATTGGCGAGACGCTGGATCTCGATATCGCGGCGGCGCCTGATCTGTGGTGCACGCTGTGCGATCCGAACCAGTTGGAAAGCGCGTTGCTCAATCTGGCGATCAATGCGCGCGACGCGATGCCTGATGGTGGGCACCTGAAGATCGCGACACAGAATGTGCGTGTCGATGCCATCAATGCCAATGCGCCGGCTCTGACGCCGGGCGACTATATCTGTATCAGTGTCAGCGACAGCGGAACCGGCATGAGCCCGGAGGTCGTGGCGCGCGCTTTCGATCCGTTCTTCACGACAAAGCCGATCGGGCAGGGCACGGGCCTCGGCCTGTCGATGATCTACGGCTTCGCGCGTCAGTCCAACGGACATGTCAGCATCGACAGCAGGCTCGGTATCGGGACGGCTGTGAAACTGTATCTGCCGCGTCACGAGGGAGACGCTGCTACACAGGATGCCGACCCGCTGAAGGACGATCAGCGCGTAGCCGCAGGCGAAACCCTGCTGGTGGTCGAGGATGAGCCGGTGGTGCGCTCTGTCATCGTCGATATGTTGCAGGACGAAGGCTATCGCGTGCTCGAGGCAGTTGATGGTCCGTCGGGCTTACGGGTCCTGCGCGAGACGCCGAATATCGATCTGCTGGTCACCGATATTGGGCTGCCCGGCATGAACGGCCGTCAGCTTGCCGATCAGGCGCGCGAGGCGCGGCCGGACTTGAAGATCCTGTTCATCACCGGTTATTCTGAAAGCGTCGTTATGGCGAAGGGCTTCCTGCTGCCTGGGATGGAAATGATCACCAAGCCGTTCGACCTCGATCATTTCTTGCAACGCATCCGTGCGATGATCACGAACTGACTATTCGGTTCCATTTCTCTCAAGCTATTTCAGCCGCTGTGCGCAGGTTCTAACGGTTCAATTTCCCGGAACCATTGTGCGACCGCGCACTTGTATCGGCGCAACACCAATCAATCGAAACTGGAGATCATCATGATCCGCCGTCTTCTCGGAACCGCCGCCATTGTCGCCACAATGGCTCTTCCCGCTGTTGCTCAGGCTCAGGGTGTCCCCGGAGGCATCGAGCGTGGTGCGCGCGATGGCGAGCGCGCAGCTGGTCCTGTTGGCGCTATCGTAGGCGGCACCATTGGTGGTGTTGTCGGCGGCGTAGCCGGCGTGCTCGGCGTCGACGATCGTCCGCGGTTCCGCAGCTATGTCGTGGAACAGCGTCGCCCATCCTACACCTATAGCAACGAAGTTCGCGTCGGTGCCGTGTTGCCTGAGAGCGGAGTAACCTATTACGAGGTTCCGGCAGAATACAATTCCGCCCGTGAATACCGCTACACCGTGGTCAATGGTCGCACGGTTCTCGTCGAGCCGCGTACCCATCGCATCGTCGAAGTGATCGATTAAGCCGATCAATAAATGACTTTTCGAACAGGCCGCCTTCAGGCGGCCTGTTTTGTTCCATCTATGGCCTACGGCGTATCTGTAGTCAGCGCCGATGTTCTCGCGTAGAGAAGTGCCGGGGAATCACACGAGCACCACGCGGCGATCAATCGCCCGGATGCGGAGAACGATGGCCACCAGCAATCGCGATCAGATCGCCCCTGCCATCGCACTGGACATCCCCCTTGCCGATCGTACCGAGACAGGTCTCGCTTTGCCGGACGGCGTGCAGCCCTACCGCATCGACTGGTTCAACACGCTCACCATCGTTACCTTTCACGCACTCGCATTGCTCGCGCTGATGCCGCTGTTCTTCAACTGGACAGCGGTGATCGTGGCGGTCATCGCAGCGCGGTTGTTCGGCCTCATCGGCATCAATATCGGCTATCACCGGCTGCTGACGCATCGCGGTTTCAGGTGCCCGAAATGGCTGGAGCACGCCTTCGTTGTCGTGGCGATCTGCTGTGCCGAGGATACGCCGGCGCGCTGGGTTGCCATCCATCGCCGTCATCACGAGAAGTCTGATGAACAGCCGGATCCCCACAGCCCACTTGCCGGCTTCTTCTGGGGCCATATCGGCTGGCTGCTGGTGAAGAACCCGGATCTGTCCCGCCTCGGTATTTATGACCGGTATGCGAAAGACGTCCTGCGCGATCCGTTCTATGTCGCGCTGGAACGTAATTTCTGGCAGCTGAAGATCCTGCTCATCCAGGTCAACGTCTTCTTCTTTGCGGGCCTGGCCGGAAAATTGCTGTGGGGTGGGTCATGGGCCGAGGCCGTGCAGTTCGCACTAAGCATCGTCATCTGGGCAGTGTTCGTACGAACGGTCTTCGTCTGGCATCAGACCTGGGCAGTCAATTCGGTCACCCACATCTGGGGTTATCGCAACTACGCGACCGATGAGGACAGCCGCAACAATCTGTTCATTGGCTACCTCGCCCATGGCGAGGGCTGGCATAACAACCATCACGCCGATCAGCGCTCAGCACGCCATGGCCATCGCTGGTGGGAATTCGACACCACCTATCTGACGATCCGCCTTTTGGAAAAGCTCGGGCTGGTATCGGATATCGTCCAGCCGCGGCATGTAACCAAGCGCTAAGCAAAATTGGCGCCGCATATGCCACACCAGGTGCAACTTTTCGTCACAATTCGCGTTACTACACCATGATGACGAAGCCCGATATCTGGTACGTGGCGTTTGGCCCCGACAAATCAGTGAAGTCCGACACCCGCGCTGGGGGCGGGGTACGTACGACCAGGACCTTCAAATCCGAAATCGATGCAAAACTGTTCGCCCGGGAAATTCTGGCCAAAGGCTGGACCGCAACAGCTGGCACGCTCAATCCGCATCAGCCCAAACGTACCATTGCGGCGTCGCAGATCGAGGATTGGGCCGATCCGGGTCAAGCTGTCCGATCCTGCTAGATGACTTCGTAAGCGAAAAACAGGATGATCACCGTGATCGCGACGAGGCCTCCCAGAAAGCACTGATCGGCAATCGACTCGCAGCGCTCGCTGAGTTGGCGGTTTTGCGACTTCCGCATCGACGTATAAGACGCGACCGCGCTGGCGAGGAAGAACAGCGAGGCGATGGCCGAATATTCATCGACCCGGCTGGGGCCGATCTGCGGCTCCATGATCTTGACCAGTCCGATCAGCGTCGCGCAGACGCCGATCATCGTTCCGGAGCTCGGCAGGATGTGCTTGGACAGCGCTCCTTGCTCCCCGGAGGCCCTGTCATCGCTCATCGCGAGATTATGCCTGGCCGGTGAGGAACGGGTTGGTCATCCGCTCCTGGCCGATGCTGGAGCCGGGGCCATGACCGCAGATGAACCCGACATCGTCGCCGAGCGGGATCAGCTTGGTCGTAATCGAATTGATTAATGTCTCATGGCTACCGCCGGGGAAGTCGGTCCGCCCGATGGAGCCTGCGAACAGCACGTCGCCGACATGGGCGAATTTCATCGCCTTGCTGTAATACACAACGCTGCCGGGCGAATGACCGGGGCAGTGCAAGATGTCGAAGCTTAGCCCGCCGACACTGACGGTGTCACCTTCATTGAGCCAGCGATCGGGCATGAAGTTGCGGGTGCCCGTCATGCCGTATTTCGCACCGCTGTCCTCGACATGTTCGAGCAGGAACGTATCGGCGACATGCGGGCCGATGATCTCGACTTTCAGCGTTTCGCGCAGCTCGTCGGCACCGCCGACATGGTCGATATGGCCGTGAGTCAGCCAGATCTGTTCGACCTTCACATTGGCCTTGGCAATGGCGTCCAGGATCAGCGGCACATCGCCGCCGGGATCGATCACTACGGCCTGCCGCGTGGCCTCATCCCACAGCAACATGCAGTTCTGCTGAAACAGGGTCACCGGGATGATGGTGCCGCCGGCCTGGGCTTTATGTTCGGTTTCATCTGTCATCGCGCCACAATGCTGATTTTTGCGGGCGAGAAAAGGGGGATCTGGGCGTTTCTTTCTTGCCCTCTCCCCCCGGGGCGCGGCGCAGCCGCGACGGGTGGGAGAGGGTGGATCGAACCGCAGAGCGGTTCGAGACGGGAGAGGGGGCGCTCGCTCAAGGCCCTCTCCCGCCTTCGCTTCGCTCAGGCACCCTCTCCCGCGGCGCGCAGCTTCGCTGCGCTGGGGGAGAGGGGAAAAGATCACTTCTTCAATTGCACCTTCAACGTCGCCTCGACCTCGCGGTCGAAGGACGACGCCTTGGCCGGCGCCTTGTCGCGCTGGGTCATGAGGTATGCATCGCGCTTGGCCACCAGCGCTGTGAGCTTGTCGTTCAGCGCTTTGCGATCCTTCATCTGCTTGCCGAGTTCATCGGCGCGCTGCTGCGGAGACAATTTGCGAATGGCCTCAGGCAATTCTTCCTCCTTCACGCTGTCGAGCTTCTGCTTGCCGGCGGACACGTCGCTGACGAGGTCGCCGCCGCCGGTGACGGCTTCCGACGAGACTTTCGCGCGCTTGTTGATGTAGCTCGCCATATCCGTTGCCGAGGCGGGCGCCGCCGCTGCGACTTCCGAGAGCTGTCGTGTCTTGTTCTCGGTGTGCTTCTGTAGTGCGCGGGGGCCGTAAGGGATCACCGTCTTGTTGATGTCATTCTGCAGGATGATGATCTCTTCGTCATAGGGTGTCTCGATGATCACGACCTGGCCGCCATCCTGCGGGATTGCGATGAAACGGCCGTCGCCGCGCTGGGCAACGTCGCGCCAGACCTTCTCCGTATCGCGGGCGGCGCCTGCGAGAACAGCGTTGACGATGATGTCCTTCTGCTTCGCGACTTCGAGCGTGATCGTGTATTTCGTGTCCTGCTGATAATCCATATGCGGCGGTGCGTCACCGACCAGGAAGACGATACGCCGGACATCGTTGCCCTTGGTCCATTGCAGCTTGTTGACGGCGACATCGAGCGCCTCGTTGACGCTTTCCGGCCAGTCGCCGCCGCCCTGAGCCCGGACCTGTAGCAGGTTGCCATAGAGATCCTGGATGTCGGTGGTGAGGTCGAAGGTCTTGGTCACGTAGTCGTCGCCGATGTCGCGATAGGCGACGAGGCCCATGCGGATGTCGGCGTCGGGATTACTGTCGAGGATGGTGGTCGCGATCGACCAGATCTTGCGCTTGGCGCCCTCGATCAGCCCACTCATGGAACCGGTGGTGTCGAGCACGAAGGCGACTTCGACGGTCGGCTTGGCCTGCGCGGAACCGGCGAAAATCGCTTGCGGCAGACTTGCGGCAGCCGCGAGCAGAACGACGCGACCGAGATGGGCTAAGCTCATGGGATGTCTCCGTAATCCGGGCTGCAGCGATGGCTTTCGGCGCATGTCGTCGCTTGCGGAATCCTGTGGCCGGCTTGCGACATTCATGCGGCCGACCGGCGGGAGACGTGATGTGCGGCCCCGCCGAAATCGGCTAAGTTTGTCGCCATGGAATCGAACGCCGTTCACACCCCCGCGCTGATTTTCGATCGCCGCCAGTCCGAGACGGCGCTGGCGATTGCGCGCGGAACCACAAGGCTGCTGCGTTCGCTCGGGTTTTCGTGCGTCAGCGAACTGCCGCTGCCATCCGGACGGCGTGCGGATCTGGTCGCGCTGAACGAGCGCGGCGATATCTGGATCGTCGAGATCAAGTCGTCGATCGAGGATCTGCGGGCGGATCAAAAATGGCCCGAGTACCGCGCGCATTGCGACCGGCTGTTCTTCGCCTTCGCGCAGGATCTGCCGTGCGAGATTTTTCCCGCCGACACAGGCCTGATCGTGGCGGATGCCTATGGCGCGCATGTTCATTGCGATGCACCGGAGCATCGTCTGCCGGCGCCGACGCGCAAGGGCATGCTGTTGCGCTTCGCGATGACTGCGGCGCACAGACTGAACAGGCTGCACGACCCTCAAGGTCATGCAGCCTGGCCGAACGAGATTTAGCTTTTAAAGAAGGCTTAGCGCGGCGCGCGCTTGGCGAGAATGCGCTGCAGCGTACGGCGATGCATGTTCAGACGACGTGCGGTCTCCGAGACGTTGCGATTGCACATCTCATAGATGCGCTGGATGTGTTCCCAGCGTACGCGGTCAGCCGACATCGGGTTGTTCGGCAATTCGGACTTGTCATTGTCGATCGCAAGCAGCGCCGCAACGACGTCATCGGCATCGGCCGGCTTCGACAGATAATCGACAGCGCCCATCTTCACCGCGGTCACGGCGGTGGCGATGTTGCCGTAGCCGGTGAGCACGATGGCGCGCGCATCCGGACGCTGCTGCTTCAGCGCCGACACGACATCGAGGCCGTTGCCGTCACCGAGGCGAAGATCGACCACGGCAAAAGCGGGTGCTGATTTGCTGATCTGGGCGAGACCTTCGGAAACGGAGTCGCAGGATGTGACCGTGAAGCCGCGCGTTTCCATCGCACGCGAAAGACGCTCCAGAAACGGCTTGTCGTCCTCCACGATCAGGAGCGAGCGGTCGGTCTGTTCAGTCACTTCGGCGAGCGCATTCACGGTTCAAAATCCTCCATATCCAATACGATACCATATGGCGCTGCCGAATGCAGCTGCCAAGGGTGGGAAGATTTGAATGGCTTGATTGTGAAGTTAATCCAAAGCGTTTTGTCCCGTAAAACGGGTGGTTAATTCTAATCACGGTGATACATCAGCGCGGCGTGTTGTCGCAGAGCAGCATGATGGACGAAACGTAATGAAAGCAGATCCGGAATGGACGCGACTCCGACTGGGCCGAAGAAGCCCGAGGTAAATGACGAGACATCAGCTCGCTACGACGGCTGGCGTATCGTTGGTGTTTGTTTCCTGCTCGCGACATTCGGCTGGGCGCTCGGCTTCTATGGCCAGAGCGTATATCTCGCGGAACTTCAGCGCGTGCATGGCTGGCCGGCCTCGACCATCGCAACGGCCACGACCTTTTTCTATCTCGTCGGTGCATTGCTGGTCGCATTCGTGAGCGAAGCGATGCGTGCGCTCGGGCCGCGCAACTGTTTGCTGGCCGGTGTCGGCGTGATGGCTTTCGCCACCATCCTGCTCGGACAGATCACGTCGCCCTGGCAGCTCTATGCGGTGAATGTGCTGCTCGCATTTGGATGGGCCGGCACCAGCCTCGGCGCCATCACCAACACGCTCGGTCTGTGGTTCGACAAGAAGCGCGGCATGGCCATCAGCCTTGCGCTGAATGGCGCGAGCTTCGGCGGCATCGTCGGCGTGCCCTTACTGGTGACGGCAAGCAATGCATTCGGCTTTGGCGGCGCGACTATCGCAGCAGCGATCGCTATGCTTGTGCTGCTCGTCCCGGTGATCATCATCTTCGTCGGTCATCCGCCGCATCGCGCAGCACTCGCCACACCGGACGGTGTTGCTGCTACAGCCAACGCGCCATCGTCGACACGGATTCGCGCGGAGGCGATGCGTGACGTGGCGTTCCTGACGCTCACGATTGCCTTCGCGTTCGGATTGTTCGCACAGGTCGGCTTCATCGTTCACCTGATCTCGTTTCTCGATCCGGTGATCGGCCGCGAGCGAGCGGCGGCCGCGGTCTCGCTGCTGACGCTGATGGCGGTGGTTGGCCGAGTCTTGTTCTCGACAGTGATCGACCGGCTCAATCAGCGACTTGCATCGGCGCTGTCGTTTCTCAGTCAGGGCGTCGCGCTCGCCATTGTCATCAACTCGCGCAACGAAGCGCTGCTATTCTTTGCTTGCGCGCTGTTCGGATTCTCGGTCGGTAATCTGATCACGCTGCCGGCGCTGATCGTGCAGCGCGAATTTGCTGCGCGCTCGTTCGGGGTGCTGGTCAGCCTGATCACGGCGGCGACGCAGGTCACCTACGCTTTCGGTCCGGGCATCGTCGGCTGGCTGCGCGATCTTTCGGGCAGTTACGCCGTGCCGTTTTATGTCTGCATGGCGTTGCAGGTGGCCGCGGCAGTGTTGATCATGGTGCGGGGGCGGAAGGTGGAGCTCTGACCTCATGGTGAGGAGGCGCATTTGCGCCGTCTCGAACCATAAATTGGCTTGGCTCCGAGCTTGAGGCCATCCTTCGAGACGCGCGCAAGGGCGCGCTCCTCAGGATGAGAACTGAGTTTATGTCTGCCGCTGCTTCAGCAGCTCCTCAACGTCCAGCCGCTTCGTAAACATCGCGATGCCGCCATTGGCATCGCGCGGCCAGTCCGCCTCCGGCCGATCCCAATACAGCTCGACGCCATTCTGGTCGGGGTCGCGCAGATACAGCGCTTCGCTGACGCCGTGGTCGCTGGCGCCGTCAAGCTGAATGTCGGCCGAGAGCACGCGGTGCAGCGCGTCGGCTAATGCGGCGCGCGTCGGATACAGGATCGCAGTATGGAAAAGACCTGTGGTGCCGGGCGCCGGTGGCTGGCCGCCTTTGCTCTCCCAAGTATTGAGGCCGATGTGGTGATGGTAATCGCCGGCCGCGATGAAGACAGCCTGATCACCATAGCGCTGCTTGACCTGAAAGCCGAGGACGTCGCGGTAGAAACCGAGCGCGCGATCGAGGTCGGCAACCTTCAGATGAACATGCCCAATCCGTGTGCCTGCGGGGATCGGCGGGGTTGGGTCGGGCATGTGGGAGCTCCTGATTTGCGTGATGCTCAAGACGATCTAGTCACGGGATCGCAGGATCGGTAGAGCGTCTTCGCGAAACCCATCGTTTCCGGGAATTGGATTGATGGGTCTCGCCGCGCTCTGTCGCATCCCAGGGAGCATCGCCTACGCAAGCTCCGAGACCAGCCCGTCCGGCAGGCCGAATTCGTAGGTGTTCAGCGTCATCGAGACCATGGTGTAGTAGCCGCACAGGCCGATGATCTCGACGAGGCCCTGTGCGCCCAAGGTCTCGGTGGCCTCGTCATAGAGCGGCTTGGACAGGCCCTGCGCCTCGTGCAGTGACCGGGCGACGTCATAGATCACCCGTGCTATCTTTTCGCTGAAACTCGGCGTGCGGCGGTTCTTGATGTCTTCGATGATGGCGGGATCGAGGCCGCCGTCGAGCGCCATCTTCTTGTGCGCATACCATTCGAAATGCGCGGTCCAGTGCCGCGCGGTGACGAGGATCGCCAGCTCGGCATGCGCGGGTGTCAGCGTGGTGTCGTAGCGCAGAAACGCGCCGAGGCGGGTCGCGTGCCGGGCCATGTTCGGGCTGGCGAGCCAGGCCATCATCGGCTCCGGCGGGCGTCCGCGCTTGCTGGCGATCGACTCGTCATAGATGGACTTCTGGTCGGCAGACATTTCGCCAGGCGAAAGCCACTTGAGACGCATGTTGTTTCCTCGTGTGTTTTTGCTCGTCGTTCTCTGGCGATACACCGGAATGGCGAGCCTGACCACTTCCGCTTTGCAGCAGGCCATTGAATTCCACGAAGTGGCGAGTAAGCTTCGCCCAACAACATTGCGGATGCTCGGCATCCCGCACACAAAACGGATGGAAACGCTGATGTCGGATCTCGATCAATTTCGCAGCGAGACGCGTGCCTGGCTTAAGGCCAATTGCCCGCCGGAGATGCGGAGGCCGATGAGTTCGGACGAAGATACGTTCTGGGGCGGTCGTCATGCCAAGTATTCTTCCGAGCCGCAGCGGATCTGGTTCGAACGGATGCGCGACAAGGGCTGGACCGTGCCGCATTGGCCAAAGGAATATGGCGGCGGCGGACTCGACGGCGAACAGACGAAGATCCTGCGCCAGGAAATGGCAGCGATATCGGCCCGTCTGCCGCTGGTGTCGTTCGGCATTTCCATGCTCGGGCCGGCGCTGCTGAAATATGGCACCGACGCCCAGAAGCAGGAGCATCTGCCGAAGATTGCTGCGGGCCTGATCCGCTGGTGCCAGGGCTATTCGGAACCCAATGCCGGCTCCGATCTCGCCTCGCTGCAGACGCGCGCCGAGAGCGACGGCGATGATTATCTGATCACCGGCCAGAAGATCTGGACGTCCTACGCGAATTACGCCGACTGGATATTCTGCCTGGTGCGCACTGATGCGTCCGGCAAGAAGCATGACGGCATCAGCTTCATCCTGTTCGACATGGCGTCGAAGGGTGTCTCGACCAAGCCGATCCTGTTGATCTCCGGCAAGTCGCCATTCTGCGAAACCTTCTTCGACAATGTCCGCGTGCCGAAGTCGCATGTGCTCGGCACCGTCGATCGCGGCTGGGACGTTGCGAAATATCTGCTGCAGCATGAGCGCGCGATGATCTCCGGCATGGGCGAGCGCGGCGCTGGCCGACCGCTTGGCCAGGTGGCCGCCGACTCCATCGGGGCGGACGAACAGGGCCGCCTCGACGATGCGATGCTGCGCGGACAAATCGCAAATTTCGAAGTCGATGAGGCCGCATTGGCCTGCGCGGCCGAGCGCGCCGTCGATCTGGCGAAAGCCGGGCAAGCGCATCCGGCGTTCTCGTCGGCGATGAAATATTACGGTACCGAACTCAACAAGCGCCGCCATGAAATCCTGATGTCGTCAGGTGGCATCGATGCGCTGGAATGGGAAAGCCAGCGCTCGCATGAGGGCGCACGTCCGCGTGCGTGGCTGCGTACCAAGGCGAATTCGATCGAAGGCGGCACCAGCGAAGTGATGCTGGGGATTGTCGCCAAGCGCATTCTGGATTTGCCGGGGGCGTGACCCACACTCCGTCGTTATGCCCGGCCTTGTGCCGGGCATCCACGTCTTTCCTTGCGGCGATGACGTGGATGGCCGGGACAAGCCCGGCGATGACGAGTTTCCATTTCATGCGACGTCTTCCAAATTATTGAAACCGGATCACACCCATGCCTCTCCTCCTCAACGAAGAACAGACCATGCTGCGCGACAGCGCCCGCGGCTTTATCGGCGACAAGGCGCCGGTCAGTCATTTCCGGCAGCTCCGCGATAGCAAGGATGCGACCGGGTTCTCGCGCGACTACTGGCGCGCGTTTTCCGAGATGGGATTTGCCGGGCTGCTGGTGCCGGAAGCATTTGGCGGTAGCGGGCTCGGCGCCGTCGAAGCCGGCGTGGTGATGGAGGAGATCGGCCGCACGCTGATGCCGTCGCCATTCTTCTCCACGGCTGTGCTGGGCGTTTCGGCGCTGAATCGGGGCAGCGACGCACAGAAGGCGGAATACCTGACAAAGATCGCCAACGGCGCGCTGCTGGCGGCGCTGGCCATCGACGAAGGCGCGAAGCATCGCCCGTTGCAGACGGCGATGAAGGCCGCGCGCTCCGGCAATGGCTTCAAGCTGAATGGCGCGAAGGCCTTTGTCGTCGATGGCCACACCGCCGATCTCCTGATCGTCGCGGCGCGCAGTGCAGGTGCGCCGGGCGAGCGCGACGGCCTCACGCTGTTTCTGGTCGATCCGAAGGCCAAGGGCATCGCGCTGGAGCGCACCGCGATGGTGGATTCGCACAATGCAGCGCGGGTCACGTTCGAGAATGTCGAGGTCACCGCTGACAGCGTGCTCGGCGATGTCGATCAGGGCGGCGCATTGTTGGACAGCGTGCTGAATATCGGCCGCGGCGCCGTCGCCGCCGAAATGGTCGGCTTGTCAGACGAAGTGTTCGGCCGCACCGTGACCTATCTCAAGGAGCGCAAGCAGTTCGGCAAACTGATCGGCGAATTCCAAGCCCTCCAGCACCGCGCCGCGCATCTCTACACCGAGATCGAGGTGACGCGTGCAGCCGTGCTGAAAGCGCTGCAGCTCATTGATGATGGTGCGCCGACCGCGCCAGCCGCGATTGCCGTCGCCAAGGCCAAGGCCGGCACCACGGCGACGCTCGCCGTGCAGGAAGGCGTGCAGATGCATGGCGGCATGGGCATGACCGACCAGTTCGACATCGGCTTCTTCATGAAGCGCGCGCGGGTCTGTCAGGAATTGCTGGGGGACAGCAATTACCACGCGGATCAATTGGCGCGACTGAAGAATTATTGAGTGCGGGTTCTTAACCTCTCCCCGCAAAAACGGGGAGAGGTTAGAAAGAAGTAGCTTACCTGATCGGCGGCGCGTATTGGATGCCGCCGGCGCTCCAGATCTGGTTCAACCCGCGCGGAATCTTCAGCTTCGAGCCTTCGCCGATATTGCGGTCATAGACTTCGCCGTAATTGCCGACATGGCGGATGATGCGGGCGGCCCAGTCCTTCGAGAGGCTGAGGTCTTCGCCGTAAGCGCCTTCGGTGCCGACCAGACGCATCACGTCGGGCTTCTTGGACTTTAGGGCTTCGTCGATGTTCTTCGAGGTGATTCCGAGCTCCTCGGCATTGATCATGGCGTAGAGCGTCCACTTCACGATCATCATCCAGTCGTCGTCACGCTGGCGCACCACGGGGGCCAGCGGCTCCTTGGAGATGACGTCGGGCAGGATCAGGTGATCGTCGGGCTTGCTCATGGTCAGGCGCAGCGCATAGAGCTGCGACGCATCCGCCGTGAAAGTGTCGCACTGGCCGGAATTATAGGCCTTGAGGACTTCGTCCAGCTTCGGAAACTTCACTTCGGTGTATTTGATGTTGTTACTGCGGAAGTAGTCGGCGAGATTCAGTACCGTCGTGGTGCCGTCCTGGACGCAGACCTTGCTGCCATCGAGTTCCAGCGCAGAATCGATCTTGCGGGATTTCGGCACCATGAAGCCCTGGCCGTCATAATAGGATACGGCCGGGAAATAGAGATCGTAATTGGTTTCGCGCGACATGCTCCATGTAGAGTTGCGCGACAGGATATCGACCTTGCGGCTCTGCAGCTCCTTGAAGCGATCCGACGCGTCGAGCGGAACGAACGTCACCTTCTTCGGATCGTTGAAGATCGCGGCAGCGACGGCGCGGCAGAAGTCGACATCGAAGCCGGTCCAGGTGCCCTGCGCATCCGGCGACGAGAAGCCGGGCAGGCCGGTATTCACACCGCACAGTACGGCGTCGCGTTTGACGGTGCGCTTCAGCGTCTTGGTGTCGTAGCGCTCATAGGTGATCGCAGCCGCGGCCACTGCCGTGGCAATCACGAGGCCAATGGCAAGCCCCGTCGTGAAAGTCCGCTTCATCCCCATGCGAAGTCCGCCCCGTCGTCAGATAAAAATATGTCAGAGAAAAACTGGATCGAAGAGCTGCGCGGTGAGGTGCAGATCAGATTTCAGGCTTCTGCCGCACGATGACCTTGGTGCCCACCGGGATCCGGTCATAAAGGTCGGCGACATCGGCATTGACCAGCCGGAAGCAGCCGGACGATACGGCGGTGCCGATGGTGTCTGGCCGGTTGGTGCCGTGGATGCGATAGACGGTGGCGCCGAGATAGAGCGCGCGGGCGCCGAGCGGATTGCCGGGGCCACCCGCCATGAAGCGAGGAAGGTAAGGCTGGCGCGCGATCATTTCCGGCGGCGGCGTCCAGTCCGGCCATTCCGCCTTGCGCGAGATCTTCAAGAGGCCCTGCCACTGGAAGCCGTCGCGGCCGACTCCGATGCCGTATCGCAGCGCGCGACCATTGCCTTGCACCACATAGAGATGGCGTTCGGAGGTCGCGATGATGATGGTGCCCGGTGCCTCGGTGGTGCGGTACAGCACCATCTGCTTCTGGAATTCCGGTTCAAGCTGAACGGAGTCGTCGGCAATTAGCCCGGGCTCGTCGCCGACATCCGGACGCGGCTGCTGGGCGAGGCCTTGCGTGATCGACAACATCAGGCTGGCTGCGGCGACGAGTTGAAAGCCAAGCAGGCGGCGGATGTTGATCATCGCAGGCATCTCCGGTTTCGCGTCCGATATTCTGTATCATCCCAGCCAAATTACGGGAACCATGAAATCAGCGGGCATAGCGACGGTCCGCGCGCGGACGTCGTGAGTCGCCGGCATATTTGCCGTTCGCGGGTGACGATTTGATTAAAGGTCACCGCGTCTATTTCGGTGCGATCCACAGACGCAGCACGTAGCTGACGAGGGTCACACTGGCGACGCCGCCCAGCCACAGCGCAACAAACCACAACAGGCGTTGTATCAGCGGGCGCTTGTCTGAAGGGACGGGCTTTTGCTGCGACGCAGGTGCCATCAGTGATAGCCCGCGCCGGCGCGAACCTTGCCGCGAAACACGTAATAGGCCCAGGCGGTGTAGCCGAGGATGATGGGAACCAGCACGGCGACGCCATAGCTCATGAAATGCAGGCTGTTGTCGGGCGACGCGGCCTGCCAGATGGTGATGCTGCGCGGCACGATATAGGGCCACATGCTGATGCCCAATCCCGCATAGGACAGCGCGAACAGCGCCAGCGACAGGAAGAACGGCCGGTAATCCTGTTTGGCCGCGAGGCTTCGCATCAAGAGCGCTGTGATGGCAGCAACCGCAATCGGCACCGGCGCCGTCAGGATGATGTTGGGCCAGGCGAACCAGCGACGCGCATATTCGGCATCCAAAAATGGTGTCGCGATGCTGACGAGGCCGATGGCAGCGAGCATGGCGAATAGCAGCCACCAGCTCAGCCGATAGGCCTGATCGCGCAACGCGCCTTCGGTCTTCAGCACGAGCCAGGTGGCGCCGAGCAGACCGTAGCCGGCCATTAGTGCGAGTCCAGTCAGGACGCTGAACGGTGTCAGCCAGTCCCACCAGCCGCCGCCATAGTGGCGACCATTGACAACGATGCCTTGCAGGATTGCGCCGAGCGCCACGCCCTGCGCCAGCGTGGCCATCAGCGAGCCACCGGCAAAGGCGATATCCCAGAGATTGCGCTCGCGCGTGGTGCGCCAGCGGAATTCGAAGGCGACGCCGCGAAACACCAGCCCCAGCAGCATCACGATCATCGGTGTATACAGCGCCGGCATCAGCACCGCATAGGCCAGCGGAAACGCCGCCATCAGCCCTCCGCCGCCGAGCACCAGCCAGGTCTCGTTGCCGTCCCAGACCGGGGCGACCGAGTTCATCATGACGTCACGATCTTCCTTCTTCGGGAAGAGTGGAAACAGCATGCCGAGGCCGAGATCGAAGCCGTCCATCACGACATAGACGAACACGGCAAAGGCGATGATGAAGGCCCAGACGACCGCGACATCGATCATGACGCGCGCCCCGATGCGGTTGCACCCACAGCCGGGGTAATGCCCGCCGCGCGACTTGGGACGTTGCCGGCCGGGCCTTGCTCATCATGATGGGGCGGCACGGCCATCAACCGCAGCAGATAGATCGTGCCGGCAGCGAAGACCAGGAAATAAACGATGGCGAAGGCGATCAGCGACGACGCCACGGCTGGTGCCGCCAGCGGCGAAACCGAAGCGCTTGTTCGCAGCAGGCCGAACACCGTGAACGGTTGCCGCCCCGTTTCGGTCGTCACCCAGCCGGCCAGCACGGCGATGAAGCCGGCCGGGCCCATCGCGAGCGCAAAGCTGTGAAGCAAACGCGACTCATAGAACTTGCCGCGGAAGCGCATGAAGAGGCTCAGCAGTCCCAGCCCCAGCATCAGGAAGCCGATGCCGACCATGATGCGGAACGACCAGAAGGTCACCGGCACCGGCGGCCAGTTTTCGCGCGGAACAGTATCGAGCCCGGCCATTGGCGCATTCAGGTCGTGCTTCAGGATCAGCGATCCGAGCTTGGGTACTTCGATAGCGTAGTTCACTTTGCCTTCGGCCTGGCTTGGGATACCGAACAGGATCAGCGGCGCACCATGGGGATGGCTTTCGAAATGGCCTTCCATGGCCATGATCTTGGTTGGCTGGTGCTCGAGCGTGTTGAGGCCGTGCTGATCGCCGGCAAGAATCTGCAGCGGCGCGACCAGTGTGGCCATCCACATCGCCATGGAAAACATCACGCGCGGGCCGGGCAGGCGCGTATCCTTGAGCAGATGCCAGGCGCCGACCGCGCCCACCACGAAAGCCGTGGTGAGATAGGCCGCAAGAACCATATGGACGAGCCTATAGGGGAAGGATGGATTGAAGATCACCTTCCACCAGTCGGCCGCAACGAATTGGCCGGCATCGTTGATGCTGTAGCCGGCCGGCGTTTGCATCCAGGAATTCGCCGAGAGAATCCAGAAGGCCGAAAACAATGTGCCGATCGCAACCATCAGCGTAGCGAAGAAATGCAGCCTTGGACCGACGCGCTTGAGGCCGAACAGCATGACGCCAAGAAAGCCAGCCTCAAGGAAGAAGGCGGTGAGGACTTCATAGGCCATCAGCGGGCCGATGATTGGTCCGGCCTTGTCGGAGAAGGCCGACCAGTTGGTGCCGAACTGGTAGGACATCACGATGCCCGAGACCACGCCCATGCCGAAGGCAACGGCGAAGATCTTGAGCCAGTAGTTGAACAGGTTGAGGAAGACGTCGCGCCCGGTCCACAGCCAGAGCGCTTCGAGCACCGCGAGATAGCTCGCCAGCCCGATGGAGAACGCGGGAAAGATGATGTGAAATGACATCGTGAACGCAAATTGCGCTCGGGCTAGTATGACAGGGTCAAAGCCTTCGAACATCTGCATCCGTCCATGTGTAGTCTGGACGTGTTCTATCATGCAGAGCGCGCGGGCGAAACTGTGCGAGGTCTTTCGTTAGTTGGCCGCCCGCATTCGGCAACGTCTTGAAAAGGCTGTCCATCTGCCCACATTGGCGTTCGCCGTCGGACTCGTAGACAATTTGTCCAATTTTGTCAGATGTATTGCGCAGGTCGATGCGAAAGTTCGTGCGCCTGCCGACGATGACAAGGCCGCAGCTCCAAACAGAATGCGACCCGGAAGGGGGCATCCCGTCCGGGTCGCTGGAGGTGGGGAGGTTTACGCGAACTGACTCTGGAACGTTAGAACAAAAGGAACGCGGCAGATTACGCTGCGATACTGTCGATGCCGGCGGTCTTCAGGAGATCGGCGAGCTGCTTGCGGGCGTAGAACATGCGGGTCTTCACCGTCGATGCGGGGATACCGATCAGGCCGGCCACCTCTTCCACTGACTTCTCATGATAGTAGACGAGGTTGACGATCTCGCGATGCGCCGGCGACAGCTTGGCGACACAGGCGCGAAGAATGGCGCTGGTGCGGCTGCGATCGAGCGATGCCTCAGGTGTATCGGCCTGGTCGGCGATTTCCATGACATCGTCCTGGTCGATGTCTTCATATTTACGCTGGCGCAGCGCAGTCAGCGCCTTGAAGCGTGCAATCGACAACAACCAGGTGGAGACCTGCGAGCGGCCTTCGAACTGGCTGGCGGTCCGCCACACATCGAGGAACACCTGGCTGACCAAATCTTCCGCCGCCGACGTGTCACGCAGCATGCGGAGAACGAAGCGATAGACCCGCACATTGTGCCGGGCATAAAGCGTGTGCATCGCTGTGCGGTCGCCGCTGGCAATATTCTCCAGCAGCATCTCGTCCGAGGTGGCGCGGGCCGTAATTATACCCTGCTGACCGGCGGCATTGAGGGCGATGACGTTCTGCATGACTAACTCCCGTAAGAGACCGCGTTGCGGCTTCGTTGGGAGGATTGTTAAGGAGCCCGGGTTTCAGGGCGTCTGCTTCAAAAGCGGAAAATGGTTTCATGGAACCGGAGAATTGTTTCGTCGCAGGGCTAGGGACGAAACATTCAGAGGTGAAATGCGTGTAAATTGAATGAGATAGATTCCAAAAGGGGTGTTCAGGCCTTGTCGCCCACCGGGGAGAACAAATAGCCCCCGCCGCGAATTGTACGGATGACGGCGGGTTTCGTCGGATCGGGCTCGATTTTGCGGCGGATTCGCATGATCCGCAGGTCAACCGCCCGGTCGAAAGCCTCGGCGTCGCGGGCATTGGCCAGTTCGAGCAACCGTTCGCGCGAGAGCACGCGCTTCGGATTCGCGGCGAATACCTTGAGCAGGCCAAATTCGGAGGCCGTCAGCGGATGTTCGTTGCCCTCATCATCACGCAGGGCCTGCGCTTCCAGATCGAGCCATTTCGTGCCGAAGCGCACGAGATGATCCTTGCTCTCCTTGGCAGGCGTTGCGTCTGCTGCTGCGCCCTTCACCGGCGTGCTTCGGCGCAAGACCGAGCGGATGCGCGCCATCAATTCACGGAGTTCGCAGGGCTTGGCGATGTAATCGTCGGCGCCGAGTTCGAGGCCGACGACACGGTCGATCGGGCTTGCGGTGGCGGTGAGCATGATCACCGGCACATTGATGCGGCTCTTGAGGTCACGGATGATCGAGAGCCCGTCTTCTTCGGGCATGTTGAGGTCGAGCACCACGAGATCCGGCACCTTGGTCTCGATCTCGCTGCGCAGGCTCTTGCCGCCGTCGCACAGGGTCACGGCAAAGCCGTGCATCTTGAGATAGTCGCCCACCATCTCGCGGGCGGGCGCTTCATCGTCGACGATGACGATATGCGGGCTCTGGCTCATGACAGGCCCTCACTGGTGGCTGGCAGCAGGATGGTGAAGGTAGCGCCCTGGCCTGGGCCGGGGCTATGTGCGTTCACTTCGCCGCCATGCATGTCGATGATGCGTTTGACGATCGACAAGCCGAGGCCGGTCGAGCTTTCGCCGCCGGTCGGCTTGGCTGACAGCCTCTGAAAACGGCCAAACAGCCGGTCGAGATCTTCCGGCGACAGGCCAGGACCTTCGTCATTAATGCTGATCCGCACATAGTCGGCGTCGCCTGTGATGAGCAGCGCGATCTTGCCGCCGATCGGGCTGTATTTGATGGCGTTGCTGACGAGATTGTCGATGGCTTCGCGCATCCGGTCGGCATCGCACATGGTGAGATCGTGGTGAGCCGGCGCCGAGACGGAGAGATCCTGCTGCTTGTTCACCGCAGACGGCCGGTTCGCTTCCGCGACGTCCCGGACCAGCGTCGCCAGATCGACCGGCTCACGGCGGATGGTGATATCGAAAGCGTCCGCCATGGCGTCGGAGATCAGGTGATCGACCATCGAGGTCAGTCGCTTGGTGGCGTCACGGATGTGATCGACCTGCGCGGAGATGTTTTCCTTCGGCGATCCCGCGGATATCAGCTCGGTCAGCATCTCGGTGCGGCCGAGGATCACGCCGAGTGGATTCTTCAGGTCATGGGCGACGGTGCCCAGAATCTCGTTCTTGAAGCCGTTGGCGCGCTGCAGCCGCAGCCACTGCGCCGAAAGCCGCCGATTGGCCTGCATGAGGGCGCGGGTGCGCTGCGCCACGCGGTCTTCCAATTGCGTATTGGCCTCGTGCAGTTGCTGGTAGAGGATCACGTTGTCGAAGGCGATCGACAACCGGCTGCCGAAGATCTCCACCAGCGAACGATCGGTCTCCGACAATTGCCGCTCCGCCTGCAGCAGCACGACAACCTCGCGGCCGCTGCCGGTGCGAATATAGAGCGCCGTCCGGTGGTCGGCGAAGTCATGCTTGCGGCGCTTGAAGGCCTCTTCGACCATCTGGCGCAGGTCCGGGTCGAGCGACTGCGAGGTCGCGGTACCCATGAAGCGGCTGTAGCAGCCTGATCCGGCAAGGACGGCATAGTCGTCGCCGACAACGCCGCCATCGCGCAGCACCAGAATGCCGGCGCAATCCACATTCAGCAGCGAGGCGATCTGGGTCAGTACGCCTTCGGCAAGCCGCTGCATCGATTTGAAATCATAGAGCGTCGAGGCCGCATCGATGATGATTTCGAGACCGCGCCGCGTCTGCACCATGCGTTCGAGCTGCTGATAGCTGCGCAGCGCCGCGGTCAGCGACGTGAACAGCTTGTCGGCGGTCAGTTCGGTCTTCGCTTTGTAATCGTTGATGTCGTAATCGACGATGACCCGGCGCTCCGGCGCCTGTCCTGGCTGGCCGGTGCGCAGAATGATGCGCACCGTCTCGTTGTGCAGCTCGTTGCGGATGAACTCGACCAGTTCGAGGCCGGCCGCATCTGTCTCCATGATGACGTCGAGCAGTACGGCTGCGATATCCGTATGCTCGCGCATCAGGGCCTGGCCTTCGGCAGCGGAATAGGCCGACAGGATTTCCAGCGACTGGCCGTTCAGGGTGTAATCGCTCAGCGCGAAGCGCGTGCCTTCATGCACGGCCTGGTCATCGTCGATGACCGCGATCTTCCATTTTCGGTTATTGGATTCTTCCGGGACATCACCGGAGTCTTCAATCAGGTAGAGGACATCGTCCTGGTCGGCCATTGCGTAGTCCCGTCAAATGATCCGGCGGCGCCAGTGGCGGCCCGCGGCATGATAATGCGAAATGTCGTGCCTTGTCCCAGTCTTGACTCCAGCATCATCCGGCCACCCAGCTGCTGGGTCACCAGATTGTACACGATGTGGAGGCCGAGGCCGGTGCCGCCTTCGTTGCGGCGGGTGGTGAAAAACGGGTCGAACGCCTGTCGCTGGACGTCCGGGCTCATGCCCGCGCCGTTGTCGGAGAAGCTGATCTCGATATCGTCGGTGCCGCGCGGCTTGGCGGTGATAGCGATGGCGCCGGGCTTGCCGTCCGGGAATGCGTGATTGGCCGCATTTAGGAACAGATTGGTCAGGATCTGGCCGTAGGACCCGGGATAGCCGTCGATCATCAGCCCGTCCGGCACGTCGACTGTCAGCGTGATCGGAGCCTTCTTCAGGACGGGGCGCAGACTGGCGATGATCTGATCAGTGGCCTCGGAGAGGCTGAATTGCCGCCGTTCGGCGTGGGACCGATCCACGGCGACCTGTTTGAAGGACTGAATAAGCTCGCCGGCGCGATGCAGGTTGGCGACCAGTTGCTGCGCCGCATCGCGTGACGTCTTGACGAATTCTTCCAGTTGCGAGCGCCGCAACGGGGCATTGGAGCGCAGTTCGGCCTCGAACATTTCCGAGCGCCGCGCGAAGCTTGATGCCACCGTCAGGCTGATGCCGATCGGATTATTGACCTCGTGGGCCACGCCGGCGACCAGACCGCCAAGTGCGGCCAGCCGTTCGGCGTCAATCAAATTCTGCTGTGCGGCATTTAGTTCGAGCAAGGCGCTTTCGGCCTTTTCTTTCGATGCACGCAGCTCGTTCTCGGCTTCGCGCTTGGCGACGGCATTCTCGCGGAAGACCTCGACCGCGCGGGCCATGGCGCCAACCTCGTCCTTGGCGGCCGTGCCCTGGACCTTGCGATCATAGTCGCCCGAGGTGATCGCGCGCATCGAGGCCATGATCTGCTGCAGCGGCAGGCGGATGCTCAGCGCGATGATGATGCCTGCGGTGATGATCAGCCCAAGGAATGCCGCGGCGATGACCATGACATTGCGGGAGATCGCCGTCAGCGTGCGGTCGAAAGTGGCCTGCGCGGACTGCTCGCGCTGGCGCATCTTGACGGACAGGCCGTCGATCGCAGCAATTGTGTCGGCCTGGCTGGCATCGATCGAATTGCGCAGCAGGTCCGTGCGGCTGGAGAGTTGTTCGGACAGTTTTGCGAGCCCCTGGCGGAGGGCAACTGAGCGTCCCTTGAGCCGCTGCAACGCAATACGCTGTAGATCATTGTCGGCGAGGTCGGTCATGACCGGGATGGTACGCTCGATCGTCTCTGTGTTGCGGCGTGCATCCTCGGCCGAGGCGGATGCCAGCGACAGATAATAGGCGTTGGCGGCGACCAGCATCGCGGTGAATGCCTCACGCGACTTGCCGAGTGCCGGCCAGATCAGCGCGTCGCGCTGGCCGGTGGCGCCTTCGATGATGGAGTACAGCCCCGCCATGTCCTTGGCAGGCCCGAGCACCTGTTCCTCATAGGTCTTGGCAATGGTGGTCTGAAGCGTCCGTAATTCACCGAAGCCGCTGAGGAAGCGCTCGGTGACGCGCTCCAGCTCAGCGACCGAGCCTGACAGCATGGGGTCGGTCGAGGCACGGGTATTCAGTGTCCCAAGCACAGCCTCGCGCAACAGCAGGATTTCGGCGAACAGTTCGGGGCTGGGCTGATTGATATAGCGATGGATCAGGTTCTGCAGCCGGCCGGTCTCGCTCTCGAGCAGGGCCAGAACCTGATCGGATTGCCGGACCTGGCGCACGTCGTCCCAGGCCGAGGACAGCACCCGCGAGCCGCTCCAGATCAGGCCCGCCAGGACGAGGACGACCGCGGAATTCAGGGCTGCGATGGACAGAATGCGCCAGCGGATCGGAATCGCACGGACAGCCGCGACGA
This sequence comes from Tardiphaga sp. 709, assembly GCF_032401055.1. Taxonomy (NCBI): domain Bacteria; kingdom Pseudomonadati; phylum Pseudomonadota; class Alphaproteobacteria; order Hyphomicrobiales; family Nitrobacteraceae; genus Tardiphaga; species Tardiphaga sp. 709. The sequence goes on along the minus strand of NZ_CP135529.1, from coordinate 3,295,320 downwards.
CGCCGGTCCGGCCTCGCGCCGCCAGCTCGTCCTGTCCTTCAGAAACTCCGTTGTGCGGGCTCGTCACCACAGTTGTGTCATTCGGCCTGGCGAAAGGTTCAATCGGTGAGACAGCCGTGCGTCGCAACCCGGCAATTCGTTTTTCTAGTCTGAAAGAGTTTCGTTGAGGTTGCGAGACAGTTCAATGTAGCAAATACAGGCGGTGCTGGCTATTAACCTGCAACAACTGGTTGAACTAGCGCAGTCCCGATTGAACCGAACGCCGCGACGTCGCAACAGAGTGCTGCGGCAGATCGTGTCCGGTGAACGCCACCGTGCGGGGCAATTTCGATCAAAACTATAATGGAATCATTATTTTATTGGGCGGCGGAAGCTTTGGCCTCCCGACAAGAATGATAGCACAGCAGGCCGGCAGCCGACGGCGTTGTAAGGGCAGAATGAAATGAAGTTGAAGGCGGCGCTCGGATATCTCGCGCTCGTGGTGACAGTCAGCCAGACGGCGACGCCCGCACGCGCCACGGACATTCAGTGGTGGCACGCGATGTCCGGAGAACTCGGCCGGCACGTCGAAAAGCTGGCCGCGGATTTCAACGCCACCCAGACGGGCTATCGCATCGTTCCAGTCTACAAGGGCAACTATACCGAGACCGTCACCGCGGCGATCTTTGCCTTCCGGTCCCGGAGCCAGCCGGCCATCGTCCAGGTCAACGAAATCGCGACGGCCACTATGATGGCCGCCAAAGGCGCAACCTATCCCGTCTATGAGCTGATGCGCGATCAGGCGGAGGCGTTCAATCCGTCAGCCTATCTGCCAGCTATTACGGGCTACTACACCGACATGGCCGGCAACATGCTGTCCTTCCCATTCAATGCATCGACGCCGATCCTTTACTACAACAAGGATCTGTTCCGTGCCGCCGGGCTCAATCCGGACGAGCCGCCGCGGACCTGGCCCGAACTCGGCGTCGCTGCCAAGCGATTGCGGACGGCAGGTGCGGTTTGCGGCTTCACGACGGCCTGGCCGTCATGGATCAATGTCGAGAACTTCTCGGCATTCCACAACATTCCGGTGGCGACGAAGTCCAATGGCCTTGGCGGGTTGGATGCGGTGCTCACCTTCAACAATCCGCTGATGGTGAGGCATATTACGCAACTTGCCGAATGGCAGAAGACCAAGGTCTTCGACTACAGCGGCCGTGCGACAGCGGCTGAACCACGGTTTCAGAAGAGCGAATGCGGGATTTTCCTGGGCTCGTCGGGCACCCGCGCCGACATTCTTGCCAATGCGAAATTCGAGGTCGGCTATGGCCTGATGCCGTACTGGCCGGATGTCACGGCCGCGCCGCAGAATTCGATCATTGGCGGCGCCACGCTCTGGGTGCTGCGCGATCGGCCGCGCGAAGAATATAAGGGTGTCGCGAAGTTCTTTGCGTTTCTTTCGCAGCCTGAAGTACAGGCGACCTGGCATCAGAAGACGGGTTACCTGCCGATCACGCGCGCCGCTTATGAGCTCACGCGCCAGCAGGGTTTTTACGACCGCAACCCCGGCACCGTGAAATCCATCGAGCAGATCACGCTCAAGGCGCCGACGGAAAATTCGAAGGGATTGCGCCTCGGCTCGTTCACGCTGATCCGTGACGCCATCGAGGATGAGCTGGAGCAGGCCTTCAGCGGTAAAAAGCCTGCGCAGGAGGCCCTCGACGCTGCAGCCGAGCGCGGCAACAAATTGCTGCGCCAGTTCGAGCGCGCCAATCCCGTGCAGTGATATCTGCCGGGTCGCGGCGCATCATGATCTTCGTTAGTCGCTAACGAAGATCATATCTCAATGGCACATTGAACGCCTCCGTACCGCCGGTCTTCTCCGGCGGAAATGCCGGAAATGGCTGCGCGCGACGAACCATGGCGAGCGTTTCGGCATCGAGCGCCGAATTTCCCGACGATCCCAGGAGGCGGGAAGACAGCACGCGACCGCTGCGATCGAGTGTAAAGGCGATCCTGACGACTGCCGTGCCTGACTGACCGGTGCGCGCACTCTGGGGAAATTGCTTGAAGCGCTGCAAGTGTGATTGAACGAGCTGATTGTAAGACGCTGACGCTGCCCTCGATGCACCGGCGGCGGCCGCCGATGCTGCAGGCGCGATGCGTTCTGCGCGCGGTGCTGCAGTGGTCTGCGGCGCTGCCGGCGCATCGTTCGGCTTCTTTTTGACCTCGGCGCGTATCGGCTTCGGCTTTGGCTTTTCCGGCACCGGCTTTGGCGGATCGGGAATGATCTTGGCGGGCTCGGGCGGGGGAGGCGTCGGCTCGGTCTTCTGTTCGGGCGGCGCTTCGACGACCGGCTTCTCCATCAGCGGCGTCGGCGGGATCTGTTCTTCCGCCTGCTTCTGTTGAACCGGTTCGGGCGGTGGCTCGGACGGCGCTTCCGCCTGCTGCATCTCGGGGCCGGGCGCGATATCCAGCGGCTGCGTTTCGGGCGCAGCGGTGGCCGGCGCCATATCGATCATGATGGTGGGCATCGTAACGCCCGGCGGGTTCGGCTGATGGTACCACCAAATTCCTGCGGCGATCAGGCCGGCATGGATCGCGACGATGGCGATCGCCGACCCGGTCCAGCGAAGACCGACGCTGTCGGTCGGCGCATGTAGCGCAAAGACATTCATGGCGCGGAGGTTCGTCCGTCGAGGCCGACCAGTGCGACTTTGAGATAGCCTGCGTTGCGCAGCAGGTTCATCACTTCCATCAGATCGCCATAGCTCACGACCTTGTCCGCGCGCAGGAAGATGCGCTCGTCCTTGTTGTTCTTGGTCGCTGCATCCAGCGTGCCGCTCAGCGTATCGCGCGGGATGATGTCTTCGCCGACGGCGATTGTCAGATCAGGCTTGACGGTGACGAAGACCGGCTTGTCGGGACGCGGTTGTGGTTCTACGGCACTTGCCGGCAGGTCGACACCGAGATCGACCGTCGCCAGCGGCGCTGCCACCATGAAGATGATCAGCAGAACCAGCATCACGTCGATGAAGGGTGTCACATTGATTTCGTGGTTGACTTCGAGGTCGTCACTGCCGCCTGAGCGCCCACCTAATCTTGCAGCCATGGTCTATTCCGCCGCCCGTGAGATCGGCATGCCGCGACGGCCGTGATCGCGGCTCATCAGCAGCATGACCTGTGCGGACGCATCGCCGAGCAGCGCACGGTAGGTCGTGATGTTGCGAACAAGCTGGTTATAGATCACCACCGCAGGGATGGCCGCGACAAGACCAAGTGCTGTCGCGAGCAACGCTTCTGCGATGCCCGGTGCGACGACAGCGAGGTTGGTCGTCTTGGTTTCCGAAATGCCGATGAAGGCGTTCATGATGCCCCAGACGGTTCCGAACAGGCCGACGAAAGGTGCAGTCGCGCCGATCGTTGCGACGACGCCGATGCCGCGAGAGATCCGGCGCGACATTGCCTGTTCGACGCGCTCAAGCCGGAGCGCAATGCGCTCCTTGAAGCCGTCATCGAACAGTCCATGGGAGAGCGCAGTCTCGCGCACTGCCGAATGAATGAGCTGGGCCACGGGATCGCGAGCATTGGCGCTGTCGCGCTCGACCTGGGCCAGCGTCGTATCGCTTTCCAGTATATCGAGCCGCCGTTTGGCGGACCGTGTTTCGCGGTTGAGTTCGATCGTCTTGGCGAGCCAGACCGTCCAGGTCACCAGCGAGGCGATGGCAAGACCGATCATCACGGCCTTCACCACGATGTCGGCGTTCACGAACATGCCCCATGGGGACAGGTTATGCGGCAGCAACGCTTCCGTTGTCGCCGCTACAGCATACTGTGGAACCGCCGCAGTTCCGCTAACCGCCACCAATACAGTTGTGATGGGAGACCAGGATCTTGTCATAGGGGCTGCATTCCGTCGGTCGAAGCTTGCAATGTGAGATGATGGCGAAGAATAGCTTCGCATGTGAACGATGTCGCCCTCCGGAGGCCGAGTTGAGGCCCAAACTGGAGCGATTCCAAGGTCTCGGTGCTCAAAATCTCATACTCGTGAAGAGCCGCACGCCGCGTCCGGGCTGCAGCACTTCCGCCTTCTTGAAGGAGATGTGGTTGCGGACCTGTTCGTCGAGCAGATTGTCTCCGGTGACGCCGAAGGTGATGTCGCGCAGGCCGCCGTCGACCTTCGCGAATGTGTGGGTATAGCTCACCTCGGCCTTCAGCAAGTTGTAGCCGGCAGTCGACGTTTCATTGAGCGCAATGTCATTCTGCGTGAATGCATGCAGGACGCCCAGACGGGCATACCATTCGGCGCTGCGCCACCAGACGCCGCCGCCCACGCGCATCGGTGCAATGCGCGGAACATTGCTGCCATCGGCAAAGGTCGCGCGGACCACGTCGAACTGGGTGTCGATCCCGAGCATGCCGTCGCTGAGCGGTGTCACATCGAGTTGTGCCATCAGCTCGGCGCCGCGGAAGTTCGCATCTCGCTGACCGTAGGCCACTTGCAGCAGTGGGCCGGTCGCGCCACAGCTTGCGAAAGTGTCGGTGCAGAAGTTTCCGGTCACCTGCTTGAAGATGAAATCAAGATAGCGCGTGTAATAGAGGCTGGCCTCGAAGCGAAGCTGGCCGCTGCTGCGTTTCAGGCCGACCTCGACCGACTCTGCGGTTTCGATTTTCAGATCCGGATTGCCGATGACGAAGGTGCCGGATGCGCCGTCAGAGCCGCGCGAATAAAGCTCAGGCGCGGCAGGCGCGCGCTGTGCACGCTGTACACTCAGATTGGCGACCATATCCCAGGGCAGTGATTTCAGCAGCCCGAAGCTGAAGCTCTTCGAGGCGAAATCGCGCGTCGCTGCAGTCTCGGAGAATGTGTCGGGCGGCGGCAGGAAATTGCTGGGGAAGATCGGCGCCATGCCGGACACGGAAAGATGTTCGATGCGGCCTGCTGCCTGAAATTTGAGAGTGTCCGAGAGCTGCAACTGTTCGAACACGAAGCCTGCGGCTGTGTCCGTGTTGGTCGGTGCGAGCAAACCGCCGAGCAGGCCTGCGGTGGCGAGCTTGCGATTGCTGGCCTGCACGCCCCAGCTTCCGGTCAATGCGCCGAGCGGCGTTGCGACCGAAGCGTGGTCCAGTTCGAAGCGGCCTTCGATTTCCTTGTTGGTGATGGTGTTCTGCAGGCCATCGACGCCGTTGCTGCCGATGCCGAGCTCGCCATGCTTGTAGTCGCTGACGCCGAACGTATAGCGGATCGCGGCGATGCCGTCGGTTGGCGCGCGCCACTCGCCCTTGCTGGTGACTTTGGTCTGTTCGAGATCGATGCGAGTCCGTGACGCGGATTCGGCGATGCCGGGGATATGATACAGGCTGGTGATGTGCTGGATCGCGGTGCCGATATAGCCGCCATCGAAGATATAGGAGCCGCCGACCGACTGGCCCTCCGAGCGCAGTCTCGTATTGGCCTGCACGCCGCCGCCGGGAATTCTGTAATCGCCGGCGCTGCGGCCGAAGGCATCGACGTGAATAGCGACATTACTGCCTGACGCATCGATGCTGGCCGCGCCGTCGATGCTACTATCCACCGAAGAGCCGCCGCCCTTGATGCGCGCGCTGAAATTGTCCGGCACGAGACTCTCCGGAATGCGATTGTTGCTGGCATTGACGACGCCGCCGATGGCCTGATTGCCATAGCGCAGCGTTGCCGGCCCGCGGATCACCTCGATCTTGTCGGCGGACAGCGGATCGACCGGGACCTGGTGGTCCTGGCTGAAATCCGACGCGTCCTGGCTGCCAATGCCGTTCTCCTGAATGCGAACGCGATAGTCATCGAGGCCGCGGATATTCGGTCTGCTCGCGCCTGGCGCAAAGGTCGATGCGGCAACGCCCGGCTGGGTTGCCAGCAAGTCGGCGATGGAGGCGGAGGTGGTGCGCTGGAGGGCGTCACCGGTCAGCAGGGTGGTAGACTGGAAGGCGTCAGCTTCCTTCTGCCGCTCGGCGCTGACCACGATTTCCGAAAGCGTTTGCCCTTCCTGGGCCTTCGCGTCTCCAACCCAGACTGACGAGAGGCATGCTGCCCCCGTGATCGATGCCCACAACCTTAAACTCACGCCATTCCCCAACGTTACTGATCTGATGCGAATGCTAATGCGAACTATTCGCAATAAGGAGGCGGGAGCCGTGCATGTCAAGCCGGAATCGGGCGAGTAATCACCAGGCAAGCACGCGCGACAGTCTAAATTTTATGCATATCAATATCTTTGTATGCAACGAGGCTGAGTCTCCGGCGACGCCGACCGCCGGGCTCGTTGCGGAAATGCAAGATTTATCAGTCCCCTAGATGGCCATTAGGGGCTCGTTAAGCTCTGGCACGAAGTTTGCGATGTCTGTTCCCAAGCCGATCCACTCGCGCCCTTGGGGAGAGCAAGAATGAAGCGTCGTGATTTTCTGAAAACCGCCACAGGCGCCGCCGCCGGCGCGATGGTCTCCGGTCCGGCGATCTTCTCGCCCGCTAAGGCAGATGCCCGGTCCGAAACCCTGCTGATCGTCTCCGAAAGCGGCCCCAACAATCTCGACATTCATGGCGTCGGCACCAATGTGCCCGGCTACGAGGTGTCCTGGAATTGCTACGACCGCCTGATCGGTCACGAGATGAAGGCAGGCCCTGGCGGCGTGCCCTATTACGACCGCGACAAGTTCAAGCCCGAACTCGCCGAGGACATGACCATCGGCGACATGTCGGCGACCTTCAAGCTGCGCAAGAACGCCAAGTTTCACGACGGCACGCCGGTGACGGCGAAGGATGTGAAGTGGTCGCTCGATCGCTCGGTCAGCGTCGGCGGTTTCCCGACCTTCCAGATGAGCGCCGGATCGCTGAAGAAGCCCGAGCAGTTCGTGATCGTCGACGATCACACCGTACGCGTCGATTTCGCCACTAAGGATCGCCTGACGATTCCGGATCTCGCTGTCATCGTGCCCTGCGTGATCAATTCCGAACTGGTGAAGAAGAACGCCACCGAGAAGGATCCGTGGGGTCTCGAATATACCAAGATGCAGACTGCCGGTGGCGGCGCCTACAAGGTGACCAAGTGGACCGCGGGCACGGAAGTCATCCTCGAGCGCAATGATGATTGGGTCTCCGGCCCGACACCGAAGATCAAGCGCGTGATCTGGCGCATGGTGCCGCAGGCCGGCAACCGGCGTGCGCTGCTCGAGCGCGGCGATGCCGACATGTCCTATGAGCTGCCCTACAAGGACTTCCAGGAGATCAAGGCCAACGGCAAGCTCGATGTCGTGTCGCTGCCGTTCAGCAACGGCATTCAGTATATCGGCATGAATGTCACCAAGCCGCCCTTCGACAATCCGAAGGTGCGTCAGGCCGTGGCCTATGCGCTGCCTTATCAGAAGATCGTCGATGCCGTGCTGTTCGGTCTCGCCAATCCGATGTACGGCGCATCAGCCGACAAGCCAACGGAAGTGGCCTGGCCGCAGCCGCATAAATACAATACCGACATGGCCAAGGCGAAGGCGCTGCTGGCCGAGGCCGGCTATCCCAACGGCTTCGAGACTACGATCTCATTCGATCTCGGCTTTGCCGTCGTCAACGAGCCGCTCTGTGTGCTGGTGCAGGAAAGCCTCGGCCAGATCGGCATCAAGACGACCATCAACAAGATCCCCGGCGCCAATTGGCGCACCGAGCTGAACAAGAAAGAGATGCCGCTCTACACCAACGTGTTCTCTGGCTGGCTCGATTACCCCGAATACTTCTTCTACTGGTGCTATCACGGCGACAATTCGGTGTTCAACACCATGAGCTACAAATCGCCCGAGATGGACAAGTTCATCAACGGCGCGCGCACCGCCGCCGCAACCGGCGACAAGGCGGCCTATGATGCCGACGTGAAGGGCTTCGTCGATCTCGCTTTCACTGATGTGCCGCGGATCCCGCTGTATCAGCCCTATGTCAACGTGGCGATGCAGAAGAACATTTCCGGCTACCAGTACTGGTTCCACCGTCGGCTCGACTATCGCGCGCTCGTGAAGGCGTGATGTGATGATGGCGAGGATGCTGGCCCTGCTCGATGACGGAACGGCTCCATCGTCCCCTCCCCCTTGCGGGGGAGGGTGGCGCGAAGCGCCGGGAGAGGGGTGAGCCACGAGCGCCGTCGCCTGCGACTCCCCCTCTCCCCAACCCTCTCCCGCCTAGCGAAGCTTCGCTTCGCGTGGGGGAGAGGGAGCGCCGCGAGCTTGCATTCGCATCCGTCGATGAACAGGAGGCAAGCATCATGCTCAGCCTGATCGGCAAACGACTGATGTTCGCGATCCCGAGCTTGATCGGGGTCGTGATCGTCACATTCCTGCTGACGCGCGCGCTGCCCGGCGATCCCGCGGCCTATTTCGCGGGACCGTCGGCGGACAAGCAGGCGATCGAGGAAATCCGCAAGAAGCTCGGTCTCGACAAGCCGCTGATCGAGCAGTTCTTCCGCTATACGGCGGATCTGGCCAAGGGTGATTTCGGCAACTCGCTGACGACAGGCCAGCCGGTGGCGACGGAGCTTCGCAACCGCCTGCCGGCATCGGCCGAGCTGACGCTGCTTGGTCTGCTCGTTTCGATCATGATCGCCATTCCACTCGGCATTCTCGCCGCCACCCGGCCGGGCTCATGGATCGATCATCTCTGCCGGGTGACGACGACGGCCGGCGTGTCGCTGCCGGTGTTCTTCACTGGTCTGGTGCTGGTCTATGTCTTCTATTTCAGGCTCGGCTGGTCGCCGGCGCCGCTTGGGCGACTGGATGTGTTCGCATCGACGCCGCCCAATGTGACCGGCTTCTATCTGATCGACAGTCTCATCGCGCGTGACTGGGAAGCCTTCAGGTCTGCCTTCAACCAATTGATCCTGCCGACGGCGACGCTGGCGATATTTTCACTCGCGCCGATCGCGCGCATGACGCGCGCGTCGATGCTGGCGATCCTGTCGTCCGATTTCGTGCGTACGGCTCGCGCCAGCGGCCTGTCGCCACGCGCCGTGATCGTGACCTACGCGTTCCGTAACGCCATGCTGCCGGTCATCACCACGCTGTCGATGACGTTCTCGTTCCTGCTCGGTGCGAATGTGCTGGTCGAGAAGGTTTTTGCCTGGCCGGGCATCGGCTCCTACGCGGTCGAAGCCCTGATCTCGTCGGATTTCGCGCCGGTGCAGGGCTTCGTTCTGACCATGGCCGTCATGTATGTGCTGATCAATCTGATCATCGACATTCTCTACGGCGTGATCGATCCACGCGTGCGGTTGGAAGGGTGAGGTGGAAACCATGAACGCTGTCACGCCTGTCGATTCCGAAGCCGTTCCCGCGCCGAAGCCTGCGCCCGCAAAACGCACTTCCGGCTTTACCGCGACGCTGCAGCACACGCGTTACATTCTCGGCGAGAACCGCGTGACGGCGTTTGCGTTCGGCCTGCTAATGCTGATCGTGTTCGCAGCGCTGTTCGGCCCCTACATCGTGCCTTACGATCCGCTCGCCAGCGACACGGCCCAGGCGCTGAAGGCGCCGTCTGCGGCGCACTGGTTCGGCACTGATCAGCTCGGGCGTGACATTTTCAGCCGCGTCATCGTGGCGACCCGGCTCGACTTCTTCATCGCGATTGCCTCGGTGGCGCTCGTCTTCGCCATGGGCGGCCTCGCCGGTATCGCGTCGGGCTATTTCGGTGGCTGGACTGATCGCATCGTTGGCCGCATCGCCGATACGATCATGGCGTTTCCACTGTTCGTGCTGGCCATGGGTATCGTCGCAGCACTCGGTAACACCGTGCAGAACATCATCATTGCCACGGCCATTGTAAACTTCCCGCTCTATGCGCGCGTCGCGCGGGCCGAGGCGAACGTCCGCCGCGAAGCGGGCTTCGTGCAGGCGGCCCGACTGTCGGGCAATAGCGAGATGCGCATCCTGCTGGTGCATATCCTGCCGAACATCATGCCGATCATGATCGTGCAGATGTCGCTGACCATGGGTTACGCGATCCTCAATGCCGCTGGCCTCTCCTTCATCGGTCTCGGTGTCCGTCCGCCGACCGCGGAATGGGGCATCATGGTCGCCGAAGGGGCGTCCTTCATGGTGTCCGGCGAATGGTGGATCGCATTGTTCCCCGGTCTGGCGCTGATGATCGCGGTGTTCTGCTTCAATCTGTTGGGCGACGGTTTGCGCGACATCGTCGATCCGCAGCGACGCACCTGAGGGCCCGGACATGACAGCTCAACCGCTTCTCGACGTCAGCGACCTCACTGTCGAATTCGCCACGCGGCGCGGCATCGTCAAGGCCGTGCAACACGTCAATATTTCCGTGGCCAAGGGCGAAACACTCGGCATCGTCGGCGAGTCCGGCTCGGGCAAGTCGGTGACGTCCTATGCGGTGATGCGCATTCTCGACCGCGCCGGCAAGATCGCAGAAGGCTCGGTGATGTTCTCTGGTGTCGACATCAAGGGTGCAACCGAGAACCAGATGCGCGACCTGCGTGGCCGCGAAATCTCGATGATCTTCCAGAACCCGCGGGCGGCGCTCAACCCAATTCGCAAGGTCGGCGATCAGATCGAGGACGTGTTGCGCCAGCATGCGCAGGCCGGTAGCGCCGATCGTGCCGAGAAAGCCATCGAGGCGCTCGAGCAAGTCAAGATCGCACGCCCGCGCGAGCGTTATCACGCCTATCCGTTCGAACTCTCCGGCGGCATGTGCCAGCGCGTGGTGATCGCACTGGCGCTGGCGTGTAATCCGCAGCTCCTGATAGCTGACGAGCCGACCACCGGCCTCGATGTCACGACCCAGAAAGCCGTGATGGATCTGGTCGTCGAGCTCACCAAGAGCCGCGGCATGTCGACCATCCTGATCACTCATGATCTCGGCCTTGCCGCTGCCTATTGCGACCGTGTCGTGGTGATGGAAAAGGGCAGGGTGGTCGAGACGGCGCTGTCGGCCGATATCTTCGCCAATCCGAAGCACGCCTATACGAAGAAGCTGATGCAGGCGACGCCGCGGCTCGGTGTCTCGCTGCGTGATCTCCTGCCGGCCGAAGAACGCGCTGCAATGCCGGTGCAGCCGACGATTGCCGATAGCGCCGGCGCGCCCGCCGAGGCAAAGCCGCTGCTGGTGGTCGACAATCTGGTCAAGGAGTATGCCCGCCAGGGTGCGACAGCCTCTCTGGCAAAACTGTTCTCGCGCAAGCCACCGACCGAGCCGGACAAGTTTCGTGCTGTCGATGGTATCAGCTTTACGGTTGGTCACGGCGAGAGCGTCGGCCTTGTCGGCGAATCCGGCTGCGGCAAGTCCACCACGTCGATGATGGTGATGCGGCTGATCGACAAGACCTCGGGCCGTATCTCGTTCGATGGCGACGAGATCGGCGAGATCGCGCCGAACTCCTTTGCGCGGTTGCCGCTGCGCAAGAGCATCCAGATGGTATTTCAGGATCCCACCGACAGCCTGAATCCCCGTTTCACGGCGGCGCGCGCCATTGCCGATCCGATCATGCAGCTTGGCGACATCAAGGGCGGCGATGCATTACGTGCAAAATGCGAGGACCTCGCGCGGCAGGTTGGCTTGCCGCTCGAATTGCTCGATCGCTTTCCGCACCAGATGTCCGGCGGCCAGAAGGCGCGCGTCGGCATCGCGCGGGCCATCGCGCTGCAGCCGAAGCTGATCATCCTGGATGAGCCGACCGCTGCGCTCGACGTCTCCGTTCAGGCGGTGGTGCTGAACCTGTTGCAGGACCTGAAGCAGTCGATGGGGATGAGCTATTTGTTCGTGTCGCACGATTTGAATGTGGTGCGTTTGCTGTGCGATCGTGTCATCGTGATGCGCACCGGGCGGATCGTCGAGCAGGGCCTGACCGAGGCCGTGCTCGATGCGCCGCAAGACGCCTATACGAAGGAGCTGCTGTCGGCGATCCCGCATCCGCCGCTGCCGGTTCACTGATACGAATGATTGAGAGAGGGACCGTGGCCGAACCGCTTGATGACTATATCCACGCCGTCGCCGGGGCGTTGGGACTGCCGATTGAAGACGCGTGGAAGCCATCCGTCCGTGCCAATCTCGCGGTGACGCTGAAAATGGCTAAAATGGTGGACGAATTTCCGCTCCCCGACGAAACCGAGCCGGCGAGCATCTATGCAGCTTGACCCCGTCATCATGGCCCATATTTTTCAAACCAATGGCGATTGGCGCCCGGCGTCGGACATTGCGCAGGCGGTTGCCGCGAAGAAAATCTCGGCGCTCGCCGTCACCGAAGCGGCGCTCGCGCGGATCGCGCAGCACAATCCGGTCCTGAACGCATTCACCGATGTCACTGCCGATCGCGCGCGCGCCACGGCGAAGGCGCTGGATGCCGCGATTGCCGCCGGTCAAAGCGTCGGCCCGCTTGCAGGCGTGCCGTTTGCGGTGAAGAATCTGTTCGATGTCACCGGCCTGCCGACCCGCGCCGGTTCCAAGATCAATCACGATCGTCCGGCTTCAACCCGCGATGCGACGCTGGTCGAACGCATGGAAGCCGCGGGCGCCGTCTTGGTCGGCACGCTCAATATGGGCGAATACGCCTATGATTTTACGGGCGAGAATATTCATGACGGGCCGTCGCGGAATCCGCATGACGTGACCCGGATGACCGGCGGCTCATCGGGCGGTTCCGGCGGCGCAGTCGGCGGCAGTCTCGTGCCGATTGCCTTGGGGTCGGACACCAACGGATCGATCCGCGTGCCGTCGTCGTTTTGCGGTATCTTCGGCTTGAAGCCGACCTATGGCCGGCTGTCGCGGGCGCGCTCGTTTCCGTTTGTCGCGAGCTTCGATCATCTCGGCCCATTCGCACGATCGGTCGAGGACCTCGCGCTGTCCTACGACGCCATGCAGGGACCGGATGCCGAGGATGCCGCGTGTTCAACCCGCGCCATCGAGTCTGTGACGGCGCTGCTCGGACAGGATATCGGCTCTCTCCGCATCGCTGCGGCCGGCGGATACTTCCGCAAGAACCTGTTTCCGGAGGCCCAGGCGGCGGTTGCGCGTGTCACGAAGGCGCTCGACGTCACACGCGATATTGAGCTGCCCGAGGTCGCCCGCGCGCGGTCGGCGGCCTATGTCATCTCGACGGTTGAAGGCGCCTCGCTGCATCTGGATCGCTTGCGCACGCGGCCCAATGACTTCGACCCGGCGGTGCGAGACCGCTTGCTCGCCGGCGCCATGGTGCCGGCGCCGCTGGTTGATCGCGCGCAGAAATTCCGTCGCTGGTACCGCGCCAAGGTGCTCGAACTGTTTGGGGATGTCGAAGTGATCATCGCGCCGGCGACGCCTTGCATCGCGCCGAAACTGGGGCAGGCGACTTTCGTGCTCGACGGCGTCGAACTGCCCGTGCGCGCCAATATCGGCATCCACACCCAGCCGATCTCCTTTATCGGCCTGCCCGTCGTCGCCGTGCCGGTGCCGCTCGATCCGATGCCGGTCGGTGTGCAGATCATTGCGGCGCCGTGGCGGGAAGACATCGCGCTGCGGGTCGCTTATGCTTTGGAGCGGGCCGGCGTGGTTGCTGCGCCCCGCGCAAAAGGGTTCTGACATGGACATTGATCTGCCGGACGTCATCGCCGAAGTGGGCGCCGCTTTCGCACGCTATGAGAAAGCGTTGACGACCAATGACACGGCGGTGCTCGGCGAGTTGTTTCGCAACGATCCCCGAACGCTGCGCTACGGCATGGGTGAAAACCTTTACGGTTATGACGAGATCCAGGCCTTTCGCGGTGCACGCTCGCCGGTCGGATTGATGCGCCGCACTGCGCGCACGGTGATTTCCTCCTATGGCCGCGACACTGCGGTGGCCTCGACGCTATTTTATCGCGACACGGCTCCGGGTAAGGTTGGTCGACAGATGCAGACGTGGATCCGCTTTCCGGAAGGCTGGCGAATCGTGGCGGCGTCTGTCAGCCTGATCGACGAACCGCAGGGCGCCAAGGGATGAGTTTCGACGACATGCTGATCCAGCCTGGCAAGCCACGCCGCAAGGCGGGCATCACCGGGCCGGTCAGCCGGGTTGACCGCGCTGGTGCGACCACCGGCAAACTGACGCGCGCTGAAGAACTCCGCTTGCAACTGGCCGACGAGATCGTGCGCGGCGTGCTGGCCCCCGGTACCTCACTCGACGAGACAGACTTGGCGCAACGCTTCAATGTCTCGCGCACGCCGGTCCGCGAAGCGCTGCGTCAGCTTACGGCGAGCGGACTTGTCGACTCGCGTGCGCATCGTGGCGCCGTCGTGGCGCAGCCATCGATCGATCGTCTCACCGGCATGTTCGAAGCGATGGCGGAGCTCGAAGCGATATGTGCCGGTCTCGCCGCCGAACGGATGCCGGCCGTACAGCGTCACGAATTAGAGGCCATCCACGAAGAGTTGCGGGTGCTGAGCTATGATGGCAACCCGGATCGCTTTCACGAAGTGAACGAACGTTTTCACAACGCGATCTATGCGGGCTCGCAGAACGAATATATCGCCGAGATCACGCTCGCGACCCGGGTGCGCGTGCAGCCGTTCCGGCGCGCGCAGTTTCGCAATCTCGGCCGTCTTGCCAAGTCGCAGGCCGAGCATGACCGCGTCGTCGTCGCCATCATGCGCGGCGATCGCAACGGCGCCGCCGCGGCGATGCGCGCCCATATCGAGCTGGTGCGCGGCGAATACGAGCATTACGCCGTTTCACTCTAAGTCCCACTTCTCCCGCATAAAACGGGAACCAACGCGTTCTTCGTGGGTTGTTTCACGGAGAATGTAACCCTCTGGCGCTGAATCACCCGTCACCGCAAGGTTTCGGGCTTTTGGCGTTAATGTCGATTTCCGCTTATCCGTGGGGGTAGCGAACAAATGCTCAGGAGCAAAGCGGCATGGCTTATCCGAGCAGCGCGGATATCGTGACCTCGCCTGTGCCGGGCCAGACGCCAGCTTCCGACTCGGATCGTATCATCGAAACCGACATTCCTGCGCGCCTGGATGCGCTGCGCTGGAGTGGCTTTCACACACGGGTTGTCGTGGCGCTCGGAATTACATGGATTCTCGATGGCCTTGAGGTGACTCTGGCGGGGGCGCTGTCCGGCGCGCTGAAGGAAGATCCGGCGCTGCGGTTCTCGAACTTCGACGTGGGCTTTGCCAACAGCGCTTATCTCGCAGGTGCCGTGATCGGCGCGCTGGGCTTCGGCTGGCTGACTGATCGCATCGGTCGGAAGAAGCTGTTCTTCATTACGCTAGCGCTTTATCTCACGGCGACTGCCGCGACGGCGCTGTCATGGAATCTTGCCAGCTATGCCGTGTTTCGATTCCTGACGGGGGCCGGCATTGGCGGGGAATATACCGCGATCAATTCAACAATTCAGGAGCTTGTCCCGGCGCGTTATCGCGGCTGGACCGATCTGGTGATCAACGGCAGTTTCTGGCTCGGCGCGGCGATGGGCGCGGTCTGTGCCATCGTTCTGCTCGATCCAGCTATCATTTCTCAGTCCTATGGCTGGCGCCTCGCATATTTCACCGGCGCTATTCTTGGTCTCATCGTGCTGTTCATGCGGATGTGGATTCCGGAAAGCCCGCGCTGGCTGATGATCCATGGTCAGCCGCAGCGCGCCGAAGAGATCGTGGCCGATATCGAAATCTCCGCGCATCAGAAGGCCAAGCCGTCGGTTCTGGCCGCGCTGCCGAAGATCAGGCTGACGATGCGCGATCACACGCCGCTGAAGGAGGTCGCGCAGACACTGTTCGTGCTGTATCGCCAGCGGTCGCTGGTCGGACTCGTGCTGATGGCATCGCAGGCGTTTTTCTACAACGCGATCTTCTTCACCTATGCGCTGGTACTGACGGATTTCTTCGGCATCCCGTCCAATCATGTCGGCTGGTATATCCTACCGTTTGCCGCGGGTAATTTTCTCGGACCGCTGTTGCTCGGCCGGCTGTTCGATACGCTGGGCCGCCGCGTGATGATCGCGGTGACCTACGGGATGTCGGGCATATTGCTTGCGATCTCCGGTTATCTGTTCTCGATCGATGTGTTGAGTGCACAGACCCAGACCATCGCCTGGATGATCATCTTCTTCTTTGCGTCGCCGGCGGCGAGTGCGGCCTATCTCACCGTCAGTGAGACGTTCCCGATCGAGGTTCGCGCATTGGCGATCGCTGTCTTCTACGCGATCGGCACCGGGATCGGCGGCGTTGCCGGCCCGGCGCTGTTTGGCGTGCTGATCGATACCGGGTCGCGCAATAGTGTGTTTGCCGGCTATCTTCTTGGCGCTGTTCTGATGATCGTGGCTGCGATTGTCGGCTGGCGCTATGCCATCGCGGCGGAACGCCAGCCGCTTGAAACAGTTGCACGGCCGCTGGCCGTGGTGGAGTGACTTCATGAACATGTCTCAGAAAATTATCGAAATTCCTGTCGACGATGCGCCGCACTCCGAAGAGGTACTGTATCCGGGTGCGGAATTGCCGCGGCTTAGCGAATGTGCGCTGCTGCTCGATATCGACGGTACGCTGCTCGATCTGGCGCCGACGCCGCGTGAAGTGTGGGTGCCACCGGATCTGGCGACGTCCATGGGTAAGCTGCTGCAGCGCACGAATGGCGCCATGGCGCTCGTTTCGGGCCGCTCGATCAACGATATCGATCTGATCTTTGCGCCGATGCAGTTTCCTGCCGTCGGCGGTCATGGCGCCGAAATGCGATTGTCAGGCGACAATGAATCGGTGGCGTCAGGCGCGCCGCCGATGGACAAGGAATTGAAGCGTCGCCTTGCTGCCATTGCGAAGTTGAGTCCGGGTATTCTGCTCGAAGACAAGGGCTATGCGCTCGCGCTGCATTACCGTCTCGCGCCGCATGCGGAGAAGGCGATCTATGATGCGGTCTCCGCGATCCGTGCCGATCTGCCGAATGCGCCGATCGAAGTGCTGCCCGGCAAGGCTGTCTGCGAGATCAAGCCCGCTGGTGTGACCAAGGCGACGGGCGTGATCGAATTGATGACGCATGAGCCGTTCAGCGGACGCCGTCCAATCTTCATCGGCGATGATGTCACCGATGAATCTGTATTTGCGATCATGCCCGGCATGAATGGTCTCGCATTCTCCGTCGGTCGCCGTGCGCAAGGTGTGTCGGGTCACTTCGACGAGCCGCGCGATGTGCGCGCATGGCTCGCGCGCTTGCTGATCGACGATGCAGCGAAATCGAAGTGATTCACCTCATTGTTGATACCGATGCAGATGGAACTCACTGAAAGGTGAGTTCCATCGTCGCGTGCCCGAATTTGGTTTCAATTGGGTCGAATGGTGACGAGGAACCATATTGATGAACGGACGTTTATCAATGTGTGCAATCAGGAGGGGACCCTGTGAATCTCGTCGTAGTCTCAAACCGAGTATCGCGCGCTTCGGCGAATGAGCCGATGACCGGCGGTCTGGCAGCAGCCTTGCTGCCCGTGGTGGAGAAATCTGGCGCGATTTGGGTGGGTTCCAGCGGCCGCGTGCGCGACGGCGCGCAAAAGGAACCGTTCGCCGAAATTGAAGCGCTGGGCGCCGGCGCGTTGGCCATGCTCGATCTGCCTGCCGCGCATTACGGTGGCTATTACGAAGGCTTCGCCAATTCGGCGCTTTGGCCTGCACTGCATTCCCGCACCGATCTGATCTGCACGTCGCACGATGATTATCAGTCGTATCGTGAAGTGAATTCGTTCTTCGCGCGCGCGCTGCTGCGGTTCCGCAAGCCCGATACCGCGTTCTGGATTCAGGATTACCATTTCCTTGCGCTCGGCGCAGAATTGCGCGCGCTTGGCGTGACGCATCCGCTCGGCTTTTTCCTGCATACGCCGTGGCCGGCACGCGATATTTTTGGCGGCGTGCCGCATCATCGCGAGCTGGTCGAGGCAATGCTTGCTTACGATCTGATCGGCTTCCAGACCGAAGGTGATCGCGACAACTTCCTGTCTTATGTCGATGGCGAGCTCAGTCTGGACACGACGGGTGGCGTGGTGATGTCGCGTTACGGCGCGTCGCGTTGCGCGGTATTTCCGATCGGCATCGATCCCGCGAAGTTTGCTGCGCATGCTGCCAAGGCGGCGTCGCATCCCGATGTGTCGCGGCTGCGCCGCAGCCTGAACGGCGAGAAGCTCGCCATCGGCGTCGATCGCGTCGATTACTCCAAGGGCCTCGTCAATCGTCTCGATGCGTTTGACCGCATGCTTGAGCTGCAGCCGCAGTTGAAGCGCTCGGTCTCGTTGCTGCAGATCGCGACGCTGTCGCGTGGTACGATCGAGGCCTATGGTGACCTACAGAACCAGCTTGCGAAGCTGGTGAGCGATATTAACGGGCGTCACGGCGAAGTTGACTGGACGCCGATCCGCTATCTCAACAAGGGCTTCAGCCAGACTGTGCTCGCTGGCCTCTATCGCACCGCGCAGGTCGGTCTGGTGACGCCGCTGCATGACGGCATGAATCTGGTTGCCAAGGAATATGTCGCTGCGCAGAACCCGGTCGATCCCGGTGTGCTGGTGCTGTCGAAATATGCCGGCGCCGCCAACGAGCTCGATACTGCCCTGCTGGTCAATCCGCATGATGTGGACGGCATGGCGCGCACCATCGCGACCGCATTGTCGATGCCGTTGCTGGAGCGCCGTATGCGCTGGGAAGCCATGATGGCGAAGCTGCGCGCTGGCACGATCCAGGACTGGTTCGCCGATTTCGTCGATGCGCTTCAGCAAGCCCATGTCGCCAATGACAAGACGCCGGTGGAGACGCTGCCGGTTCAGCCGGCCGTACTCTGGCCGGTCCAATCGCTGGGCGCTGGGGTCGGTAGCCGGTTCCACTGAGCCGCGGCGCCAGCCAGGCGAAATGGGGAGGTCCCCGCGGCGCGCTGGCGCGGGGATTGCTGTGCCGACGCTTCGCAAGCCGATTCGCCGCTCGCCAGGGCGAGCAGGTGGCGCCAAGGCTCACCGGAATTCCCTATATCCTTCAATAATTTGAGAAAAACCGCCGGGCCGAGCCGGCGGTCCCTTGCAAATCTCGCTCCGGCCCGTCATGAGAAGGCGCGCCGGAGAGATGGCCGAGTGGCTTAAGGCGCACGCTTGGAAAGCGTGTGTGCGGGAAACCGTACCGTGGGTTCGAATCCCACTCTCTCCGCCAGCAGGCCCTCCTAACTAGATCTCCCATTTGTGAGCCGGCCGTCGTCCCTCCCGCTCGCCCCGCGGTAACAGGATGACGTCTGCGTCGATGGCTAGGTTTTTAGCGAGCTTGTATCGGCAGGCTGGGTTGGAAAGGAAGCCCTCGCTCCGGGAGACGGGCCTTCCTGAATGGTGCAAAGTCTGGCAAGGCCAAAATGGCCTAATACGTCAGGCTCGTTGGCTTGATTTGAGCTTGAGTTATTGGGTAGCCTTTTTGCGTCGTGTCCGGGGCATCAATTGCGTAGATCTCGAATTGTGATCGCTGCTGCGTCTGTCGGAGCTCTCGCTGCGGCTTTGACGTTATGCGCGTATGTTCGAGAGCCTCAAAATGTACTGAGCTTCTTTAAGGCCAAAAATCCAAGTGGTCCCCAGCTCGACGACGTCTCGTTCGTTCAGCGTTTTCCGCAAGCGTTTGATTTTGAAGTGTCGGCTTCTCATGCCGAATTAGAAGTTCAGCGGGCTAAGTCGCAGCTCGCGCAAGCCATGCGATCGCAGCCAGTGCTTCCCGCCGACAGTTCGCCCGAAATCCCGGCGTCGAATGGAAAAGTGCCGCTACCGAGAGTCCGACCGTCGGCGGCCAATTTGATTGCCGTGTCTCTGCCCGATCCAGCGTCAACACCGTCTGATCCTTTGTCCAACGTAAGCGCGGCACTCAGAAAAGTCTTCGCGATGCTACAGCCGTCTGAAACTGTTTTGGCATCTGCGTCACCCGACGGTGGAATCTCCGGCGACGGAAAGGATAGTGCACCTCCAACATTGGCGGAAACGCGGGCGGCGCTTTACGACATTTCCGCGCGCACCGTTTACATGCCCGACGGAACGAGGCTCGAGGCTCACTCCGGACTTGGCGAACTGATGGACGATCCAACGCAAGTCCACGTCCATGATCGAGGTGCGACGCCACCGCAGATATATGAACTGAGCAAGCGAGAGAAGCCGTTCCACGGCGTTGAAGCATTGCGAATGAAGCCGGTGGGTCAGGGTGATCTATTTGGCCGCGCCGGATTGCTCACGCACAGCTACCTGATGGGACCAAAGGGAGATTCGAACGGTTGCGTATCGTTCAAGGACTACGCAACGTTCTTGCAGGCTTACAAAGCAGGTGCCGTGAAGCGATTGATCGTCGTACCGAGCCTGACCGATCCGACCGTCATGGTGGCACAAAAGACGTAGATATAGCCGTGTCTGTGAGTACTCAGCTATCGCACTTCGGCTCGAGATTGATCTTCAGAACTAATTTTCGCCCAGATTTAGATTGGTAGTGTGCCAACGCCGAATCGGGGGATTCGCATATGACACCCAGTGACTACGCGCGAATGGCGAAAAATTGCGCTGAGCGAGCTGACGCCTTGGAGCCCGGCCCGAAGAGAGACGAGTTGCTCAAGAAAGCACAGCAGTTTCGGTTTTACGCGAAGGTCGAAAATTGGGTGGCGTCACCGGGACTGCAACCCCCGGATTAATTCCGGCGCAGTCAGAGCGGCAAACTCCGCAGTGCCTGGAAGACGGGACGCAGATAGTCCAGCATTTTTGGCGGGTTCTCCGTCATCGGAAAATGCCCGAGCTCCGGCATCTCTGTCACCACGGCGCCCTCGATCCATTCGGCGAGCGCATAGGCATCGCTCACGGTGGCGGAGAAGTCGTAGTGACCGATCAGAAGATGTACGGGGATCTTGTGGCCATCGATGAGCTTGGCGGTCTGTTCGCCGTCGAACTCGTCCGAATAGAAAGCCAGATCGCCGTCATAGATGCCCGGCGCACCCTGCGAATAGATCCATGCGGCGCGTCGGCGATCCTCTGCGGGGCTGGACGGGCTCATCAATCCGCGCACATAGGCTGCCGAATGCCAGCCGCCATTGACGCCCGCATGGGTGAGATAGTCGTTACGACGGCCGCGTGGGCGCAAGGGCGCTTCGAGCGCGATCACGGCCTTCACGAGATCAGGTCGCTCTGCGGCGAGCGCCATGGCGATGCCGGCGCCCATCGAGCAACCCATCACCACAACGGGTTCGCCGATCGCCTGTTCGATGAAGCTCGCACACCAGTCAAGATAGGTCGGCTGATCGAGCTGATAGATGCTGCCATCCCAGCCGACGGGCGGCATCGAGCGGCCGTGATGCGGCATGTCGAAGCCGATCAGGCGCCAGTCGCGCCCGAGTTCGGGATCGCACATCACGCCGTGAAACTGCCGCGTATCCGCGCCGGCTGTGTGGAGGCACAGCACTGGCCTACCAGTGCCCGTGGCTTCTGAATAGATTTCGGCAATCTGTCCGCCGGCGCTGTGCACGCGGTGATAGCGGCCCTCAAGGCGCGTGAGATCGACTTCGACCGCATGCGCGGCCGGCGTCGTGAGATTCGCGAACACGGCCTCGAGGAATGCGCGGGCCTGCGCAATGACCAGCGCATTGCCGGTCACGGTGAAACTGGTGTTGCGCAGTTGGATCGATGAAAACGAATGATAGGTCGGCGGCGGGCAGGGCGCCAGCACCTTCAGCCATGCTATGGCTGGTCCGGATAGCACGATGTCTGGCGCATGGCTGGGTATACTGACAACCGGCTGGTTGTTGCGACAAGCGATCGCGACGGCGGCCTCGTCGATCCCAAACTGAATTTCAAGATCCAGTCCGCGCGCAAAGGACTCTACCTCCGGCGCGGTGATCGCGACCGCAAGTCGATTGCGAAGCTCGTCGATCAGGCCCATGCCCAACGTCACCTACTTCCTGGCAGTGAGATAGCGGCCAATCTCGACATGGTCGGCCGATGGTCCAAGCTTCTCCAGCGCGGCATCCCACAGTGCAGCGACTTCGTCTGCCAGCGGCGCATTGACGCCGATCTGGTGGGCGAGTTCGCCGGCGGTGCGGATATCCTTCGCCATCAGGGCCATCGCAAAGCCCGAGGTGTACTTTTCGGGAATGACGAATTGCTTGAGCTTGTTTTCGGTCGAGTTGTTGCGTCCGGTGGAGGCGTTCAGCACGTCGACAAGGACATTCGGATCGATGCCGAACTGTCCACCGATAGCAACGGCTTCGGCGGCAGCCGCGAGGCCCGCGGCCGAAACATAGTTGTTCAGCGCCTTGGCGGCGTGGCCGGAGCCGAGCGGACCGGTGCGGAACACCGACTTGCCCATGGCATTCAGCACGGGATCGGCGCGATCGATGGTCTTGCCGTCGCCGCCGGCCATGATCGCCAGCGTGCCGTCGACGGCGCGTTTCACACCGCCCGATACCGGCGCGTCGATGAACGCGAGACCTGCCGCGATCAGTTCTTCGCCGAGCGCGCGCGTGCCCATCGGAGCGGACGAGCTCATGTCGATCACCACCGTGCCCGGTGCGAGCTTGGCCTTGAAGCCTTCGACCGCGGCGCGCACGATCTTGCCGTCGGGCAGCAGCGTGATGACGGCGGCTGCATCCTTGACGGCTTCATCGACGGTGGCCGCCGACGTGCCGCCGGCTTCGGTATATTTGGCGCGGGCTTCTGCAAACGTATCGAAGCCAACCACCTGATAGCCCGCGCGCGCAATGCATGCGGCCATGGGACGTCCCATATTGCCGAGGCCGATGACTGCGATCTTGGCGGGCGGATTGATGGCGGCTGAATTCGACACGGGCGTTCCTCTTCAAGTTCTTATTTTATTCGATATCTGGCGCGGCAGGTGATCGCGCTTGTCAGGGATTATCGCGCCGCAGCGCTTCCAGCGCTATCGCGGCGGCATTCTTGATGTGCTGGACGCAAGCCTGCTCGGCGCCATCTTCGTCGCCGGCCTCGATCGCGACAAGGATGGTCTCGATTTCGGCAAGACTGCGGCCGATGCGATTGGACTGGGTCATCGATGTCATGCGCAGCACCGTGACGCGGTTCAGCAGCATTTTCAGGAAGCGTTCGACGAAAACATTGCCGCAGCCTTCGAGCAGTGCGGCATAGAATTCAGTCTTGGCGGCCAACAGGTCACTGCGGTCTTCCTGACCGGCTACCGCGCCCATCTGGACGAACTGTTTGCGCAATCGTTCGATGATCACCGGGTCGCGCAGCCGCGCACATTCACGGCCGGCATAGCCCTCCAGCAGCGCGCGCAAATCATAGAGCTGCTCGGCTTCCTCGACGCTGATGGTGCTGACGATCGGGCCGCGATGCGGGATCGTGGTGACGAGGCCCTCTGCCTCCAGTTGTCGCAACGCCTCGCGGATCGAGGTGCGGCCGACGCCGACCTGCTCGCACAGCTCACGCTCGATCAGCCGCTGGCCAGGCTTGAACAGCCCGCTACCGATTGCAGAGCGTAGTCTGTTTTCAACCAGCAGTCGCAGGCTGGTCGATTCCCGCGAGACATTCAGGTCCGATTCGATCTTTACCATGCGTCAAGTTGACCGCCTATCAGACAATCTGTCAAGCAGCTTGACCGCTCGTCTGTTTTATGTCGAATTGCCGAGGAAGCCGCAAAGGCCGTTCTGCATTCGGAGAAAACGCCCATGTCCAAGACAACCTCCCATCGTGGTGACCTGAGCCGCCGTACGCTGCTCGCCGGAACCGCGTCGCTGCTGGCGAGCCCGATGATTGTGTCGTCGGCGCGCGCGCAGGCGAAGCCGGTCAATATCGGCGTGATCATGCCGTTGTCGGGCGCCAATGCGCAGTTCGGCATCAATTCGCGTAACGGCATCGAGCTGGTTGCCGATGAGATCAACGCAGCCGGCGGCATCAAGGCGCTCGGCGGTGCCAAGATCAATCTGATCGTGGCGGACGCGACCTCGACACCGACCACCGCGGGCACTGTCGCGCAGCGCCTCATCACCCAGAACGAAGTGACGGCGATCCTCGGCGCATTCGCGTCATCGCTGACCATTGCCATTTCGGAAGTCACGGAGCGTCGCGACATTCCGCTGCTCACCATGTCCTTCGCGGACCAGATCACCGGCCGTGGCTTCAAGAACATCTTCCAGATTGTCGCCAAGGCGTCGGCGCTCGGTAAGGCGCAGCTCGACTACACGCTGGCGATTGCGCAGGCGTCCGGCGCCAAGATCGACAAGATCGCGATCATGTATGAAGACACCGCCTATGGCACCGCGCAGGCGGCCGGCCTTCGTGCCGCTGCCAAGGCGGCCAATATCGACATTGCGATGGACGATGCCTATCCGCTGGGGATCACCGACACCACGCCGTTGATCAACAAGCTGCGTGCATCCGGCGCCCAGGCCGTCTTCCCGGTGTCCTATCTCAATGACAGCCTGCTGCTGATCCGCACCATGCGCCAGCAGCGCATCACGATCCCAGCCATCGGCGGCGCGGCCGGTTATGTCATTCCGGATTTCGAGAAGGGTCTCGGCGAATTCGCGGAGAACGTGCTGTCGATCGCGCCCGCCAATTACGATCTCGCCCCCGATCTCACCGAGCGTTTCCGCAAGCGCTTCGGCTACTTCATGGTGCATGAGGCGCTGGAACACGCCGTCGCGCTCGACGTGCTGGTGCAGGCGATCGAGAAGGCGAAGTCGGCCAAGGCCGAGGACGTCACCATGGCGCTGCGCGGTGCGAAGTTCACCGGTGGCTGGACCAAGGCGATGACCGGCGGCGCCGTCGAATTCGACAGCACCGGCCTCAATACCTTGTCCGTTCCCGTCATGGCGCAGTGGCGCAATAAGGAGCTCGTCACTGTCTGGCCGAAGGACGTCGCCAAGGGGACCGCGGTCTGGAAGTCCTGACGAACTGAAGAAAGATCGCAGTGTCATTTCTACAAGCAATAATCGACGGGCTGCTGGTGGGCGGCGTCTACGCCGTCATCTCCATCGGCCTGACGCTGGTCTATGGCGTGATGGGCATCGTGAATTTCGCGCAGGCGGAATTCCTGATGATCGGCATGTTCGTGTCCTGGTTCGCCTGGGCCTATCTCGGCCTTGATCCGGTGCTGGCTGCGCCGCTGTCCTTCGCGGTAGCGTTCGGCATCGGCTGGCTGGTACAGGGGCAGTTGATCGCACGCGTGCTGAAGGCGCCGTCGGTGGCGCAGATCTTCCTCACCGTCGGACTGCTCATCGTGATCGAAAACGGATCGCTGCTGCTGTTCGGCTCGCAGTTCCGTTCGGTGACCACGTCCTATCAGACCATGTCGCTGTCGCTCGGCGCGCTGTTCATCAGCGTGCCGTATCTGATCGCCTTCGGCATGTCGCTGGCCTGTGGCCTAGCCCTTTGGTGGTTCATGCGCACGAGCTGGTTCGGCCGCGCGATGCGCGCGACTGCGCAGAATCCAATGGCTGCGCAGCTGATGGGGATCGATACGGCGCTGATGTACAAGATCGCCTTCGCGCTCGGCGTCGGCCTCACGGCCTTCGGCGGTGCGGTGATCCTGCCTTATGTCACGGTGTTCCCCGGGGTCGGCGGCCAGTTCGTCGTGCTGATGTTCACCGTCGTTGTTCTCGGCGGTCTCGGCAGCGTCGCGGGCGCCGTCGTTGGCGGGCTCGCGGTGGGCGTCATTCAGGCGCTGTCGTCGCTGTTCTTTCCGATCCAGTTGCAGAACCTCATTCTGTTCATCGTCTTTATTTTCGTGCTCGCGGTGAGGCCGCAAGGCCTTGTGGGAGCATCTCGATGAAACGCTGGATCGCAATTCTGGCAGTGATCGCCATTGCCGCGGTGCTGCCGCTGCTGCTCAGTCCGACCGGATACTGGATCCGCGTGCTTACCTTCACGCTTCTGTTCGCGGCGATGGCGCAGGTCTGGAACATCATTGGTGGTCTGGCCAACCAGACGTCACTCGGCCACGCCGCCTTCTTCGGCATCGGAGCCTATACGTCCACGATCCTGGTGCTGAAATTCGGCATCAGCCCGTGGATCGGCATGTTCGCCGGCGGCATCCTCGGCGGCGTCGCCGCGCTGATCATTGCCGTTCCGACCATGCGACTGCAGGGGCATTACTTTGCTTTGGCCACGCTGGCGTTCGGCGAAGTGATGCGCGTCATCGCCAATGTCTGGACGTCGCTCACCGGCGGGCCGGTCGGCCTCTCGGTGCCGTTCGTGCCGCCGAGCATTGCCGCCTATTCGTTCAAGCAGCTGTTGCCGCATGCCTATATCGCGCTGATCGCCTTGATCATTGTGACGGTCATCTTTGAATGGATTAGGCGCAGTGCCATGGGCTATCGGCTGCGCGCCATCAAGGAAAACCCTGCCGCTGCGGAAGTGATCGGCATCGACACCACCAAGGTGAAGCTGCAGACCGCCGTGATCTCCGGCGTGCTGATGGCCATGCTGGGCACGCTCTATGCGCAAGTCGCCGTGTTCTTCGATCCGGATACGGTGTTCAGCGCCGCGTCCATCTCCATCCGCGTCGCATTGATCGCCATTTTGGGCGGCGTCGGTACGGCGATTGGTCCGATCCTCGGCGCGCTGTTCATCATTCCGGTCGAGGAGCTAATGAACGATCTGTTCTCGTCGGGCGCGGCGGGTCTTTCGCAACTGATCTTCGGCGTCATTTTGATCGCTGTCATTCTGTGGCGGCCACGCGGCTTCATCACCGTGTTTGACTCGCTAATGGCACGTTTTTCGAACAAGGCACGCCCATGACGATTCTCGATGTGCGTGGCATCTCGCGTCGCTTCGGCGGGCTTCAGGCGCTGTCCGACGTGACGTTCTCGGTGTCGAAGGGACAGATCGTCGGCTTGATCGGGCCGAACGGTGCCGGCAAGACGACGTTCTTCAGCACGCTGGTCGGCCTCATTCGCCCGGACAGTGGCTCCATCCAGCTCGATGGCACCAGTGTGGTCGGCCAGAAGCCGCACAAGGTCGCCGCGCTTGGCATGACCAAGACGTTCCAGAACGTGGCGCTGTTTGCCGAAAGCTCGGTGCTCGACAACGTGCTGACCGCAGGCCTGTTGCGTCATGATGT
The DNA here is from genome assembly GCF_032401055.1 of Tardiphaga sp. 709. Lineage (NCBI taxonomy): Bacteria > Pseudomonadati > Pseudomonadota > Alphaproteobacteria > Hyphomicrobiales > Nitrobacteraceae > Tardiphaga > Tardiphaga sp. 709. The sequence goes on along the minus strand of NZ_CP135529.1, from coordinate 3,268,298 downwards.
GGAGACGGCGCGCAAGGAGGCATTGATCTGCCTCGACCGCGTCGGGCTCAAATCCGTTGCCCACAAGCTCGCCGGCAATCTCTCATTCCCGGAGCGCGCGCGTGTCGAACTGGCACGTGCATTGTGCACCGGCCCCAAGGTATTGCTGCTCGATGAGGTGATGGCCGCGCTCAATCCGGTCGAGATGCAGGAGATCATGGACCTGATCCGCTCGCTGCGCGACGACGGCATCACGCTGCTGGTCGTCGAACATCATATGCGCGCGATCATGACGATCTGTGATCGCATCCTGGTGCTGAATTTCGGGCGTCTTCTGGCCGATGGCACGCCGGAGCAGGTGGCGAACGATCCGGTGGTGGTCGAAGCCTATCTCGGCCGTTCGATGGAGGCCCACAAATGAGCGCGTCTCAGCCATTGCTCGAGATCAAGGGCCTCAATGCCGGCTACGGTGAGATCGAAGTTCTGCACGGCATCGATCTGCAGATGTTCGAAGGCGAGTTCGTCTGCATCATCGGCGCCAATACCGCCGGCAAGAGCACGATCCTGCGCGCGATCTCGCGCCTGGTGCCGCATGTCACCGGCACGTTGCGTTTTGCAGGCAGTGATCTGTCGAGCCGCGCCTCGCATGACATCCCCACGTTGGGTATCGCGCATGTTCCGGAAGGGCGCCATGTGTTTTCGGACATGATGGTGGAAGAAAACCTGATGCTCGGGGCCTTCACCGCGCGGCATGCCAAGGACCTGTCGTCGCGCATGGAAGGCATCTTCGAGCTGTTCCCGCGTCTGCGCGAGCGGCGCGGGCAATTGGCGGGCACGCTGTCGGGTGGCGAACAGCAGATGGTCGCTGTCGGGCGCGCGCTCATGCTGCAGCCGAAGCTGTTGCTGCTGGACGAGCCGAGCCACGGTCTGGCGCCGAAGGTCGTCGAAGAGATGCACGATGCCTTCACCAAGATCCACAGCGGTGGAACGTCGATCCTGCTGGTGGAGCAGAATGTCGGGCTGGCGCTGGATGTGGCGACACGCGGTTATGTGCTGGAGAGCGGTCGCATCGCACTGCAGGGCACGTCTGCAGAATTGAATGAAAATCCTGCCGTTCGCGCGGCCTATCTCGGCATATGATCGAGGCAGACGCGCGAACGACGTCGAACCCTGGCAATCGCAAACGGAAGGAATAAATATGAGCTACGATCAGACGATCACCCTCGGCGGGATGTTCGACATCGGTCTTGCCGCACGGCGCGAAGTGCTTGGTGCCGCCTATGTCGATAAGTCGATGCAGTCGACCAATGATTTCATGATGTCGTTCCAGCACATCACCACCGAATGGTGCTGGGGCTATGCCTGGAATCGTCCGGGTCTCGATCGCAAGACCCGCAGTATGCTGAACCTCGCAATGCTGACGGCCCTGAACCGCGCGCCGGAAATCAAGTTGCACACCCGCGGCGCAATCACCAACGGCGTTACCGTCGACGAGATCAAGGAAGTGCTGCTGCACGCCACGGTCTATTGCGGCATCCCGGCTGGTCTCGATGCGTTCAAGGCCGCCAACGAAGTGCTCAAGGAAATGGGCAAGGTCGAGTAGGTCGTCAGCATAACGCTGGCCACTTGAGACGGCCCTTTCTGCTGCTCCAGTCCGCTCGATCTGCACAAGATCAAGCGGACTTTTCTGTTTACCCCGACGATACGAACAGGAGCGCAGATACCCGCGCCGGGCGCTCCTGTTGCATCTGTGCCAGTCTTGCAAGACTCAGGCAGCGGGCTTGGATGCCGTGGTCGTCGATGCCGCTGGCGCTGCCTGAGCCTGGGGCTCGGTTGTGGCCTTGGCGAGCGCATTCCTGAGCGCCTGCTCCTTGGCATCGTCGAGGGACGTCTTCAACACGGTGCCGCCGGCGTCCTGGATTTCCTTGAGGACCTTGTCTGCAGTGATGCTCTTGATGAGAACGAACAGCGCTGCATTTCCCGGCTGAAGGCTTGCCGATAGCTCCTTCATGAAGTCGTCGTTGATGCCATAGTCCGTCAGTGCACCGCCCAATGCACCGGATGCGGCGCCCAGTGCCACGCCGAGAAGGGGATTCAGGAACAGCACGCCGATCAGTAATCCCCAGAAGCTGCCGGAAGCCGCGCCGGCCATGGTGGTATTCATCAACTGGTTCAGCTTGACGGGGCCGGCTTCGGTTTTCACCGCGATAACGGCATCGCTGATCGTGATCAGATATTCCTTTTGCAGCTTGAACAGACGCTGCCGTACCTCTTCGGCTTTTGCTTCAGATGGATAGATGATCGCGACGAGATCTGACATTTCCAATCCTCCTGACTGAGAGATTTCTATTCCGCCACGTGGCCTGCTTCGTTGAAGGTTCCTTCTGCGGCTATGCTGCCTTGGTTCTCAGCTGCCACGCGTAAGCGAGCCACGCCAATCCGTGGGAGATCATGTCGACGGCCAGCAGAGAGCCGAGAACCCACAAGCCTGTCCTGGGAAAGCCGGTCAGAATGACCAGGCCTGCCAGAATGCCGAAGAGTCCTGAAGCCTGCATGATCCAACCCCCTTTGCTCCAGCGGCTAAATCCAAGCAGCATGCGAATGAAGCCGGAAACCAGCAGCAATATGCCGAGGACATAGGTGAGGATGATCGCGCCGGCGACAGGCTGCTGCACCAGAACGATGCCGAATGCGACGTAGAGAACGGCGAGAAGGATTTGCCACAGAAATCCTCCCCAGCCCTTGGTCCAGAACGCATGGATCATTTCGAATACACCAGCGACAATGGCCGTCCAGCCGATGAACAGCGTGCTGATGACAGTGGCGAGAACGACATCGCCGAGGATCAGGAGCCCGGCCAGAATCAGAACGATGCCAAGCAGCACGCACATCCAGAGCGGCGGGGAAGGCAAGCCGGTGACGCTCACCGAGGAACTATTGCCATACGTCGTCATCCTGTTCTCCCGCTCCTGCGCTGCTTGTGCGCTATGATTCGAGGCCGCCGTATCACTGCGCATTTTTCGTCACACCATCAGCGCCACGCGCAGACGCGGCGACCATGACGCCACCAGCACACACGGCGACGACGTCGCGACGATCGATGCGGGTGGTGAAGGACCCTGCGCGCCGGGCGCCCGGCCACAGTCACCTGGGCGTTTTCGGTGAGCGGCTCCAACTTGTTGGCAAGGTCTTTCTCCAGCGGGATTGGCGCGGCCTTGGCTGTCGTCAGAAAGACGCTTGTGCCAAGGCCCGTGGCGACCGCGCTAAACAGAAGGCCCTGCAAGAGGTTTCGCCGATCCATCACTTCCATAGGACTTCTCCTTTCACGGATAGGAAAAGGAACGTCAGAGATATAAGGAGGCACCGGAGTTGCGCGGCAGAGCCGGTAATGGCGGAGCACAGGCGTGCATGGGCGCACGAATGATAGTTCGCCAATGAAAGCTATTGTGAAGCGATTTTGGGTTTCAGGCGCCAGCCCTTGAACAGTCTCCGACCAGGTCGATTGCCCGGTCGGGACATCAGGCAGCCCAGCCTGTGTTGCGATCGACTGCGGGTCCATGGGACTCCGTTCCGGCTTTTTGTCAGCCTGATTTTTGATATCGCACAGGGCGAATGGATATTACCAAAGGTGTAGTCCGTCAATCGGAACAGAAAGATGGGTATGCCTCGCTGTCTCAATTTGCAGGAATCTTAAGCCGCTTGATTAGATCGGCATGTCGCAATTTTCAGTTACCTGTCCGTATTTGTCGTGGGCGTCTCTCGCCATGTCTTAGTAATTACATGATACGAGCGGTGATGTTGCATCGGGTCAAACCCTGATGCGCGTGGATACTGTCGAAGGTGTGATAGTATCACTCTGGTGACGGGGCTGTGCCTGCTCACAAGAGGCGGTGCCATGAACAGAGGGGATGCGGGAGGAGGCAAACCGGCGAGGGGGTGGAACGAAGAAACAATCGACCCGCGGCGGGGCGATATCGAGGATGATGCCGCCAGCCCTGACCAGCGAACCCTGCTCTCGATGGCCGGGAGCCTGCTTGTTGAAGTCAGTCTGCCAAAGCTCCTGTTTGCCTGGACCGTATCGTTGTTGCTGCCGGCGGTGTCGTTGGGCCTCGCGGCATTGGTTGCTTCTGCGTGGCTCTCAACTCTGTCGGACAAGGTTCTCGTACTGACGGAGATCGGTGCGTTCCTGGTGGCAATCGGGATTGTCGCGCTGGGGTGGATCGGCTGGAAGCCTCTGTTTCGGGTCGCTGAGGTCAACTTCTGGTCTCTCAATGCACTTACCATCCAGCCGGGATACGTCTTCGGCCGCGAAGGGCTGCAGCATCTGACGGAGAAGGTGCTGGGAAAACATCTGGCCGTGCACGGAAGAGCGCGGCTCCGCGCGGTGAATTCGGCCGCGGCCGGAATCGCCATCTCTATTTGCGCCGTGGCGGTCGCGATATGGGCCTGGCCGGCCTCGCGCTGGACAGGAAGCCTGGAAGATCTTGGTGTTCCTCATCGTTTGATCATTCCGACGCTGGCAAATGCCGCAGTCTTGATATGCGGCTACCTTGCCGGGGCATCGCTTGTCTGGGGTCTGGCGGATGCCCGCATGGCGCAGCCTGTTGATCTCGTCGCTTTCGATGCAGCGCCGGCGCATGCCAGGATCTGGCGCGTGGCTCATTTGTCGGACCTCCATGTGGTTGGCGAACGTTACGGTTTTCGCATTGAAAGCGGGCGCGCCGGGGCGCGGGGAAATGAGCGTCTGCAGCAGGTGATGGCGCGGCTGGCCGCTATTCACGCCGTTGATCCGCTCGACCATGTGCTGATCAGCGGCGACATGACCGATGCTGGACGGGCGACCGAATGGGCGGAGTTTCTGGACGTCCTGTCGCGCTATCCGGACCTCGTCGCGCGCATGTTCGTGCTGCCCGGAAATCACGATATCAACATCGTGGACCGGGCGAATCCGGCGCGGCTGGATCTCCCGTTCAGTCCGGGCAAACGGTTGCGGCAGGTTCGCACGATTTCGACAATCGCTGCCATTCAGGGCGATCGTGCGTTTGTTGTGAAAGACGGGAAAGGTCATACAACGACACTGAATGACGCATTGGTTCCCTATCGCCGTCAGATGGCGGATTTCGCGGATCTCGGTGGCCTGCAGCGTGCAGCCCGGTTGCGTGGGGTCTTCGATGACCTGTACCCGATGGTGGTCCCGCCTCTGGAGGAGAATGGACTCGGCATAGCGCTGCTCAATTCCAATGCTGAAACACATTTCTCCTTTACCAATGCACTTGGCCTCGTCTCGATCGAGCAGACCCGCCGGCTGGAGGCTTTTATCGCTGAGTTCCCGAAAGCGCGCTGGATAATCGCGTTGCACCATCACCTGATGGAGTATCCGATGCCAGTGACCGCTTTCGCGGAACGCATCGGAACGGCCGTGATCAACGGCAGCTGGTTTGTACGTCGGCTGAAGGCCTTTGCCGATCGGGCCGTCGTCATGCACGGGCATCGCCATATCGACTGGATCGGCACCTTTGGATCGTTGAAGGTCATTTCGGCGCCGTCACCGGTCATGGCCGCTGCTGATGCAGCCAGCACGCACTTCTATATTCACAGACTTGCGGCGGGGCCGGATGAGCAGCTTTGCTTGCTTGAGCCGGAGCGGATCGACGTGCTGGCGGGCGCGAGTGACCGTACGGATGCGGCGGAGGATGCGACCGCCAGATCATCGATCGCGTAATGCTATCACTCGCAATCGTCGGCAGAAATGGCTCGACCAGAAAGCGCGCCGAGCCGCATCGCGTCGTAACTATTCGAATCGAAATCGAGTCAGCTTGCGAGTTGTGCCTGAGGTGGCGATCTTGCGGCGCCGAGTGACCGCTGTCATATTCCCGCGCAGAAAGTGGAGGCTCCCATGATCAAGAAGGCCCTGCTTGGACTTTTCGGCGCATCCCTTTTGCTTTGCGTCTCATCGCCGCCGGCTTCCTCTGCCGCATTCAGGGCGGGAACGCTGACATGTATGAGCAATCCCCGGATTGGACTGATTATCGGCTCGCGTCAGACGCTGCGATGCGTGTTCAGGGTACGAAATGCGTCACGGCAGTACATCTATGAGGGAACGGTGCGCCGCATCGGCCTGGATCTCGGCGTGACTCCGTCGAGCGCGCTGGTCTGGCGGGTCTTCGCCCGAAACTCACAGGTCGGCCGCGGTACGCTCCGTGGAAATTACGTCGGCGCGAGTGGCAGTGTGGCGTTTGGCCCGGGTCTGGGGGCGAATGTTCTGATCGGGGGATCCCGCAGGACCGTGATGCTCCAGCCACTGTCGCTTGAGCGCCAGATTGGTGTGAGCCTTGCTGCGGGAATAGCGACGCTGACGTTACGCTAGCGTCACTCAACTGATTTTTGTTGTCGGCGCAGCCGCAACTGTCGCTCGCTCGGAGGTCGCGGCATGGCGTGCAAGCGTGGTCGCCCTCTGCGGTGCAGTGTCTGTCCTTGAGGTTGTCGCGGTTGTTCTACGTTGAGCGGGGACGCTGGTGTCTTCAGGCGGTTGGTGCGGACATCGTCCCGAATTGCTTCGGAATCCAGCCTCTGACCACGCTCGACGGAATCGCGAGGCTCTGCGATTGCGGATAACGCAGCGCACAAGAAAATCAGTCCCGAACCTGCCGCAGTAATAAAGCGCTTCATGACATCTCCTGTTGAGGACCGCTCGAACGAAAACTCATAAATGAAAAAGCTGCGCATCTCCATGCGGCCTAAACGTAGCTTCCTGGTTTGTCAGATACGCTAATCGTCGCTTAGCCCAAGGCGCCGGCGAGCCGCTTCGATGTCCGATGTATCTTCATCCGATGTGTCTTCGTGATCGGCAACCGGATCGCCCGGCGAGGCGGGCCGTGAAGACGCTGTTCGCTCAGATCGACGCGTATCCGTCCGGAGCGACCAGAAAGCCATGGCAAGGCCGATCACGAAGACCACAACCAGAATCAGGAAGAGTGCCGATTGCTTGATCCAGGAGATCGCGGGAACTGCCAGGGCCATCGAGAGGCCAAGGAATCCCATTTGCAGCGACATAAGGTTCAGCCCGGCGAGAAAGGTGCCGAGTGCCAGCAGCATCAGAAGCACGAGACTCGTCGCAGGCGCGGGCAGAAGCTGTTGAACGCCCGCCAGCAGCATGATGTTCATCGTAACAAGAACCGCGATCCAGTGAAGCGCTTGGGTCCACACCAATCGAACCCGAGCCTGCCTGTCATCGAGCTCGGTCCATTCGGTCACGACGCATACAACACCAATTGCGAGGGCAAGGAACTCCCAATAGCCAATGAGCGGTTTGCCTGAAAAATTCGTATAGGCCACGCCCGCAATTGCAAGCGCGAGAATGGCAAGAAAGGGTAGCTGCCTGAGGACGATGCTTCTCGTTCTGAAGTGAAGGTCTTCAGTATGCCGACCCGGTGGCAGATCCAGCTCACTCATCGACGATCCAGTCGTAATTCTGTCCGCTGTCGCGAATTCCGAAACGTCGCGGCCTCCTTCAAAAAGCTAGCCTAGGCCTCTGCGAGGCCGATGCGATATCGGATGATCACCTTAGGGGACCCAGGGGATTTCCCGATGAGTTCGCAGGCCCCAGTTCGTTTCCGGTTTGGGTGAGGCGCAGCCGGGCGCAACAAATGCTGGCGCGATCGGCGTTCCCTAATCTGGATCCAGCGCCTCGCCCTAGGGGAAACACCTGATTGTACTGGTGACAGCGTCAATGATCTGCTGGGACTTCTCGGCTCGTCGGACGTTTCCTGCGACGGCCGCGCCAGCACGTCTCGCTGCTCGAAGGCGATCGAGAAAGGCTATGAGAAACGGTTCGACCGAAAGTGCACAAGTCGGACGAATAGAGATGAAGCTTCGCAAGGTATCGCAGCTCTTCGATACGCTCGATCCGTCTCCGTTCCGCGAGACCGATCTAGCGCTACAGGCTGAAGATTATATCGTTGATCGCGCGCTGGAGTTTTCCGACCGTGTCCCAATTGAAATCGCCATCTATCTGCCGCCAGACGAACTCCGGAAAACGCATGTATCCGATATCGCTGCCGCGGTCCGATACTACTTCGGCCTTCGAAGCCAGGCCGTCTCACGTGAACTCAGTGAGTTGTTCAAGACCGGCCGGCTGTCGCTCGTCGTTGGAATGGTAATTCTTTTCATCTGCCTCTTGCTCGGCTGGGTCTTTGCTCAGCGAATGACGGAGGGACCGTTTTCAAGGGTTCTTTCAGAGAGCTTTCTTATTCTGGGCTGGGTTGCGATCTGGAAGCCTTCGGAGATCTTTCTTTACGCCTGGCCACCCATTGCAGCTCGCAGAAAACTCTTCGACCGGCTTTCCAGGGCGGCTGTTCTGCTCGATGTGGACGACACCGTGTCGTCGATTGCAGAAGGTGCGAACGGATAGCCGGAACGATCTCGGAGGGGCCTGGAAACGGTACCCTCCTATTGCTGCGCCAATGTTGGTCCTTCTTCATTCGACCGATCGTCTTCGAGCGTCAGGTTCAGTAGAAATGGGAACATCATCCAATTCATCCGATCAGAAGCTCTCGCGTGGCGCGTTGATTGCGCTCGTGGTCGGCTCGATGGTCGGCTCCGGGATCTTTGCATTGCCATCGGCATTCGGGCGCGCCACGGGCGGTCTCGGGGCCCTGATTGCCTGGTGCATCGCCGGCACCGGAATGCTGATGCTCGCTTTCGTCTTTCAGACGCTGTCCCGGCGTCGGCCCGATCTCGATACTGGCATTTTCGCCTATGCTGAGGCTGGCTTTGGCGAATATGCCGGCTTCGCATCTGCGGCGGGTTACTGGATCGGATGCTGTCTTGCGGATGTTGCCTGTCTTGTGCTGATCAAAGCGACATTGGGACAGTTCTTTCCGGTGTTTGGTGATGGCACCACGCCCGTCGCGATCGTAGCCGCGTCGTTGCTGCTCTGGAGCGTTCATGTCCTTATTCTCCGGGGCATCAAGGAAGCTGCTGCGCTTAATACGATTGCGACGTTCGCGAAGATGATACCGATACTCCTATTCATCATCGTTGCTGCCTTTGCGTTCAAGGCTGACGTCTTCGCGCATAATTTCTGGGGTGGTGAGGAGCCGAGCTTCGCCAGCGTGTCGAACCAGGTGCGCAACACGATGCTTGTCACCGTATTCGTGTTCGTGGGAATCGAAGGAGCAAGCGTCTACTCGCGCTACGCAAAGGACCGCAACGATGTCGGGATCGCGACGGTTCTCGGTTTTCTTGGTGTGCTTGCCTTGCTTGTCTTGGTCACCATGCTGTCCTACGGAATCCTGCTGCGCCAGGAGCTGGGTGCGCTCGCGACGCCCTCGATGGCAGGCGTACTCGAAGCGATCGTTGGGCCTTGGGGCAAGGTGTTCATCAGCATCGGCCTGCTGATCTCCGTGCTCGGAAATTATCTGTCCTGGTCATTGCTTGCCGCCGAGGTTCTGCATTCCGCAGCCGTCAATGGCACGATGCCGCGCTTCCTCACGCGCGAGAACGTCAATAAGGTGCCCTCGGGCGCGCTGTGGCTTACCAACTGCCTGATTCAGCTTTTCCTGGTCGTCACCTATTTTGCTGAATATGCCTTCACGCTGGCACTGAAGATGACGAGTTCAATGACGCTCATTCCCTATCTGTTCGTCGCGGCATACGGGCTTAAACTCGCATGGACCGGGGAAACCTATCAGACGGAGCCGCATAGCCGCGCCATCGACTGGGTGCGCGGTGCGCTTGCCACGATTTACGCGGCTGTGATGATTTACGCAGGCGGTCTCACCTTCCTGCTGCTTTCGGCACTTCTCTATGCACCGGTCACGATCCTGTTCGTGATCGCGCGGCGGGAACAGAAAGCGACGGTCTTTGCGTCTGCCGAGGGAATCCTGTTCGGAGCGATCCTCGTGGCAGCTGCCGCTGGCCTCTACAATCTTGCGATGGGCAATATTTCAATCTAGTCAGAGTTTCCCGCCTCTACCTAAGCTCGGGATCGTCGTTCAGGTTATCTCCCAGGCAGTCCTCCACATAGAGTCGAAGAACGGCGACGCGCCCGATCGCGAATAGCGGCATCGCAAGCGCAATTCCCAGGACGCCGAACAGAGAGCCGAGCAGGACGATGGCGACCAGTGTCCATGCGGGGGGCAGCTCCACCGCGCGCCGCTGAATGAGCGGGCCGATCACATATCCCTCGATGGATTGAATAACGGTGTAGATCCCGATGGCCCAGATCACCATCGAGGGACCAAGCGGCATGGCGACCAATCCCACGGGGATACTGGCCAATATCGGGCCGAGATAAGGCACGAAGTTCGACAGACCGGCCTGCAGGCCGAGCAGAAAGGCGCTTGGAAGGCCGAGTAAATAGAGCGCCAGCCACACGCAGGCGGTCATCAGGACGATCCGGATCAGTTGCCCCATGAGCCATGAGCGCAGCACGGCGCCCATTTCATCTAGAACAGAACGCATGCGCTCGCGCGAGGAGGGTTTGACCAGCAATACGACGCCGTCGCGATAGGCCTGCGGATCGAGCGAAAAGAGAAGGCCGAGAAATATGATGACGAGCGTATTGGCAAGAAAGCTCGAGGCGGTCCCGACGGCCGATTGCGCGTGGCCAAAGAGCTTGTCGTGATCGGGAAACCAGCGGGAAAAGTCGCGCCCTCCGTCCGGGCCGAACAGATCCACACCAAAAGCCAGCAGGCGTTGTTGCAGGACGTCCAGTTGGGCGTCCATGACGCGCATCAGGATCCGGGCCTGCTCAGGGATTTTTCCAATCCCCCATATTGTCCCTAGCACGATCACTGCAGTCAGGATGACGATCACGATGGCTAGCCGCCACGCGCGCCCGATCGGAATGTATCGACCAAGCGATCGAGCGCAGGCATCGAGAAGCGATGCAAGCAAGATCGCCGCAAATATGATGAGAAGGCTGGACGACGCGCGCCATGCGAGGAAGATGCCGCTGGCAACCCCCAGAATAACGAGCGCTCCCCCGAGGGTCAGCCGCCGGCCAGCGTTCGCGCCTGCCGTTGGAAGATCCCGACTTCGAACGTCCTTGGCTAGGATGGCTTGATCCACTCTCGGCTCAGGCATGGTCCCCCACATCTTCCATAGCAACTAGGGTCCAATCAGTTTCATGCGAATTGCATACCGGACCAGTTCGGCAGTGGAGGAAACTCCAAGCTTGCGCATGGCGGATGCGCGGTGGGCTTCGACAGTTTTCACGCTGAGATTCAGTACCGTGCCGACGGACTTGTTGGTGTGTCCTTCGGCGATCAGCTGAACAACGTTCTGCTCGCGTAACGACAGCAGGACTTTCGATTTGTCCTTCTTGCTGGCCAGGTAGTCGTGAAGTAATTTTTCCACGACCACACCGGTGAAGTAAGGCCGGTGATTGAGTAGTGCATCGATCGCTGCAATGAGATGATGTCTCGCATCTGACTTCAGCAAGAAGCCTCGTATCCCCGCCAGGAGGGATTCGGTGAGGATTTCATTGCTTTCATGCATTGTCAGGATGAGCACCTCCGTCCGGGGGTGATGCAACTTGATCTGACGGCTCACCTCCAGACCGTTCAGGACGGGCATGGAGTAGTCGATAATTGCTATATCCGGCTTCAACTCCCTGATCATGGCGACCGCGGCCCTGCCATCGCTCGCTTCTCCGCTCACGGCCCAGTCCGCGCGGCTTTCGACGATCGCGCGTAGTCCGGATCGCACCACTTCATGATCGTCTGCAATCAAGATCTGCTTCACAGTGCCGTTCCCATTCGTTGGAACCACTGGCCATATCCAATTGACGAAAGCAGCTCGCTAGAACGACCGTCTTGAAATGATATGCGTCACGACTGCCAATTCCGTGAAGGCCGTCGATTATGGTTGCGCAATCATGCTTCTACCAGATTATTTCGAACGGCGTACCGAACCAGACCTGCAGTCGATTTTACGTTGAGCTTGCGCATCGCCGCAGCTCGGTGGGTCTCGGTCGTTTTGATACTCAAATTCAAGGTCTCGCTTACACGCTTGTTGCTGTAACCCTCGGCAACCAGTTTTACGACTGTCTTCTCTCGCGGCGAAAGCGATCGGCCTGTGCCAATATTTCCGTCAGCCGATCCGACCATCGTGTCGCAAGCCTCGCCGGCATAAAACGATCTGTGATGCATCAGTGATTCAACGGCCGCGAGAAGCATTTTGTTGGCATCGGATTTTCGTAGGAATGCGCGAACGCCAACTTGAGATGCTTGTAGCTCGAGCGCGATCGAGTCGTGCATCGTGAAGATGAGCACCTCTGTTGCGAGCTTGTACTCCTTCATCCGCCTTGCAACTTCGAGGCCGGTCATGAATGGCATCGAGTAATCAACGATAGCGACATCCGGATGCTTCTCGATGGCGCAAGCAACGGCCTCTTTTCCATCGCGGGCCTCGGCAACGACCTCCCATCCGGGACGTCGTTCCAGAACTGCACGAATTCCAGCCCGCACCGCGTCATGATCATCGGCTATCATAATCTGCTTCATGGTCCTCAGTACTCCGATGTCATTTCCTTACGGGCGGCAAAATACTTTCATCGAGAAGATCCAACCCCTGGAGTTCATTGCTCTCGCTGAGCGTCAAATTGTTGCATCCGTTAGCTGACCTTTAGCCATGCGACGGTCGGATCTTCGCCGATCCTCGGCCGCCCTGGTGGATATTCACTGGCTTGTTTCCTTTGCGCGAGATGGCTCGTGGAATAGTCGCGTACACCGTTGTCCCGCTACATACCGCTGTGGATGACGAGTGGATCTCAAACGTGCCTCCCATCTGATCCAGTCTCGCTCTCATGGCCGGAATTCCAACACCAAGCGGCACTGCTTTATAGCCATCTCTCGCTCGAGAAATCGGCATTCCGCAGCCGTTATCGCTAATCCGAAGCGTGACGTTGGTGTCTGTGGCCTTGATCGAGATACTTACCTGCGTCGCTTTCGCGTGCCTGAAGACGTTCGCGAGCGCTTCCTGGACAACTCTCAGCAATGAGCGCTGCGTTTCGTTAGGCAATGCATCGACCGCAGCATCGATCTTGAGACGCGTTTCCAGCGATGTCCGCGATGAAAGCCCCACCACAAACTCCTCGATCGCCGACTTCAATCCGCCGTCGAGCAAATTCTGGGGATGCAGGAGGTAGGTGAAAGCCCTGATTTCCCTAAGGGCCTCACAGATCGACGCGTCGATCTCATCGCAAATGTCTATGGCGCTGCCGATGCCAGCGACAGCGCACCTCATTCGCATCATATTCAAACTCGCGGCCAGCAGATGCTGGCAAGTCGAATCGTGAAGGTCTGATGCAATCCGCTGCTGCATATCCTCTTGCAGCGCCAAAAGCTGGATACCAAGGCTTGATTTGCCAAGTTTCGATTTTGTTCGCGCACTAGCAGTGCCGTCGAAAGTGTCGTGACCTACGACCTTTGCCCGAACATGAATTCGACACGATTCGTCTACGTGAGCCTTGTGGGCCATCATGTAGTCCGATGCATCTGGGTCGAGCGATGTGTCAGATAACCACTAAGGTTAAATGCCATCGTTCTTCTGCACGAAGTTAGGCCTACTAAATACCTCTGATTGAATCAGCGTCAAGTAAGATGTCGCAAATCGTCCGATGTCGCGACTGACTATACTCAGTCTGAAAATATACGAAGTAACAATAGAAGTAATTTCAGTTAATTGCCGCGTTTGCTTTGCACAAGGAACTCATCGCCTTTCAACTGGCGCATGGATCTTGCTGCGGTTCGAGAGTGTCCAGCAGGGCGCCGGAGAATCGTTGGTGTGATCAGTAGTTTCCCCGATACCCGGTAGATATCCGCACCCCCAGAATACTCTCAGTCACAGAAGAATTGGCGGGCAAGCGATCACGCAGGCAAAAGCCAGCTATCTGCTTTTGCGAGGCGGTCAGCGAATCTGGCGTGCAATTTTGCTCAGTGAGGGTTTCTTCATGCCTGCGTATGCTCGTCATACCTACCTATGCCGAGTGGCACGATATCGGACGATTATAATTATTCTAACAATTGTGCCGGCGCTTCTGCTGGCGGCGTGTGGAAGAGAGGCCGCTGAGACTGCTCCTGTCGTGCGGCCCGTGCGTACCATCACTGTTGCGAAGAGCGTTGCGGGCGCGCCGCTTTCATTCACCGGCCGTATCGAAGCGGAAGACGAGGTGGCGCTGGCATTTCGCATCTCGGGCCGGCTCATCGAAAACAACGGGAAAACCGGAGACCGAGTGCAGCCCGGTCAGGTCATCGCGCGGCTTGAATCCCAGAATGAGTTGAACACGTTGCGCCAGGCCCAGGCGGCAGTCGCGGCCGCGCAGGGGCAACTGACCCAGGCCCGCAACCATTTCGATCGCCAGCAGACACTGCTTGCACAGGGCTGGACCACCCGCGTCAACTACGACCAGGCAACGCAGGCGCAACAAACCGCTCAATCGCAGGTCGATGCCGCTGAGGCCCAGCTCAAGACGGCACATGATCTGGTGAGCTTTACCGAGCTGAAGGTCGACGCACCGGGCGTCATAACCGCTGTCGGACCTGGCGCTGGAGAAGTTGTCCAGGCCGGGCAAATGATTCTCCGGCTGGCGCGTCAGGATGGCCGCGACGCAGTTTTTGACGTGCCGGCCCAATTTTTCCGATCGGCACCGAGCGATCCGCAAATAGCCGTAAGCCTGACGGACGATCCCGAGGTGACGGCTCATGGTCGTATCCGTGAGGTTGGCGCCCAGGCCGATCCCGTCACGCGCACCTTTGAAATCAAGGTTGGCCTGACGAATCCGCCGGCGGCCATGCGGCTTGGCGCGACCGTCGTGGGGCGCATGGAAATGGATGCCGTCCCCATCATAGAGATCCCGGCATCGGCATTGACGAGGGCCAATCAACAGCCCGCGGTCTGGATCGTCGATCCCGCGAGCCGCACGGTTTCGATCCGAAACGTGGACGTCTTGCGCTTCGAGCAAGCGCAGGTCGTCGTGTCGCAGGGTCTCGACACGGGGGAGGTCGTCGTGACCGCGGGTGTGCAGGCACTCCACCCCGGCCAGAAAATACGCCTGCTTGGGTCTGAGCAATGACCGGCTTCAATCTCTCGGAATGGGCACTTAAGCACCGTTCCCTGGTGATCTATGTCATGATTGTTGCCGTTATCTTCGGTGTCCTGTCCTATTTCCGGCTCGGTCGCAGCGAGGACCCGTCGTTCATCATCAAGACGATGGTCGTTCAGGCGGCATGGCCCGGAGCAACGGTCGAGGAGACCGTCAAGCAGGTTACGGAGCGGCTCGAGCGCAAGCTGCAGGAAACACCGCATCTGGATTTCCTGCGCAGTTTCACGCGGGCAGGCGTCACCACAATCTTCGTAAACCTGCAGGGGAACGCGAACGCCAAACAGGTCGCCGACACCTGGTATCAGGTCCGCAAGAACATTGGCGACATCCGCCATACGCTGCCGGCAGGGGTGGTCGGACCGGGGTTTAACGATGATTTCGGCGATACGTTCGGGATTATCTATGGCTTCACGAGCGATGGCTTCACGCACCGCGCGCTTCGCGACTATGTGGAAGACGTCCGCTCGAAGCTTCTTCTTGTCCCCGACGTATCGAAGATCGAGTTGCTGGGAGCCCAGGACGAGCGGATCTTCGTCGAATTCTCGATGAAGGAACTGGCAAGCCTTGGCATCGACCGCACGGCACTGCTGTCTGCTCTCCAGACGCAGAATATCATAAGGCCAGCCGGCACGATTCAAACGGGCGACGAGACGTTATCGCTTCGGGTGTCAGGCTCATTTCAGTCCGAGCAGGATGTTGCTGATATCAATTTCGTTGCCGGCGGGCGCATGATCCGCCTGAGTGATATCGCCCGGATTACGCGCGGCTATTCCGATCCGCCGCAACCCCTCTTTCGCGTCAACGGCGAGCCGGCCATTGGCCTGGCCATCTCGATGCGTGACGGCGGAGATATTCTCGCGCTCGGCAAGAGTCTCAAGCGGGCGATGGCTGCGATCACGGCGGATCTTCCGATTGGTATTGAACCGAAGCTCATTGCCGATCAGGCTGTCACGGTCGAGAGCGCGATCTCCGAATTCATGATGTCGCTGCTGCAGGCCATTGCCATCATTCTCGTGGTGAGTTTTATCAGCCTCGGCGTGCGCCCGGGTCTGATCATTGCGCTGTCCATACCGCTGACGCTCGCCATCGTCTTCCCGATCATGAAGCTCGCGGGAATCGACATGCAGCGCATATCGCTCGGCGCACTCATTATCGCCCTCGCGCTTCTCGTCGATGATGCCATGACCACCACGGATGCTACCCTGAATCGCCTGGCTGAAGGCGACGACAAGGTTCAAGCCGCCAGCTTTGCCTTTCGCACCTACGCGTTCGCCATGCTGGCAGGAACACTGGTGACCATCGCGGGCTTTGTGCCCGTCGGCTTCGCCGCGAGTTCTGCGGGAGAATACACGTTCTCCCTCTTTGCCGTTGTCAGTATCGCGCTGATCGTCTCATGGTTCGTTGCCGTGATCTTCGCGCCGCTGATGGGCGTTGTCATTCTCAAGCCGCCGAAGCAACGCGGGACAGACGCCCCCGGCAGAGTTTTCAGGTGGTATTGCGGCTTCCTGATATTCGCCATGCGGGCGAAATGGCTGACCATCGCGCTCTCGCTGGTGCTTTTCGTCGGCTCGTTTCTTCTTCTCCCGTTCATCCCCCGGCAATTCTTTCCATCGTCCGATCGTCCGGAGTTGCTCGTCGATATCAGTCTGCCGCAGAACGCATCCATTTATGCCAGCCAGACTGCGGCACAGAGATTCGATGCCGCGCTACAGGGTGATCCGGATGTTGCGCGCTGGAGCACTTATGTGGGTCGCGGTGCTATCCGGTTCTATCTTCCGCTCAATGTTCAGCTGCCGAATGATTTCTTTACCCAGTCAGTGGTTGTCGCAAAGGATGTCGCAGCGCGTGAACGCATTCGCGCAAAGCTTGAGACGCTTCTGGCCAATGATTTTCCCGGTGCTATTGCACGGGTTTCGCCTCTCGAGCTTGGGCCTCCGGTCGGCTGGCCCGTTCAATATCGCGTCAGCGGTCCTGACGCAGGCATGGTGCGCGAAATTGCGTTCAAGCTTGCCCAGGTCATCGCCGCCAATCCCAAGGCGAATGGTGTCAATTTCGACTGGATCGAGCCGGCAAGGCAGGTGCGTATTCGGGTCAATCAGGACAAGGCCCGGTTGCTCGGGCTGAGTTCTCAAGCCCTGGCAGGCGTGCTGAATACGGTCATCTCAGGCACCACGGTCACCCAGGTTCGCGATGATATCTATTTGATCGATATCGTTGCGCGCGCGATCGATGAGCAGCGCGTCTCGTTGCCCAACCTGCGTAATTTGCAAGTTCCGCTGCCAGGCGGGCAGACGGTTTCGCTCAGCCAGTTTGCAACTTTCGAATACGAGCAGGAATATCCGCTGATCTGGCGGCGCGACCGTGTCCCGACCCTGACGGTGCAGACGGATATCACCGCCGGTGCAATTCCGGAATCCGTCGTCAATTCGTTGACGCCGGCCATTGCTGCCCTGGCGAAGACCATTCCAGCATCCTACAGCATCGTGGTTGGGGGCACTGTCGAAGAAAGTCAGAAATCGCAGGCGTCGGTCATCGCCGTTGTGCCGGTGATGCTGCTGATCATGTTTACGGTCCTCATGATTCAGCTCCAGAGTTTTCAGCGGCTGTTTCTGGTCCTGAGCGTGGCGCCCCTTGGGCTCATCGGCGTGGTCGCCGCCCTTCTGCTGTCAGGCCGACCGCTCGGCTTCGTTGCGATTCTGGGCATTCTCGCGCTGCTCGGCATGATCACAAAAAATGCGGTGATCCTGATCGGTCAGATCGATGCTGAACGCGATGAAGGGAAAAGCGTGTGGGACGCTGCGCTCGATGCCTCGAGCTCACGTTTTCGCCCGATCATGCTGACGGCCGTGTCGACTGTGCTTGGCATGATCCCGATCGCTCCGACGGTGTTCTGGGGACCGATGGCCTTTGCGATCATGGGTGGGCTCTTGGTTGCGACGCTTCTCACCCTGATCTTCCTGCCGACATTGTATGTGGCATGGTTCAGGGGCAAAGAAGGGGCGGCGGACCCGCTCCTATCGACGCCAGCATAGTCGGATCGTGCGTGGGTGCCGGCCCCGCTTCGGCACCTAGGGTAACTCCCCGTCTTCAACCTAGGGCATCACCCGATATCGTGGTGCATCCCGAATGTGCTCTTCTTTCCAGCAGTTGATGTTGGAAGGGGGCGCATGGTGCAAGACCTGATGTTATTTGCATCTGCCCGCGCCTTGCGCGCACCGGCGTTGCGCCCGCCGTATGAGGCTGCGCAATACAATCGATGCGCACGTCCTTTGCGGTCAATCATTCCTCAATCCCGTCGCCGCGTCTTGCGGGCCCCGGTCGCAGGTGGTCGCCTGCATGTCCCATTTGCTCCGGGCCGACCGCATCTGCACATGGGAGTGCTTTGGCCATGAGCAATGCAGGCGACCAGAAATTGCCGCTTTGGACGCTCACGGCCATGGTGGTCGGCGGGATGGTCGGCGCCGGCGTGTTTTCGATACCGCGTAACTTTGCTCAGGCCACCGGCATCTATGGAGCGCTGATCGCGTGGGCCGTCGCCGGTGCCGGCATGCTGATGCTGGGATTTGTGTTTCAGACGCTGGCCAACCGCAAGCCGGATCTCGATGCGGGCGTTTACGCCTATGCGCGGGAGGGGTTCGGGCCCTATGTCGGCTTCTTCTCCGCCTTTGGCTACTGGGCCAGTGCCTGCGTCGGCAACGTATCCTATTGGATTCTGATCAAGTCGACGCTCGGCGCGTTGTTCCCCGCGCTCGGTCAGGGCAATACGGTCACTGCCATCGCACTATCGTCGGTCGGTGTCTGGGCGTTTCATTTCCTTGTGCTGCGCGGCGTCAAGGAGGCGGCTGCGATCAACAAGATCGTGACGATCGCCAAACTCATTCCGCTGCTGCTGTTCGTGGTCCTGGCGATCTTCTTCCTCAAGCCCGATGTGTTCGTCGGCAACCTCTGGGGCGGCGCAAGCGGGGACTACGGAAATCTCTTCGCGCAGATCAAGGCGACGATGCTGGTCACGGTCTTCGTGTTTCTCGGCATCGAAGGCGCCAGCAACTATTCGCGGTTCGCGCAGCGGCGCGAGGACGTTGGTATTGCGACCGTGACGGGATTTCTGGCCGTGCTGGCCTTGTTCGCGTCCGTCTCCATTCTTGCATATGGCATCCTCGCCCGCGAAGAACTGGCGCAATTGCGCCAGCCCTCGGTTGGCGGCGTGCTCGAAGCCGCCGTTGGTCATTGGGGTGCCATCTTCATCGGCATCGGTGTGATTATCTCGGTGCTCGGGGCCTATCTTGCCTGGACCCTGATGGCTGCCGAAGTGCTGTCGGTTGCGGCGAAGCGGCAAGACATGCCGGCATTCCTGGCGCGCGAAAACGCAAACCAGGTCCCATCAATGGCGCTCCTGATGAGCACGCTACTTGTTCAGGCTGTGCTCATCGCGACGTTGTTTTCCGACGATGCCTTCACCTTCGCTCTGTCGCTGTGCAGCCACCTGTCGCTGATTCCCTATTTTCTTTCGGCAGCTTTCGCGCTGATGCTGGTCTACCGCAAGGAGACTTACGAGACCGATCCGAGCGATCTTCGCAAGGACACGATCATCGCTGTTCTGGCGACAGCCTACACGATCTTCCTGCTGTTCGCTGGCGGTATGAAATTTCTGCTGCTTGGCTTCATCATCTACGCACCCGGCACAATCCTGTATTTCATCACACGGAGGGAGCTCAACAAGCAGCTCTTCACTCCGGCAGAATGGGTCCTGTTCGGCATCGCTGTCGTCGGATGCGTAGTCGGCATCCACGGCCTCGCCACCGGCTATATCAGCATCTAGGAAATCGATGGGAGTTCATGATGGCCAGTGCAAAAAAAGTCCCGTTTGGTGTGCACTCCGAAGTTGGCCAGCTGCGGAAGGTCCTGGTCTGTGCTCCGGGCCTTGCCCATACACGCTTGACCCCGTCCAATTGCGACCAGTTGCTGTTTGACGATGTGCTCTGGGTCGATAATGCGAAGCGCGACCACTTCGATTTCGTCACCAAGATGCGGGACCGCGGGGTCGATGTCGTTGAGATGCATAACCTGCTCGCCGAGACGCTGGCAGTCCCGGAGGGCAAGGCCTGGATCCTCGATAATCAGGTGGTGCCGAACCAGGTCGGCCTTGGCTTCATCGATGAGCTCAAAAGCTACCTGTCCGGGCTGGACAATCGAAAACTCGCGGAAACGCTGATCGGTGGCCTGTCGACTCATGACTTTCCCGAAGCCCATGGTGGCGCTGCACTCAGGATGGTGAAGGAGGCCGCGGGGGCGACTGAATACCTTCTGCCGCCCCTGCCGAACACGCTCTATACGCGCGACACGACCTGCTGGATTTATGGCGGTGTCACTCTCAACGCGCTGTACTGGCCCGCGCGACATGAGGAAACGATCCTCACCACCGCGATCTACAAGTTTCATCCCGATTTTGCCGGCAACGTCAATGTCTGGTGGGGCGACCCTACAGAGGACCATGGACTGGCTACGCTGGAGGGGGGCGATGTGATGCCCATCGGCAAGGGGGTGGTGCTGATCGGCATGAGCGAGCGCACCTCCCGTCAGGCGATCAGCCAGCTTGCAGCGACTTTGTTTAAAAAGAAGGCTGCGGAGCGCGTGATCGTTGCGGCAATGCCGAAGATCCGCGCGGCCATGCATCTCGATACTGTTTTCACATTCGCCGACCGCGACTGCGTGCTGCTCGCGCCGGACTTCATGAACCAGACACGTACCTATTCCTATCGTCCGAGCGACCATCCGAGCGGTGTCGAGTTGCATGCGGAGAAGAAGTCATTCGTCGGCGTTGTCGAGGAAGCACTGGGCCTCAAGAAGCTGCGTGTGGTCGAAGCGGGTGGCAGTGACTACCAGCGGGAACGAACCCAATGGGACAGCGGTGCCAATCTCGTTTGCGCATCGCCAGGTGTCGTCTATGCTTACGATCGCAACACTTACACCAACACGCTGCTGCGCAAGGAAGGCATCGAGGTGATCACGATTGTCGGCGCCGAACTCGGTCGCGGCCGTGGCGGCGGTCACTGTATGACCTGTCCGATCATCCGCGATGCCGTAGATTACTGACGTAATCGGCCATTCTCCGCTCGGGGGAGCGAGATCGTGGGACTGTTATCATCGAAGCCAGAACCACCGACCGACGGAGAGTAATTGTCTGGGGAGTGTGCAATGCGTGGATCCAGAATTGTCCTGGCAGCAACAAGCTTCCTTTATGCCAGCGGGGCAATAGCTGCCGACATAGATCTGACCGAGCTCAGAAAGGTCGAATACACGTCGATGAGCCCGACATGGAGCGTTGTTGGATCCCTGTCGCCCACCTACACGGCCAATGCTCTGTTTTCGCGCGATGACCGGCGTGGGGATTTTTACTATGAGCCTGATGTGAGCTTGCGGCTGGACGGCGAGCTTGCGCCGGACCTGTCCTACCGCATTTTTGCACGTGCGCAGTTCGAAGCATTCTCCAGAGAGCACGACGGCAATGCCGCCATTGCGCGCCTGGGGGCGCGGCTGACGAAGAATCTGTATGGCTGGAGAATAAGCGCAACCTACGAAAACAGATATGACTACGACGGCGTGTTTCGCGATCTCGCCTTCACCTCTCACGACGTGACGGGTGCCATCGCACGCGATTTCACCTTCGACAATGTCACGCTCTCGCCGCTCCTCCAGCTCACTTATCGGTTCTCTGATCTCGCCGAGGCCAGGCGCTGGCGTTTCGATGCGCTGGTCGGCATCGAGGTCGAGCTGAACTCCAAATGGTCCATCGTCAGCACGCCATTCATCGAGGCATTCTGGTTCACCGATGGCTTGAACCGCGACCGGGAGGATCAGATCTATTCGGCCTCTCTCGGCCTGAAATACAATATCGCCAGCAACGTATCGCTCACCACGAACGTGATCTATGAAGCGCGAAATTCAAATGTGGCGCTGCGTCATTATAGAGATTGGATGATCGGCCCACGGCTCGACTTCGCGTTCTAGAGATCAGGATACGAGAGGCGATGATGCGGCAGTTGATTGCGACGACAGGCTTAGCAATTCTTCTTATCTGCACAGCACTCGCCGCTGGTGCGGAGCCACGCGATTCCGTTGAGCGTGGCGATCGGATGGACCGGGATGCCTTACGGGATGACGTGCGCGTCGATCGTCTGAAGGTTCCGCAGCACCCGATCGTCGTCGAGGAGCCCCAGCAGCCCGTTTACAATACGAAGACCAAGCAGAAATCGAAGCGGAGCACAGACAGCAGTCGCTAGGGTGGCTTCCATGAACTTGATCGGGGCCGGCAATAAGGGCGAGGCGAGGTGGTCGAATGTCATGGGCAGTGCCGTGATCCGCGCTATCGGTTTCTTTTGCTTCTGGCTGGTGCTGACGCGCGGTGATCCCGCTGATCTGGGGCCCGGTCTGATTGCAGCCGCCGCAGCGACCTGGGCAAGCCTCAAGCTGCTGCCTGTCGAACAGTGGGGCTTTCGCCCGATCAAATTTGCCGGATTCGTCCGGCACTTCCTCCATCAGTCCATTGTTGCAGGTGTGGACGTTGCGCTGCGGGCGCTTCACCCGCGGCTGCCGTTGCAGCCGGGCTTCGTCGCCTATCAGGCGCAGCTGCCGCCGGGCAGGAAGCGGAATACGTTTTGCGCGATCATGAGCCTGATGCCGGGTACGCTCCCGTGCGGAACGTCGACTGACGGCAGTCTGGCCATTCATTGTCTTGATGTGACACAGCCCGTCGTCGAACAATTGTCGATGGAGGAAACCCTGTGCATGGGGGCGCTGGGAAGCGCAAGATCCGATGCCTAGCCTGCTGTTGGGCGCCTCGGTCTTTGTACTGCTGACGGTGGCATTGGGCCTGTTCGCCATTCTTCGACGACCGGCCGATGTGGACCGCCTGATGGCCGTCCAACTGCTTGGCACGGGAGGAGTCGCCATCCTTCTTTTGCTCGCGGTCGCAAGCGAGACACTGCCCATCGTGGATGTTGCCGTGATGCTCGCGCTATTCGCAGCATTTGCGGCAGTCGCATTCGTCAGAAGCGCGTCCGGTGCGTCAAGTGAAGCCAGAGGGGAGTGAGGGGCGCATGAGCCTCGTCATGGATATCCTGACCATTTGTGCGGTCTCCGCCGGAGCGCTGTTCTTCCTTGCGGGCACGGTGGGTCTGTTGCGTTTCCCGGATACGCTGACGCGTCTGCACGCGCTGACCAAGGTTGACAATCTTGGTCTTGGCTTGATCGTTCTGGGCTTGCTGCCGCAGACGGGTAGCCTGTTGCTCGCGGTCAAATTGGTGACTGCCTGGCTGCTCGTCCAGCTGTCCGGGGCTGTCGTCACCCAGCTGATCGCCAATGCGGTACGCCAGCACGGAGCAGACGGATGAGCATCGCTTCCGTCTTCGATATTGCTCTCGTCTCGTTGATCCTCGCGATCGGTGCTTCGACGATCCTTGTGCGCACGGCGTTCGCGGCAGTCGTCATGTTCGCCGTCTATGGGCTGCTCCTGTCCATTGCATGGGTTCGGCTCCACGCCGTCGATGTGGCGCTGACAGAGGCGGCGATCGGCGGCGGAATGACCGGCCTGCTGCTGCTCGGCGCCGCTGCGCGTTCCCGCTCCGACGATGTCGATCGTGTGAGGGTCGGCTATCCGGTTCGCCTTGCTGCAGGTGCATTGTGCGCGCTGGTCGTGGCGGGTCTTGCCATCGCCGTGTTCCATCCACCGGCGGCCGTCCCCACGCTCGCACCGACGGTGATGGAAAACCTGCCGCCGAGTGGTCTCGGCAACCCTGTCGCTGGCGTGTTGTTTGTGTTCCGCGCGCTCGACACGCTGCTCGAAAAGGTGGTCGTGCTGCTTGCCTTGCTTGGAGTTTGGTCGCTGGCGCCGGATCGCGCCTGGGGCGGAACGCCGGGTCTGCAGGTTTATGCAAAACCCGATCCCACGCTGATCTTTCTGGCTCAGCTTCTGCCGCCGGTGGGAATCGTGTTCGGAATCTATATGTGCTGGGTCGGCGCAAAGGATCCTGGCGGCGCCTTTCAGGGCGGCACGGTGCTGGCTGCGATGTGGCTCCTTGTCATTGTCGCGGGATTGCAAAAAGCCCCTGCGATCAGTCGGCTCTGGCTGCGTGTTTTGCTCGTTACCGGACCGGTGCTGTTCCTTGTTATTGGCCTCGCTGGATGGGTATTTGCCGACGCTTTTCTGGCTTACCCGGCAGGCTATGCCAAACCGTTGATTGTCGCTGTGGAAGGCGCTCTCACGCTGTCGATCGCTGTCGCACTTGGCATGCTGGCCGCAGGACCGCCGGAACGGGCGCAACAGCAATGAACGCGGCAACGCTGTTCGGCTTGTGTGGCGCTGCGCTGGTGGGCATCGGACTGTACGGGCTCATCACGAATCCCGAACCGCTACGCAAGATCCTTGCATTCAATTTGCTCGGGAGTGGTGTGTTTCTCCTGTTCGGTATGATCGCCAGGCGGGCGGCAGCGGCTGGGCTCGGCGGTGACCCGGTCCCCCAGGCGATGGTGATCACCGCAATTGTCGTCGCCTTCGCCGCGACGGCCATGGCCGTCGCGCTGGTGCAGCGTCTTGCGGATGAGACTGGCCAGGCCTCGATCAGTTCCGACAGCTCTGGCGCCGTAAATGGCGAGGGCAAATCCTGATGCCGGCGACAACTGTGCCCGACGCGACAACTGCCGACGGCGCGCTTCTCGTTCTGGCTATCGTATTGCCGGTTGTCGGGATCCTGCTGTCGTTTGTCCTTGGCGGACGGTGCGCCGAAAGAATTGCCGGAGTTCTGTTGCCCGCAGGCCTTGGCGTGGCATGCATCGTCTTCCTGAAAGTATGGCAAGGCGGAGAGCCGCTGATTTACACTGTGGGTGGTTGGCAGCCCCCGCTCGGCATCACGCTGCGCGCCGACGGACTTTCAGTCGCGATGATGGTGGCAATGGCCATCGTGATCTGCCTCATCGGCGTGTTCGCGCATGCGAATTTCGGCAGTCGCGCAGCGTCAATTGAAACCCGAGCACCGTTGGTGTTCTGGGTCATGCTCATGGCGATCTCGGGCGCGATGAACATGATCTTTATCGGTGGCGATCTGTTCACACTCTATGTTGCGCTTGAGCTGCTGACCTTCGCTGCGGTGCCGCTGGTCTGTCTCGATGGTCGCGCGGAGACCTTGCAGGCCGCGTTGCGGTATTTGCTCTTTGCGCTGCTGGGCTCGATCCTCTATCTGATCGGAACGGCGTTGCTGTATGGCAGCTATGGGACCCTCGACATCGTCCTGATGTCGCAACGCGTGCATCTTGAGCCAGCGACGCTCGCTGCCGCGACGTTGATGACGGTCGGGCTGTTCGCCAAAACCGCGCTCTTCCCACTGCACCTCTGGCTTCCCCCGGCGCATGCCGGCGCACCGGCGGCTGCCAGCGCGGTTCTGTCAGCAGTCGTGGTGAAGGGATCATTCTTTCTGATTGTGCGGCTCTGGTTCGACGTCATGCCGGGACTCTTGAGTGTGGCCGCCAGTCAACTCATTGGGGTGCTGGGGGCGTCGGCGATTATCTGCGGCAACATCGTCGCGCTCCGACAGAAGCGGCTTAAGCTGCTGATCGCCTATTCGACGGTCGCGCAGATTGGCTATTTGTTTCTGATGTTTCCGCTCGCTTTCAGTGCCGACCCGTTGCACCTCCAGTATGGCGATGCCCTGACGGGAGGCATGCTCCAAGCCATCTCGCACGCCACCGCAAAAGCCGCCATGTTCATGGCTGCCGGACTTGTCTACGCCGCGCTTGGACATGACCAGATCTCGGAGCTTGGCGGGATCGCGCGTGCGCTTCCCATGACGATGTTCGCCTTCGGTCTCGGTGGCCTATGCCTGATCGGGTTGCCGCCGACGGGTGGCTTTCTGGCAAAGTGGCTGTTGCTGGAGGCGACAATCGCAACGGGGCAGTGGTGGTGGGCAATCGTGATCACCGCAGGAGGGCTGCTCACGAGCGCATATATCTTCATCGTGCTGTCGCGGGCGATGGGCCCACCGAGCGCGCCGCTGACGCTGCATGCCGCGGTGCCGAAGTATCAGGAAGTGGCGGCGCTGGGGCTGGCGCTTCTCTCGGTAATGCTCGGGCTCGTGGCGCTCGGTCCGATCGATGTTTTGCAAGTTGGTCGTCCGGAGGCACCGATGGTTCAGCTGCGATGATGGAGGCTTATCCCTTGCTGGCTGGCGCCTTGCTCTTTCCGCTGGGGATGCTGCTGGCATGCCTTTGGCCAAGGGCATTGCTGCGAATGCCTGCGTATCTGGCGTTTGCTCCGATCCCTGCATTTGCGGCCGTTCTTTTTGTCTCCGACGATTCTCCGCTGGTCGTCGGCCCGGCCCGTCTGCATTTGACTTTCGCTCTTGATCTCCCCGGGGCGCTGCTGCTCGGCGTTGCTGCGCTGCTGTGGATCACGGCGGGCGCCTATGCGTCACCGTATCTGCAGGGCAGGCCGAACCGCGGGCGGTTCGCCGTGTGCTGGCTCACCGCACTGACGGGTTGCATCGGCGTCTTTCTCGCTGCCGATATGGTGAGCTTCTATTTGTTTCTGGCGATGCTGACGCTCGGCGCCTGCGGCCTCATCATCCAGCACGAAACGGCCGATGCGTGGCGGGCCGGCGCGCTCTATATCGGCCTTGGATTGCTGGCGGAGACATTGTTGCTCATCGCCTTCGTGCTGCTCGCGATGGATATTCCCGGCGATGGGCTGTTAATCGGTGATGCCGCTGCCGCACTACCGACATCGCCGCACCGCGACCTGATCGTCGGCCTGTTGATCGCAGGTTTTGGCATGAAGGCAGGCCTTGTTCCGTTTCACGTCTGGATGCCACGGGCCTATGCGGCAGCGCCGACGCCGGCAGCCGCCGTACTGAGCGGCGCAGCCGTCAAGGCAAGCATCCTCGGAATGATCCGCTTTCTCCCCCTCGATACAGCATTGCCCCATGCAGGGACGTTACTCGCAGCTGCAGGCTTGTTCGCGGCGCTCTATGGGGTGGTCATTGGAATGACGCAACGCAGGCCCAAGATTGTGCTGGCCTATTCCAGCGTCAGCCAGATGGGATTCATCGTGGCCGTCATTGGCATGGGCATGATCGCCGGAGATGGCCGCGCTGCACTGGCGGCGATCTTCTATTCCGCGAACCACGTTCTGGTCAAAGGCGCGCTGTTTCTCTCCATCGGTGTGATCGCCGCGACCGGTCGCCGATATCTGTGGCCTATGCTTCTTCCAGTGGCGATCATCGCAGTCGGCCTTGGCGGGCTGCCGCTGACCGGCGGTGCCCTGGCAAAAATCGTGGTCGACGGACCGCTCGGAGACGGGGCCGCCAATACGGTTGCAACGCTGTCTGCTGTCGGCACGACGCTGCTCATGCTGCAGTTCGTGCGAGGCCTGGTGACGACGGTGTCAACAGATCAGGAGGCGACAGCGGCGCCAAGCCTGTTCTGGCCATGGCTGTCCACTGCCGTAGCGTCGCTCATCGTACCATGGGCGCTATTCCTCGCGGTCCCCGAAGGGATGCTGCCCAATCCTCTGGCGCCCGAATTGCTATGGAAAGCCCTGTTTCCAGTTTTGCTGGGCGCGATATTGGCGGCAGTGCTGTGGCGCTGGGTGCGGCGCCTGCCACATATTCCAGAGGGGGATATTGTCGTCGTTCTGGACAGGTGCGTGAAGATCGCTCCGGCCTGGGGCAAGACCGTCGAGCAAGCGGAGGGCATGCTTCGTCAATGGCATGTGGCAGGAATTTCATTGCTCGCACTCACACTGGCTCTCGGAGCGGCACTGTTGGCCCAGTGAGTATGCCGAACAATCGACATCTCTAGAGATGCGATGATGGTGTCGTCAGGCTGACACTGCGGCCAAATTCTTTATGCCAGCGACGACACGCTGTCGAAGTTCAACACGCTGCCGGGACGATACACCCAGAAGGTCTGCCGCACGCCAGATCAGATTCTCTTCAAATTCGTTGACCCGCTGATCCGCGTAAATGACCTCCCACATCAGTTGAACGATCCGTCGGCGTCCATCGTCGTCGAGGAACTCATTGAGCTGCCGGGTAAAGCGATAAAGATCGACCGCGCTACGGGCGACTGCATCTGCATCAACGAGCAGCTGAGTCGTAGCCGCGTCATCCAGCCCATAATGCGATATGAAGATAGCGTGCAATCTGGCGCGCCTGATATCCGATAGCTCACTATGGACGGTTGCAACGCGGATAAGCAACGCCGCAGTCACGATGAGAAGCTCTCTCTGCTCGACGTTTTTCCGTTGATTGGCGTCTTCGATCGCACGCGAGATGAACGCCTTGATTGATCCAAACATCACTCGACCATTCTCTCCAGGGACGATCATGACTTTGCTCTGACGGCTGGCCATCCAGGCCCGCGATATCTGGGAAGTTGAGGAGCAATCGTCCAACCTGGAAATGGCGTTCGTCCATCAGCACTGCAACTTTCTTACAGAACTTTAAAGTTTCGGATTCAGCCAAAACAGGGGCAAAACAGCCGCACTTGTGGCGCTCTGGTCCCAGCGAATGACCTGGAATCTTCCACGGGACACGCGCGCAGAGCGCGCCCGAACCCAGCTCATTATTCCCCCGAGCAATCCGGGTACTCATCATGACCTGTTCAGGGTTTTTCCCGATTAACTATTGCGTGCTGATGGCTAGCCTCGTGCGGCAGATGCGAGGTTATTTTTGTCGTGGCTTCGAGAGGGAAGCAGATGTTCAGCATTCGCTTATTGACGGTGGTATGTGCCTTCCTGATTCCGCAGATGTTATCCGCACCGGCTCACGCGCAGCAGCTTTTCCGCGTCGGCGGACTGACATGCAGCACCGGTCCGAGGGTTGGGCTGGTTCTGGGCTCACGCCAGGAGATGCAATGTGTCTTCCTGTCCAGCGTGGCTGCGCGGCAATATAACTACAGAGGCACGATCAGGCGGGTTGGCCTCGATGTTGGCGTAACCCGGGGAGGGACACTGTTCTGGGGCGTCTTTGCGCGGAATAGCAATATCGGCCGCGGCACGTTGAGAGGCAGCTATGTCGGGGCAAGCGGAAATGTTGCACTCGGCCTGGGCCTTGGCGCCAACGTCCTCGTTGGCGGATCACGCCGTACGATCACGCTGCAGCCGCTATCCGTCGAGGGCCAGATCGGACTGAATCTGGCGCTGGGCATATCCAATCTCGTTCTTCGATAGTCGGCATTTATCATCGGCCATCGCTGGTATCGGAATCGGAATTCCGGTGACGAAAGCGATCGCCAGCGAATTTCGGAGTGGAGGCTGATCATGCTGTTTCAGGGTGGCTTCACGTTCGCCAATTTCGTGGCCGATGTTTTCGCAGTGTTCATGTTTGTCCTGTGGTTCTGGCTCTTTATCGTTGTCACCGGCGATTTGTTTCGCCGCCATGACGTGTCCGGTATTGGCAAGGTTTGCTGGGTGATCCTGCTCATCGTCTTGCCCTATATCGGCATCTTCGCTTACCTGCTGGTGCACGGCCGCAGTATGGCCGAGAGAAATGCAGAGCGCGCCAAGGAGGCTCGCGACGACTTGCGCCGGGTGGTGGGATTCAGTGTTGCCGATGAGATCGAGAAACTCGATCGCCTGAAATCGGCGGGATCTATTACAGAGGCAGAATACACCCGCCTCAGAACCAGTCTGGTCCAATAGGCTGATATCGCTTTACCGGGCGGGTTGGACGGTCTTTGCGGGGGTGAGAATGCTCTCACCGATCCGGCCGACCATGTAGGGGAAGAACGGGTTTGATGACGCCCGCATCAGCGAGTCCAGGCTGGCGATCAGCACATTGCGTTCCCCGCGCGGCGCCAGGGTGCCGAGGTTCTCGCCAAAATCCTCGGATTTGTCCGGTTCCGCCCCATAGAGAGAATCGCTGACCGGAAATGGCAGCGCGACATGTGACAGCGAATAGAAGCCTCGTGGATAGCTCAGGCCGAGCGGGCGAGCATGCTCGGCGACAGTGCCGGCCTCGGTCACACGCTCGATCACGTCGTCATTATTGTCGCCGGAATTGGTAATGACGGCGAGGCGGTAGCGCCGCGGACCTGCGGGTACAATGCGTGCCAGCGCTGTATCGGTGCTGGTGCGGAGCAGGGGGCCAAATCGGGCGGTGCGATTGACGTCGAACAGAACGAGTTCGCTCCCATTGGCCGGCAGATGGGCATAGAGATCGGAGACGATGGCCCGCGTGCTGACCGTGAAATCCATCAGCGACTGGAATGTCAGGATGGGTGGAAACCGGTCCAGTCTGCCTTCACTCGCATAGCGCGCGAGCCTCCCTTGCAGAGCTCTGGTCAGAAGATGCGATTGACGCGCGCCGTTCACCGGGAATGAATTGTACTTGAAGGGATTGAACTCCGGAACGACATCGAGCCATGCGGCCTTGGCGAAGGCGGGCAGAATTGCCGGAAATCCCGCGAGGCCGGCAAAGCGTGCAAAACTGGTGATGCCGACCATCGGCGAGATCAATATCAGGCGGTCGGGTCGCGACAGTTTTTCGTCGTCGATGGCATCCAGCGCATACATGATCGCCAGTGCACCGCCATTGGAAAATCCCACCAGATGCAGCGGCACAGGCGTATCCATCCGCTTCTTGACTTCCCGCACTGCGAGCCGCGTTGCAGCCAACCAATCTTCCCATTCGACGTCGGTCAGCGCGGCCGGAACCGTGCCATGTGCCGGCAGCCTTGGGACGATCGCCAGGAAGCCTTGGTCGCGGTAGAAGCGCGCAATATGGCGCTGGCTGTAGGGGGAATCCGTCAGGCCATGAAGAAGCACGACCGCCCCGATCGGCTTCCCCTTCGGCTCCAGCACAAAGGAGCGGTTGAAATCCTGCACGAAATGCGGGGGATAGACCGGGCTGCCTTCGAAATACCGATTGGGTGGCACACGTTCTGTCGCATCGAGCTTCTGCGATACCTCGCGCTGGACTTCGTCGAAAAGCACCGCCTCAGCCGCCATATACTGCGCCCAGTCGGCAGTATCCAGCTTGCTCGCATGAAGCTCATGCGGAACGTAGGTATGCCATGTCTCGAGTGGCAGTCCGCGCTGCGAATCGTAGATGCGCACAGCGAAGATCGTCATCAGCGCGATGCCGAAAAACGCCATCAGGATCTTTGCAAATCTGAAGATTCTGGCCCGCACGACCGAACCTCGTAAATGACGACGTGGTGCAGGATAGCCCGGAAAATTTGAAGCGCGACGGGAGATATAAGGGAAAGCACCTGAGCGGGTATCGGGCTTTACCCTGATACTCGGCAACTTCTTCGACGATGTCCCGATCCGCGCATACGACGGCAGCCATATGCGAAGCCGTCAGTGGGCCCGGCATCTGAAAATGCGGTTGCCGTTCTCGTCGAGAACAAACACCAGATGGGACCTGCACAGCGCGCCGGCCTTGCTCAATTCCGTCGCAAGGGCCTGCGCCTGCGTGATCGCAAGCTTCGGATTTGAAAGGCGGCTTCCGACCTCATCGGGAAAAACTTTCGGCCCGTCCAGAATATGGAAAAAGTATCGCATCGCGCTCCAATAATTCGGAAGAGCGGCGTGTCCCAGTGAATAATTAGTAAGGCGCTGACACATGCGGTGGCGCGTGACGCACGCCGACCAAGGGTTTTTCCCGATGGCTATGGCTCTGCAAGTGCATTTCAAATCGGGGCAGGTGAGGGGGCTCATTTGTCAGGGAGTTACGCATGCGCCGGATCTCAACCTTGCTCGTTCTACTCACGCTGTCTGCCGTGGTTCCGCTGGCGGATGCGCTTGCCCAAAGCGC
The DNA here is from genome assembly GCF_032401055.1 of Tardiphaga sp. 709. Classification (NCBI taxonomy): domain Bacteria; kingdom Pseudomonadati; phylum Pseudomonadota; class Alphaproteobacteria; order Hyphomicrobiales; family Nitrobacteraceae; genus Tardiphaga; species Tardiphaga sp. 709. The sequence continues at coordinate 3,236,402 of NZ_CP135529.1, read as the reverse complement.
AGCAGGGCGCGGTGCAGTGTCCGGTGCCATCATCGGCGGCGCTGTCGGCGGGCGGCGCGGTGCGGCCATCGGTGCTGCCACCGGAGCAGCGGTGGGGAGTCACAGGCGGCATTGGCATAACCGATATTACTGGCGCCATGGTCGTTGCTGGGTCCGCACATCGCACGGAAGATCTCATCCGGTATCGCATCGCTATTGCAGGTGAGCGATACGATTGCACCGTTGCGCCTGCAATAGCCATTCCAGCGCATCACGATCTTTCGCTGTGATCGCAAGGGTGATTCCGCGGCTCGGATCAGGTCAACACCCGATATCGTGATGCAATCGCGTCATCCATTATTTCGACGATTGAAAAGGAGGATGCGATGCAGAACCTGAAGAAGCGTTTTTTATTGTCCCTGCTTGTTTCCACGATCGTCGCGAGCGCGAGCATGGTATTCGTCACCACGCAGAGCGAGGCCAAGGGAAGGGCGTGGTGCGCCAAATCACAGTCGCGCGGCACCGACTGTAGTTATGACACGATCGATCAATGCCGTGCCGCTGTCAGCGGAACAGGTGCCTCCTGTCGCAAGCGCGTCCGTTAAGGCACTGTGTCGTTTTTGAATCGGCAGCCGTCGCCACGTCATCTGGCGACGGTACCTTTATGCACAGACGAGGCGGCGCCTTACGGCAAGGGCCTTCGTCAAACAGATCCTTTGCTCCGATGCAACTGAGCAGCGGGCATAGACCGCGAGTCCCAGCATCTCGCGCGCTCTTTATTCCGCCGCGACTGCGACCTGACCCAGCCTGTCGAAGACGACGTTGCCGCCCAGAATGGTGAGGTCGCAGCGGGTGTCTTTCTCGACTTCCTCGGGCGCGCAGGTGAAGACGTCGTGGCTGAGCACGGCGATATCCGCGAGCTGGCCCGGCACCAGACGGCCGACATTGTTCTCGGCGAACTGCGTATAGGCGCCGAAATAGGTGTAGGCGTGGATCGCTTCCGCCATCGACAGCTTCTGCCCTTCGCCCAGCAATGTGTGGCGGTTGGACATGCGCGTCGTCATCGTGAACAGGTTCTTGAACGGATCGGTGGTCGAGACCGGCGCGTCCGAGCTTGCGGCCGGATGCAGACCGGCGTCGAACCATTTGCGCATGGGATAGGCAACATCGGTACGCGCCTGGCCGAGATTGGTGATGTAGAGATCGCCGAATTCATACATGAAGACCGGCTGCGGCACCGGGTCGATGCCCGCGGTGGCCATGCGTGCGATCTGGCTGTCGCTCAGGAAGCCGCAATGCTCGATGCGATGGCGGCGGCCGAGGATCGGGTTCTCCGTCGTACCCGCTTTCTCGATCCCTGACAGCACCTGCTCGATGGCGGCATCGCCGATGGCATGGATGGCTAGCTGGTAGCCGAGGCCATGATAATGCGCGAGATAGTCGTGCATTTCCTTGTCGGTGTAGCAGAAGATGCCGCGGTTATCGGGATCGCCCACGAGATAGGGCTCCGACATCGCAGCGGTGAGGCCGCCGGCGCTGCCGTCGCCGAACACTTTCATCGCGCCATAGCGCAGCATGCCGACCTCGCGGCCGAAACGATAACCTGCAGCATGTGCCTGATCGCCGATGCCGTCGGTGTTGCCGTAGATACAGACCCAGGTGCGGATCGGCAGCGTGTTCGATTTGGCCAGATGCTCATAGGCATCGATCTCATCCATGCCTGCGGCCATGCCGACCGCGGCGTCCATCACGCTGGTGAAGCCTTGCTCGAGCATGAACCGGCTGGCGCGGTCGATCGCGTCGCGCAGGCGTTCGGCGCTTGGCTTCGGCGCGGCGTCGACGATCAGGCGCAGCGCGCGTTCGGCGAGCAGGCCGGTGAGCTTGTTGTCGCGGCGCTCGATCATGCCGCCATCGGGCTGCGGCGTGTTGTGGCCGATGCCGGCCGCGCGCATCGCCTGCGTGTTGATCACCGCGACATGGCCGCAGGTGCGCTTGAGATAGACCGGATTGTTTGGCGCAACCTGATCGAGCTCTTCGGCGGTGGGGTGTCGCTTTTCCGCGAGCTCGTAGTGGTCATAGCCGCGGCCATTGATCCATTCGCCGGGCTTGGCCGTCTTGGCCTTTTCGGCGACGCGGCGCAGGATTTCGCCGATGCTGTTGGCGCCGGTTTCCGGCCGCAGATTGATCTCGGTCATGGTCAGGCCGAGCGGCAGCAGATGCATATGCGCATCGTTCAGGCCCGGGATGGCGGTGCGACCGGCGAGTTCGATGATGCGGGTCTCAGGGCCGGCAAGTTCGGCGATCTTTTCAGCCGAACCGGTGGCCAGCACGCGTCCCGATGCGATCGCGATGGCTTCGACAAAGCCCTCGTTGAGACCACAGAACACGCGTCCTCCGGTCAGGATGAGGCTTGGCTTTTCCATCTTAAGTCTACCTTTTATTCACGGGATCGAGTGCAGCGACGGGTACGCCAAAATTATTCAGCGGAGCAAGATCGCAGATTGTGCAGTGTGAGCCTGCAGACGGGGCAACGTGCCGCATACCGCGCTTTATGTTGGAGTTTTTCTCGCAGGTCAGGAATTAGACACCAGCCATGCGCGTCACGCAGCGACATTTGCGCGAGGCGCGCGTCGGTGTAGGATTCGCCTGATGTCTGGAGCCGGTGTGATGACGACCAATACTCAAGCTGCAACGCGTGCGACGGCCGAAATCCCGAGCATCCCCTGTGACGCCGAGGGACCGGTGTTTCGCGAGCCGTGGGAGGCTCAGGCCTTCGCTATGGCCGTGACGCTGCATGAGCGCGGCGTGTTCACCTGGACGGAATGGGCTGCTGCGCTGGCCGCCGAGATCAAGCGCGCCCAGGCGGACGGCGATGCCGACACCGGCGAGACCTATTACCGGCACTGGCTGGCGACGCTGGAAAATCTGATCGCCGAGAAGGGCGTGACGACGGCGGATGCGCTGCATCGCTATCGCGATGCCTGGGACCACGCCGCCGATCGCACGCCGCATGGCCAGCCGATCGAACTGACCCCGGCGGATTTCGCGCATCACACCTAGCGGCTTGCTCCGCGCATTGGGCGGCCACGGTGCGCGCTGCGCACCACCGGCCCCCTGTTTGGCATCTCCCGCAATCGTCCGGGCAATTCGATGATCCCTTCGTTGACGCTGGCCCTGTCGTGGCTGCCCGGCGTCGTCGGAGAAAAAGATGCTCGATACAACAAGAACAACCGGCGATTTGCAGGCGCTCGACGGCGCGCATCACGTCCATTCCTTCACCGATCCCGCCGTGATCGCCAGCGGCAAGACCCGTGTGGTTGTGCGGGGCGAGGGCTGCCAGATCTGGGACAGCGACGGGCGCAGATTCCTCGACGGCATGGCCGGGTTGTGGTGTGTCAATGTCGGCTACGGCCGGCAGGAACTGGTCGATGCCGCTACCCGGCAAATGACCGAATTGCCATTCTACAGCAACCATTTCCAGTCGACGACGCCGGCGATGACGGAGCTCGCACACAAGCTCTCTCAGCTCACGCCGGAGGGCCTCGACCATTTCCTGTTCACCTCGTCCGGCTCCGAGGCCAACGACACCATCGTCCGCATGGTGCGCTATTTCTGGAAGCTGCGGGGCAAGCCGGCCAAGCGCACCTTCATCAGCCGTACCATGGCCTATCACGGCAGTACGCTGGCAGCCGTGAGCCTGTGCGGAATGCCGCATATGCATGCCATGGACGGCGGCACGCTCCCCGGCTTCGCGCATATCCAGCATCCGCACTGGTACATGTTCGGCGGTGAGCAGACCAAGGAGGAATTCGGACTGCAGGCCGCGCAAGCGCTCGAGCAGAAGATCCTCGAACTCGGGGCCGAGAATGTCGCGGCCTTCATCGGCGAGCCGGTGCAGGGTGCCGGCGGCGTGATCGATCCGCCCTCGACCTATTGGCCGGAAATCCAGCGCATCTGCCGCAAATACGATGTGCTGCTGATTGCGGATGAAGTGATCTGCGGTTTCGGCCGCACCGGCGAATGGTTCGGCGCGCAAACTTACGGCGTCACGCCGGACCTGATGACGCTGGCCAAGGGGCTGTCCTCCGGCTATCTGCCGATCGCCGCGGTGGCGATGAACAAGCGGGTGTTCGAGACCATCGGCGCCGGCGGGTTGCTCGCTCACGGCTATACCTATTCGGGCCATCCCGTCGCCTGCGCGGTGGCACTCGCCAATATCGACATCATTGAACGCGAAGGCCTGGTCGACCGCGTTCGTAACGACATCGGCCCCTATCTGCATCAGGCGCTGGCGCAGTTCGAACAGCATCCGGTGGTCGGCGAGGTACGCGGCGTAGGCACGCTGGCGGCGCTGCAACTGGTCAAGGACAAGGACACCCGCGAGATCTTCACGGTCGAGGACGGCGCCGGCATCTTCTGCCGCGAAGCCGCCTACAATCAGGGCTTGATCGTCCGCGCCGTCGGCCAGTCCATCGTGCTCAGCCCATCGCTGGTTATCACCCATGCCGAGATCGACGAACTCGTCGACAAGCTCAGGCGCGCGCTCGACGAGACGGCCCGGCATTTCGGATTATGAATATTGGCAACGTGATTTGGAGAACCGCATGAGGATGAGATCTGTCTTCGCCACCGTCCTGGCCGCGATTGCCGCGGGCGTCGCCTTCGCCGGCATGGCACGTGCGGAGGAGCCGATCCGTGGCGGCACGATGCGGATCGTGATGACGGCGGATATCCGCACGCTCGACGCCTCGCGCAGCGACAATCTCACCGACCACGTCCTCAATCACATCTACGAACAGCTTGTCGCGCACAGGAACGACATGACCATCGGCCCCGCCGCAGCCGAGAGCTGGGACGTGTCGCCGGACGGCAAGACCTACAGCTTCAAGCTCCGCGACGGCATAGTCTATCACAACGGCGACAAGGCGAAGGCCGCCGACGTCAAGTGGCTGTGGGACCGCCGCATGGCGGCCCCGAAGTCCGGTGCGCCATGGGTCTGTGCCGCAAGCTTCGACGGTTCGCGCGGCATGAAGGTCGAGTCGGTGGAAGCACCGGACGACGGAACGGTAGTCTTCACCCTCGACAAGCCGAACACGCTGTTCCTGGTGCGGCTCGCCGACATCGTCTGCAATTTCTGGATTGCCAGCCCGAAGAATGTCGACGCCGAGGGCAATTGGATTGCAGGATCGGCGATCGGTTCAGGCTCGTTCAAGCTGAAGGAATGGCGCAAGGAGCAATATGTCTCGCTGGAGCGCTTCGCGGACTATGTCGCGTCGAAGCAGAAGCGCGACGGCTTCGGCGGCGACCGCACCAGCTATTTCGACGAGGTTCGCTTCGTCGTCATCCCTGACAAGACCGCGGCGGAAACCGCGTTGCTCGCCGGCCAGGTCGACATCGTCACCTATCTTCAGGTTTCGCGCATCGAGGAAATGAGAAAGCGCGGCGCCGTCGTAAAGACCGCGCCGGGCCTGTCACTGTCGGCGATCCTGATCCAGACCACCGACCCCTTGATGTCGAACGTCAAGATCCGCCGCGCTTTGGCGCATGCGATCGACTTCAAGGAAATGGCGGAGACCAAGCTGATGGGTCTTACCGAGTTCAATCCGTCGGGTGTTGCGGAATCCTCGGCCTATTTCGACAAGTCGTTCCAGGCCTGGCCGAAATACGATCCTGAAGCCGCGAAAAAGCTCTTGAAGGAAGCCGGCTACAAGGGCGAGCCGATCAAGATGCAGACCAACAAGCGCTATATCGGCATGTATGAGAATGCCGTTGTGGTGCAGGCCATGCTCAACGCCGCCGGCTTCAACGTGCAGCTCGACGTGATCGACTGGGCGGCGCAGCTCGAGAACTGGATGAGCGGCAAGTTCCAGCTGCAGTCCTTCGGCTATTCGTCGCGCGCCGACCCGATGCTGATGTATGGCACCATCATCGGCAACAAGGCCAAGGCGCCGACGTCGCAATGGGACGATGCGGAGGCGCAGGCGCTGTATCTCAAGGCGCTAAACGCGACGGGTTTCGAGGAGCGCAAGGCCATCCTCAGGCAGCTTCATGCCAAAATGGAAGAGGAAGTGCCGATCCTCGGCCTTTACTACTATCCCGTGATCGAGGCGGTCTCGCCGAAGCTCGTGAACTACGAGTCGTGGCCGCTCGAAAAACCGCGCGCCTGGGGTGTGTGGAAGAAGCTGTAACTGCCCGCAGCGTTACGGCAGACTTGAAGACCCGGGGCCGGCGATGGCCTCGGGTTTTTTCGTACTCCCCCTCATGGCGAGGAGCGCGCTTTTGCGCGCGTCTCGAACCATGATTGCCGCACTCCGGAGCTCGCGGCCATCCTTCGAGACGCGGTCGAAGGCGACCGCTCCTCAGGATGAGGGCGGAGTGACCGGCAAAGATAGGTACGCTGTTCAAGCCCGCGTATGAAAGCCTGAGTGTATGGCGCTAGACCACCGTCTCCGCCGCCACCCCCGCGCCATCAAACTTCCGGTCTAGCAGCATCGCCGCATTCAGCAGCCGCTTTGTGTAATCATGCTGCGGCCGGTCGAAGATGTCGTCCCGGCTCCCGACTTCGACGATCTTGCCGTTCTGCATGACGGCGACACGGTCGGCGACCTGCTCGACAGCACCGAGATCATGCGAGACGAACAGACACGCAAAACCATAGCGCTCCTGCAACTCGCGGATCAGTTTCAGGATCTGCTTCTGCACGGTCATGTCGAGCGCCGACACCGGCTCGTCGGCGACCACGAAGGCCGGGCGCCGTGCGATGGCGCGTGCGATGGCGACGCGCTGGCGCTGGCCACCGGACAATTGATGCGGCAGCCTGCGCAGGAAGTCTTGGGACAGACCGACCTCATCGAGCACCTCACGCACGCGGGCATCACGCGCCTTGCCGTCCATCGTAGTGTCAAGCCGCAAAGGCTCGCCGACGATATCGCCGATGCGTTGGCGCGGATCGAGCGAGGAATACGGATCCTGGAAGATGATCTGCATTTCCTCGCGCTGCAGCCGCGCCGCGCGGCCGCGCCAGGTCATGATCTGGCCGCCGCGGAAGGCGATGCTGCCGGAGGTCGGCGTGATCAGGCCGACGGTGGCGCGGCCGAGCGTGGTCTTGCCAGAGCCAGAGCCGCCGACCAGCGCCAGCGTCTCGCCTTCGCCGATGGTAAGATCGACGCCGTCGACGGCGCGCTTGGCCTCGGTACGGCCGAACAAGCGTGCGCGGCCGGGATAGTCGATCACCACGTCGCGCAGTTCGACCAGCGGCTTGGCGGTCCGCGCGCTGCGCAATCCGCCGGCGCTTCGCCTCGGCAGTGCATCGACTAGCCGCCTAGTATAGTCGTGCTGTGGAGATGACAGCACATCGAGACTGCGGCCCTGTTCGACAATCTTGCCCTTCAGCATCACCGCCACGTCGCGCACGTAGTGCGAGACCATGCCGAGGTCGTGGCTGATCAGCAGCACCGCGGTGCCGTTTTCCTGCGTCAGCTCGACCATCAGGTCGAGCACGTCGCGTTGCACCAGCGTGTCGAGCGCTGTGGTCGGCTCGTCGGCGATCAACAGGTCCGGCTTCAGCAGCATCACCGAGGCCAGCATGATGCGCTGGCGCATGCCGCCGGAAAATTCATGCGGATAAGCGTCGAGGCAATGGACCGGATTGGGAATGCTGACACGCTTCAGCATCGCGAGGCAGCGCTCGCGGATCTCGCCGCGCGACAGCCGGCGGTGATGCAGCGCGAGGCCCTCGGCCATCTGCCGGCCGATTGTCATCGACGGATTGAGCGACACCATCGGCTCCTGGAACACCATGCCGATATGCGCGCCGCGAATTTTGCGCAGTGCCGGCGGCGCGATGCCGACAAGCTCGGTGTGGCGGAACCTGATGCTGCTGCCTGGCGCCGCAATCAGCGGTGTCGGCAACAGGCCGAGCACCGCGCGCGCGGCCATCGTCTTGCCGGAGCCGGATTCGCCGACCAGCGCCAGCATGCTGCCGGGCATGATGGAGAAGCTGGCATCGTCAACGAGCTTGTTGCCGTCGGGGCCGACGGTCACCGTCAGGCGCTCGGCTGAGATCACGGGCTGCGATGGATCGGGTTTCATCGTCATCGCATTACGCCTGCATCTTCGGGTCGAGCCAGTCGCGCAGCGCATCGCCCAGCATGTTGATGCCAAGCAGCGTCAGCGAGATGCACAGGCCGGGCAAAATGAGAAGATAGGGCGCCTGCGTAATGAACGGGCGGCCCGAGGCCAGCATGTTGCCCCAGCTCGGCGCCGGTGGTGGCACGCCGAGGCCGAGAAAGCTCAGCGCGCTCTCCGACAGGATCACCCAGCCGAACATCGTGGTGGCCAGTACCGTGATCGGCGCCATGCAGTTCGGCAGCACGTGACGCACCATGGTTACCAGTTCCGAATTGCCCATCACGCGCGACGCCTCGATATATTCGCGCTCGCGCACCGACAGCACGCTGGCGCGTGCAACGCGCACCACGGCGGGCATATAAGCAACGCTGAGTGCGAGGATCAGCGCCTCGCGGCTGGCGCCGGAGATTGCCATGATGAACAGCGCCAGCAGCAGGCCGGGAAAGGCCAGCAGCGAGTCGTTAAGGATCATGAGTATCCTGTCGGTCCAGCCGCGCAGGAAGCCGGCAACGATGCCGAACAAGAGGCCGAGCGAGACCGCGATGGCAACGGTCGCAAGCGCGATCCAGCCGGTGGTGCGCGCGCCATAGATCAGCCGGCTCAGCACATCGCGGCCGAATTCGTCGGCGCCGAACAGATGCGATGCGGACGGCGCCTTCAGCACGGCGCGCAGGTTGAGCTTGAGCGGATCATACGGCGCCAGCATCGGCCCGAAGATCGCGAGCAGGGCCAGCAGCAGGACGAGGCCGCCGCCGATCAGGAGATTGGCGCGGCCGCGCGCGAGGCGGGGGAGATAGCGCATCATTGCGCGATCTTCGGGTCGAACAGCGGGTACAGCATGTCGACGACCAGATTGACGATGACATAGATGACGCTGATGAACAGGATGCAGCCCTGCACCACCGGATAGTCGCGGGCATAGATCGCCTCGACCAGCAGGCGGCCAAGGCCGGGAATGGTGAATACCGTCTCGGTGATGGCGATGCCGCCGAGCAACCCGCCGAGGATCAGGCCGATCAATGTCCAGGTCGGCGCAAACGCATTACGAAACGCGTGCCGCCACATCACCTCGGATTCCGACAGGCCCTTGGCGCGGGCATGGGTGATATATTCGAGCCGCGACACCTCAATGGTGGAGGCGCGCGCCATGCGCACGATCGGGCCGAGTTCGACCATGATCAGCGTCAGCACCGGCATGAAGATGAACAGCACGCCCTGACGGAAACTCTCGCTCAGCGATACGTAGCCGATGACGGGAAACCATTCGAGCCACATGCCGAATACCAAGAGGATCATCAGGCCGAGCCAGAAGCTCGGGATCGACAGCAGCAGCGTCGAGAGCGCGACGGTGCCGTAGTCGGCGAAGCTGCCCTGTTTCCATGCCGCGAACATGCCGGCTGGCACCGCGATGAGCGCGGCAAACACCACGGCTGTGACGACGATGGTTGCGGAGACAGCGAAGCGGTCCAGCATCAGCGGCAGCACGTGTTCGCCTGACGAGATCGACTTGCCGAAGTCACCCGAGAAGATGTGGCTGAGCCAGGTCAGATATTGCGACGGCAGCGCGCCGGAGAGGCCCATCTCCCGGCGCAGCGCCTCGACCTGTTCGGGCGTCGCGAGATCGCCGAGCATCACGGAAGCGGGATCGCCGGGGATCAGCCGCATGGCAAAGAAGATCGCCGCCGATACGATGATCAGTGTCGGCACCGCCTGCAGCAGACGTCCGAGCAGGAAGCGGCCCATCACGCTGCCTTTGGGTTATCGTGTGAGTGCATCGCGGATCGCATGTGCGGCGGCGACGGCCTCGCGGGCGCGCGGCACGCTGGTGACCTCGGGCCAGGTCGAGAGCTTGACGAAGGCAAATTCGGATTCCGGGTCGATATAGATGAGCTGCCCGAAGATGCCGCGTGCCAGCATGGCGCGGCCTCGGGGGTCCTCGATCCACCATTTGTTGTGATAGGCGCCCTCCGGCAGCGTCTCGCGGAAGAAGCCCTGGAACAGTTCGGTGTTGCCGTTGTTGCGGGTATCGTCGATCCACGCTTTCGGGATCACCTGACGATCGCCGGACCGCCCGCCATTGATGATCATCTGCGCGAAGCGGCCATAGTCGCGCAAACTGGCGCAGAAGCCGCCATCGGCCAGCGCGAAGCCGCCGTGGTCGACAGTGAAATAGCCGTCCTCCTGCGCGCCCATCGGCGCCCATAATTCGCGGCTGACGAGCTCGGAGAGCGAAGTTGCGGTGGCACGTTCGAGGATGAAGCCGAGCACGTCGGTCTCGATGGAGCGATACTGGAACAGCGATCCGTGCGGGCGGTCCTGTTCGGTCAGCGTCAGGATCAGCTCCCACATGATGCGCGGGTAGTCCGGCTGGTCGTTGACGCGCCAGCCGCAGGCATAGCCGAGCTTCACCATATGCGAGCCGGGCGTGGTGTAGGATTCGTCGAACACGACACCGGTGGTCATGTCGAGCACGTGCTGCACCGTCGCGCCGCTATAGGCGGTGCGCGCGAGTTCGGGCAGATAGTGCGTCACCGGCGCCTTGGGATCGAGCACGCCACGGTCGGTGAGAATGCCGGCCACCATGCCGACCATCGATTTTGCCATCGACATCGACAGGTGTTGGCTGTGCGGCTTCATATCGTTGAAGTAGCGCTCATAGACGATGGCGCCACGGTGCAGCACCAGCATGCCGTCGGTGGCGTTGTCCGTCAGAAAGCGCGCGAAACTCAGCTCGCGGCCATCGAAGGTGAAGGCGACGTCGTCCAGCGCCGCAAAATTCTCGCGCATCGGCATTACCGGGCCCGGGCCGCGCCAGACTTGCGCGGTCGGCGTCATCTCGCGGATGTGCTGGAAGGTCCAGCGATGCATCGGCGCCCGGCTCCAGCCGGAGCGCGGCAGAAGGGGGCCGCCGGGATTGAGCGGGTCGCGGTAGCGTGGCCGTTGAAACAGATCGGTCAGTGTCGTGCTCCCCATGCCGCGGCCGCCGCGCAGCGCGCGATGAGCCATCGTTAGACCTCACGAGGGTAACGCCATCAAGATGACTCGGAAGATGCCAATGAGGGGCATGGTGGTGCACCGGGCGCACCGTGCTAGGCTGCCATCTTGCCGCAGCCCTGCCGACTTGCCTCTGTGCACACCGGCATGTCTCTTGCTTCGCTGAATGCTTGTCTCGTTGGGACGATCCGCCTGGCGGTCGTGCCGCCAACCGAATGTGGATGGATGATGAAGCCGGTCTCCAGTCCAGGCCCCAATCCTGTCGTGATGGACGATAGCGGAGCCGCGCCAGCCCCGGCGCTGAACCCGCCGTCGCGCAAGTCGATCCCGCCTTTCGAGGCGCTGCGTGCCTTCGATGCGGTGGCACGGCTCGGCGGCGTGCGCCGCGCGGCACAGAGCCTCGGGCGCGATCACGCGGTGATCAGTCGGCATCTGCGCACGCTGGAATCATGGACGGGCACCAAGCTGATCGACCGGACGTCGTCGAGCATCTCGCTGACCGATGACGGCGTGCGTTATCACCGGCATATTGCGGCGGCGATGGATGCCATTGCCGATGCCACCATCGACCTGATGCGGCGCGGCGATAATCATCGCCTGCTGATCTGGTGCGCGCCGGGCTTCGCGCTGCACTGGATGTCGCGCAAGATCGGATTGTTCGAGAAGGCCAATCGCGACGTCGATATCGAGCTGCGCCCCACCGATCGCCGGCCGGATTTCGCCTCGCACGAGACGGATATCGATATCCGCTTCGAGTCGGTCTATGGCAATCCGCTGCAGCTCGCCCCCGGCCTGCGCTGCATCGAGGCCGCGCGGGTGCCGATTGTCGCGGTGGCCAGCCCGGCCTACCTGGCCTCGATGCCGGCGATCGAGACGCCGCGCGATCTGCTCAGCCAGCGCCTGCTGCATGAAGAGGACTTCGACAGCTGGGCGCACTGGCTGGCGGCGCACGGCATCTATGACGAACTCGACCTCGGCGGTCCTCGCCTGTGGCAGGGCCACATGACGCTGGATGCAGCGGTCCATGGCCGCGGCGTAGCGCTGTCCAACCATATGGTGGTTGCGCATGAGCTGGAATCCGGCCGCCTCGTCGAGATCGGAAAAGACAATGCGAGCTTTCAGCCTTATTCGGATGGCATCTATTACTTCATCACCCGCGCCGACCGCTGGGATGCGCCACTGATCCGCCGCTATCGCAACTGGCTGATCGAGGCCATCGCGCAAGACTGGCCCGAACTGAGCGTTGCGGCGCAGGCGAAGCGAAGCAAAGTGGGGTAGTTCTTCCCTCGCCCCGCACGGCGAAGCGAAGCTTCGCTAGACGGGGAGAGGGTGGCGTCGCGAAGCGACGACGGGTGAGGGGAGTCTCCATCGACTCCGAGCAAATGGTGAGTCCCCGTCACCCGACTTTCACGCGCTGCGCGCGTTCCAGTCGACCTCTCCCCGCAAGCGGGGAGAGGTAAGAAAGTCAGCCGATCACCTCAGCGCCTTCACCACCGCATTGAAGAAATCATTGTCCAGAATCGGCGCGTTCAGCGTCGTGGGCTTCGAGCGTGCGCTCAGCACCACGCAGATCACGCGCTGTTTCGGATTGATGTACAGCATCTGGCCGAAAATGCCGCGCGCGACGAAGGCGCCGTCATCGAGCGTGCCGTCGGGCGCCGGCACGATCCACCACATATAGCCGTAATCGACGCGCTGGCCGTTGATCTGTCTGGATGCCCCGGCCTCGCGGACCCAGCCTTCCGGCAGCACGCGGGTGCCATCGATCACGCCGTCATCGAGAATGAACCGGCCGAACCGGGCATAGTCGCGCAGGGTGGCAAACATCCCGCTGCCGGCGACTTCCAGCCCGCCGGGCGCTTCCAGCCACCAGGCGCCATCGGCCTCCATGCCGAGTCTGGACCAGATCTTCTCCGAGAGATAATCGCTCAGCCATTTGCCGGTGGCGGCTTTCACCAGCGCGCCGACCACATGGGTATCGCCAGTCGAATAGGTCCATTGCGTGCCGGGCGCCGCGGCGCGCGGGCGCTCAGCCATGTAACGCATGACGGCACCGGGCTCCTGCCCGACCTGCAATGCGAGCATCTTGCGGCGCTCGGAATTCGCATCGGTCTGGTCGTCGCTCCAGCGCAGGCCCGACGTCATCTGCATCAGCGTCTTCACGCTGACGCCCTCGAAGGCGGTGCCGGAGAATTCGGGAAGATACCTGGTCAGCGGGTCGTCGACGCTCTGGATATAGCCGTCCTGGATGGCGGCGCCCACCAGCGTGGTGCTGAAGGATTTCGCCATCGACATCGATAGCCAGCGCGTGGCGGCATTGATGCCGAGGTCATAATGTTCGAGCAGGACCTCGTCATTCTTCATCACCAGAAGTCCGGCGACACGGTTGCGCGAGACATAGTCGTAGATGTCGAAGGTGCCGGCGGTGGAGACGATCGGAAAGTCCGGCAGTGTGCGCTTGCCGTAAGTCAGCGGCCGCACCGGTGCGCCAGCCTTGATGGTGCGCGTCGCGAAATTCATCTCGGGCGTGACGAAGGTCCGCAGATGATCGATGGGCATCGATCGGCCGGCATAGGAATTGATGATCGCGTCGATTGCGGTCTGGTTTGCAGTCTTGGGGCTCGTCGCGGAAGCTTGACGAATGGTGCTGTTGGCTTCGCCTGCACCCGGCGCCACATCTGTCACAGTCAAAGGGCTGTCCTGCATCTTCGGGCGCGTCGATGCGCCCAAGGATTTACTATGGCAGGGCAGAGGGACTGTCGAGGGTGCCAAGGTTGAAACGCGCGGTGCGCCGGAATCACCGGCGCATCACGCTGATTGAGGTCAAACCGGTCCGGTGTCCTGATGCGACAATCAGCGAACCGCCGTCGTGTTCGAACTGGTGAGGGCGGTCGGCTGGCCGGCCTTGATGACGCGGGCCGTCTGGGTGCCGTCGCTGGTGCCCGTGCGGGCGGCGATGCCGAAACCTGCAACCGCGATGCCGGCAACCAGGGCGACAACGACGATCTTCAGATGCGTGCTGCGGTCTGCGCTGTGGATCGAGTGGTTCATGGCGGCCTCCTGCCGTCTACGCGGCTACTTGTTGCATGGAGGTGTAATCCCGGCCGGTTTCCAGCCGATGGCGTCCGTGTAGAAAATTGTTTCGTGGAAGCGGAGATTTGTTTCGTCGCGTAGCCGGATACTTACGAATGCAGCGGTTTTGGCGCCTTTGGCGGTATTTGCGTCACCCGTATTGTTCGATGCCGGGGAAGCCCGACCCACGCTCGTCATTCCGGGGCAGTACGGACCGCGAAGCGGACCGGACTGAGCCCGGAAGCCCGGTGTGTTTTGCGCTGAACAGGTCGAGATTCCGGGTTCGCGCGCGCAAAGATGCGCGCACGCCCCGGAATGACAGTTTGGGGCGGGCGGCGGGACAGCGCATCCAAACATTTTTTCCTATCTGTTGTTGACAGTATCCCCATCAGGTTTATATTCCCTTTCGTCCGGCCCCGATGAGAGGGGCGAGCGCGATCGTCACGTTCGCGGGGCTGGGTGCGGTGGACGCCGGAGATGCGGCGTTACGCGGTTCACGGGTGACGTCTGTCTTCGGGCAGGACGGATCTGCGCCAGCACTGCCACTGGCAAGGAGACGGCCGGCCTTCGGATGGAAAGACCCTCTGGACAGTGTGACGGACGACCAAATCGAAACGCGTCCGGCTTACTCGCTTGAGGCTCCCTGTCCCTCCGCCGTGGGACCATCATTTTGGTGATCGGACCGTTCGCCAAGGCAAAGTGCAAGCAGGCTGAAAAAACACCGCAGGCGGAACGTCGGGCACTTGCTCGGCGCCTCCGAAAGTCCTGATGCACTCTCAATTGCGGAAGACCGCATTCGCATCAGGCCCAAGGGTGCAACGGGCACCCGGCGTTCCGCCCGCCCTCTTAAGGGAGGGTGGGAAGGAATGCGCAAAACTCGGACGCGCAAGCGCCGCGAGAATGCGAGCGTGTGTTTCCACGTCACCGAAGCAGGTACCGCCACCCCACTCGATTTAGGTAAGCACTCCTGCTTGTTATTGCGGAGGACGGACCTCAAAACTCCTCCTCGAAGGGCTCATGGGCAGACGAGGATCACATGATCATCAAGCCCAGCGCATCGTGGCACACCCGCTCGACCCTCAGCAGGTTGGCGCACATTCTCGAACGGACCGGACTCGCTTTGGTTGGGGCTGCCTGCGGGCTGTTCGTTGCCGAGGTCGGCCGCTTCATCGAGGTCATCGGTTCGGGTGAAGTCGTGTTCGCCATGATCATTTACGGGGCTACCGGCTTCTATCTCGGGATCGATCTGCCCCAGGTTCCTGCCGATTACCGCATGCATCTGCCGCTATGGCGTGGGCTGGGCAACAGTGCGGATATGGTGGAACTGCTCACTGCGGCCGGTACCTTCATCACATCGGTGACGGCGATCACGTCAGTCTCCAGTATCATTCTGGGTGAAACCGTGCGCCCCAGGACGGCTGGCATCATCTGTTTGAGCTGGGCAATCGGCGCCACCATGCAGATCGCTGCCGGTATCATCGCGCGAATAGAGCTGGGCCGTGCCGTGAAAATGGCGAAGCTCGCGCTCTTCTCCCGGTGAAAGGTCAGGACAATCCCGGCTGACGGAGGTCGAACATGCCGCTCTATATGTATCAGGCTGCCTACACGCCGGAATCATGGGCCGCGCAAATGAAGAATCCGCAGAACCGCGTTGAATCCGTTGGACGGCAGACGACGGAGGCCGTCGGAGGACAATTGATCGGTGGTTGGTATTGCCTGGGCGAGTATGACGTGATGCTGATCGCCGATGTACCGGATATCGAGAGCATGGCGGCCATCGCCGTCGCGATTGCGGCGGGCGGCGCCATCAAGTCCAGCCAGACAACTGCATTGATGACCGGGGCGGAACTTGTGGCGGCCCTGAAGAAGTCGGAGTCGGTCATCAAGGGTTACAAGCCCGCCCGATAGACATCGGTGGCTTCGATCACCCGCTATCGTCCCGGCGTCGCATTCACCAAAGCGAGGATCTCGTCGCCGTAATGCTCCAGCTTCTTGTCGCCGATCCCCGGGATTTCGCGGAGCTGGTCGAGCGTGGTGGGATGTTCGCTGGCGATGCCATCGATGGTGGCGTCGTGCAGCACGACATAGGCCGGGACGTTGCGCTTCTTCGCGACTTCCGAGCGCCAGGCGCGCAGCACGGCGAGCAGATCGGGATTGGCATTGTCGCTGCGCGGTGCCGCAAGATCGCCGCGGCGGGATTTGCTGCGCGGCGCACGGCCGGTACCGCCGGTTTCCTCGCGGAACATCAGCTCGATCTCGCCCTTGAGCACGCCGCGCGCTTCTTCCGTGAGCTTCAGCGCATTGAACGCGTCTGCATCCGCATAGAGAAAGCCGCGCGCCACCAGTTGCCGCATCACGGCGCGCCATTGTTTCTCGGTGAGCTCGCCGCCGATGCCGAATACCGACAGCTTGTCATGGCCGAACTGCTTGACCTTGTCGGTGAGGCGGCCGATCAGGACGTCCACCAGATGCATGGCGCCGAATTTCTGCCCGGTGCGATAGGCGCAGGACAACAGCTTCTGTGCGGCGACGCTGCCGTTCCAGACTTTTGGCGGCGAGAGGCAATTATCGCAATTGCCGCAGCGGGTGCCGGTCGCCTCTTCGCCGAAGTAACCCAGCAGCCGCGTGCGCCGGCAATCGACGGTTTCGGCGAGGCCGACCAGCGCATCGAGCTTCCCGATCGAGACGCGCTTGAAAGTCTCCGAACCCGTGGACTCGTCGATCATGCGGCGCTGCTGCACGATGTCGGAAAGGCCATAGGCCATCCACGCATTGGACGGCTTGCCGTCGCGGCCGGCGCGGCCGGTTTCCTGATAATAGGCCTCGATGCTCTTCGGCAGATCGAGATGGCAGACGAAGCGCACGTCGGGCTTGTCGATGCCCATGCCGAAGGCGACGGTGGCGACGATCACCACGCCGTCCTCATTGATGAAGCGATCCTGATTGGTCTCACGCAGGCGGGCATCCAGCCCGGCGTGATAGGGCAGCGCGAGAATGCCGGCCTTGTTCAATGCGGCTGCGGTGTCCTCGACCTTGGCGCGCGACAGGCAATAGACCACGCCGGCCTCGCCGGAATGCCGGTCGCTGATGAAAGCCTGCAACTGCTTCTGCGCGTTGGTCTTGTCGACGATTTCGTACTTGATGTTGGGCCGGTCGAAACTCGCCAAGAAATTCGGTGCGTCTTCCAGGCGGAGGCGTTGCACGATCTCCTGCCGGGTCAGATCGTCGGCGGTGGCGGTCAGCGCAATGCGCGGAATGTTCGGGAACCGTTCGGCGATGACCGAGAGGCCGATATATTCGGGCCGGAAGTCGTGGCCCCATTGCGCGACGCAATGCGCCTCGTCGATGGCGAACAGGGCGATCCTGGCGCGGCCGAGCATCGCCAGGCAGCGCGGGGTCACTAGCCGTTCTGGCGCGACGTAGAGAAGGTCGAGTTCGCCGGCGAGCAATTGCCGCTCGACCTCGTTGGCTTCGTCCCAAGACAGGGTCGAGTTCAGCACCGCCGCCTTGACGCCCGCCTCGAGCAGGCCGGCAACCTGGTCACGCATCAGCGCAATCAGGGGCGACACGACGATACCGCAGCCCGGGCGTAGCAAGGATGGCAACTGATAACACAGCGACTTGCCGCCGCCGGTCGGCATCAGCACCAGGCAATTGCCGCCATCAGTCACGTGGCGGACAATATCTTCCTGTGCACCGCGAAAACCCGGCAGGCCGAACACCGAATGCAGCACGGACAATGCGCCCGAGGTCTGGAACACGTCTGGCTGATTTTTCGATTGACGCGAGGCGCCGGCGGGAACGGACATGGCGCAGGTCTATTCCTGATTCGAGGGTCGCGTATATCCCGGGAAACGCGTCGTTCCCCCTGGAGAACGTGTCATTCCCCGGGGAATGCTTCATTCTCTTGGCATCGCGACCTTTCGCCTTGATCGCGCCGCTTTACCCCTGTCGATGATCCGTTCTAAGAGAATGAGTGCGCGACCGCGCCAGCGTCGCTGCAACCGGGCAAAAAGAAAAGCCGTATGCCATTCATTTTGCGAGATCTTTTCTTGGCTTCTGAACCGTCGCCGCGGACCCAAGATCCGCTGGCAGGCGGCCAATGAGAATGCCGCGCGCAAAGTGCGCCGGAAATTCAGAAAGGGGCCGAAGTCCGCGATCCTGTCCCATGTCATCGCGCATCGGCCATCCGTGACGATGGTGGGGCGGCTGCCCGCGGTCGAAATCTGGAACCTGTCCGATCCGAAGCGTGTCGCGCTGCTCTATCTGCAGCATGGCCGCCGGTTGCGGCTGCCAGCGCCCAAGGCGCTGATGGACGATGCCGTGAAGCGGGCCCGCGCCGCGGAATAGTAAGAGTGGTCCACGCAGGGCCACTTGCGCCGTGTGGCGTCATGGGCTTGACGGGCCAGTTCCGAGCGGGGATGGTCGCGCCCGGGTCACTCCGTTCCACACTCAATGAAAGACTTCTGCATGATCAAGCGTCTCGGTCCCGGCAAGCGTCTCAGCCAGGCTTCCATCCATGGCAACACCGTCTATCTCGCCGGCCAGGTGCCGGATGAATATTCGGGCGACGTCAAGACGCAGACCAAGCAGGTGCTCGACAAGATCGACGCGCTCCTCAAGGAAGCCGGCACCGACAAGAACAACATCCTCAGCGCGACCGTCTGGCTGCCGAATATCAATGACCGCGATGCCATGAATACGGTGTGGGATGCCTGGGTGCCCGACGTTGGCCCGGCGCGCGCCTGCGTCGAGTCGAAGCTCGCTGACCCCGCCATCAAGGTCGAGATCGCCGTCATCGCAGCGATTCCGTAAATCATGCCTCCCGTTGCCATTGCGGTCGCCCCCAACGGCGGCCGCAAGGTCAAGGCCGACCATCCCGCCGTGCCGCTGACGCCGGCGGAGTTGGCGGTGGCGGCCGCACATTGCCTCGAGGCAGGCGCGGCGATGATCCATGCCCATGTGCGCAATGCCGACGGCAGTCACCTGCTCGATGCGGCGGCCTATCGGGACGCCATTGCGGCGATCCGCAGTGCAGTCGGCGACAGGCTCGTGATCCAGATCACCTCCGAGGCGCTCGGCAAATACACGCCGGCGGAGCAGCGCGCCGTGGTGCAGGCGGTGAAGCCGGAAGCGGTGTCGCTGGCGCTCCGTGAACTGGTGCCCGATGCCAGCGAGGAGCCGGCCTTCGCCGATCTGCTCGGCTGGATGAAGCGCGAGCGCGTGACGCCGCAGATCATTCTCTATGATGCGCAGGATGCCATCCGGCTGGCGGAATTTCGCAAGCGCGGGTTGGTGCCGTTCGAGAAGCTGCCAGTGCTGTTCGTGCTCGGCCGTTATACGGCGGGGCAGACATCAAGCCCGGCCGATCTGCTGCCGTTCGTCGTGCCCGGTGCGCCAACATTCGAACACTGGAGTGTCTGCGCCTTCGGTGCGCAGGAGACGGCTTGTGTCACTGCTGGCGCATTGCTCGGCGGCCATATCCGCGTCGGCTTTGAGAACAACGAATTGCTGCCGGATGGCTGCCGCGCCAAAGGCAATCAGGATCTGGTTGGCGCCGTACGCCGCGCGATCGAAGCTGTCGGGCTGAAGCACGCGACGGCGGATGAGCTCAGGGCTGCGACGACGGATTGACTCTGTCCCTCATCCTGAGGAGCGCGCACTTCGCGCGCGTCTCGAAGGATGATGCCACAGCTCATGGTTCGAGACGGCGCGAAGACGCGCCTCCTCACCATGAGGGTCTCTACTCAAACCACGGCCATTCCGCGCCGCCGTCGTGTGTCACGGCGCCGCCGGGGGCCTGTCCGACCAGCTTGGCATATTTCGCCAGCGCACCGGCGCGGTGGCGCGGTGGGCGCTGGGTCCACGCCGCCTTGCGCGCCGCAAATTCAGATTCGTCGATCATCAGGTCCAGTCGCCGCGCTGGCGCATCGATGCGGATCTTGTCACCGTCGCGCACCAGTGCCAGCGGGCCGCCGATATAGGCTTCCGGCGAGACATAGCCGATGCACATGCCGCGGGTCGCGCCGGAGAAGCGGCCGTCGGTGATCAGCGCGACTTTCTCGCCCATGCCCTGGCCATAGATCAACGCGGTGACACCGAGCATCTCGCGCATGCCGGGGCCGCCGACCGGGCCTTCGTTGCGGATGATGAGGACGTCGCCTTCCTTGTAACTGCGGTCCTTCACCGCGGCGACGCAGCTTTCTTCGTCCTCGAACACGCGCGCCGTGCCCTCAAACACCGTCTTCTTCAGGCCGGCGACCTTGATCACCGCGCCATCAGGCGAGAGGTTGCCCTTCAGCACCGCGACGCCACCATCGGGCATGATCGGCTTCGCTGAGGAGTAGATGATCTCGCCATCGGCCCTGTTGGCATTGCCGTATTCTTCCGCAATCGTGCGGCCGGTAATGGTGATGCAGGAGCCGTCGATATGGCCGCTCTCAAGCAAGGCACGGATCACGACTGCGGTGCCGCCGATATCGTAGACATCCTTGGCGACATATTTGCCGCCTGGTCGCAGATTGCCGATCAGGGGCGTGCGCGCGAACACCTCGCCGACATCGTCGATGGTGAATTTGATGCCGGCCTCGTTGGCGATGGCCGGCAGATGCAGCGCGGCATTGGTCGAGCCGCCGGTGGCGGCGACGATGGCGGCGCCGTTTTCGAGAGACTTGCGCGTGACGATGTCGCGCGGCAACGGGCCATCGTTGCGTAGCATGTCCATGACCAGACGTCCGGCGCGCCGTGCGAATTGCGCGCGCTCGGCATAGACGCCGGGAATCATCGAGACATTGGGCATCGTGATCCCCAGCGCTTCGGACACCATCGCCATCGTATTGGCGGTGAACTGGCCGGCGCAGGCGCCGATGGTCGGCAGACACGCGCGCTCGATGGCTTCCAGCTCCTGCTTGTCGATGTCGCCGGTCATGAAGGCGCCGACGGCTTCATAGGAATCCAGTGCGGTCAGCGTCTTGCCCTTGTGCAGTCCCGGCAGTGAGCTGCCGCCATAGATGAAGATCGACGGCACGTTGCAGCGGACCATGCCCATGATGACGCCGGGCAGCGTCTTGTCGCAGCCGCCGAAGCCGATCAGCGCGTCGTAAGCGAGGCCGTGCATCACGGCTTCGATACTGTCGGCGATGATCTCGCGCGATAGCAGCGAGAACTTCATGCCCTCATGGTTCATGCTGATGGCATCGGAGACCGAGATGGTCGAGAACTCGCGCGGCGTGCCGCCGGCTTCGGAAATCCCCGTCTTGGCAGCGTCGACCTGAAAGTCGTGGGTCATGTTGCAGGGCGTCTGTTCGCCCTTCATCGACACCACGCCGATCATGGGTTTTGCGATCGCCTCGTCGTCGAGGCCCATGGCGCGCATGAAAGCGCGGTGCGGGGCACGGTCGAGGCCGTCGGTGGTGACGCGGGATCGCAATTTCTTCATGGGGCGTATCTTTCCGTTTCTTGGTCTTGTCGTCCAATGCATTGAGGCCACGCCGTGGGCGTGGCCTCAGGACATCATACAGTGAGATGTCGCGTCTTGCTCTACTGGATCGGCGCGACGATGGTCGGGTGCTTGAACTGCATCGCGTCCATCTTCGGCAGCATGCCGGCCTCGGTATAGATATCGAGCATCTTCTGCATGGCCGGGAAGTTCGGTGCAGCGCCCGGGTCGCGGGCGAAGTCGTTCTCCTTCAGCAGATAGGTCTCCAGCACCGGGATCGGCGCCTTCATGACTTCGTTGACGACCTTCAGCGTTTCCTCGCGGTTGGCCAGCGCCTTCTTCATGCCAAGGGTGATGTCGGCGACATAGGCCTTGGCGAGTTCGGGATTCTTGTCGACGAAATCGGCGCGGCAGGCTTCAAGGATGTGCACGATGTTCGGCATCGCTTCGTTCAGCGAGAACAGCTTGCGCGTGCCGCCCTTGGCCTCCATGCGCGCGGCAAATGGCTGGTTCATGTTGATGGCGTCGACGCGGCCCTGGCGCAGCGCATCTTCCGAGGCTGCGAAGCCGATCTCGATCAGCTTGACGTCCTTCTCGGGATCGACGCCTGCGCCCTTCAGCAGCATCTTGAACGGCCCGTAGGTGCCGCCGCCAATGACGGAAATGCCGACATTCTTGCCCTTGAGGTCGGCGATGGTCTTGATCGGCGAGTCATCCTTCACGGCCCAATAGACCGAGAAGCTGCCGGGCTTTTCCGACACGTGCTGCGCGACGATATAGGCCTTGAGGTTGCCGCCGTTGACCCCGTTGGCGAGCGACAGCACGCCCTGGGTGGCGCAATCCAGCGCGCCGGCGGCGAGCGCCTGCGTCATAGGCGAGGTACCCTGAAACTGGGTCCATTCGATATTGTAGGTCTTGCCAAGATTGGTGAATTCGGTCGGGCGCTTCATCATCCAGTATTTGGATTCTTCGGCCGGAATGGTCCAGCCGACCTTGATGGTCGGAATCGTCTGCGCGTGCGCCGCACCCGACACCGCTCCCGCCGCGAGAGCCGCCGCCACCAGCCACTTCGAAGAACCCAGCTTCATGCCCGCTCACTCCGTTTGATGATGGCCAGACACGGCCAAAAGAAAAGCCCCGCTGTCTTGAAGCCTTTCATGCTTCAAATATTCTGGCAAGCGAGCTGCGTGCCCAACATTCATTCGTGCTGTGGCGCAACAATTGGCAGTTGCGCAGGCATTGATATCATCGTTGCTGCGGCCGCGGACGCAGCGTAGATAGCTCGCAGATGCGAGCAGCGTGGCTCGGCGGCAGAAGGACAACGGCGTCAAAATGGTGGATTCAGCGGGCGGCAAAGAGAAGCTCGGTTACCTCGGCCTCGGCCTGATGGGACTGCCGATGACCAGGCGGCTGCTCGGCGCCGGTTACGATGTGGCCGTCTGGAATCGCTCGCCCGGCAAGGCCAATGCGCTGGTGGAGGCCGGTGCGAAAGCCGCCGCCAGTCCGCGCGATGTCGTCGCTCATGCCAGCATCATCTTCATGTGCCTCACCGATGCATCGGCGGTCGAGGAGGTCGTGTTCGGCGACAACGGACTGTCCGGCAGCGATGGCAAGGGCAAGCTGGTCGTCGATTTCTCCTCGATCCATCCGGACAAGACGAAGTCCATCGCGGCGCGGCTGAAGGCGGCGAACGGCATGGGCTGGATCGATGCCCCGGTGTCGGGCGGCACCAAGGGCGCGGAGGAAGCCACGCTCGCGATCATGGCGGGCGGCGAGGCCGCCGATGTCGAACGTATCAGGCCCTACATTCTGGTGATGGCGCGCAACTTCACGCATATGGGGCCGACCGGCGCCGGACAGATGACCAAGCTCTGCAACCAGGTGATCGTCGGCTGCGCCATGGCGGTACTGGCCGAAGCGACGCGGCTTGCTGTGAATGCCGGTATCGACGCCAAGCGCCTGCCGGAAGCGCTCGCGGGCGGTTTTGCAGACTCGATCCCGCTGCAACTGTTCGTGCCGCGCATGGCACAGGGCATTCATTCGCCGCCGCTCGGCCACATCCATACGATGCTGAAGGATCTCGATACGGTCGTCGCCGTGGCGCAGGACACATCGACGCCGGTGCCGATGGCTGCGCTCGCGGCGCAGATCTTCCGCATGGGCAAGGCGGTGCGCGGCGCCGATGCCGACGCGCTGGAGATCTACAAGCTGTCGGCACCCAAAGAATGAAGATCAAGGAATGAAAGTTCTGGTGATTGGCGCGGCCGGCATGATCGGTCGCAAGCTGTGCGAACGGCTGCTGAAGGACGGTCATGTCGGCGGTGGGGAAATCGGCGATCTGGCGATGGCCGATGCGATCCCCAGCGATCTGGTCGGCGCGCGCAGCATCATGGTCGATCTCGCAAAACCGGATGCGCCCGCAGCACTGCTGGCGTCAAAGCCCGACCTGATCTTCCATCTTGCTGCGGTCGTCTCCGGCGAAGCCGAGCAGAATTTCGACAAAGGCTACGCAGTCAATCTCGACGGCACGCGCAATCTGTTCGAGGCGATCCGCGCGATGGGGGGTAGTTATCGCCCTCGCATCGTCTACACTTCGTCAATCGCGACCTTCGGCGCGCCCTATAACGGGCCGATCGCCGACGATTTCTTTCACACGCCGCTGTCGAGCTACGGAACGCAGAAGGCTATTTGTGAATTGCTGCTGGCCGACTATACGCGGCGCGGCTTCTTCGACGGTATCGGAATTCGCCTGCCGAATATCTGCGTACGGCCGGGCAAGCCCAATGCAGCAGCGTCGGGTTTCTTCTCCAATATCATTCGCGAGCCGCTGGCCGGGCGTGAGGCGGTGCTACCAGTAACCGACGACGTCGGGCAGACCCATGCCAGTCCGCGCGCGACAACGGAATTCCTGCTTCATGCTGCGACGCTTGACAGCGCCAAGCTCGGCGCACACCGCACGGTGATGATGCCCGGCGTGCGTGCGTCCGTTGCCGTGATGATTGCCGCGCTACGCCGTGTGGCAGGTGACAGTGTTGTGACACGCATCAAGCATGTGCCCGATCCCGCTGTCATGGCGATGGTTGCGGGATGGCCTACGATGTTCGATACCAAACGTGCACTGGCGCTGGGTTTCCAGGCGGAACAGAGTTTCGATTCCATCATTCATGCTCATATCGAGGATGACCTCGATGGCGTCTTTGTGCGTTAGCGGTTAAGGACAATCATGGCGCGCGATATCATCATGGCGGCGGGAGGCATTGTCGTGCAGCGGGGCGAGACGCCGCTGTTCGCCGTGGTCTGCCTGCGCAAGCGCGGCGACTGGGTGTTGCCGAAAGGCAAACTCGACAATGGCGAGACGCCGCGCGATGCGGCCGAGCGCGAAGTGTTGGAAGAGACCGGTCATGCTGCGTCGGTGCATGACTATCT
This sequence comes from Tardiphaga sp. 709, assembly GCF_032401055.1. NCBI lineage: Bacteria > Pseudomonadati > Pseudomonadota > Alphaproteobacteria > Hyphomicrobiales > Nitrobacteraceae > Tardiphaga > Tardiphaga sp. 709. Next base: position 3,211,363 of record NZ_CP135529.1, on the reverse strand, counting down.
CGGCGCGCTGGCCTATCCGCTCGGCGAGCGCACCAAGGTCGTGCATTTCTGGCATATGGAGGCCGCGCCCGCGCCGTCACGCAAGCTGATGAAGGATATCAGCGAAGTCGCGTGGCTGCCGTTCGACGCCGCCCTGGCGCGGCTGACGCGCAGCCATGAACACGCGTTCCTCGCGCAGGTCGGGCCCATGGCGCTGGCGGCAGCAAGGGCGGCGCCGGTTGTGGATGGCGAGCCCGTGCGGCCAATTGCCGTGGGGCCTGTCAGCGTGCGACGTGACACGGGGTTCTTCGCGAAGATCCGGAACTGGTTGAACGGGTAAGTTCTCTCGTTGCAGCGATGGCTGAAGCGGCGGGCTCAGTGCGTGTTGGTCGCGTCATCGAAGCGCAGCACATTGCCGAACGGGTCGGTGATCTTTGGGGCCGTATCGGTCGGACTCGGCCGCGCGAAGCGGGCTCGCTTGTCATGCAGCTCCTTTGCAAAAGCCGCGATATTGCTGCCACGGATATAGACCACGCTACCCGGCGTCCCGTCGCCATAGTGCTCGCTGAGATGCAGTTTCACGCTGCCGCGCGACACTTGCATGTAGAGCGGGGTGTCCGGCTCGTAGCGATGTTCCCAGTCGATCGCAAAACCGAGGAAGTCGACATAGAACTCCTTGGCCTTGGCGATGTCATAGATGCGCAGAACCGGAATTGCCGGTTCGAAAGTAACGTCGGTCATCGCTGTCTCCCGCTTGTGAGGTGCGGGAGACTATCGCAGCGAGGTTGCCAAGCGCTAGATCGTGCGGCTAGGCGCCGCGCATGATCACGCCGTACCAGCCGAGGCCTTTGTAGGTCTCATAACCCGGTGTGGCATGGAAGGCGACGAGGCCTCCCGAACGGTCGTGATAGAAGCCACTGCGGCGGCCGTTCAGGGCCAGTGCGATGCGTTCGGTGAGCAGGCCTTGCCCATCCGACGAGGCGATCACACGCAGGTTTGAGTCCACCAGCAACACACGCGTCTTGTCGTCATCGACGCGAACGCCTTCCACGATGGCGCGCGCCTGGGCTTCCCAGTCGAAATGAATCGCGAGCACGCCGATGGCGCGGCCATTGGCCTTGCCGCCTTCGCGCACGCTGGCGCAATAGGTCGCCACCTGCGCATTGTTCAGGAGCGGCTGGCGCTCGACATCACCCGCCGTGTAGTCGTCGCCGGAGCGCAGCGTGCGGGCATCGCGAAACCAGGCGGTGCCGGCGATGTTCTGCCCCGTAACATTGAAACGATCGCCACGGCCGCTGGCGATGACATTGCCTTGCATGTCGCACAGCCAGAGATCGAGATAGACGGTGTAGGCGCCGAGGATCACGGCAAGTCGCTCGGAGACATGTGTGACGGTGGCGTCGCTCGGCGATGCCGCGCAATCGACGACGGCGGAATCGGTCGCCCACCAGCGCACGTCACAGGTCCGCTCATAGAGATTGCGGTCGATCAGCTCGATGGCATTGAGGGACAGATCGACCATGCGTTCGCCGCGCGAACGTTCGGTCATCTTCTCGATTGACGACATCAGGCTGCCGGTGCGGGCGGTGAGCTGGGATTCCAGATCGCGCGCGATGGTTTCGACCTGCTGGCCGACATTGCGCACTTCCTGTGCCACGACGGCGAAGCCCGCGCCCTGCGCGCCGGCGCGCGAGCTTTCGATCAGCGCATTCAGCGCCAGCATCTTCATCTGGTTGGTGATGTGCTGGATCGACCTGGTCTTTTCGCAGGCGATCTCGTTGACCTCGGCGGTCAACCGCCCGATCAGCGCGGAGATATCGGAGCTGTCGTCGGCCTCTTCAGTCGCATTGGCATGCGCAGTATTGCTGCTGCGGTTCATCGCCAAAACCATCGTCGCATCCCCGTTGAGACAGCAATCAGTTACCTTTAGTTTTTATCGCCCAGTCATGGTTAATCGTGGCTTAATTTTCCGTGTGCCGGGTTCCGCCGACTTGCACGAATAAGCGGCAGGAGTGCGCAGTAGGCACTATCTCAATGCGTCTGGTCATGCGCGCGGCCGCATTCGTAGGACCTTCGGTGCCCCCTTACGGTTTAAATTAGGGCGTCATTAGTGATGCTTATGCACGCGCTCCCGATTGTTGTGACGAACAACGCGATATCAACCACACTCGTGCAGGCTCAGAGCTTCATAGGCTGAGTCATTGTAATGAGCGTTCTCGAAGACCTCACCGGTGCGACCACGTCGGAGCTATCCGACGAATTGATCTTTCAGATTGCCTCGGCTTCCAGCCCGGAGCAGCGCAAATACGCGGCTGACCTTTTCCGGCATTTCGCCAAACAGCTCGAATTCGAGTCCTATCGGCGCGGGCAGCAGAGCATGGCCGTTCCACAGCTTCCGTCGCCGGCCTTGATTATCGACGCGACGCCCGAACAGGACGAAGCGCCCACGATCCAGCCGTCGGATGACCCTGGCGATGACCCGTCCGTCGGTCTGATCCCGCCGGTGAGCTGGCAGGATTGACGGCGGCACGACAGTTTTACGTCAGATCCGTTGCTTCCTACCGATTGGCTTAACCATTCGCAGGCCAAATGAGTCGCGAGTGATTCGAACGTTGCAATCGTGAAGAGCGGGCGTGCCAGTGAGCGTAGTTATCCCTTTCCCCATGCGTGTAGCGGCCCCCCAGGCCGATGAGTGTGAAATCGATCTGCTGAGCGCCGTCGATCTGGCGATCCGCGATCTCCGCGAAATCTCCCAGACCGCCAACGACATCGCGCAGGCGCGTGCGCGCGAATGCCTGGCCATGCTGGAAAGCGCCTATGCGGGCGCCCTACAGGGCTGAGGCATTCTGCTTCAGAGAAGAGAAAATCCGCGATGCTGTTTCTGGTGATCTCGAATCCGCGCGCGGATCGTCCGTCGGACATGGCGGCAACCCGGCAGAGCTTCTGGCCGTGGATGGCGGCCTATCAGGCTTCAGGTGTCTGCCAGCACATCTATCCGCGCGTCGGCCGCGGCGTGGTCGCGGTGTTCAAGGTCGACGGCAATGAAGTGCTGCATCGCATCCTGAACGAATGGGCCGACATCATTCCGGCGCAGTTCGAAGTCTATCCGCTGGTAGATCTCGACGCCACGACCAGGCTGCTGGCCGCGCAAGTCGCAACCTCAAAGTAACGGCAGCAACTACAGTTCCCGGTGAGGTATTTTCACGCGGAATCCATTAGTTTGCACCATGGACTCGGCAAATCCGCGTCGCTATATGCGTCATCTCTCTTTTACCAGTATCGGGCACTTTCATGACGACCACTGACACCGCTGCACCCGTTTCCCAGCCGTTCCAGGCCGAAGTCGCCGAATTGCTGAACCTGATGGTTCACTCGGTCTATTCCGAGACCGACATCTTCCTGCGCGAGCTGATTTCCAACGCGTCCGACGCTTGCGACAAGCTGCGCTATGAGGCGATCGCCAATCCCCAGCTGATCCCCGACGGCCAGTCGCCCAACATCACCATCATTCCGGACAAATCAGCCAATACGTTGACGATCGTCGATACCGGCATCGGCATGGATCGCCAGGAACTGATCGACAATCTCGGCACCATTGCGAAATCCGGTACCAAGTCATTCCTGTCGCGGCTGACCGAGGCCAAGGACGGCTCGAACCTGATCGGCCAGTTCGGCGTCGGCTTCTATGCAGCTTTCATGGTGGCGGAGAAGATCATCGTCACCAGCCACCGGGCCGGCACCCATGATGCCTTCACCTGGACCTCGACCGGCGGCGCCGGTTTCGAGATCGCCCAGGTCAGTGACGGCATGAGCGTGCCGACCGGCACGTCCATCGTGCTGCATCTGAAAGATGACGCGAAGAAGTATCTCGAAACTTACGAAATCGAGCGCATCGTCAGCGCCTATTCGGACAACATCCAATTTCCGATCATGCTCAAGGACGGCGATGCCGAGCCGCGCCAGATCAATTCGGCCAGCGCGCTATGGCAGCGCTCCAAGTCCGAGCTGAAGCCGGAAGATTACAGCGCGGCCTATAAGTCCATCGCGCATGCCTATGACGAACCAGCGATGACGCTGCATTACCGTGCCGAGGGCCGTTATTCCTATGCGGTGCTGTTGTTCGCGCCGTCGCAGAAGCCGTTCGATCTCTTTGAACCGAACCGCAAGGGCCATGTGAAGCTCTATGTGCGTCGTGTGTTCATCACCGACGATGCGGACCTGTTGCCGTCCTATCTGCGTTTCATCCGCGGCGTCATCGATGCCGAGGATCTGCCGCTGAACCTCTCGCGCGAGATGCTGCAGAACAATCCGCAGCTGACGCAAATCCGCAAAGCCGTTGCCACCCGCGTCATCGGCGAACTCGAAAGCCTGAGCGAGAAGGATGCCGAGACCTTCGCCAAGATCTGGGACGCCTTCGGTCCGGTGATCAAGGAAGGCATCTATGAGGACTTCGAGCGCCGCGAGAAGCTACTGGCGCTGTCGCGCTTCACCACGACCTCGGGCGAGAAGCGCTCGCTGAAGGACTATGTCGCGGACCTGAAGCCGAACCAGACCGAGATCTATTATCTCGCCGGCGACAGCCTCGACCGCCTGAAGTCGAATCCGAAGCTGGAGGCCGCCAAGTCGCGCGGCATTGAGGTGCTGCTGCTGACCGACGCGGTCGACGCATTCTGGAGCTCGGCGCCGCTCGATTTCGATGGCAAGCCGCTGAAGTCGCTGAGCCAGGGTGAGGTCAATCTCGATCTGATTCCGCGCATCGACGACGAGGCGACCAAGGACGAGCCGAAGACCGAGACCGACGAAGCCGCGACCATTGCCGTGATCAAGGATGCACTCGGCGAGCGCGTCTCCGACGTGAAAGTCTCGACGCGCCTGACCACATCGGCGTCGTGTCTGGTTGCCGGCGGTGCCGGCCCGGACCGCGAGCTTGAGCGCATGCTGGCGATGCAGAACCGAGGCTCTGTCACCAAGCCGATCCTCGAGATCAATCTGCGCCATCCGCTGGTGGCGAAGATCGCCGGTGCTGACAAGGCGGCGGGCGGCGAGGCGTCGGACATCGCGTTCCTGTTGCTGGAGCAGGCGCAGATTCTCGACGGCGAATTGCCGGAAGATCCTGCCGCGTTTGCCAGCCGTCTCAACCGGTTGGTGCTGCGCGGTTTGTGATCGCCGACCATTCACGGCGCGGGGCATTGGCCCCGCGCTTTTGATGCCAAGGAATTCCAGCATGAGCACCGTCTTCGAAAAACTCATTGCGAAATATGCCGAGCGCGGCGATTTCGAACGTTTGAGAGGTTACAAGACCGACCGCATGGCCATCCTGAGAAGCATCCAGGACGGCACTTACGAGAAAATGCATCTCATTTCCGACGCCGATCCGGTTTCGATGGTCGCTGAAATCGAGCGGGAACTGGCTTGTATCGACGCGGCACTGAAGAAGCAGCATTAGACGAGTGCGTTGCACCAAATGGCGTGACGACTGCGCTCCGCGATGACGCAAAGCTGATCTGCAAATTCTGTCTAGGCCGAAAGATTATCTGGTTCGACATCCGCTTCTAAAATAGCGTGCCCCCAAATTAAAACCTGGGAGGCACTGATGAAATTCGGACTGTTGTCGACGGCTGCGCTGTGCGGTCTTTTGCTGGCCGCGCCGGCCTCGGCGCAAGGCGTCAAGATCGGCATTCTCAACGACCAGTCCGGTGTCTATGCCGATTACGGCGGCAAGTATTCGGTCGAAGCCGCCAAAATGGCGATCGAGGATTTCGGCGGCGAAGTGCTCGGCAAAAAGATCGAAATGGTCACCGCCGACCACCAGAACAAGCCCGATCTGGCCGTCTCAATCGCGCGGCGCTGGTACGATGTCGAAGGCGTCGACATGATCACTGAATTGACCACCTCGTCAGTGGCGCTCGCGGTTCAGGAACTATCCAATCAAGAGAAGAAGATCGACATCGTGGTGGGCGCGGCCTCGTCGCGCGTCACCGGCGATGCATGCACGCCCTATGGCTTTCACTGGTCGTTCGACACCCGTGCTTTGGGTGTTGGCACCGGCGGCGCTCTGACCGAAGCCGGCGGCGACACCTGGTTCTTTCTCACCGCGGATTATGCCTTCGGCTATTCGCTGGAGAAAGACACCGGCGACATCGTGAAGGCGAAGGGCGGCAAGGTGCTTGGTGCCGTTCGCCATCCGCTGAACTCGTCTGACTTCTCGTCGTTCTTGCTGCAGGCTCAGGCTTCTAAGGCGAAGGTCATCGGCCTTGCCAATGCCGGTCTCGACACGACCAACGCCGTGAAGCAGGCGGCTGAATTCGGCATCGTCGCCGGCGGTCAGAAGCTCGCCGGCCTCCTGCTGACGTTGGCCGAAGTGAACGGCCTCGGGCTGCAGGCCGCGCAAGGCCTGGTGCTGACCGAATCGTTCTACTGGGACCGCGACGACAAATCGCGTGAGTTCGCCGATCGCTTCTTCAAGCGCACCCAGCGCATGCCGAACATGATCCAGGCCGGCACCTATTCGTCGACGCTGTCCTATCTGAAGGCAGTCAAGGCGGCAGGCACCAAGGATTCCGAAGCCGTCGCGAAGAAGCTGAAGGAGCTTCCGGTCGATGACGCCTTCGCTCAGGGCGGCAAAGTGCTCGCCAATGGCCGCATGGTGAAGGACCTCTATCTGTTCGAGGTCAAGAAGCCGTCGGAATCAAAGAGGCCGTGGGATTACTACAAGCAGCTCGCCGTGGTGCCCGGCGACAAGGCCTATCCGACCGCGGCCGAGAGCGGCTGCCCGCTGACGAAGTAACGTCATTCGCTATTAGCTGCGACAAAAACTCCGTCATGGCCGGGCTTGTCCCGGCCATCCACGTCTTAGCGGTGAGCTCGATACAAGAAAGGCATGGATGCCCGGGTCAAGCCCGGGTCAAGCCCGGGCATGACGGCGTGGTTGGTGGGCGTTGACCCTCAATACCCCGTCATTTCCAGATAGCCCGTACCGCTGTGACTGCCGGTGAAGCTCACCGGCCCTTCCCAATACGGGAAGCTCGTCGTCATCCAGCTCTTGGAATTCAGCGGCGAGGTCGCGATCTGCAATCCGCGCGATGCGATCGATACCTTCCATGACGTCGGGATCCTGCGGCCGGCGATCTCCGTCATGACTGTCGGCGTCATATCTATGGCGCCTGGGGCAAGCTGTTCGGATTTTCCGTCCGCGGTGATCCAGTTGCCGGCAAAATAATGTGCGCCATCTTTCTGCCTGAGACGAAACAGCATCAGCTTCGCATTGTCAGGCAGATGTAGCGAGAACCAGTCCCAGCCGGTCTGGTCGGAAGCCAGCGGCTGGCTCGAATATTCCCTGTCCATCCAGGCGTGGCCGGTGACGGCGATCTCCTTGCCGTCGATGGCCAGCACGCCCGATGCGGTGAAATAGGGCTGGCTGTAGTAATACGATGCTTGGCCGCGTTCGGATTTGCGGCTGAAACCATTTTCGCCCTGCAGCACGAGTGGCTGCTTTGCATCGAGCCGTAGCCGGTAGCTGAAATCCGCTGACGCTGCCGACACAGCGAGCGGCGCAACCGACCTGTCGTCGAAGTTCTCAAGCCCGCGCATTTCCCACGCATCGATCCATGCACGGAACGGTGTTGTCGTGACACCGGCCTGACCGATGCCGCCGCGGGCAAAATTCTCGGCCGCATGATGCGCAGTCGCCGATGTCACCGCCGCATGGCCCATCCAGATCTGCGGTGTTGCCCAGCCGTCGCCTTGCGCGCCCACCGCCATCGCCTGACGAAACAGCGTCCACTGCGCGCCATAGGCATTGCCCGATGCGTCCGTGAGATTGGCGGTGAGGTACCACCATTCGATGCGATAATCCGGATGCGGGCCGTGATCGGCCGGAAAGGTGAGAGTGCGTCCGGGCACAACGCTGGCAAAACCTTCGGCGTCGCGGCCGAGGCCGGCGAAACCCTGGGCGAATGCGCGTGAACCGCCGAGCCCGAACAGTGCGATGCCGCCGATCAAACTGCGACGCGTGATGAGGCTAGCGCTCATTGGCGAATACCTTCACCAGTGTAGCCGGCTGCATGCGCAGCAGTTTCAGAATCGGTAGCAAGGCTGCGAGCAGCGACGCCAACATGGCAACGCCCAGCAACTGGACCAGTTGCAGCGGAAACACATGGAACGGCAGGCGCCAGCCGAAGGCCTTCACATTGACGATGGCGATCAGACACCATGCCACCAGCAGGCCGAGCGGCAGCGCCAGCAGTGAAGTAATCAAGGCGACCGACAGCGTCTTCAACAGCTCGATGCCGGCAAGGCGGCGACGCGTGATGCCGATGGCCCAGAGCGGCGCCAGTTGGGGCAGGCGCGAATTGCTCAATGTGAGCAGGCTGGTGAGCAAGGCGACGCCTGCGACGCCGAGCGTAAAGGCATTGAGAGCTGCAGTGACCGCGAAGGTGCGGTTGAAGATTGCAAGCGATTCCGTTTTCACCGTCGTCTGATCGGCGACGTTGCGGCCGTCGAGGCCGAAGCGCACGCGGATGGCATCGATCAGCGCGGGCACGGCCGCGGGGGCGACGCGCAGGCCCATGCGGGTTTGCGAAATATCAGGGAAATGTTTGACCAGTGCATCGATGTTCACGCCGATCTGGCCTTTTGGATTGCCGTAATCGGCATACACGGCAACGACGTCCATCGGCCATGTGCCGCTCGGCGTCGGCACGTCCAGACGGTCGCCGAGTTTGAGCTTCATCCGCAGCGAGAGTTGTTCGCTGACGAGTGCGCCGTCGCTGCTGCGTACGCGATCCCATGCATCGCGGGTGGAATCCAGCAGCGGCCATTGATCGCGATAGGTGGCGTGATCGGCGAAGCCGAGAAGCTCGATGGGTGCGCCGTTGAACTGCAGGTCGGTGCGACTGCCCGGCAGAACTGCCTGCACGTCGGGGCGCGTCTTCAACCAGGTCTTGATCTCGATCGCCTGCTTCTCGCTCGCCGCATTCAGATAGATCTCGGACGCCAGCCGCCCGTCGAGCCAGCCCGTAAAGGTCCGGCTGAAACTCTCCACCATGGTGCCGACGCCGACATTGACGGCTAGCGCCAGCAGCAGCGCCATCAACGCCAGCGACAGGCCGGAAAGCTGCAGCCGGCTGTCGGCCCAGAACCATGTGACGAGTGGCCGTCGCGTGCTGCGTTCGCCGCCGGCAAGGACGATGCCGAGGATGACCGGCAATGCGAGCGCTGCGCCGAGCAGCAATGCGGCAAGCACGAAGAAGCCGGCAATCAGTGAGTCGCCAAGCCAGAGCGCGAGCCCGGCAGCGATGAATACGAGCAATGCGCCCGCGCCTTGCAGCCGCAGCCAGCGACGCTGTGTCTGTTGCCAGGCATAAGGCTGTGCGGTGGCGAGCAAGGGGAGGCGGACAGCTTTCAGCAGGCTCGATGTCGCGGCCAGCAGCGCGCCGATGATGGAAATCGCGAGACCGGCGAACCACCATTCGGGCTTCAGTGTGAGTTGCCCCGGGATTTGCGCGCCATAGAGCCCGCGCAAGCTGGCCGCAACATCGGTCAGCAGCGATGCGGCGATGAAATAGCCGCAGACGAGACCGATAACGCCGGCGATCAGTGCGAGGCTGACGAGTTCGAGGATCAGCACACTGTTGAGCTGCCGCGCCGAGACGCCGCAGGCACGCAAGGTGCGCAGCATCGGCAGGCGCTGTTCGAAGCCGAGGCCGATGGCGGAATTGACGATGAACAGCCCGACGAAGAAGGACAGCAGGCCGAAGGCGGTGAGATTGAGATGGAAACTGTCGGTGAGGCGTTCGAGGTCTGTCTCGGCATCGGGCTGCACCATCAGCAACTGATCGCCGGCAACGCTGCCGAGCGATGCGCGGGGGCTTTTGGCGCTGCCGATCAGCAGGCGCGAAATCTGATCCGGCATCTTCAGCAGTTTCTGCGCGATGCCGATATCGACCACCAGCACGCCGGGTGCGAGCTGCGGCTGCAGTTTCAGCGGCGGCAGCAGGGCTCCGTCATTGAGCGCAGGCGTCGCACTCTCAGTAAGGCCAAGGCTCGCCAGTGTTTCCGGCGCAATCAGCGCCTGACCGGGCGGCGTCAGAAACGCCTGCACGCCGGTCCTGCCGATCTCCGTCGCAGCGCTGGCTTCGACCGGCATGGTCACCGGCTCGATGCCGAGCAGGCGCACCGAGCGGCCGCCGATTTGCACGCGGCCTTCGACAACAGGCGAGACCGGCCAGCCGGCGCGGCGGAGATCGACAAAGAGCTGTTGCGAAAACGCGCCGCCATTGGTTGCGACCAGCATCGGCATGCGCGTTCCGCCGAAGGCCGCGGCGGCGCGGTCATAGCTGGTGCGCGCCTGCTGGTTGAGCGCCTGTACGCCGCTCCACAATGCGGTGGCGGCGATCAGGCCGATCAGGAGCGTCGTGAACTGCATCGGATGCCGGCGCCAGTGGCTGAGCAGCACCGCAAGGATCCAGAGCGCGCGTCTCACGCGATCAATCCCGCATGGAGATGAACATGACGATCCAGCGTGGCGGCGAGACGCTCGCTGTGGGTTACCATCAGGAAGCCGCAGCCGGTACGTGCTACGAGATCGCGCGCCAGTTTTAGAACGTCGTCGGCGGTGTCTTCGTCGAGATTGCCGGTGGGTTCATCGGCGAGCAGCAGCTGCGGCTTCGAGGCCAGCGCGCGGCCGATGGCGACGCGCTGCTGCTGGCCGCCGGAGAGCTGTTCGGGATAGCGTTTGAGCAGCGCGCCGAGGCCGAGGCGCTCGGTGAGTTCGCGCTGCCAGGCTGCGTCGTGCTTGCCGGCGATGCGCGACTGGAACGCCAGATTGTCCGCCACCGAGAGCGACGGGATCAGGTTGAACTGCTGGAACACGAGGCCGAGCCGGTCGCGGCGCAGCGCAGCGCGGGCGGAATCATGGAGGCCAGTGACAACGATGTCGCCGAGTTGGATCTCGCCGCTGTCGGCTTCATCGAGGCCGGCGATCAGATGCAGTAGCGTGCTCTTGCCGCTGCCGGATTCGCCGGTCAGCGCCACGCTCTCGCCGGCGGCAACGCTGAGATCGACGCCGCGCAGAACGGCGACCTGTTCCTGGGCTGAACGATAGGATTTGGTGAGATGGCGAACCGTGAGCATGCCGCGCGAGCATAGCAGAAGCACATCGCCTGCGCGATGGCGCCAGCGTTACCGCTTGCGTTCCGATACCAGCGCCAGCAGCACTGTCGCGGCCATAAAGCAGGCCGAGGCGCCGAACACCCAATGCGGCAGTGCGTGGTCCATGAACCAGCCGAACAGGATGGGGCTGATGATGCCGCCGAAATTGAAGCCGGTGGAGACGATGCCGAAGGCGCGGCCGGCAGCGCCGGGAGGGGCAGCTTCGCGCACCAGCATGTCGCGCGACGGTGTCAGCACGCCGCCGAGGAAACCCGCGGTGGTCATGGCCGCGACGATCACCGGCGTCGGCAGCGTGAACACCGCGATGGCACAGATGATGGCGGCATTGATCGTGAAACACACGGCGGCGACGCGGTTGTGGTGTCTGGTCCGATCAGCCAGCCAGCCGCCGGCAAGCACGCCGACGGCGCTGGCCGCGAGAAAAGCGGTGAGCGCGATATTCGCCGATGACAGCGATGTGCCGTAGCCGTTCATCAGCGCGACGATGCCAAAGCTGTTGATGCCGTTCTGCGACAGCGACAGCAGCGTGAAGAACAGCGTCAGCATCAGGATCGCGGGGGTCATCATGCTGACCTTGGGAGCTTCTGCATTTTTGGCGTCATCGCCATCCGCCATGGCGCCAGCATCGGGAATGCCGACCACGATGAGCATCAGCGCGATGGCCACGCCAATGGCGCCCGCGACGATCAGCGCGCCCTGGCCACCGATACCGACCAGCAGTGCCGCCATCAGGGGAGGCGCGACCGCGCCACCGACAAAGCCGGCAAAGGTATGGATCGAGAATGCGCGGCCCATCTTCGACTCGTCCATATGTGCGGCGAGGATGGCGTAGTCGGCCGGATGATAGACGCTGTTGGCGAGGCCAAGCAGCGCAGCGCAGACGATCAGGGCGGGATAGCTCAGCAACAGGCCGAGCGTGATCAGCGCACAGCCGCCCAGCATGACGCCGAGGATCAGGATCTTGCGCGCGCCGATGCGGTCGACGAGGTAGCCGATCGGCGCCTGCGTGAGGCCGGAGACGACGGCAAAGGTGGTCAGCGCGAAGCCAAGTTCGATATAGCCAACGCCGAGCCGGTCCTTCAGGAACGGGAACAGCATCGGCAGTACGAAGATGTGGAAGTGACTGACCCAATGCGCAGTGGAAATCGCCGTCAGTGTCCGCGTCGCCGAAGGGATGTGATCGCGCGACGCGAGATGCGAGGTCGAGGCCGGAATGTCGACCATATGCGTTTCCACCCAGGGCGGCTGACGGCCGCTTTTTTGCAGCCTCGAAAAGATGCGCTATGCCTACGTTCGCAGCAGGTTAATGTCCATGAGCGCCGCGACATGCAGGTGTTGCGGCCCGTGCAGGGCGGCCTCCGGACGCGCGACGGTGACCCGAGAATGCGACATGATTGAGCATGACGACGAGCCGCCCGAATTTTAAGCCGCTGCGCATCCTGCTGTCGGAAGGCACCAGCACCTCCGCTCGGGAAGCGGTCACCGTGCTCGGTCTCGCTGGCCATGTGGTGGATGTCTGCGATCCTGCTGGTGCCGGGCTGGCGCGGTTCTCGCGATTTGTCCGGACATATCATCGCTGCCCGGGAATGCGGGAAAATCCCCTGGGCTTCCTGCGGTTCATCGAAAACCTGTTGGCGACAGGTGACTACGACGTGCTGCTGCCGATCCACGAACAGGGCTTCCTGTTCGCCAGAGTGCAGGAACGGTTGATACCGCTGGCCGGTCTGGCGTTGCCGTCCTTCGCGAGCTATCGGGCGGCGCATAGCAAGGCCGGTTTCAGCCGCATGCTCAGTGAGCTTGGATTGCCGCAGCCCGAGACGCGGATCGTCGCCGGCGCTGATGCGCTGCGCGCCGCGGTCCGCTTTCCCTGCGTCATCAAGACGACGATCGGCACCGCCAGCCGCGGCGTCTGGGTGGTGCGTGACGACGCCGACCTCGCGCTGGCAATGAGAGAGCTTGAGGCCGGCAACGGCTTTGCCGGCGAGGTGCTTGTGCAGGCCCGGGTCGCGGGCGCGACCGAGAAGGCGCAGGGCGTGTTCTGCCGCGGTGAGTTGGTCGGCTTTCACGCCACTCGGCAGATCATGGAGGGCGCCGGCGGCGGCGATGCCATCAAGCGCGGCGTGCGACGCGACCGCGTGCGTGACGATCTCGCGGCCATTGGTAGGCATCTCGCCTGGCACGGCGCGCTGTCGATCGACTTCATCATGCCGGACGATGACAGCGGGCCATTCTATATCGACTGCAATCCGCGGCTGGTGGAGCCGATGGCCGCCTGGCTCGCCGGCATCGACCTGGTCGATCTATTGCTGCGTATCTCGCTGGGCGAGACGCCAGAGGTCGCACCGGCAACGCGCGAGGGCGTGGTCACGCATCAGGCCATACAGGTACTGCTCGGTAGTGCGCAACGCGGCGGCAGCAGGCGCGGCCTGCTGCGCATCTGCCGCGATATCTGGTGCCGAGGCGGCGACTATGTCGGCAGTACGGAAGAACTCACGCCGGTGCGCATGGATTGGCTCAGCGCCGTGCCGTTGGTCATGACCGCGGTGTTGCTGCTGGTATCGCCGGGGCTGTCGCATGTGCTGGCGAAACGCGGCTGGGGCCAGCATCTGCTTGACGCCAGAACGGTTGCGACGATCGAAAGCGAGGCGTTCTGACTTCGAGGGCCGCACGGATTGATGTGTATCAATGTGGGCCGCGCGGATCCGGCTATCCCAAGGTGCCCCGCACCCCTGCGAGGCCAAAGAAACCGGGAAGCGCATGACAAAGCTGATGGCTGCATCGTCGTTCGCGGCGCCTTGTGCGAATGCGGCCACACAGCCGGGCGGCTTCCTGTCTCACCTTGGCGCGGCCGATCTGCGCCAGTTGATGGCCTTGGGCGAGCGGGTGCCCTACACCTCGCAGGATGTCCTGTTCACGCAGGGCGCACCGGCCGGCAAGTGCTTCAGCGTGGTCGAAGGCGTGGTCTGTCTTTACCGGACCGAACTCGATAATCGCCGCCAGATCACCGGTTTCGCGCTGCCCGGTGATATCCTCGAGATCGCCACGCAGGGGCGTCATGACGTGTCCGCCGCTGCCATCGGGCCAGCACTGGTCTGGGAAATCCCGCGCGAGAAATTCTCGCAATTCGCCAGTCACCGGCCCTATGTGCTGAACGAGATCGTCGCGCTGATGGCGGCCGAGATCGCCGACGCACATGACAAGATGTTCTCACTGGGCCGCCGTGCAGCGGAAGAGAAGCTTATCGTGTTCCTGACGTACTGGCGCGACCGGCTGGTACGGCTCGGCCGCGATGTCGATCCGCTGCCGGTGCCGATGAGCCGACGCGATATCGCCGACCATCTCGGCCTCACCGTCGAGACCGTGTGCCGCACGCTGGCCAAGCTCGAACGCCGCGGCACGATCGAGATTCTCCCGGGCCGCATCCGGCTGCTGGATACCGAATCCGTCGCGGCTCCCGCTCTGGCCTGACGACGCGCGCAGCCAGCAAGCGAGCTTCCCCCGAACTTTGATTTCAATCAATTCACTGAGCGCAGCGCCGTGATTGATGGGTGCGTGCTCGGGAAAGAATCATCATGACGAACCAGACTGACAGCGTGAAGTGGATGACGATTGGCGAGGCCGGTCTGACCGTGATCCTCGCAGCCACCGTATTTCTTTCCATCATCGCAGCGGCAAAAGCGGAAGATACGGCCTACGCCTTCCACATGACGCTGGCCGGCTTCGCCAGCCTGGCTGCCATATTCGTCATCCTCAACCGTTACTTCGAGCGTGGCGCATTGCCGCCGCAGGAAATCGACGGGCGGCCGAATTACAATTTCGGGCCGATCAAGTTCGCCGCGGTGGCCTCCGTGTTCTGGGGCATTGCCGGCTTCACCGTGGGCCTGCTGATCGCCTTGCAGCTCGCATGGCCCGATCTGAACTTCAATCTGCCCTGGACCTCGTTCGGCCGGCTGCGGCCGCTGCATACCTCGGCGGTGGTGTTCGCCTTCGGCGGCAACGTGCTGATCGCGACGTCGTTCTATGTGGTGCAGAAGACCTGCCGTACCCGTCTCGCCGGCGATCTTGCGCCGTGGTTCGTGGTGCTCGGCTATAATTTCTTCATCGTCATTGCCGGCACCGGCTATCTGCTCGGCGTCACGCAATCGAAGGAATATGCCGAACCGGAATGGTATGCCGATCTCTGGCTGACCATCGTCTGGGTGACCTATCTGCTGGTGTTCCTGATGACGCTCGTGAAGCGCAAGGAGCCGCATATCTTCGTCGCCAACTGGTTCTATCTCGCCTTCATCATCACCATCGCGGTGCTGCATCTCGGCAATAACCCGGCGCTGCCCGTCTCGGTCTTCGGCTCCAAGTCCTATGTCGCCTGGGCCGGCGTGCAGGATGCCATGTTCCAGTGGTGGTACGGCCACAATGCGGTGGGCTTCTTCCTCACCGCCGGCTTCCTCGCCATCATGTATTACTTCATCCCGAAACGCGCGGAGCGGCCGGTCTATTCCTATCGGCTCTCGATCGTGCATTTCTGGGCGATCATCTTCCTCTATATCTGGGCCGGTCCGCATCACCTGCACTATTCGGCGCTGCCCGACTGGACGCAGACGCTCGGCATGACCTTCTCGATCATGCTGTGGATGCCCTCCTGGGGTGGCATGATCAACGGCCTGATGACGCTGTCCGGCGCGTGGGACAAGCTGCGCACCGATCCGGTGCTCCGCATGCTGGTGGTGTCGGTGGCGTTCTACGGCATGGCGACCTTCGAAGGTCCGCTGATGTCCATCAAGGTCGTCAATTCGCTCAGCCACTATACCGACTGGACCATCGGTCACGTGCATTCCGGCGCGCTGGGCTGGGTCGGCTTCGTCTCCTTCGGCGCACTCTATTGCCTGGTGCCGTGGCTGTGGAATCGCAAAGGGCTCTACAGCCTGAAGCTGGTGGAGTGGCATTTCTGGATCGCGACGCTCGGCATCGTTCTCTACATCTCGGCGATGTGGGTGTCGGGCATCCTGCAGGGTCTGATGTGGCGCGCCTACACGTCGCTCGGCTTCCTCGAATATTCCTTCATCGAAAGCGTCGAGGCGATGCACCCGTTCTACATCATCCGCGCCGCGGGCGGCGGTCTGTTCCTGATCGGCGCGCTGATCATGGCCTGGAATTTGTGGATGACCGTGCGCGTCGGCGAGGCGGAAGAGGGCGTGCTATCGAGCCCCGGCGCCACGCTGCAGCCGGCTGAGTGAGGATCAATCATGTCTTTCTGGAGCCGGCACCAAATCTTCGAGAAGAACTCGATCGTCCTGATCGTGGGTATCATTCTCGTCATCGCCATTGGTGGCATCGTCGAGATCGCGCCGTTGTTCTATCTCAAGAGCACCATCGAGACGGTCGAGGGCATGCGGCCTTACACGCCGCTCGAACTCGCGGGGCGCAACGTCTATGTCCGCGAGGGCTGCTATCTCTGCCACTCGCAGATGGTGCGGCCGCTGCGCGACGAGGTCGAGCGCTACGGGCACTATTCGCTCGCGGCGGAGAGCATGTATGACCATCCGTTCCAGTGGGGTTCGAAGCGCACCGGGCCTGATCTTGCCCGTGTCGGCGCCAAGTATTCCGACGAATGGCACGTCACGCATCTGAGCAATCCGCGCGCCATCGTGCCGCAATCGGTGATGCCGTCCTACAAGTTCCTGGCGGAGACGTTTGTGAACACCGAGAACGTCGCCGATCATCTGCGCACCAACCGCGCTGTGGGTGTGCCCTACAGCGACGACCAGATCGCCCATGCGGTGGCGGACCTGAAGACCCAGGCCGATCCCGACAATGGCGATACCGACGCGCTGCTCAAGCGCTATCCGAAATCGGTCGCACGTAACTTCGACGGCAAGCCGGGTCTGCCCACCGAGATGGATGCACTGGTCGCCTATCTGCAGATGCTGGGCACGCTGGTCGATTTCAAACTCTACAACGAAAAAGCAAACCTCCGCTGAGGAGATGGAAGCATGCGCGCAATCCTGACCGTCGAGAACTTCGCGTCGAACCTCGTCCTCACATTCTGGACGCCGGTCTTCGTCGGAATCTTCATCGCAATTCTGACCTACGCCTTGTGGCCCCGCAACAAGGCGATGTTTGACGCGGCTGCGCGTCAGCCGTTGCGAGAGGATTGATCAGATCATGAGCGATCACGAAGGCGAATTCGACAAGGCTACCGGCAAGACCACCACAGGTCACTCCTGGGACGGCATCAAGGAGCTCAACACGCCGCTGCCGCGCTGGTGGGTGATGACTTTCTATCTCACCATCGTTTGGGCGATCGGCTATTGGGTCGTGTATCCGTCCTGGCCGCTGGTGCAGAGCTACGCGACGGGCGTCATGGGCTATTCGTCACGCGCGGATGTCGCCATCGATCTCGCCAATCTTGAGAAGATCCGCGGAGGCAAGATGGCGGCGCTCGGCGCTGCACCGCTCGCGGAAATCGAGAAGGATCCGGCGCTGCTGGCACTGGGGCGCGCCAGAGGCCGTGTGGTGTTCGGTGACAATTGCGCGCCGTGTCACGGCACTGGTGCGACCGGTGCCAAGGGCTTCCCCAACCTGAACGATGACGACTGGCTGTGGGGCGGCACACTGGAGCAGATCGAGAAGACCATCCAGTTCGGCGCGCGTTCCGCCCATGCGGAATCGCATGAAGGATCGATGCTGGCCTTCGGCCGCGACGGCATGTTGAAGAAGCCGGAGATCGAGACGGTTGCGAACTACGTGCGCTCACTGTCGGGATTGCCGACGGCCAAGGGTTACGACGCCAATGCCGGCCAGAAGCTGTTCGCCGACAACTGCGCCTCGTGTCACGGCGACGCCGGCAAGGGAAATCCCGACATGGGTGCGCCGAACCTGACCGACAATATCTGGCTCTACGGGGCGGATGAGGCGACCGTCGTCGAAACCATCACCAATGGCCGCAACGGCGTGATGCCGGCCTGGATCGGCCGTCTCGATCCAGCGACCATCAAGGCGCTGACGGTCTATGTTCACTCGCTGGGGGGTGGACAATAAGTCATAGCGCGCGCGGCCAATCCCGCGCGTGCGTTTGACGTACATCAATTGCATCGCACCGGCGAAGTCTAGGGTCATTCCAAAGACGAGAGTGCCCCATGAACAAGCCCGTTGCGCCAGAGGAATTCGACTACGGCCCGCTCTATGCGGCGCAGAAGAAGGTCTATCCGCAGAAGGTCTCCGGCAGGTATCGCAACGTCAAATGGGCGCTGATGGCGGTCTGCCTTGGCATTTATTATCTGCTGCCCTTCGTGCGTTGGAATCGCGGTCCCGGTGCCCCCGATCAGGCAGTGCTGGTCGATCTGCCGAACAGTCGCTTCTATTTCTTTTTCATCGAGCTATGGCCGCAGGAAGTGTATTTCTTCACCGGCCTGCTGATCCTTGCAGCCCTCGCGCTGTTTTTGATGAATGCCGTCGGTGGCCGCGTCTGGTGCGGCTATCTCTGTCCGCAGACAGTCTGGACTGACTTGTTCTTCGCTGTCGAGCGCCTGATTGAAGGCGACCGCCGCGAGCGGATGAAGAAGGAGGCCGAAGGGTTCACGCTGCAGCGTGTTGTCGAGCTGACGATGAAGCATTCGATCTGGCTTCTGATCGCGTGGTGGACCGGCGGCGCCTGGGTGCTCTATTTCAACGACGCGCCGACGCTGGTGAGGGAACTCGTCACCTTCCAGGCGCCGGCGCTGGCTTATATCTGGATCGCGATCCTGACGGCGACGACCTACACGCTGGCGGGCTGGATGCGCGAGCAGGTCTGTCTCTATATGTGCCCGTGGCCGCGCATCCAGGCGGCGCTGACCGACGAGTGGGCGCTCAATGTCACCTACAAGACCGATCGCGGCGAGCAGCGCACCTCGCTGAAGAAGGCGGCCGAGCTGCGCGCGCTCGGCCAGCCTGCAGGCGACTGCATCGACTGCTATCAGTGCGTCAACGTCTGCCCGGTCGGCATCGATATCCGCAACGGCCTGCAGATGGATTGCATCCAGTGCGGATTGTGTATCGACGCCTGCGACGGCGTGATGGAAAAGATCGGCCGACCGACCCGGCTGATCGGCTACGACACCGACATCAACATTGCCAGGCGCAAGGCGGGCAAGCCGGAGATTTATCGTATTATCCGGCCGCGTACGGTGGCCTATGTCGGCATGATTGTCGCTGTCGGTGCGGTGATGCTCTACGCGCTGCTGAACCGCTCGCTGCTCGACATCAACGTGCTGCACGATCGCAATCCGGTCGCCGTGCGCCTCAGCGACGGTTCGATCCGCAATGCCTATACGGTGCGGCTGCTCAACAAGCGCGGTGCCGGCCGCGTGGTTACGCTCGATGTCAACGGGCCGGCCAATGCCGCGGTGCATGTGGTGGGTATGGATGCGGTGTCATCGGGCCGGCCGGAGATCGTGCTGGGCCGCGACCAGACCACCGAGCTGCGCGTATTGGTGACAGCGCCCGCGGCAATCAATTCCGAGAAGTCGATCCCGCTTGTGATGCGCGTCACCGATTCAGCCCATGGCGACATGGCTTCGGCGACCGATCATTTCGTTGCACCGTGAAGGAGAACAGCATGAGCACCGCCGTTGCCGCACCTCGTCCGATCACCGGCCGGTTCGTCCTGATCTGCCTGGTTTTGTTTTTCGGCATGATCATCGGTGTCAATGTCGTCATGATAAAATTCGCGCTGGAGACGCTGCCGGGTGTCGAGGTGGATAGTCCCTATACAGCGAGCCTCGCTTACGGCAACGAGATCGAGGCTGCGCGCGGCCAGAGCAGCCGCGGCTGGAAAGTCGGCGCGCATGTCGAACGCGACGCTGCAGGTGATGCCGCCGTCCGCGTCGAAGCGCGCGACCGCAACGGAAACCCGATCACGGGACTGACCTTCACCGGACGACTCGAGCGGCCGGCGGATCGTCGTGCCGACCGGCCGGTTGAACTGGTCGGGGCCGGCGACGCGCTCTATCGCGGCAGGGTCGCCGAGCTGGCGCCGGGCCTCTGGGATCTGGTGCTCGAAGGTGAGGCCGGCGGACAGCGCATGTTCCTGTCGAAGAACCGTCTCGTGCTGAAATAGGTCCGACCATGCAGTCCCTCATCGTCCTCGTGCCGTTGGCACTCGCGCTCGGGCTGCTTGGCCTGTGGGCCTTTATGTGGTCGCTGAGATCAGGGCAATTCGACGATCTCGACGGCGCCGGCTGGCGCGCCATTCTTGATGACGATCCGCCTGTGAAGAAGCCCGGTGATCCCCTCTGAAGCGATTCTTTCCGTTCAATCCATCACCGCCACAACTTGTGGCCATATCTTTCCAACCGCCATGCTTTTGCCGCGCGTTGCCTCTGCAGCGCGCCTGCTGGCGTCTGCCGTGCACCGGGCGCATAATGGCGGGAACGGATTTTGCACGCGTTCGGCCGGTCAAGATCGGCGCAGGGCGCCGCAGCAGAGAGAAATGAAGCACTATGTATGATGTGATCGTCGTCGGCGGTGGATCTGCCGGCGCTGCCGTGGCTGCCAGGCTTTCCGAAAATCCCGCTACACGTGTGCTGCTGCTGGAGGCCGGCCTCGACTGGCGCGCGGCGGATGCGCCGTGGGAAGTCACCACGGCGAACCCGATCCCGATCATTCACCAGCGCGAATTCCAGGAAAAGTGGCAGTGGCCGCAGTTGCATTCGCGTCGCGTGGCCGGGCAGGATCAGCGCTTCTACTGGCGCGGCAGGGGTCTCGGTGGTTCCTCGATGATGAACGGCCAGATCGCGATCCGCGGTGTTGCCGACGCATTCGACGAATGGGCGTCGCTGGGTTGCACCGGCTGGTCGGCCAGGGAGATCATGCCGTTGTTCTCGGTGATCGAGGACGATCTCGACTTCGGCGACAGGCCCGGCCATGGTCGCGGCGGTCCGCTGCCGGTCTATCGTGCGCCGCCGGCGACATGGGGGCCGATCGACAAGGGCTTGCGCGATGCTGCGCTGGCCTCGGGCTATGCGTGGTGCGACGACGTCAACGGACCGGATGGCGAAGGCGTTGCCTGCTACCCGATCAACAGCCGCGATCTGCGCCGCATTTCCACCAATGAAGCCTATCTCGAACCGGCGCGCGGTCACGCCAATCTCGAAATTCGCGGTCATGCGCTGGTCGATCGCGTTGTGATCAAGGACGGTCAGGCGACCGGCGTGATCGTCCATATCGAGGGGCAGGGCACGCAGGAAATCAGCGCGCGCGAGATCGTGCTGTGCGGTGGCTCGATCCACAGCCCGGCGATCCTGCTGCGCTCGGGCGTGGGTCCGGCAGACGAGCTGAAGGACATGGGCATTGCCGTAGAATGCGATCTCCCCGTCGGCCAGAATTTCTTCGACCATCCGCTGTTCCGCACCACGATCAAGCTGCATGACGATGTCGCGCCGAAAGACAAGGACACTCGCCACACCAATTGCTGTGTGACCTATTCGTCGAGCCTCGCCGAGGGCGGCAAGCGCGACATGATCCTGATCGCGTTCAATCATCGTGGCATCGGCAATCCTGGTGCCATCGGTGCCGGTCTGTTCAACGCCTTCTCGCGCGGCACGCTGAAGCTCGCATCGACCGATGCGTCGATCGACCCGATCGTCGAGGAGAACATGCTGGCTGACCCCCGCGACATGCTGCGCATGGTCGATGCCGTGAAGCGGCTTGCGGTGATCACCACGCAGCCGGCGCTGGCGGGCATCGCTGACTGGATCCGCCTCACCGATACCGACATGACGCTGCCGCAGGCAGCGGCGCTGCCGACACGCGAGCTCGAAGCCGTGCTGCGCCGTGATACCGGCGACATCCAGCACGCTGCCGGCACCTGCCGCATGACCGGCTTCAAGGACGCGGGCGGCGTGGTCAATCCGGACGGTACCGTGAAGGGCCTCAAGGGCCTGCGCGTCGCCGATGCGTCGATCATGCCGTCGGATTGCCGCGCCAACACGCACTTCACCACCGTGGTGATCGGCGAAGCCATCGCGCGCATGATGATGCGCAAGTCGAATGTAGCGTCGCCCGCCGTGGCGATGGCGAAGTAAGAACGCGCAGCGCAAGCGCTCAAGAGTGACCGAAGGACAATTCATGTCGAACACCACCGAAACCCGGATCACCGAATGGCTGGCCTCGCAAAAGCAGCCGATGATCGACCTGCTGCGCGACGTCGTGAATATCGATTCCGGCTCCTTCGACAAGCAAGGCGTCGACGCCGTCGGTGCTCGTTTCGAGCAGCACTTCGCCGAGTATGGCATCGAAACCTGGCGCGAGCCCCATGACGTCTATGGCGACGCGGTGCATGGGCTGATCAGCAAGCCGGGCAGCAACGAGAAGCCGATTCTGCTGATGGGCCATCGCGATACCGTGTTTCCGAAAGGCGAAGTCGCCAAGCGTCCCTTCACGATCGAAGGCAATCTTGCCCATGGGCCGGGTGTGGCCGACATGAAGGCCGGCGTCGTCATCAATGTGTTCGTTGCTGCGGCGCTGAAGAAATTCGATGCGGCGCCATGCCCGATCAAGCTCTTGATCACCGGCGACGAGGAGATCGCATCGCGTTCGTCGCGGCCGATCATCGAGCGCGAGGGTCGTGCGGCACGCGCGGTCTATAATTCGGAGCCGGGGCGTCCGACCGGGAATATCACTACCGGCCGCAAGGGCGGCGTGTTCATGCGCTTCGAGGTGTTCGGCAAGGCTGCGCATTCCGGCAATAACTTTGCGGTGGGCATCAGCGCCATCGGCGAGCTCGCGCATAAGATCGTGCAGATTCATGCGCTGACGGACATGGACAAGGGCATCACGCTGAATGTCGGCTTGGTGTCGGGCGGCCAGTCGGTCAACACCACGGCGCCCCATGCGGAAGGCGAGATCGATTTCCGTTACATCGATCCGGCCGATCGTGCGACCATCATGGACGCGATTGAAACGATCATTGCGACGTCGACCGTGCCGGGCACAACGGCAAAGCTGCACATCAACGGCGAATTCCTGCCGCTGGTGCAGGACGCGGCCGCCAAGGCGATGTTCGGAGCCTATCAGGCTGCTGCTGTCGACTCGGGCCTCACCACGCTGACCGGCGAATTTGCAGGCGGCTGTGCGGATTCAGGTTTCACCGCCAGCGTTGGCACGCCGACATTGTGCGGGCTCGGCCCGGTCGGCGGCAATGTTCATACCGATCTGGAGTGGCTGGATATTGAGAGTATCGTTCCGCGTGCACAGACGCTGGCGCGGGCGATCCTGCGCACGGAGATGTGACGGCGGGGATATGGGTGGCATGGTTTTGGCACAGTGATGGTTGCTGACAAAGCTATCGTTTGAAGAGACACTCGCCTGACCATGACATCATCTTCTCCCGTGACCTCGGTTCCCATCCATCTCGAATCCGACGTTCTCGTCATCGGCGCGGGAGGTGCGGGCATGTATGCCGCGCTGGAAGCCGCCAAGAACGGCGCTTCTGTAATCCTTGCCGATCGCAGCCTGATTGGGCGCGGCGGCGCGACCGTCATGGCGCAGATGACGGTGGCGGCGGCGCTCGGCGAGCAGACGTCAGATCACTGGGAACATCACTTCGCCGATACGCTCGCGGCCGGCCGCGGGCTCTGTGATGAGCGCCTTGCTGCGTTGTTGTGTGAAGATGGTCCGCAGCGGCTGCGCGAGATGGATGCGTGGAAGGTCGGCTGGGCGCGCGAGGACGGCCATATCAAACAGGCGCAGGCGCCGGGCCATGATCGGCCGCGCTGCGCCTATGTGGATTTTCTCTCGACGGGCCCCGCGGTGTCGAGGACGCTGCGCACGCAACTGAATAATGCGAACGGCATTCGCCGCATCGGCGATCTCACTATCGTGGACATTGCTCTGCGTGACGGCGAAGCCTGCGGCGCGACGGCCCTGCATCTGCCGACCGGGCAGGCAGTGACGCTCGCGGCGAAGGCCGTGGTGATCGCGACAGGCGGGCTCACCGGTCTCTATCGGCGTAACAGTGCGTCGTCGAATATGGGCGGCGACGGTTATGCACTGGCACTCCGCGCCGGTGCCGAACTGATCGACATGGAATTCGTGCAGTTCTTCCCGATTGGCCATCTCGCGCCGCGCCTCGTTGGCATGGATCCGATCATGTGGGACCCGTTCCGCTACAAGCTCGGCGGCAAGCTGCTCAATTCAGAGATGCGCGAATTCGAAGAGGACTATGCAACGCGGGACAAGCGCAGCGACGGCACCTATGTGCTGACGCGTGATCTCGCCACCTATGCGATCACCAAGGAAGTCGAAGCGGGCCGCGGCAGCCCCGCCGGCGGCGCCTATCTGAGCTTCCAGCATGTGCCGGAAGCCGAAATCCGCAAGGCATTCGGGCCGGTGGTGGACCGCCTCGCCGAAAACGGCATCGATCTGGCGCAACGTCCGGTCGAGGTCGCGCCGATCGCGCATTATCATATGGGCGGCATCCGCGTGGACGAGATGATGCAGACCGGCGTGCCCGGACTGTTCGCTTGCGGTGAAGCGGTCGGCGGTGCCAATGGGGCCAATAGGCTGTCGGGCAATGCGATCACCGAGGCCTTTGTGTTCGGCGCGCGGGCAGGCCGCAGCGCCGCGGAGCGCGCAAATGCGTCGATGTGGTCAGCGGATGCGGCGAAGCCGGCAATCGATCTGTTGCGCAGTGCCAGCAAACGTGACGCGCCAAATCCTGCAGCGGTGATCGTAAAACTGCAGGCCGTGATGGCCGATGATGTCGGTCCGTTCCGCACCGATGCGAAATTGCGCTCGGCGATATCAGCCATCGCGCAATTGAAGGCCGATATCGGCGATACACCGTTCGCTTCAGCGGAAAACTTCGATCCCGTGCTGGCCGACTGGCTCGATCTACGCAACATGCTCGCTGTCGCGCAATCGGTTGCCGTACCGGCGCTGGCGCGTACCGAAAGCCGCGGCGCGCATCAGCGCGACGATCATCTGGGTCTCGACGATGCATGGAGCGTCAACCAAGTCGTGGCACTGTCGGGCAGCGACATGACCCTGCGCAAGGTCGTGCCCACCACCGGAAAGGCTGCCGCATGAAGGCGACACTCAGCATTCAGCGCGGTGCTCTCGGCGAAGTACCGCATCAGGACACGTTCGATATTCCCTTCGAGCACGGCCAGTCCATCCTCGACGGCCTGCGCGCGGTGCGCCGCAGCATGGATCCCTCGCTGGCGTTTCGCTTCTCCTGCATCAATGCCAATGCGTGCAAGGAATGCATGATGCTGATCGACGGCAAGGTCGATTACGCCTGCACCGTTCGGCTCAAAGAGGGAATGACGACGCTGGCGCCGCTGCCGAAAAAGGCGCTAATTCGCGATCTCGTCACCGAAATCGCACCGCCTGATGAACGGCTGATGCTGCGGTCCTGAATAATTGTCTGCCTGCGCGGCGGTCAGGCTGATTAATTTATAGTCGCTCTAATCTGGGAAGAAGCGCCTTGGCGACCTTCAATCCGATAGATCAGCGGCTCCGTCGCGGCTGCTGTTCGCTGCGACAATGCGCTGCATCATGGCAATAAACGCAGTCTGTTCCGTCTTGGTGAGGTTACCGAGCGTGGCGCGGTGCGCCTCGCGTGCGGCGGTCTCGATCTTGTCGAGCAGGGCTGCACCGGCCGGTGTGAGCCGGCAGACGCGGGCGCGGCGGTCGTCGTCGCTGACCGGGCGCTCGACCAGCCTGCGTGCTTCGAGTCGCTTCAGCGCGCCCGTGGTCGTCGTGCGATCCAGAGCAATATCAGCAGCTAAGCTGGTTTGATCGGCCGTTCCCCGCGCCGCCAATGCAGACAGCAGGCTATACTGGAGTGGCGTCATCTCGAAGGCACTGCAGGCTTCCTGGAACAGCGCAACATGGATCTGGTGTAGCCGTCTGATCAAAAACCCCGGTCGCTGGGCCAGCGGCCAGGGCTTGTGGATGGGCTTGTCACGGCGCGGCTTGGCCTGGGGCAACGCAGTCTCTCCTTGTGTCGGCTACGGCTCGTATGGTGCGAGCGCGTTGAAAAACTACCGCATCGCAATGTTTATGGCACGGACTTTGCTTTTGCAAAATACGAAGTATGCTTCGTATTTTGGTGAACCTCTAAAGAGGGCCCGCCAAAGCGTAAGGAGATCGCCATGTCTGTTACTGCCTCATTCGACCTGCTGTTGCGCGGTGGTCGCGTTATCGATCCCGCAGCCGGCATCGACGGCCTCAAGGATGTCGCCATTCGCAACGGCAAGATTGCCGCGGTGCAGTCCGATATTTTGCCGACCAGCGCGAAGGAAGTGGTGGATGTGACCGGCAAGCTGGTGCTGCCGGGCATGATCGATACCCATGCGCACGTCTATCAGTATGTCAGCGGTCGTTTCGGCATGCAGCCGGATATGGTCGGCGTGCAGTCCGGCGTCACTACGCTGATCGATCAGGGCGGCCCGTCCTGCATGACGCTGCCCGGCTTTCGTCACTTCATCGCCGAGCCCGCGAAATCGCGCGTCTATGCGTTTCTGTCGGCCTATCTCGTCGGCGGTCTCGAAGGGCATTTCTATCCCAACCTCTACAGCCCCGATGGTGTCGATATCGATGCGACCGTGAAGTCTGCCGTCGCCAATCGCGATCTCGTTCGCGGCATCAAGGCCCATGCGGAAATCGGCGGCTTCGCGCGGTGGGGCATTCGCGTGATGGAAATGGCGGCCGAAATCGGCAAGCGCGCTGAACTGCCGGTTTACGTGCATTTCGGCCAGCTCTGGGGTCTGCCGGAGTCAGGCAATAATGGCGAGGACGTCGATACGATTCTGGAGCGTGTGATCCCGCTGCTCAAGGAAGGCGATGTGCTCGCGCACCCGTTCACGCGGCATCCCGGCGGCTTCGTCAATCGCGAAGGCGAGGTGCATCCGGTGATCCAGGCGGCGATCGATCGTGGCCTGAAGATCGATGTGGGACATGGCAGCCACTTCTCCTATCGCCTCGCCAAGAAGGCGATTGCTGCCGGCATCGTGCCGAATACTCTCGGCGCCGACATCCATGGTTACAACACGGAGGTGCCTGCGCCTGCCGGCACGCCGGATGAGCACGAGGATGACGAGAACCATCCGTTCAAGGGCCAGGCCAAGTTCAGCCTGGTGCAGGCGATGAGTTCGATGATTTCGCTCGGCCTCACGCTAGAACAAGTGGTGCCGATGGTAACGTCGAACCCGGCCAAGATGATCGGCCTGTCCGACAAGATCGGCTCGCTCAAGGTCGGCATGGATGCCGATGTCTCGGTGCTCGTCGAAAAGCCCGGTCGTTACATCCTGCGCGACAACGAGAATACCGAGGTGATTTCGAACGGCCTGCTGCAGCCGGCCTTTTGCCTGCGCGCGGGCACCCGCTTCGATCCGATCGCTCCGATCCTTCCTCAGGCCGTTGCGGCCTGAGCTTTGCAAGCCAGCTCGCTAGTCAATCCGGAAGACGCCGGGAGTTCGTCGATGCGCAATGAGCGAGATTTCTCGCCCGCCGCCCCTGCCTCAAAGCAGGGCGTCGGCGCGCGCGTACCGCGCAAGGAGGACGATCGCCTCATGCGCGGGCGCGGACAATTCGTCGGCGATATCAGGCTGGCGGGACTGCAGGACGTGGCTTTTGTCCGCAGTCCGCTGGCGCATGCCCGAATCCGGGCGATCCACATTCCGGAACGCTATCGCGACGTGGTGTTCACGTCCGCCGATCTTGTCGGCATCAAGCCGATCCGCGCGATTACGGGGCTGGCCGGTTTCAAACCTTCGGACCAGCCCATTCTGGCGACCGATAAAATTCGTCAGGTCGGCGAACTCGTCGCCATGTGCGTCGCGCCGACGCGCGCCGAGGCCGAGGATATCGCAGCCTCCGTCACGCTCGATCTCGAAGAACTGCCCGCCGTCTACGACATGTTGAAGGCGCGCGAGCCCGGCTCGCCGCTGGTGCATGAACACTGGGGCGACAACGTCTTTCTCGAAAGCTTCTTCGAACTCGATATTGCCCAGGCTCTCGACGCGCCGATCAAGGTGACGCGCGAAATCTCGACCGCGCGGCAATGCATGTCGCCGCTCGAAGGTCGGGGTGTCGTCGCCACGTTCGATCATCGTCTCGATCAGCTCACGCTCTATACGGGCAGTCAGATGCCGCACATTGTGCGCAACGGTCTGTCTGACTGCCTTGAGATGGATCAAGGACAGATCAGAATCGTCTCGCCGGATGTCGGCGGCGGTTTTGGCCACAAGGGCATCTTGCTGCCGGAGGAAGTCTGCCTGTCATGGCTCACCATGAAGCGCGGCTTCCCGGTGCGCTGGATCGAGGATCGTCGCGAGCATCTCGTGGCGAGTTCGAACTGCCGCGAGCATCACTACAAGATCACCGTCTATGCCGATCGCGACGGCACGCTGCGCGGAATCGATTGTGAAGCCACGGTCGATTCCGGGGCCTATTCGTCCTATCCGTTCTCGGCCTGCCTCGAAGCGGCGCAGGTGGTCAGCATCCTGCCTGGCCCCTATCAGATGCCGGCCTATCGCTGCCGCACCTATTCGGTGGCCACCAACAAATGTCCGATCCTGCCCTATCGTGGCGTCGCCCGCACCGGCGTGTGTTTCGCGCTGGAGCTGATGCTCGATCTTGTCGCGGCGGAAGCAGGACTTGAGCCGGGCGACGTCCGGCTGCGCAATCTGGTGCGGCCGGAGCAGATGCCGTTCGACAACATCACCAAGAAGCATTTCGACAGTGGCGACTATCCCGAGGCGTTGCGCCGTGCGGTGGCGCAGATCGATATCGATGGCATCCGTGCGCGTCAGCGCAAGGGTGAAGCCGACGGACGGCTGATCGGTGTCGGTCTCTCGATCTATTGCGAACAGGCGGCGCATGGCACCTCGGTCTATTCCGGCTGGGGCATTCCCATGGTGCCCGGCCATGAACAGGCCACCGCGCGACTGACGCCGGATGGCGGACTCGAACTCAAGGTCGGCGTGCATTCGCACGGTCAGGGCCTCGAGACGACGCTGTCGCAGGTCGCCTTCGAAATGCTGGGCGTCGATGTCGCCAAGATCCGTGTCGTCCATGGCGATACGGCGATGACGCCTTATTCGACCGGCACCTGGGGCTCGCGCTGTATGGTGATGGCCGGCGGTGCTGTAGCGACGGCGTGTCACGAACTCGGCGAGCGCGCCAAGAAGATCGGCGCCAAGCTGCTGCAGGTCGATGAAGCCAATGTCGTCCTGGTCGATGGCGAAATTCGCGGGCCGAACGGCAGCGTGACGCTGAAGGAAATAGCGCACACCTGGTATCGCCGCCCGCAGGATCTGCCGGGCGATGTCGATCCCGGCGGGCTTGAAGCGACCTCCGGTTACAAGCCGCAGCGTGACAGCGGTACGTTCAGCTACGCCGCGCATGCGGTCACCGTCGCCGTCGATCCTGATTTGGGTGATGTGGAAATTCTCGATTACGTCATCGTCGAAGACGGCGGCGTGCTGGTCAATCCGATGATCGTCGATGGCCAGATCTATGGCGGCCTCGCGCAGGGCATCGGCACGGCGCTCTATGAGGAAATGCCATTCGATCGCGCCGGTCAGCCGCTCAATACGACATTGGCCGATTATCTGCTGCCCGGGCCGACCGAAGTGCCGATGCCGTGGCTCGATCACATGGAAACGCCGTCGCCTTACACCAAGTTCGGGGTCAAGGGCATCGGCGAAGGCGGGGCCATCGCCCCGCCGGCGGCCATCGGCAATGCCGTGAACGATGCGTTGCGCGGTCTCGGTGTCGAGATGCTGCAGTCGCCGATCACGCCGCGCCGCGTGCTCGAAGGCATTCTCGCCGCGCGCGATGCGAAGAGGACCGCCGCATGAAGCCGGCACCTTTCGCCTATGAGCGTCCGCGCGACGTGGCCTCGGCCTTAGCCGCAATGGCTGGCGATGGCGTGATCAAGATCATGGCCGGAGGCCAGTCGCTCGGACCGATGCTGAACCTGCGTCTGGTCGCGCCTGACACCATCGTCGACATCACCGGGCTTGCCGAATTGAAGCATGTGGAAGTCACCGGCGGTGAGCTGGTGATCGGCGCCTGCGTGACCCATGCCGATATCGAGGACGGCCGCATTCCCGACGTGACGCGCGGCGCGATGCAGCGCGTGGCTGGTGCCATCGCCTATCGCGCGGTGCGTAACCGCGGCACCGTCGGCGGATCGCTCAGCCATGCCGATCCCTCCGCCGACTGGGTATCCACTTTCGCCGCACTTGGCGCGACGCTGTCGCTGCGTAGTGCAAGCGGAGCGCGGCGTGTTGCGATGAAGGATTTCGTGCTGGGTGCGCTGGAAAGCGTGCTGCAACCCGGCGAGATGCTGGAAGCCGTGCGCGTGCCGGCGATGTCTCGCTCCGCGCGCTGGGGTTATGTGAAGAGTTGCCGCAAGACAGGTGAATTCGCCCATGCCATTGGTGCTGTGCTGATCGATCCCGAGGCAGGCAGCGCGCGTGTCGTCATCGGCGCGGTCGAGGCCGCTCCCATCATCGTTGAGAATACCAACGAGATGTTCGGTGGGCGTATCACCAGCGATTTCAAGACGTGCTTCGATGCGCGCGTCGCCGACGCCCTGCTGTCGAAGGCCGGCATGAGCGATGCCGCGGACCGGCACATCCATGTCACCATTCTGCGCCGCGCTGTTGCGGAGGCCGCGGCATGAACTCGGTCGAACTCACCGTCAACACCCGCGCCGTGAAGAGGGACGTCGAGCCGCGCACCAGCCTTGCCGACATGATGCGCGATACGCTGGATCTCACCGGTACACATCTCGGCTGTGAACATGGCGTGTGCGGCGCCTGCACCATCCTGGTCGATGGCGTGCCGACGCGCTCCTGCATCACTTATGCGGTGGCCTGCGATGGCGCTGATGTCACCACGATCGAAGGCCTCGACGACGACGAGATCACTGGCGAGTTGCGCGCCGCCTTCACCCGCGAACACGCGCTGCAGTGCGGCTACTGCACGCCGGGCATGCTGGTCTCGGCACGCGATCTGGTGAAGCGCCTGCCGGATGCCGATGAGAAGCAGATCCGTATCGGCATGTCAGGCAATCTCTGCCGTTGCACTGGATATGTCGGCATCGTCCGCGCCGTGCAATCGGTGATATCAGAACGCCGCGCGCGCGATATCGCGCCGGAGCCGGATGCTGGCCGCAAGGTGCTAGGGCCAGCTGGGTCCGGGCACAAAGCCTGTGTCAGCTCCCAGAAGCTGATGTCCGCGCGGCCTGCTGTATCCGAACCGGCTGCCGCCGTGGCACCGCTGGACATTCCAGACTTCACGCCATCGACCACGCTGGAGCAACAGTTCACCGTCGCGCATCCACCCGCGAAAGTGTTCGCACTGTTCGATGACATCGCGGCCGTCGCCTTGTGCCTGCCGGGCGCCACGCTGGTCGGCACGCCCAGACCCGAGCGGGTCGAAGGCGCGATCCGCGTCAAGATCGGGCCAATCTCCGCCAATTTCAACGGTGCCGCCCGCGTCGAGCGCGACGAGGCCAATCTCTCCGGTCGCATTCTTGGCGTCGGCAACGACCAGCGCAGCCGCTCCACGACACAGGGTGAAATCCGTTATCGGCTGGTGCCGCATGAGAACGGCGCGGCAACGCGTGTCGAGCTGTCCATCGGCTACAGCCTTACCGGCATGCTGGCGCAGGTTGGTCGCAGCGGGTTGGTGCGCGATCTCGCGGGCCGGCTGGTCGCGGAATTCGCCGGCAATCTCGATCGCCGCCTGTCAGGCGATGTGACATCGGCGCCGTCAGCGGCAGCCGATTTGAATGGTGTTTCGCTGATCCTTGGTCTCCTGCGTGAGCGCGCGACGTATGTCGTTCGCCGCCTCACCGGGCGCGGAGGATCGGCGTGAAGATCGACGTTCGCGCGGACATGCGAGCGGCGGGGTTTGGACTGCGCAAGTTTCATCAGCGTAACACTGGAGGACCACATGATACGGACCATCAAAGCCGCCTCGGCGACCGCCCTGGCCATTGCTTTCCTGAGCAGCGCCGCCACTGCGCAAACCATTAAGATCGGCGTCAATGAGCCGCTGACCGGCGCCTTCGCCGCATCGGGCACCTATGTCGTCAACGGCGCCAAGATTGCCGCCGATGAAATCAATGCCAAGGGTGGCCTGCTCGGCAAGAAGATCGAGCTCGTCATAGAGGACAACAAGAGCAACCCGACCGAAGCCGCAGCCGTCGCCGAGAAGCTGATCACCCGCGACAAGACCCCGGTGATGCTCGGCGCCTGGGGTTCGAGCCTTACCCTCGCTGTGATGCCGAAGCTGGTCGAATACGAAACCGCGATGGTGGTCGAGACCTCGTCGGCCAGCAAGATCACCACCTCGGGCAATCCTTACGTATTCCGTATCTCGCCGCCGTCCTTTGTCGAGGCGGCTGCGTTCAAGAACATCGTCGACAAGCTGGCGCTGAAGAAAGTCGACTTCCTCGTGATCAACAATGACTGGGGCCGCGGCACCGCCGAGGACTTTAGCAAGATGATGAAGGAGAAGGGCATCACCATCGGTCTGGTCGAGACCATGGATCAGTCAGCGCAGGACATGAGCGCGCAGCTCGCCAAGATCAAGGCAACGGACTCCGAGACCGTGATCATCACCGCCGCGGTCGACCAGCTCACGCTGATCTTCAAGCAGGCCGCAGCACTCGGCCTGAAGAAGCGCATCATCACCACGGGTGGTTCGCAGAACCCCGACCAGATCATCGCGCAGGCCGGTGCCGCCGCGAACGACACCATGCATCTGACGACGTTCCTGCCGTGGATGCCGGAAAAGACGCCGAACCCGGAAGCCACGACCTACTTCATTAATGAGTGGAAGAAGCGCGGCTTCGATTTCGCCGGCTGCACCGAGAGCTTCCGTGGCTATGACGGCATCCGCACCATCGCGGCAGCCATCGAGAAGGCCGGCAAAGCCGAGCCCGCGGCGATCAAGGACGCGCTCTGGAAGATCGACGTTAAGGGCCTGAACGGCGACATCGTCTTCAAGAAGTCGGGCCCGGCGGGTTCGGAGAGCGGCCAGAGCTTCCCGAACGTCTATCTGGTCGAGATTTCGGGCGGCAAGATCGTGATGAAGGATCTCTGATCCTCTTCTCCCTCTCCCCGCTTGCGGGGAGAGGGGCGGGGCGAGGGGGAGCTTCCACAAGCTCGGAGCAAGTGGATAGCCCCCTCACCCGCCCGGCTTCGCTGCGCTTCGCCGAACGACCTCTCCCCGCAAGCGGAGAGAGGTTAGTCAACCACTGAGATGGGATTACCCGTGGACCAGCTCCTGCAACACCTCGTCAATATGCTCGTGCTCGGCGGCACCTATGCGCTGCTTGGCATCGGGCTGACGCTGATCTTCGGCATCATGAACGTGGTGAACTTCACCCACGGCATCCTCTACACGTTCGGCGCCTATATGATGTTCATTGTCGTGCATCAGCTCGGTCTGAATTTCTTTGTCGCGCTGCCGGTGGCGATCGTCGCGGGCTGGCTGCTAGGCGCCGTGATTGAGATCACGCTGCTGCGGCCGCTGCGCGGCGCCGATATCGACACCACCATGCTGGTGATGATCGGCGCCTGGATCGCGATGCAGTCCGGCGCGCTGTGGATCTGGGGTGGCGTCGCCAAGTCGATCGACAATCCGTTTCCCGATGCACCGCTGGTGATCGGACCCGTGTCCGTGTCGTGGCTTCGACTGTTCGTGCTGTTCGCAGCGGCGCTGCTGATCGTGCTGGCTTACTCACTGATCAATCTCACGAAACTCGGTAAGGCGATGCGCGCGACCTTCCAGGATTCCGATACCGCCGCACTGATGGGTGTCAATGTCAGCCTGATCTACACCTCGACATTTGCCATCGGATCGAGCCTTGCTGCCGCCGCCGGTGCCTTGCTCGGTCCGGTCTATGTCGTGTTCCCGCAGATGGGCGATCTCGCTGCGGTGAAGGCCTTCGCCATCGTCATCCTTGGCGGCCTCGGCAATATCACCGGTGCTGTGATCGGCGGTTTCATTCTCGCTTTGGCGGAAGAACTCGGCGCCGGTTACGTGTCATCGGGCTATCGCGATGCCATGGGCTTCCTGATCATCATCATGGTGCTGATCTTCAAGCCGACAGGATTGTTCGCACGGGCGGAGCGCGTCGGATGAAACAGATCGTCACGCTCCTCTGTCTTGCCTTTTTCGCTTCCGTGCCGATGTGGCTGACGGATCCGTATCTGCTCAATGCGCTGATCACGACCGGCATCTTCATCATCGGCGCCATGAGCCTCAATTTGCTGCTCGGCTTCACCGGGCAGCTCAGTCTTGGCCATATCGCCTTCTTCGGCATCGGCGCCTATGTCAGCGCGCTGACCTCGCTGGGCTTCGATGTGCCGATCTCCGGTGATTTCCATATCGTCCACGTGCCGTGGCCGCCGATTGCTGGCTTCTTTCTGGCGATCCTCATCTCGGGCTTCTGCGGCTATCTGGTCGGACGCCTGTCCTTCAGCGTGCGCGGCGCCTATTTTGTGATCGTCACGATCTCGTTCGCCGAAGTTGTCAGGCTGGTGGCGCTGAACTGGGTCGAGCTGACGCAAGGCCCGCTGGCGCTGACCAATATTCCGTCCATCACCATAGGTCTGCCGGGGCTTGGTTATCTCGTGCTGAAGACCAAGTTTCACAATTATTATCTTGTGCTCGCAGTCGCCGCGATATCGTACTTCCTGATCTCGCGTCTCGTTCACTCCCACTACGGCCGCGCCATGCGCGGGCTGATGGAGAACGAGACGCTCGCGGTTGCCGTTGGCATCGATGTCACGAAGACGCTGACCTTGGCCGCCGTGATCTCTGCCGGTATCGCCGGCGCGGCGGGAAGCCTTTACGCGCATTACATCCGCATCATCGATCCCGACGTCTTCGCTTTCATCTCGACGGTCACCATGGTGATCATGGTGGTGTCAGGCGGCAAGGGATCGCTGGCCGGGCCCGTCGTCGGCGGCGTCATCTTCGGCCTGCTGCCGGTGTTCCTGCGGCCGATCATGCCGCCGGAGGCACAGTGGATCACCTATGGCGTGGTGCTGATCGTCATCCTGTTCGTCATGCCTCGCGGCATCGTGCCGTCGCTTGCCGCGAAACTCGGCTTGGCCCGTGCCGGCGGAACCAGACGGGCGTCCAGCGCCGTTTCCGAGCGCACCGCGGAGGAGCATGCGTGATGGCCGAGACAGTACTCAGCATCGAACACGTCGCCGTCCATTTCGGCGGCCTCGTCGCGATCTCGGACATGAACTTCCATGTCAACAAAGGTGAGATCGTCAGCCTGATCGGGCCGAACGGCGCCGGTAAGACCACGGCCTTCAACGTCATGACCGGCTTCCTCACGCCGACCAAGGGCGCGGTGAAATATTGCGGTGCGGACCTCAAGGGCAAGAAACCGCATGAAATCGCGGATCTCGGCCTGATCCGCACCTTTCAGCGCACCAGCGTGTTTCCCAACGACACGGTCTACGACAATGTGCTGATGGGTCTACATCGTCAGGGTAAAG
The DNA here is from genome assembly GCF_032401055.1 of Tardiphaga sp. 709. Classification (NCBI taxonomy): domain Bacteria; kingdom Pseudomonadati; phylum Pseudomonadota; class Alphaproteobacteria; order Hyphomicrobiales; family Nitrobacteraceae; genus Tardiphaga; species Tardiphaga sp. 709. The sequence goes on along the minus strand of NZ_CP135529.1, from coordinate 3,175,685 downwards.
TTGGTCTCGCCGAAGCTATTCTCGGCCTGCCGCGCGCCCGCGCATCCGAGAAGGCGCAGCGCGCTCGGGCGGCCGAATTGGTGCGCTGGATCGGCCTCGAAGCCCGTGCCAACGATCTCGCCGGCTCGCTGTCCTACGGCGAGCAGCGTCTCGTCGGTGTCGCGCTGGCGCTCGCCGCGCAGCCGAAGATGCTGCTGCTCGACGAGCCTGTGTCGGGCATGAACGCGTCGGAGACGCACACATTCGTGCAGCTGATCCGCAATATCCGGGATCGTGGCGTCACGATCCTCTTGGTCGAGCACGACATGCCGATGGTGATGAGCGTGTCGGATCGCATCGTCGTGCTGAATTACGGCCGCATCATCGCTGAGGGGCCGCCCGACGAAATCCGCAAGAATCCCGCAGTGATCGAAGCCTATCTCGGTCAGAGCGCGAAGGATGTGGTCAAGGAGGTTGCAGTCCATGCTTGAGATCCGTGACATGGTTTGCGCCTATGGCCAGATCTCGGCCCTCAAGGGCATTTCGCTTTCGGTCAAGGCTGGCCAGCTCGTGGCGCTAATTGGCGCCAATGGCGCCGGCAAGAGCACGACGCTGCGGGCGATTTCCGGCCTCGTGCCGTCGCGCTCCGGCAGCCTGCATTTCGACGGCGAGGACATCACCGGCATCGGCGCGCAGCGGGTGCTCACCAAAGGCATCGCGCATTGCCCGGAAGGACGTCGCGTTTTTCCGCATATGACGGTGGCCGAAAATCTCGACATGGGCGCCTATCTGCGCTCGGACACGAGCGAAGTCGCAGTGGACCGCGATCGCATTTATGGCGAGTTCCCGCGCCTCGCCGAGCGACGCAAGCAGGCGGCTGGCACGCTGTCCGGCGGCGAGCAGCAGATGCTGGCCATCGGCCGTGCATTGATGTCGCGCCCGCGCCTTGTGATGTTCGATGAACCCTCGCTCGGTCTCGCGCCCAACATCGTCGAGCGCACCTTTGCGATCATCCGCGCGATCCGCGATGCCGGCACGACTGTTTTGCTCGTTGAGCAGAATGCCTTTGCGGCGCTCGATATGTGCGATCATGCCTATCTGCTGGAGTCTGGGCATGTCGTGCTGTCCGGCGCGGGAGCGGAGCTGATCGAGAACGAGCATGTCCGACGGGCCTATCTTGGCGGATGACGGAGATCCCGCCCGATGGGTCGCGGTCTGTTCGCGCGAGCGCCTGACCGAACAGACAATCGTCTGCGTCAACGTGGCTGGCCTCGGTGTTCTCATCGTGCAGGATGGTGAGACGATCTATGCCTGCGAGCGCGCCTGTCCGCATGAGCAGGCCGATCTCAGCCTTGGCCGCATTGCCGATGGCCGGCTGCACTGTCCGCGTCATCTCGCCTGGTTTGATCTGGCAGACGGCAGCATGTCGCCGGGCTGGCCGAGCAGGGGTTTGCGACGCTATCCGGTGCGTGAGAGCGATGCGCAAATCTGGGTCGACGCTGCAGCCATCGTCCCGAAGTAACAAGCGTCGCGCGAGTTACGCGGCATCGGGCCTGGATGCAGCATTCGTTGGCGCTGCAGCATTCAATTGGTGCAGTTGCGGTATAATAATCATGCTTGCCCCCTCGTAAAGCGCGGATAATACTGCTGAAAAGTCGGACTCCCGAGTGTGTCTGGCCATTACAAAAATGGGCGCAAGACCCATGCTTCTCGTCGATCTTTCAAGCGATCTCCGTCAAGGGCTAGGGATGTGACCATTATCGATTTCGGCAGGGCCATCCCGTCGTCGCAAGCACGTGGCTGGCAGCAATGGCCTGGCCATGAAGACTTTTCGCTGCAGTTCCTGCGCGTGCTGCGCGCGGCGCAGGAAGGCGGAAGTACCGTTTCGGAATGTTTCCTGGCGGCGGAGCGCATCAATCCGCGCGATGACGAGAGCTGGTACCGCGAATGGCATAGCGCGGCTGATATCAACCGTGAGCGCGCCGCGGAGGCGCTGGCCAGCGGCCGCATCCCGACGGCGCTGAGCAACTGGCTGCGCGCAGCCAACTACTATCGCACCGCTCAGGTCATGCTCGCTTGCAGCGATCCGCGGCAAGGCGCCGCCATTGCCCTGATGCAGGATTGCGCCCGACTTTATGTGCAGCATGCAACGCCTGCCGGCGAGGTCGTCGAGATCCCATGGCGGGACGGTGTGTTGCAGGGATACTTCGTTCCTGCGCCGTGCGCGACGCGGCCGCTGCCGGTCGTTCTCTGCGTCGTCGGACAGGGCCACTACAAGGAAGAGCATTTGCACAGGGTGCCCAGCTACGCGCTGGACCGCGGTCTCTCGCTATTGCTCGTCGATTTGCCCGGTCAATCCTATAGCCAGGAGATGATCGGGTCGCATTGTCGGTATGAGGTCGAAACGGCGATCAGCGGCTGGGTCGATTTCCTGGCCGACCGCAGCGATATCGATCAGGAGCGAATTGCGATCTTCGGAGATGGCCTGGGAGCTGCCTTTGCGACGCGCGGCGCCAATCTCGACGACCGCTTTGCAGCCGCTGTTTGCGATGCCGGAATCTGGGAGCTTCACGAGCGCGCATTTATTGCCAGCCGCATTTCAGGCCGGGCTGGTCTGGGCTGTCCGAGTGAAATCGAGGGCTTCAACAGCAGTAGTGTCGCCGCCAATATCAAATGCCCGGTCCTGGTTGCGATGGGCGAGCGCGACTGGCTCGATGTCGATCACGTCACGGAATGTTGCCGCGTCATGAAACAAAACGGCCTCGACATTGAACTGAAGATCTTCCGCGCGTCGGAGACGGTGGCGCCGCCCGCCCAGATCGATATTCCGACAGTGGGCAACGAGTTCATTTTCGACTGGATTGTCGATCGTTTGAGCTCAAGGACGAAGTAGTCGGACGCGGCGCGGTCGATTGACCCGCCGCTCATCCGGCGATGGTCAGCTCTCGACTTCCAGCATCAGTGTCGCTTTTTCGAGGCGATTCTTGAGCCGGGACATGTGCTGCGCGATCTCCTTCAAGGCCTGCTCGTCGAAATCGCTAAGAATGAAATCCCCGAGCGACTCCCTGCGAGTCGATAGCGCCGAGATCTTCTTGCTGGCCTTGTCGGACAGCGACATCAGCACGACGCGGGCATCCTCGCGGGACGCGACGCGCCGCATGAACCCATTCTTCTCGAGCATCTTGGATTGGGTGGTGACGAAGGAGGGGTCGACATGGAGCATGGCTGAGACGTCCTTGACCGGTACGCCGTTGCCGCGATCAAGGTCGCTGACCGCCATCAGGATCATCCATTGCGGTCCGCTGATGCCGAGCTCCTTGGCCCAGAACTGGCGGATTCCCTCAAGGTGAACGTTGATCGAAGCGATGTCCCAGATGAACTGTCGGATGACTTCCTGATTCTGGCCGGTCACCCAAATAGAAAGCTCATTTTCGTTCCAGCCCGCAGATCCCCCACGCATAGTTGCTGTCGCCCCGCCGGCCATTCCCACCGTCTCACAGATTTCAGATTTCTATAATTGTATCAGTGAATTGTGACGCGCAAACCACGATTTCGTGTGTTGCCGGGAAACCACACTGCATCGCGATAAAGTTACCTGAGTTCATAAAGTATTTTGCTTCTAAGAATTGCGCAGGCATTCTCAGTTCCGGCGATGGGGAAACCCTCAATCGTCCCGTTGAAGTAGTTCGCTTGAGTGCCTCGCGTTATGCGGGTGTTTCCGAAAGCGCGAAGTGCTCTAGCGGTTAGTTTGGGGACTTGGGGGACTAAATCTTCGGGCGTTCCGCCTGGCAGATCCGGAACCTTCCCTTTTGGACAACTTGGAGGTTAACATGACAACGATTAAGGGCCTTATTCTCGGCTCGGCGGCAGGTTTGCTCGCCATCGGCGGAGCTCAGGCAGCCGATCTTCCGGTGAAGGCCAAGGCAGTTGAATACGTGAAGATCTGCTCGCTCTACGGCGCAGGCTTCTACTACATTCCGGGCACCGATACCTGCATCAAGATCGGCGGCGCGATCCGTTTGGACGTTGCGTTCAACGGCAGCACCTACGACGTTCCGTTCTGGCAGGGTGGTGCCGGCGGCAACAACCTCTGGACCAAGAACTACTTCTCGACCCGTGAACGCGTCAACTTGACGACGGACACCCGCACCGCGACCGAATACGGCGTGGTTCGTACCTACGCGAACATTCAGTTCGACTTCCTCCAGGATCGTGAATCGATCGCTGGTGGTTACACCGAAGTCGACTACGCGTTCATCCAGTTCGCCGGCTTCACCTTCGGTAAGGCCGTCTCGCAGTTCGATCCCCAGTGGGCACTCGCCAAGCCGTATATCTCGTCGGGCTTCAACGCTGGTTCGAACAACGCGACCGGTATCCCGCAGTTGGCCTACACCGCCTCCTTCGGTAACGGCGTGTCGGGCACGATCTCGATCGAAAACGCCTCGCCCTACCGCAACGCCGGTCTCTGGAACACCAACACGTTCATCGTCGGCCCAGGCGCGAGCACCTTCCCGGGTACGTTCTACGGCACGAACTCGAACACCTTCGTGGGCAACGCCTACGGCGGCAACCACATTCCTGATATCGTCGGCAACATCCGCCTCGATCAGGCTTGGGGCACCCTGCACTTCGGCGCTGCAATGCATGCGATCACCCCGGGCCTTTACTCGGGTGCGAACGAGCAGCTCGGTCACGCTGACGACAGCTACGGCTTCGCAGTTACCGGTGCGGTCGAATTCAAGAACCTGCCCACCGGCGCAGGCGACAGCTTGAAGATCGAAGCGTCATACGGCAAGGGCGCAGCCAAGTATGTCTTCGGTGGCACGACCGACACCTCGGGTGGCGGCCGCTACGCGAAGGTTGATGGTAACAGCCTCGGCTTCGGCTACGTGCTCGATGGCGTTTACGCCACCAACGGCCAGATCATCCAGAGCTCCGCTTGGGAAGTTAGCGCTTTCTACGAGCATTACTGGAACCCGGCTTGGCGCACGTCGCTGTTCGGTAACTACAGCCATATCTCCTATGGCTCTGGCAACGACCTGATGATGGCCGCCTTCACCGGCGTCAGCACCGGTGGCCCGGGCTTCAGCTCGTCGGCGGCTGCTGCCGCTCGTGCTGGCACCTTCGCCGGCACGGGTAACTTCGACCTGGGTCTCGCCCAGATCGGCACCCGTACCGCCTGGACCCCGGTTCAGAACCTGACCCTGTCGGCTCAGTTCACCTACAGCCGCCTCGATCAGAACCTGAACGGCACCTATACCACCATTGGTACTGGCATGTCGGGCAAGCCGGCCGGTACGGTCTTCAACACCGCCGACCAGAACCTCTACAACGGTTCGGTGCAGATCCTGCGCTCCTTCTAATTCTGATCGTCTCACGACGACCAGTCTTTGAAACAAAGACCCCCGGCAGGAAACTGCCGGGGGTTTTTGGTTTTGTGGAGCCGCGCCCAACTTCGTCCGCTCGACTAGGCGTTCTCGACGTCGCGGAGGCGGGCGTCTATACCGGCGGGGTTGCCACCGGCCAGGCAAGCCGCACAGCCCGAAGTCCGCAGGATCATGGCGTCTCAAGCTGAACTGTTTCAAAGCGCATTCGCAGCCTTCCAGCAGGGCCGTCTCCAGGAGGCCGAGCGCGGGTTCAGCAAGTTCTTGCGCAAGGATCCGAAACATTTCCCGGCACTGAATATTCTCGCCATCGTGCTGGTCGCGCTGAAGCGCCATGCGGAAGCCGAGCCGCATCTGAAAGCGGCCCTACGCATCAATGCGACATCGGATGCCACATTCTATAACTACGGTCTGGTGCTGAAGGCGCTGAACCGGCCGGATGAGGCGCTGCAGCACTTCACCGAAGCGCTGGCGCTCAATCCCGGTAATGCCGAAACGCTGAATAGCCGTGGCACGGTTCTGAATGATCTGCGCGACTACCCCGCCGCGCTGGCGGACTTCGATCGCGCACTGGCGCTCAATCCGCGCTACGCCGCAGCCTTTTCCAACAAGGGCAAGTCACTCGCGGAGTTGAAGCGTTATGACGAGGCCCTCGCGGCTTGCGAGTCGGCGCTCGCCTTGCAATCCGATCTCGCGGAAGCGTGGTTTGGCCGCGGCTACATCTTTGGCCAGATGCGGATGCCGGCTCGAGCAGTGGAGTCCTACGGGCGCGCGCGCCAGCTCAATCCGGACATGCCACTGCTGAAGGGCAACCTGCTGCATCAGAAGATGCTGGTCTGCGACTGGCGTGACGTGAATGCGCTGATTGCGGAGATCGAGGCCGATCTCATAGCCGGCAAGCTGGCCGCCGAGCCGTTCGGTTGGCAAGGCGTCGCCACATCGGAGCGCAGCCTGCAGCGCTGCGCCGAACTGACCAACGCCTCGCGTTTTCCCACGCAAGATTCACCGCTGCGTGCCTCCTCGACCGGGCCGGATGCAAAAATTCGCATCGGCTATCTCTCCGGCGAATTTCGACAGCAGGCGACCTCGCTGCTGCTGGTCGGTGTGCTGGAGCAGCACGACAAAAGCGCATTCGAGATTTTCGCCATCGATAACGGGTATGACGATGGCAGCGACATCAGGCGACGCATCGCTGCCGCCGTGGATGGGATCGTCGATATCTCCACACTGAGCGATCCGCAGGCGGTGGACACCATTCGTGCGCAGCGCATCGACATCCTCGTCAATCTCAACGGCTATTTCGGCGAGCAGCGCACCGGCGTATTCGCGCGCAGGGCTGCGCCGGTGCAGGTCAATTATCTCGGCTTTCCCGGCACGCTCGGCGCGGGCTTCATGGACTACATCCTCGCGGATCAACATGTGCTGCCGCCCGAGCACCGGCAGTTCTATAGCGAGAAAGTCGCGTGGTTGCCGAATTGCTATCAGGCCAATGATGATCGCCGGGAGATATCGACGCGTGCATTCACGCGTGCCGAGGTCGGCTTGCCTGCGCAGGGCTTCGTGTTCTGTTGCTTCAACAATGCCTACAAGATTATGCCCGACGTCTTCGATAGCTGGATGCGGATCCTCTCAGCCGTTGACGGTAGCGTTCTCTGGCTGCTGGAGGACAGCGCTGCAGCTACGGCGAATCTACGCCGCGAAGCGGAATTGCGGGGCGTCGACCCCGCGCGTCTGGTCTTTGCCGCGCGTATGTCGCCGGCCGAGCACCTGGCACGACATCGTTGTGCGGATCTGTTTCTCGATACGTTGCCGTACAACGCGCATACCACAGCGAGCGACGCATTATGGGCTGGATTGCCTTTGCTGACGTGTCGCGGAGAAACCTTTGCAGGGCGCGTCGCCGCGAGTCTTCTGCAGAATCTGGGTGTGCCGGAGTTGATTGTGGCGAAGCGAGATGACTATGAGCGTATGGCGATCGAACTGGCGGAAAATCCCGAGCGGTTGTCGTCGATCCGGGAGAAGTTATCGGCCAATCGTCTGAATATGCCGGCCTTCGACACCCGGCGTCTGGCGCGTGATATCGAAACGGCATTTCGCAAGATGGTCGAGCGGGCCCGGGCAGGGCTGGCGCCGGCCCACATAACGTTTCCCGCTAACGATAGCGGCCAATAATATATTTGATTGAGCAAATCAGGTATTGCGCTCAACATTCTGGCTCATGTAATATTTTCGTGCGCAGCCGGCAAATTTTTGACGGCCCTAAGTCTTCAAGGAGACTCGCGCACTCTGCTGTAAATCTCCGAAACCACCGGCAATGCCCTGCCGGTGGTTTTTCGGCTTTTGGGGGCACAATTTCGAGTGGCCCGGCCGGTATTCCATGATTATTGCTAACGCGGAAAGGGCGCGGGAACTGTGTCATGAAGGCACGCCCTTGAATCAGTCCAACCCCCTCTGAAAACGACAGAATTGCTGCTGACCGGATCGGCAGCATGAGATGGAATTGGTCGCAGAGGCGTCCAAATTATGACCTGTTGCCCATCGTTGCATATCAGGACTGACGAGCTATCTGACCGAAATTGCTAGAGATTTCTTGCTTTTTGAGCAAGTTGTGGCTAAAAGCCGCTCATCGTGGAGAGTATGAATAATGGCGCATAACTACGCAATTAATGAGGACGTTCACCACCAGCTGCAGGGGCCGCAGGGCCGTTCCACTATCAAGGAACGCAGCATCTACACCATCACCTCTCGCCTTCCGATCGAAGCCGACGGTCGCCCGCGTTACCGGATTAAGAGCAAGTCCGAGAACATCGAGCGTGTCGTGACCGAAGAGCAGATCAGCCGCCTGGGTTGATCTCGGATCAGCCTTCTTGCTGATCGTACTTGCCGTTTGCTGTCGTCGCCGGGGCCTTGGACCCCGCGACGAAGCAGACCGCCCAAAGACCCCAACCAGATTCTATCTTGAAGCGGGAAGCTTGGCTGGGGCTGATCTCTGCTCGTCCCGTTGCGATGGTTGCGGCAAGGCGGCTTCGCACCATATGCTTTGCCCCGAGGGCGGACACCGAAGGCCACACACGCGATCGTCGCGCCGCACCTCGGCAAAAATGATGTGGTCGGAGCGGGGCGTCCCTTGATCGAAAAACTTGAACTGCTGTTGTCGCTGGCGAAGGAACGGCATTTCGGCCGTGCCGCGGAAGCTTGCGGCGTGACGCAGCCCACCATGTCCACCAGCCTCAAGCAGCTCGAGGACATGCTCGGCGTGATGCTGGTGCAGCGCGGCTCGCGCTTCCAGGGTTTCACGCCGGAAGGCGAACGCGCGCTCGATTGGGCACGCCGCATCGTCGGCGATGCTCGTGCGATGAAGCAGGAAATCAACGGCCTCAAGGACAGTCTGTCCGGCGAGATCCGCATCGCCGCAATTCCCACGGTGCTCGGCATGGTCGCCTCGCTGACGACGCCGTTTCGTGCGCGGCATCCTGATGTGCGGTTTCGCATCGTGTCCTGCACCTCCACAGCCGTGCTCGGTCTGCTTGAAAATCTCGAAGTCGATGCGGGCCTGACCTACATCGAGAATGAACCGCTCGGCAAAGTGCGTTCGATCCCGCTTTATAAAGAAAGCTACCGGCTGCTGACCTCGCCAGACAGCATGTTCGGTGATCGCAAGAGTATCACCTGGTCCGAAGTCGGCCAGGTGCCACTGTGCCTGCTGACCCCCGACATGCAGAATCGACGCATCATTGATCGTGCCCTGAAGTCGGTCGGCGCCGAGGCGATGCCGATGCTGACGTCGAATTCGATTATCGTGCTCTATACCCATGTGAAGACCGGCCGCTGGGCCAGCGTGATGCCGGCCAAGCTGGCGGAGACGCTGGGCCTGACCGCCACTGACTCGGTGCGCATGATCCCGATCGTCGATCCCGTGGTGAATTATGGCGTCGGCCTCGTGGTGCCTCAGCGCGATCCCATGACCCCGCTGGTGGCGACTCTGGTCCAGATCGCCCGGGAGGTTGCGCCGTCGCTGGAGGCGTAAGACCTTCGTTTCGGGCGCTGTAATTGCTGCGTTGCAACCAAGCTAACCATTTCAAATTCATCGATTTCGCCGGGTGTCGATACCGTTTCCGTATCGCAGCATGAGACAGCTTTATTGATCTTTGGATCGATTCCAATTTTGATTGGTTTCCAGTCATAAGATCAATCGAGTACCGGGATGAACGCAGCCTACGAGCCCAATGCTTATGAGTCTTGGAGTGCCGACCGAGGCACCGAGATCATCGAGAGCCTGTCCCATGTGGAAGGCGGCGTGATCGTGATCCTGCATGCGATGCAGGAAGCCTTCGGTTATGTGCCGGAGCCGGCGATCCCGATGATCGCGCTGGCGCGTAACCTGTCGCGCGCCGAGGTCCATGGCGTGTTCACTTTCTATCACGACTTCCGCCACGAGCCGGCTGGCAAGCACGTGCTGAAAATCTGCCGCGCGGAAGCCTGCCAAGCGGCTGGCGGCGACGCACTGGCGGCACGCGCGGAAGCGAAATTGGGTGTAAAGTTTGGAAACACGACGGCGGATCAGCGCGTTACATTGGAGCCGATCTATTGCCTCGGGCTCTGCGCCACAGCACCATCGGCGATGCTGGATGGCCGTCTGGTTGGCCGCCTCGATGAGAAGCGCATCGATGCGCTGGTCGCGGAGGCACAGCGATGACATCGTCTGATAAAACTCTGAAGATCTACATTCCGCGCGACGCTGCTGCCGTTTCGGTCGGCGCCGATGAACTTGTCTCTGCCTTCGAGGCCCAGGCCGCGACGCGCAAGCTCGCAATCGAGATCATTCGCCCCGGTTCGCGCGGATTGCTGTGGCTGGAACCGATGATCGAAGTCGCGACGCCGCAAGGTCGCGTCGCCTTCGGACCGGTCGAAGAGAAAGATGTTGCTTCGGTGCTCGATGCGATGGTCGCAAACGGCCCGCATGCGCTGCGTCTTGGTGTCGCGGAGGAGATTCCGTGGCTCAAGAAGCAGACACGTCTGACCTTTGTGCGCTGCGGCGTCGTCGATCCCCGTTCGGTCGAGGATTACATCGCGCATGGCGGCTACAAGGGCCTCGTGCGCGCGCTGACGCTGGATAGCGCCGGCATCATTGCCGACGTCACCACTTCCGGCCTGCGTGGCCGCGGCGGCGCCGGCTTCCCGACCGGTATCAAGTGGAAGACGGTGGCCGATACCAAAGCCGATCGCAAATTCATCGTCTGCAATGCGGACGAGGGCGACAGCGGCACCTTCGCCGACCGCATGATCATGGAAGGCGATCCCTTTGTGGTGATCGAGGGCATGACCATTGCCGGCATCGCGGTGGGCGCCACAAAAGGTTACATCTATATCCGTTCGGAATATCCGCATGCCGTCGAGGCGATGAATGCGGGTATCGCCGCCGCCAAGCGCGCCGGTTATCTCGGCGACAAGATCCGCGGCTCGGCGCACGCATTCGATCTCGAAGTCCGCGTCGGCGCCGGCGCCTATGTCTGCGGCGAGGAGACCTCGCTGCTGGAGAGTCTCGAAGGCCGTCGCGGCATCGTCCGCGCCAAGCCGCCGCTGCCGGCCCATAAAGGCCTGTTCGGCAAGCCAACCGTCATCAACAACGTTCTCTCGTTTGCGGCGATCCCGTTCATCCTCGACAACGGCGCCAAGGCCTATGCGGATTACGGCATGGGCCGCTCGCGCGGCACGATGCCGATCCAGCTCGCTGGTAACGTCAAGTTCGGCGGGTTGTTCGAAGTCGCTTTCGGCATCACGCTGGGTGAGCTCGTCGATGATATCGGCGGCGGCACCTTCACCGGCAAGCCCGTTCGCGCGGTGCAGGTCGGCGGCCCGCTCGGTGCCTACTTCCCGCGCGAATTGTTCGACACGCCGTTCGACTATGAGGCCTTCGCCAAGCGCGACGGCCTGATCGGCCATGGCGGCATCGTCGTGTTCGACGATACGGTTGACATGTCGAAGCAGGCGCGTTTCGCGATGGAATTCTGCGCCATCGAATCCTGCGGCAAGTGCACGCCGTGCCGCATCGGCTCCACCCGCGGCGTCGAGACCATCGACAAGATCCGCCGCGGCGAACGCGTCGCCGAGAACATCGCCGTGCTGCAGGATCTCTCCAACACCATGAAGTTCGGCTCGCTCTGCGCGCTGGGCGGCTTCACGCCGTATCCAGTGATGAGCGCATTGAAACATTTCCCTGATGATTTCGGCCCGGCGCCATCGCGCCTTCAGGCCGCAGAGTAAAGGAGCAACACATGTCGCTCGTTCACGAAATCGATTTTGGTACGCCGCGCTCGAAGTCCGAAAAGATGGTCACGCTGACCATCGACGGGCAGAGCGTCTCGGTGCCCGAGGGCACCTCAATCATGCGCGCCGCCATGGAGATGGGCACGCAGATTCCGAAACTCTGCGCCACCGACATGGTGGATGCCTTCGGTTCCTGCCGCCTCTGTCTCGTCGAGATCGAAGGCCGCGCCGGCACGCCGGCCTCCTGCACCACGCCGGCCATGGACGGCCTCGTGGTTCATACCCAGAACGCGCGGCTCGCGGCGCTGCGCAAGGGTGTGATGGAGCTCTATATCTCCGACCATCCGCTCGACTGTCTCACCTGCGCCGCCAACGGCGATTGCGAATTGCAGGACATGGCCGGTGCGGTCGGCCTGCGCGACGTGCGCTACGGTTATGACGGCGAGAACCATGTGTTCGCCAAGTCCGGCCCGAAGCACACCCACAATTCGCCGGAAGCCTGCGAAAACGATCACTGGATGGCGAAGGATGAGTCCAATCCGTACTTCACCTACGACCCCTCCAAGTGCATCGTCTGCTCGCGCTGCGTCCGCGCCTGCGAAGAAGTTCAGGGCACTTTCGCACTGACGATCTCCGGCCGCGGTTTCGAGAGCCGCGTTTCGCCGGGCATGAGCGAGAGCTTCCTGGGTTCGGAATGCGTCTCCTGCGGCGCCTGCGTGCAGGCCTGTCCGACCGCGACGCTGACCGAGAAGGCCGTGATCGAGATCGGCCAGCCTGAGCACTCCGCTGTGACCACCTGCGCCTATTGCGGCGTCGGCTGTACCTTCAAGGCGGAAATGCGCGGCGAGGAGCTGGTGCGCATGGTGCCGTACAAGGACGGCAAGGCCAATCGCGGCCATTCCTGCGTCAAGGGCCGTTTCGCCTGGGGCTATGCGAACCACAAGGAGCGCATCCTCAATCCGATGATCCGCGAGAAGATCACCGATCCATGGCAGGAAGTGTCATGGGATGAGGCCTTCAATTTCGCGGCCAAGAAGTTCAAGGGCATTCAGGCCAAATACGGCAAGGACTCGATCGGCGGCATCACCTCGTCACGCTGCACCAATGAAGAAGTCTTCGTCGTGCAAAAGCTGATCCGTGCCGGCTTCGGCAACAACAATGTCGATACTTGCGCGCGCGTCTGCCATTCGCCGACCGGCTACGGCCTGTCCTCGACCTTCGGCACCTCGGCCGGCACGCAGGATTTTGACTCGGTGGAAGACACCGACGTCGTGATGATCATTGGTGCGAACCCGACCGATGGCCATCCGGTGTTTGCGTCGCGCCTGAAGAAGCGTTTGCGCGCCGGCGCCAAGCTGATCGTGGTCGATCCGCGCCAAACCGATATCGTCCGCTCGGCCCATATCGAGGCACAGCACCATCTGCCCCTGATGCCCGGCACCAATGTCGCCGTGCTCACCGCGCTGGCGCATGTCATCGTCACCGAAGGCCTCGCCGACGAGACTTTCATCCGCGAGCGCTGTGACTGGAGCGAGTTCGAAGACTGGGCGGCCTTTGTCGCGCAGCCGAACCACAGCCCCGAAGCCACCGCCATCATGACCGGCGTCGATCCGAAGGAGCTACGCGCCGCGGCCCGTTTGTTCGCCACCGGTGGCAACGGTGCGATCTATTACGGTCTCGGCGTCACCGAGCACAGCCAGGGTTCGACCACCGTGATCGCGATCGCCAACCTCGCGATGGCGACTGGCAATATCGGCCGTCCGGGCGTCGGCGTGAATCCGCTGCGCGGCCAGAACAACGTGCAGGGTTCCTGCGACATGGGCTCGTTCCCGCACGAGCTGCCTGGCTATCGCCACATCTCGGGCGATGCGGTGCGTGAGCAGTTCGAGGCGATGTGGAACGTCAAGCTCAACAGCGAGCCGGGCCTGCGCATTCCTAACATGTTCGATGCCGCCACCGAAGGCACGTTCATGGGCCTCTACGTGCAGGGCGAAGACATCCTGCAGTCCGACCCCAACACTAAGCATGTGGTTGCCGCGCTGTCGGCGATGGAATGTGTCATTGTCCACGACCTGTTCCTGAACGAGACCGCGAACTACGCCCACGTATTCTTCCCGGGCTCCACCTTCCTGGAGAAGAACGGCACTTTCACCAATGCCGAACGTCGCATTCAGCGCGTCCGCAAGGTGATGTCGCCGAAAAATGGTCTTGAGGACTGGGAAGTGACCTTGGGATTCGCCAAGGCACTCGGCTATGAGATGAAATATAACCACCCTTCGGAGATCATGGATGAAATCGCAGCGCTGACGCCGACTTTCGCTGGTGTCTCCTATGCGAAGCTCGAGGAAGTTGGTTCGGTGCAGTGGCCGTGTAACGAGAAGCAGCCTCTGGGCACGCCCATCATGCATATGGACGGCTTCGTACGCGGCAAGGGCAAGTTCATGCTCACCGAATACATCGCCACCGACGAGCGTACCGGGCCGCGCTTCCCGCTGCTGCTCACCACCGGCCGTATTCTCAGTCAGTACAATGTCGGCGCGCAGACACGGCGCACCGAGAATGTGGTCTGGCATGAAGAGGATCGTCTGGAGCTGCATCCGCATGACGCCGAGCTGCGTGGCATCCGCGACGGCGACTGGGTGAAGCTGCAGAGCCGCGCCGGCGAGACGACGCTGCGGGCGCTGATCACCGAGCGCGTGGCGCCGGGCGTGGTCTATACGACCTTCCATCACCCGACCACGCAGGCCAACGTCATCACCACCGAGTTCTCGGACTGGGCCACCAATTGCCCGGAATACAAGGTGACGGCGGTGCAGATCTCGCCCTCGAACGGTCCGTCCGAGTGGCAGAAGGAATATGACGAGCAGGCCCGCCAGTCGCGCCGGATCGCCATGCCTGTCGTGGAAGCCGCGGAGTAGGTCTGTAGACCAGACATGCACGAGCCGGTTCGCTCAGCCCCCCGCAAGATCTGGCGCCAGTCCGGCGTCAGCGAGGGGCTGCGCGCGGTGCCGGAAGAGACCGCGCTGGCGATCACCTATAATGGCGGCACCTATGCCGTCATGATGGGGACGCCGCAGGACTATCGCGACTTCGCCTATGGCTTCAGCCTGAGCGAAGGCGTGGTCACCTCGATCGACGAGATCGAGAGTTTCGAGGCCGTTGAATTCGACGATGGCGTTGAGCTGCGGATGTGGCTCGCAGGCGAGAAGGCCGAGAGCATCAGCGCACGGCGCCGGCAGATCGCCGGGCCGACGGGCTGCGGGTTGTGTGGCATCGACTCGATCTCGGAAGCCGTTAAGCCGGCGGCCATCGTCGCGCCCGGCGGCATGTTCTCCTTCGACCAGATCATGGCGGCGATGGAGACGCTGTCGCCGCTGCAGAAGGTCAACATCCAGACCCGCGCCGTGCACGCCGCGGCGTTCTGGACGCCGGCCGACGGCATCGTCGCGTTGCGTGAGGATGTCGGCCGTCACAATGCGCTCGACAAACTGGCCGGCGCGCTGGCGCAGGCCAAGGTTGATGCAGGGCAGGGCATGGTGCTGCTCACCAGCCGCGTCTCTGTCGAGATGGTGCAGAAGACCGCCGCCATCGGCGCGCCGCTCATGGTGTCGGTCTCGGCACCCACCGCGCTGGCCATCCGCATGGCGAAAGCCGCAGGCATTACGTTGGCCGCGATCGCGCGCAGCGACGGGTTCGAAGTTTTCACACATCAGCACCGCGTGCGTCAGCACGGCGTCACCGCGGATGCATCAGGGCAAGAGCATGGACACCCACACATCGACGTCGCCTGACCGGCTGATCTATATGGCCAACCAGATCGGCGACTTCTTCAACAGCCAGGGCCACGATCACGCCGTGGCCGGCATTGCCGAGCACATCAAGAAGTTCTGGGATCCGCGCATGCGGAAGAAGATCTTCGAACATCTGGATGCGGGCGGCGCCGGGCTGAAGCCGAACGTCCTCGAGGCGATCGCGTCGCTGAAGAAGTAGGACCAACCCACGCGTCATTCTGGGGCGTGGGCGCGTCTTCACGCACGCGAACCCGGAAGCTGGACATGGCTTGGCGCTGTTGGAGACTCCCCGTGCTGAGATTCCGGGTTCGCGGTAGCCGAGTGGCGCTCGCGCCCCGGAATGACGGCGTTGAGGACTATGGCAAAGCCTAGCCCGCTTCTTTCGGCGTCTGCGGTTTCAGCGCCAGCGCATGTACCGTTCCCGCGAGTTCCGCCGTCAGCAGTTCGTTGATCATGCGATGGCGGTCGATCCGGCTCTTCCCTTCGAAGGCCTCCGACACAATATTCACCCTGAAGTGGGTTTCACCCTCCGGGCGGTGGCCCATGTGACCGGCATGCAGATGCGATTCATCGGTCACGTCGAGGCTGAGGGGCGCGAAAGCCTCTGTCAGCTTCTTTGTGATGTTATCTTTCATGGTCATGATGGCCGGCTTAGCGGTTCGCCCCGCTCATGGTCAATCACGATGTGGCGACCATCTTGGTGCGGCGCAGGCGCCGAATGAGGTAATCCGAATGTCAAGACTTGAAGCTTTTTGCATTGCGTTGTCATAGTCAGCCATGCCCATCGACTCATCCAAATTCTTCGACAGCATCCGTATCAAGCCGAACAAGCTGAGCGCGAAGCAGCAGGCCGCTGCGCGCGAGGAAGCTATTATGTGCGAATGGCCCGAGTGCAAGAACAAGGGTCCGCACCGCGCCCCCAAGGGCCGCGCGCAGGACAAGGAATACTGGCACTTCTGCCTGAACCACGTCCGCGAATACAATCAGGGCTACAACTTCTTCCAGGGCATGGCCCCGGACGCGGTCGCCAAGTACCAGAAAGACGCGCTGACCGGCCATCGTCCGACCTGGAAGATGGGTGCCAACGGCTCTCCGGACAAAGCTAAGGCGCAGCCCGACCTCGACGGCGCGATCGATCCCTTCGCCATGTTCAACGAGATGAACGGTATGGGCATGGGCCGCGGCCGGGCCCGCAAGCCGCAGCAGCCGATCAAGGAAGAGACCCGCAAGATCTTCAATGCCGAGCGCAAGGCGCTGCAGGTCATGGGTCTCGGCCCCAGTGCCACGCTCGACGACGTCAAGGCGCAGTACAAGGCGCTAGTGAAGCAGCATCACCCCGACGCCAATGGCGGCGACCGCTCCACCGAGGACCGGTTGATCGAAATCATCAAGGCTTACAACTACTTGAAGACCGTGGTCCGGGGCTCGTAAGGCACTCCGAGATCGTCCACGCGATTGCCAATGTTCGTCATGCCCGGCCAGCACGGAGCAAGCTTCGCTGGATGTGTCGGGCATCCACGTCTTTGGCGGCGAGTGAACAAAGACGTGGGTGGCCGGAACAAGCCCGGCCATGAAAGTCGAGAGTGCTGCCAAACTATTAAGCATAACCCACCACCGCCTGCTTAATTCGCCTTCCCGCCAGATACCGCCGCAATTCCGCCCGGCCTGAGATCTTCAATCTCTGTTGACCATCGCCGGAACGGAACCTGTTGCTCACGGCCAGTTGCCTTGCGAGCAAGGGGCCTTAAGGCTAATATTTGCGTACGAATAAGGGCTCATTTGTCTTTATTCCTTGGGGTGTCGACGTCCTGTCGGCTGCGGAGCTTGGCTTTGAAACATCGCTCGCTTGTTCGCGCGCTGCTGACGTCGGTCGTACTTGCGACAGGCGTGGTGCTGGCCGGCTGCAACGGCGAAGACATGTCGCTCGCCAGCAACGCGAAGGCCAACCAGCCCGTTCCGCCCAAGCTCGTCGCCGAGATGACTGAAAAGGACATGGACCTGCAGTCGCCGATGCTGGTCCGTGTGTTCAAGCAGGAAGCCGAACTCGAAGTCTGGAAGCAGAATCGCTCCGGCCAGTTCGCGCTGCTGAAGACCTATCCGATCTGCCGCTGGTCCGGCGATCTCGGTCCGAAGGTCAAGGAAGGCGATCGTCAGGCACCGGAAGGTTTTTATTCGATCACGCCGGCGCAGATGAATCCGCGCTCGTCCTACTATCTCTCGTTCAATACCGGTTTCCCCAACGCCTTCGACAAGTCGCTGGGACGCACCGGTTCGCAGTTGATGGTGCATGGCGATTGCTCGTCGCGCGGCTGTTTTGCCATGACCGACGAACAGATCGCCGAGATCTATTCGCTGGGTCGTGAATCCTTCTTCGGCGGGCAGCGTTCGTTCCAGTTCGCCGCGTTTCCGTTCAAGATGACGCCGGTCAACATGGCTAAGCATCGCAACAACCCGAACATGCCGTTCTGGAAGATGATCAAGCAGGGCTATGATCATTTCGAAGTGACGCGGCAGGAGCCGAAGGTCGAGTTCTGCGAGAACAAGTATGTGTTCGATCCGGCCGCGCCTGCAGGATCCACCAAGCCGCTGGTGTTCAATGCCTCGGCCAAGTGCCCGGTCTACCAGATCCCGTCCGAGATCGCCGATGCCGTCAGTGCCAAGCAGGCACAGGATGATGCGAAGATTGCCGAACTGGTTGCCAAGGGCACGCCGGTCGCACAGCGCCGTCCCGATATCGACGGCGGCATGAATCGCGTCTTTGCTTCTAAGCTGCCCGATGGCGCCACCGGCCTGTCGGATCCGGAGCCGCCGGGCGTGCAGACCGCTGCCTATTCGCGCGCGCCGGGCACCATTCCGCCGCACGTCAATCCGCCGAAGGCTACCGCTGCAGCGACAACCTCCTATTCGGCGTCGCTGTTCGCAGCATCGGAAGAACCCGTCGTCGCCGTGCCCTCCACGCGTGTTGCGTCGGCCTCGTCGGATGGTGGCTTCTTCAGCAATCTCGCCAAGAAGGTCGGTATCGGCGGCTCGGAAACGACCGCGACCGCAACTACGGCGCCAGCCGTTCCCGTGCCGACACCGGCCGCGAAGCCGAAGGCCGTCGCCAGCAAGGCTGGTCCATCGCCTGCTCCTGCGACGCCTGCTTCTGTAGCTGCAGCGAAGCCGGCCGCTGCACCCGCACCGCTCGTCGCCACCGCGCGCCCGCCGCTTAAGCCGACGCTGTCGGCCGAACCATCCGCTCCGGCTTCCGGCGGCGGCACCGGCGCGGTGCTGTCTGGCGCAGCTCCGGTGGTCTCGGCGAATTCCTTTTCGGACCGCTTCTCGGCGATGCGCTAGGCGCGCGTCGCTCTCCCTGCAGACATATCGTCACGTGTGATTGGCGCCGTGGTCGCTGACGCGTTTGACGATACTCACCAGTCGCACGCCATCGAGCTCCTGCAGTCGCAGTGCTTGGCTGTGTGGAACCAACAGCTCAAAGAAAAATCCCTCCCGAACGGGGAGGGATTTCAGAGGGCTTCGCGATTTACCCGGTGGTCGCCTCACGCATACCGCCCGTGACAGTGCTTGAACTTCTTGCCGGAGCCGCAGGGGCAATCCTCGTTGCGGCCGACCTTGCCCCAGGTGTCCTGGTTGTTCGGATCGCGGGCGACGGCGGGCTGCTGCTGGCCCATCGGTGCCAACGCCGCATTGGCGAAGGCCATTTCGTCCTCGCCGGTGTTGTAGTCGAGCTTGTGGGCTTCCATGACAGGCAGTTCGGGCTGCACGTCCGGCGGCACGATCTCGACGCGCATCAATTGCGCGGTGACGGCCTCGCGCAGATTGGAGATCATGGCCTCGAACAGGTTGAAGGCTTCCGCCTTGTATTCCTGCAGCGGATCGCGCTGGCCATAGCCGCGCAGGCCGATGACCTGACGCAGGTGATCTAGCATCACCAGATGCTCGCGCCACAGATGATCCAGCGTCTGCAGCAGGATCGTCTTCTCGACGTAGCGCATCACGTCGGGGCCCCACTGGGCGACCTTCGCGGCCATATGCTCGTCGGCCTTCTGCTCGATACGGTTGAGCAGCTCCTCGTCGGCAATGCCTTCTTCCTTGGCCCATTCGTCCACCGGAAGATCGAGGTCGAGCACGCGTTTGAGCTCTTCCTTCAGGCCGGCCACGTCCCACTGCTCGGCATACTGGTTCTCCGGCACGTGTTTGGTAACGAGGTCCTCGACGAAGGCGCGGCGCATATCATTGACGGTCTCGGCGACGCTGTCGTTCTGCATCAGATCGACGCGCTGCTCGAAGATAACCTTGCGCTGGTCGTTCTGCACGTCGTCATATTTGAGCAGGTTCTTGCGGATGTCGAAGTTGCGCGCTTCGACCT
This sequence comes from Tardiphaga sp. 709, assembly GCF_032401055.1. Classification (NCBI taxonomy): domain Bacteria; kingdom Pseudomonadati; phylum Pseudomonadota; class Alphaproteobacteria; order Hyphomicrobiales; family Nitrobacteraceae; genus Tardiphaga; species Tardiphaga sp. 709. Next base: position 3,155,895 of record NZ_CP135529.1, on the reverse strand, counting down.
TCTGCTGGGCCTTCTCGAGCGCCTTGTTGATCCACGGGTGGATGATCGCTTCGCCTTCCTTCAGGCCGAGGCGCGTCAGCATCGTATCGAGACGATCCGAGCCGAAGATGCGCATCAGGTCGTCTTCCAGCGACAGGAAGAACTTTGAGCGGCCGGGGTCACCCTGACGGCCGGAGCGGCCGCGGAGCTGGTTGTCGATGCGGCGTGACTCATGGCGCTCGGAGCCCATGATGTAGAGGCCGCCGGGCTTCTCGACGGTCTTGGCCGGCTTGCTGCCCTTGGCCGGCTCGATCTCGACCACTTCCTTGGCGCTCAGCACGATCTCGCGGAAACGTTCGATCTCGGCCTTGATCTCGGCGATTTTGGCGGCCTTCTCGGCCTCGTCGGCGATCTCGGCCGTCTCGATCTGCGCGCGCATCTCGACCGAGCCGCCGAGTTTGATGTCGGTGCCGCGGCCGGCCATGTTGGTGGCGATGGTGATGGCGCCGGGGACGCCGGCTTCGGCGACGATATAGGCCTCCTGCTCGTGGAAGCGCGCATTCAGCACCGCGAACAGTTTCGCCGGCTTGCCGGAACGCGCGGCCGCGTAGAGCTTGTCCATCGCCTTCGGCTTGGTGAAGTCGATCAGCTTGTAGCCGTTCTTGAGCAGATACTCGCCAAGGACTTCCGATTTTTCGATCGACGCGGTGCCGACCAGCACCGGCTGCATCCGCGCATTGGCGCGCTCGATCTCGGCGAGGATGGCGGCGTGCTTCTCGTCCTGGGTGCGATAGACCTCGTCGTCCTCGTCCATGCGGCCGATGCCGACATTGGTGGGCACTTCGACGACTTCGAGCTTGTAGATGTCGAACAGTTCGTCCGCTTCGGTCAGCGCCGTGCCGGTCATGCCGGCCAGCTTCTTGTACATGCGGAAGTAGTTCTGGAACGTGATCGAGGCCAGCGTCTGGTTTTCCGGCTGGACGGTGACGTGTTCCTTGGCTTCCAGTGCCTGGTGCAGGCCCTCCGAATAACGGCGGCCCTGCATCATGCGGCCGGTGAACTCGTCGATGATGATCACTTCGTCGTCGCGGACGATGTAGTCCTTGTCGCGGTTGAACAGCGAGTGGGCGCGCAGCGCCTGATTGATGTGATGCACGACGGAGACGTTCTCGACGTCATACAGCGTCTCGCCCTTGAGCTGGCCGGCATCGCGCAGCAGCGTTTCGATCTTCTCCATGCCGGCTTCGGTCAGCGTCACGGTGCGCTGCTTCTCGTCGACCTCGAAGTCGATGACCTTTTCAAGCTTGGGCAGGAAGGTGTCGATGGTGTTGTAGAATTCCGAGCGATCGTCGAGCGGGCCGGAAATGATCAATGGCGTGCGCGCTTCGTCGATCAGGATGGAATCGACTTCGTCGACGATGGCATAGAAGTGCTTGCGCTGGACCATGTCCTCCAGCCGGTACTTCATGTTGTCGCGCAGATAATCGAAGCCGTATTCGTTGTTGGTGCCGTAGGTGATGTCGCAGGCATATGCCGCCTGGCGCTCGGCATCGTCGAGGCCGTGAACGATCACGCCGGTGGTGAGGCCCAGGAACGAGTAGATCTGACCCATCCAGCCGCTGTCGCGCTTGGCGAGGTAGTCGTTGACGGTCACGACATGCACGCCCTGGCCGGCGAGCGCGTTCAGATAGACGGCGAGGGTGGCGACCAGCGTCTTGCCTTCGCCGGTCTTCATCTCGGCGATGTCGCCCTCATGCAGCACCATGCCGCCGATCAGCTGCACGTCGAAGTGACGCTGGCCGAGGGTGCGCTTGGCGGCTTCGCGGACGGTGGCGAAAGCGGGAACGAGGAGATCGTCGAGAGTCTTGCCGGCCTCTAACTGTGCCTTGAACTCGGCGGTACGCGCTTTGAGCGCATCGTCCGACAGCGCTGCGACCTCAGGTTCCAGCGCGTTGATCGCGGCAACACGCGATTGATATCCCTTGACGCGGCGGTCGTTGGCAGAGCCGAAGAACTTGCGGGCGAGCGCGCCGATCATCACGAAATCCTGTCTTTAGCAATGCGGCCCGAAGGCCGTGGAATGGTGCAGCGGTCGCCCAGCCTCGTCATATCCAAAGTCTGTGGCGGATTGCTGTCTGGACCCCGGTGCGGAGCGCCAAAAAAGCAAGACCCCGGGAGATGAGTGGGAGCAGGGCAATCAGGGGTTCAATGACCACGGCGCGGCCGAAATCGCGCCTTCGCCACCGGCCCGGTCGGGGAGAGATATGGCCCGTATGGGGGGTTGTCAACGGCGCGAACCTCTCAAGGATTTCATCATTTTGACAGAGTTTTCGCGTTGCCAAGACGGTACGTTTGGGAGAGTGTCCGCCGTCCCCAACAGGCTCTTATCCGAGATAAGGATTTTCCATGACCTTCGTATCGCCCGCTCTTAAGCCGGGCCTGCGCCCGGGCCGCACCCTGGCTGCCCTGACTGGCGCCGTTGCGGTGGCCTTCCTCACCAGTTTCCCGGTTTACGCGCAGGACGCCAATCCGGTCCTCGCCAAGGTCAACGGCCAGGAAATCCGTCAGAGCGACGTCACCATTGCCGAGGAAGAACTCGGTCCGAGCCTTGCCCAGATGGATCCTGCGACCCGGAAGGACAATGTGCTGTCGTTCCTGATCGACATGAAGATCGTCGCCAAGGCGGCCGAGGACAAGAAGATCGCCGATCGTGAGGACTTCAAGTCCAAGCTGGCCTTCGCCCGTAACCGTCTGCTGATGGACAACCTCCTGGCCGTCGAGGGCAAGGAAGCCCTGACCGACGACAACATGAAGAAGGTCTATGAGGACGCGGCCAAGCAGATCACCGGCGAAGCCGAAGTCCATGCCCGCCACATCCTGGTGGAGAGCGAGGCCGAGGCCAAGACGGTCGCCGACGAGCTGAAGAAGGGCGCCGATTTCGCCGAACTCGCCAAGAAGAAGTCGAAGGATCCGGGCGCGGCTGATGGCGGCGATCTGGGTTTCTTCACCAAGGACCAGATGGTGCCGGAATTCTCCGCCGTCGCCTTCGCGCTGGAGCCGGGCAAGATCTCGGACCCCGTGAAGTCGCAGTTCGGCTGGCACATCATCAAGGTCGAGGAAAAGCGCAACCGCAAGGCGCCGGAATTCGAGCAGGTGAAGCCGCAGATCGAGCAGTATGTGGTGCGCAAGGCGCAGGCTGACTACGTCACCAAGCTGCGCGAAGGTGCCAAGGTTGAGCGGCTGGATCAGGCTGCTGCGAAGCCCACGGACGCTGCTCCGGCAGCCCCGGCCGCCAAGGACGCGCCGAAGCCGGCCGACAGCAAGATGGCCCCGGCCAAGAAGTAATTCTGGACCCGAAAAGCCCGCCCTCTGTCGAGAGGGCGGGCTTTTTGCTGCCTGTAACACATACGCCGTCATGCCGGGACAAGCCCGGGCATGACGGAGTTTTAGTTGCCGGGCTTGGCAGATAGTCCCCGGCCGGGCCGTAACGCTTATGCTGGCACTTTCACCCGATAGCGCGGCGCCGGCTTCGAATGACCAAACTTCGCCGATAGCGTGCGGCGATCCGCCTCAAAACTGGTCCAATCGTCGCCGTTCTGCAGCCCCGGAATGGTGACGCGTTCGCCCTGATCGAGGCCAGCCAGCGCCGCATCAACCATGTCGTTCACATGCATGACGATGGCCTGGTCCATATTCTGGTGCGGGAAGCCCGCGATATCCCAGAACTCCGTCGCCGTTGCACCCGGTAACACCGCCTGTACGTGGACTCCCTTATCGACCAGTTCATGCACCAGCGAGTGGCTGAAACTGAGCACATAGGCCTTGCTCGCTCCGTAGACGCCATTGAGCATCTCCGCGGCAATGCCGACGATCGACGAGATGTTGATGATCGTGCCTTTGTTGCGCGCAACGAAGCCGGGCACGGCGGCATAAGTCAGTCGCGTCAGCGCGGTGACGTTCAGCGTGATCATGTCTTCCATTTTGTCGACATCGGCATTGAGCAACGGCGCCACTGCGCCGAATCCGGCATTGTTGACCAACATCGTGATGCTCGCATCGTCGCGCAGCACAGCTTCGACCTTGGCGAGATCGGCCTTTTGGCCGAGATCGGCGGCGAGCGTGCGGACCGATCGTCCCGTCTCACCGGACAGCCGTTTGGCGAGTGCCGTGAGCTTGTCCTGATTGCGCGCCACCAGAATGAGGTCGTAGCCGCGCTTGGCCAGCCGGTCCGCATAGACGGCGCCAATGCCCGTCGAAGCGCCGGTAATCAGTGCCGTGCCCTGATGTGAAACAGTCATTGTCGTTCTCCTGAATGCTCTCGGCCGCTCGGGCCGTGTCAGGAAACCTAGTCTTGCGCGGCCATGTCTTAAATGTCATATAAACGGCGTTTTAGGACGTTTTCGCCTCCGGGAGCCAGCACATGCAGCGCATCGGTTTGGTCGTATCGCCCGGCTGTTCGCCGATCAGCTTCGCTGCATTGTCAGTATTCGAGCTGGCCAACGTGTTCGCTGATACGCCGCCCTATGACCTGCGCATTCTGTCGGAGACGGGCGGTGCGGTCGGCATGTCGCTGGGCATGTGCGTGACCACTGAGGCGTTCGCTGACGGCGCTTACGATACGCTGATCGTCGGCGGCGGACTCACGGTCGAGACGTCGCCTCCCGGATTGGTCGACTTCATGCGAGAGGCGCCGGAACGGGCGCGTCGGGTTGCCGCGATTTGCGTCGGGGCCTTCGTGCTTGCCGAAGCGGGTGTGCTCGATGGCCGGCGCGCGACAACGCATTGGGCCTATGCCCGCGACATGCAGAGACAGTATCCGAAAGTGAAGGTCGAGGAGGATCGCATCTTCATCTGCGACGACACCGTCTGGACATCTGCTGGCATGACAGCGGGCATCGATCTTGCGCTCGCTCTGGTCGAAGCCGATCTCGGAGCTGACGTGGCGCGCAACATCGCGCGTAAAATGGTGATGTATCACCGTCGCGCGGGCGGTCAGTCGCAGTTCTCGGCGTTGCTGGAATTGTCGCCAAAATCGGATCGCATCCAGAATGCAATCGCCTTTGCCCGGGACAACCTGCAGAAGCCGCTGACTGTGAATGATCTCGCCGATGCGGCCAGTCTCAGCCCGCGCCAGTTTAGCCGCGCCTTTCATGCGGAGACCGGTCAATCACCCGCAAAGGCGATCGAGCACCTGCGATTGGAGGCCGCGCGGCTGATGATGGAGCAGAGCCGGCATCCCATCGACACCGTCGCGCAGCAGACGGGGTTTGCCGATCGTGACCGCATGCGCCGCGCATTTCTGCGTGCCTATGGCCAGCCGCCGCAGGTCATTCGTCGCAATGCACGGTCGCAGATGGACGCGTGAGCAGAGAAGCTCTTCGCTTCCCCTCTCCCCCAGCGCGGCAAAGCCGCGCGCCGCGGGAGAGGGTGCCTGAGCGTAGCGAAGGCGGGAGAGGGCCCTTTCCAAAAGCTCTGTCCTTCCGGTTCGCACCACCCCCTCTCCCGTCTCGAACGCACTGTCGTGCGTTCGATCCACCCTCTCCCACCTTCGCAGCTGCGCCGCGCGGGGGAGAGGGGGTCAGAGCTCCGCCGCAAACAAAAAAGCCCGACTTCTTGATGAAGACGGGCTTTGTTTGTCTGCTGACGGGCTTCACCCGATCTTGCGGCCGATATCCAGAAACTTCTGCCGGCGCTGCTGACGAATAGTCGCCGCGTCCATGCCGCGCATGTCGTTGAAAGCCTGCGCGATGGCGTCACCGGTGATGGCAATCATGGCGGCGGGGTCGCGGTGTGCGCCGCCTGGCGGCTCTTTCAGGATGGAATCGATCACGCCGAAACGCAGCAGATCCTGCGCGGTGATCTTCATATTGGTCGCGGCTTCCTGCGCCTTGGATGAGTCGCGCCACAGGATCGACGATGCCGCTTCCGGCGAGATCACGCTGTAGATGGCGTGTTCCAGCATCAGCACCTTGTTGGCGGTGGCAATGGCGATGGCGCCGCCCGAGCCGCCTTCGCCGATGATCACAGCGACATTGGCAACGCCAAGGCCGAGGCAGGCATCGGTGGAGCGTGCGATGGCTTCAGCCTGGCCGCGCTCTTCCGCGCCGATGCCGGGATAGGCGCCGGCGGTATCGACCAGCGACAGCACGGGAATGTTGAAACGGTCGGCCATCTCCATCAGGCGAACTGCCTTGCGGTAGCCTTCGGGGCGGGCCATGCCGAAATTATGCTTGAGGCGGCTCTCGGTGGTGTTTCCCTTTTCCTGGCCGAGCACGCAGACGCTCTCGCCGCGGAAACGGCCGAAGCCGGCCACCAGCGCTTCATCCTCGCCGAACTTGCGGTCGCCGGCGAGCGGCGTGAATTCGGTGATCAGCGCTTCCACGTAATTCATGCAATGCGGGCGCTGCGGATGCCGTGCGACCTGAGTCTTCTGCCACGGCGTCAGGTTCGCATAGAGCTCGTGCAGCGCGGCGACGGCCTTGTCCTCGATGCGCACGATCTCTTCGCCGATGTCGCTGCCGCTGGCGGCCAGCGTGCGCAATTCATCGATCTTGGAATCCAGCTCGGCAACGGGCTTTTCAAAGTCGAGATAGCTGCGCATGGGTTCGGACATTCACTGGATATGGGAAGGACGGACGGCGGGCGAAACTGCCGGTGCAGGCTTTTCAAGTCAATCGGGGCTGCAAGTCAAGCCGCGAAGGTGTCATTTACTTTGAAAAATCAAAGAGATATTTCAACATTCAAGCGCCTTTTTATGACGTTTCCATTGCTGTGTTGCGCTTGCGGCGATGCCACCACCAGATGGTGGTGCTGGCCAGCACGGCCGCCACGATCACCGCCTGAATCCAGTAGTGTTTGGCCTGACCTTCGAGGCCGGCGATGCCGCCATAGCGGTCCAGGACCGACACTGCGAGCACGCCGGGTAGCACATGCGCCGGCGCCCAGAGCAATGCTGCGGGGATGTTCACGGCATAGAATTTCGCCGGCGCCGTCCCCAGAGCGCCGGCCGTGACTGGTACGAAAGCGCGGATCGGCGGCACGAAGCGGCCGAGAAAGACGGCCAGCGTCCCGAAGCGGTGGAAGAAGGCCTCGCTCTGCGCCACGACGCCCGGATAATTCGATAGCGGCCACGCATCAAGCAGTTGTCTCTGCCGGATATGCCCGATCCAGAATGCGCCACCGTCGCCAAGCACGGCGCCCGCCACGGCGGCCACCAGCACCGCCACCAGATCGAGATCGCCTGCCGGAATCAGGGCGCTCAGCGCCAGAATGACCGTGGTGCCTGGGATGAATGTTCCGAGCACCGGCACGGCTTCCAGCAAGGCAGCGAGGAAAATAGTGAGGTAGCCCAGCCAGGCATGCGCGGCGACAAAATGGGTCAGGGAATCGATGAAGGACGTCACGAAATTCCGATCCGGCGTGGGATGCCTCAGCCAACTGTGACAGCATATATGATTGAAATGGCCGGCCGCGCCGTTCGATCCCCAAATACCGCTGCAAATTGATCGACCTGGAGCATCGGCTGATTCGCAGGGCAGACTTCCAAAAATTGCCGTTAGAACCTATCTCGATGATAACATTCGGGAACTTTGATGAAGAGCTGGGCTTTGTCCAGCCGCGGCTCTCTGATACGTTCCACAAAGCACCCCATCCGCAGCCATTACTAGACTGGTTTCGGGATATCCGGGACCACGGAGGATTGATGACCGCCGCCTCGACCAAACTGCAAGAAAAGACCGACGCGTTGATTGGCATTCCCGACAAGATGGTGTCGGTGCGCAAATTGTTCGGCATCGATTCCGACCTCGAAGTGCCTGCCTTCTCCGAATCCGATCCGCATGTGCCGGACACCGATCCCGATTACCGGTTCGATCGCGCCACCACGCTCGCCATTCTCGCCGGCTTCTCGCGCAACCGCCGCGTGATGGTCACGGGCTTCCACGGCACCGGCAAATCGACCCATATCGAACAGGTCGCCGCGCGCCTCAACTGGCCCTGCGTGCGCGTCAACCTCGACAGCCACATCAGCCGTATCGACCTCGTCGGCAAGGACTCCATCGTGGTCCGGGACGGCAAGCAGGTCACCGAATTCCGTGACGGGATTCTGCCCTGGGCGTTGCAGCACAATGTCGCGCTGGTGTTCGACGAATACGACGCCGGCCGCCCGGACGTGATGTTCGTCATTCAGCGCGTGCTGGAAGTCTCCGGCCGCCTGACGCTGCTCGACCAGAACAAGGTGATCAAGCCGCATCCGGCGTTTCGCCTGTTCGCGACCGCGAACACCATCGGTCTCGGTGACACGTCGGGTCTCTATCACGGCACGCAGCAGATCAACCAGGGCCAGATGGATCGCTGGTCGATCGTCACCACACTGAACTATCTGGCGCATGACGAGGAAGTCGAGATCGTGCTGGCGAAGGCCAAGCACTATCAGAACCCCGAGGGCCGCGACATCGTCAACAAGATGGTGCGCCTCGCGGATCTCACGCGTAACGCCTTCGCCAATGGCGATCTGTCGACGGTGATGAGCCCGCGTACGGTGATCACCTGGGCCGAGAATGCCGACATCTTCAACGATATCGGCTTCGCCTTCCGCGTGACCTTCCTGAACAAGTGCGACGAACTCGAGCGTCCGCTGGTCGCCGAATTCTATCAGCGCTGCTTCAATGCAGAGCTGGCGGAAAGCTCGGTCAACGTGGCGCTGAGCTGATGTGATGGCGCAGGTCACCGTGGAGCGCACGATTGGAGCAACCAAGCGCGCGGTTCAAGGTGGCCTGTTTCGCTACAATGTCGAGAAGATGGGGAAGCAGAAGCACAAGAGCTTCGCCATCTCTTTGCGCGACAAGAAAGAGGTCGTCGGCGGCATTGTTGGCGAAGTCTGGATGACCGTGCTGTTCATCCAGCTCTTCTGGATCGATCAGCAGTTTCGCGGCAAGGGTCATGGCAAGGCGCTGATCGAAGCGATCGAGGATCAAGCGCGAAACTTCGGCGCGGTGCGTGCCTATGTTGATACGATGAGTTTTCAGGCGCCAGACTTCTACCGCGCCTGTGACTATGAAGCTTTAGGCACCATTGATGGTTATCCAGGCGGCGTGACGCGTCACTGGTTTACCAAGGCGCTGTAGGGACTGGCGATGAGCACGACGACGACCAACAAATTCCGCCCCGGCTCCAAGGAAGCGCCGACCGAGCCGTTCAAGCGCGCGGTGACGTCGTGTTTGCGCGCGATCGCCAAAGCTCCGGAGCTTGAAGTGACCTTCGCGGCGGAACGGCCGGGTCTCTCACCGGGCAAAGCCCGTCTTCCTGAACCCGCGCGAAAAATGAGCAAGCGCGACGCCGCCATCGTGCGCGGTCACGCGGATTCGATCGCGCTCAAACTCGCCTGTCACGATCCCAAGGTTCATCGCAAGCTGATGCCGGGCAATCCGCAGGCGCGCGGCGTGTTCGAAGCCGTCGAACAGGCCCGCGTGGAGGCGCTCGGGTCGCGCCGCATGGCCGGCGTGGCGAAGAACCTCACGGCGATGCTCGACGATCATTTCCATCGCGGCAAGTTCGACGAAATCACCGACCGCGCCGATGCGCCGCTGGCCGATGCCCTGGCGATGCTGGTGCGCGAGCGCCTGACCGGCATGGCGCCGCCGACCGCCGCGAAGAAGATGGTCGACCTCTGGCGGCCGGTCCTCGAAGACAAGATCAGCGATCGCCTCGACCAGCTCGATCGGTTCGCGGAGAACCAGGCCAAGTTCGGCGATGCCGTGCATGACCTGTTGTCGGCGCTGGAGCTCGGCGACGACCGCAATGCCGAGCCGGATGACGAAGAGAGCGAGGACGACGAGCGCCAGGGCGAGAACGATCAGGCCGGCGCCGAAGGCTCGCCGGAGAGCGACGCCTCGCAGGAAATGAGCGCCGATCAGGCGCAGCAGTCGTCCGACGAAATGTCTGACAGTTCAATGGAGAGCGCGCAGGCGTCTGCATCGGACACGTTCGACGAAGACGGCGAGATGGGCGACGACGAGACGCCCGGCGAAGCCACGCGTCCGAATTCGCGCGGCGCGAACGAGCCGCGCGGTCCCGAATATCACGCCTTCGCGCCGAAATTCGACGAGGTCATCGCGGCCGAAGACCTCTGCGATCACGACGAGCTCGAACGACTGCGCTCCTATCTCGACAAGCAGCTCGCACATCTGCAGGGCGTGGTTGCGCGCCTGGCCAATCGGCTTCAACGTAAACTCATGGCGCAGCAGAACCGCGCCTGGGACTTCGACCTCGAAGAAGGCATCCTCGATCCCGCGCGCCTGTCGCGCGTGGTAACCGACCCGCATCATCCGCTGTCCTTCATGCATGAGAAGGAAGCGACGTTCCGCGATACGGTGGTGACGCTGCTGCTGGATAATTCCGGCTCCATGCGCGGTCGCCCGATCACGGTCGCTGCGACCTGCGCCGACATTCTCGCGCGCACGCTGGAGCGCTGCGGCGTCAAGGTCGAGATTCTCGGCTTCACGACGCGCGCCTGGAAGGGTGGGCAGTCGCGTGAGGCGTGGCTCGGCGCCGGCAAGCCGGCCAATCCCGGCCGCCTCAACGATCTGCGCCACATCATCTACAAGTCGGCGGATGCACCGTGGCGTCGGGCGCGCAAAAACTTGGGTCTGATGATGCGCGAAGGTCTGCTCAAGGAGAACATCGACGGCGAGGCGCTCGACTGGGCGCACAAGCGCCTGCTCGGCCGCCCCGAACAGCGCAAGATACTGATGATGATCTCCGACGGCGCGCCGGTGGACGACAGCACGTTGTCGGTCAATCCCGGCAACTATCTGGAGCGGCATCTGCGCCACATCATCGAGGAGATCGAGACCCGCTCGCCGGTCGAACTGATCGCCATCGGCATCGGCCACGACGTGACGCGCTACTATCGCCGCGCCGTGACCATCGTCGACGCCGAAGAACTCGGCGGCGCCATCACCGAAAAGCTGGCGGAATTGTTCAGCGAAACGGCAGGGCCGGCACCGACCCATGGTCGGCGACGCAAGACGCATTAGGCTTTACAGGATGGGTTTTGCTTTGCTCTACCCATCCTCTAGGGCCATCGCTTGACCGCTCATCTCACCCGTCGTCACTTTCTTGCAGTCGCGGCTTCAGCAGCCGCGCTGCCGTCGCTTGCCCGTGCGCAGCCCGTGCTGGTGCCGGCAACGCCATTGGCCCGTGCGCCGGTGTCGATCGAGGTGGAAGCGCGGCCGATTCCGGCTTTCGATACGCGTGATCGCGCGCATACAAGGTTCGGGTCGCTGCAATATCGCAGCGGATTGGTCCTGACGTCGCGCTACAAGGATTTTGGCGGCATCTCCGGTCTTCGTCTGGATGACAAGGGCGAGGGGTTCATCGCCATCAGCGACAAGGGCAACTGGTTCACCGGCAAGATCGCCTATAGCGGCGAGGCCATGGTCGGCATTGTCGATGTCGAGGCGGCGCCGATGCTGGGCGCTGACGGCAGGCCGATTACCGCGCGCGGCTGGTACGATACCGAGTCGATCGCGGTGGACGGCCCGACGGTCTATATCGGCCTCGAACGCGTGCATCAGATCCTGAAATTCGACTTCGGCCGCGATGGCGTGCGCGCCCGGGGCGAGCCGATCCCGCAGCCGCCGGGCATGCGCAAGCTGCCCAGCAACGGCAGTCTCGAAGCGCTGGTGATGGTGCGCAAGGACCGGTTCAAGACCTCGCCGCTGGCCGGCATGCTGCTGGCGATTTCGGAGCGCGGGCTCGACAGCGCCGGCAACATCTCGGCCTGGATCATCGGCGGCAAGGCGCCGGCGACTTTCTCGGTTCGCCGCACCAAAAATTACGACATCAGCGATGCGGCGCTGCTGCCCTCCGGCGATCTGCTGCTGCTGGAACGCAAGTTCTCGCTGTTCGGCGACACCGGCGTCCGCATCCGCCGCATTCCCCTCGCATCGATCGTGCCGGACGCCGTCATCGACGGTCCCACCATCTTCGATGCGGATCTCGGCTATGAGATCGACAATTTCGAAGGGCTCGATGTCCATGTCACGCCGGAGGGCGACACGGTGCTGACGCTGATCTCGGACGACAATTTCTCGATGCTGCAGCGAACCCTGCTGATGCAGTTCACGCTGCTCGAATAAGCGGTTACGCCGCAACCTCGGCCTTGTTGGCCTGATGCGCGATCAGCAAGTCGCGCAGTTCGCTTGCGGGTCTGGCGGCGCTGAACAGATAGCCCTGCATCTCGGTGCAGCCGAGCGCGCGCAGCAGCTCCTTCTGCCGGAGCGTCTCGACGCCTTCGGCCGTCGTCGTCATGTTGCGCGAACTCGCGATGTTGACTACGGCCTGCACGATCGAGGACGACCCCTGTGCATCGGCGATATCGGTCACGAAGCAGCGGTCGATCTTGATCTTGTCGAACGGGAAGCGCTGCAGATAACTCAGGCTGGAATAGCCGGTGCCGAAATCGTCCAGCGCAATGCGCACGCCGATCTCGCGCAGTCCGTGCAGGATTTCCAGTGCGGTCTCGTCGTCGCGGATCAGCACGGCCTCGGTGATTTCGAGCTCCAGCCGCCGTGCCGGCAGGCCGGACGCGGCGAGGGCGGAGGTGACCTTCAGGGCGAGCGACGCGCAGCGGAACTGGACCGGCGAGACATTGACCGCCACCCGGACGTCGTCGGGCCAGCTGGCAGCCTCGGCGCAGGCGGTGTTCATCACCCATTCGCCGAGCTCATTGATGATGCCGATATCTTCGGCGACCGGAATGAATTCGGCCGGCGAGATCATGCCGCGTTCGGGATGACGCCAGCGCAGCAGGGCCTCGCAGCCCACGATGGTGTCGTCGCGCAGCGTCAGCAGCGGCTGATAATAGACTTCGAAGCCGCCTTTGGCGAAGCCGCCATCGCCGGCCGCGTGACGCAGTTCAAGCTCCAGCGAGCGACGGGCCTGCACCCGCGCATCCATTTCGGGCTCGAAGAAGCGGAAAGTACGGCGGCCGTCGGCCTTGGCGCCATACATCGCAAGGTCGGCGTTCTTCAGCAGCGTATCGAGGTCCGCGCCGTCGCGCGGCGCCAGCGCGATGCCGATCGACGCGTCGGTGAGCAGGCTGTGGCCGAGACAATCGAATGGCTGGCGGATCGCATTATAGATGCGGCCGACAAGATCTGTGATGTCGGAATGGCTCTCGACGCCCGTCTGCACGATGGCGAATTCGTCGCCGCCGAGTCGCGCCACCACGTCGGAGCTGCGCACGCAGCCGCGCAGCCGCAGCGCAATGCCCTTGAGCAGTTCGTCGCCGACGGGATGACCGAGCGAGTCGTTGATGCCCTTGAATTCGTCGATGTCGATATAGAGCACCGCGCATTGCGCGCCGCGCGCGACGCGCTTCAATTCGCGTTCGAGCTCGTTGCGGAACAGCGTGCGGTTCGGCAGGTCGGTCAGCGCATCGTAATGCGCCAGATGCGCTATCTTCTCCTCGGCATTGCGCCGCTCGGTGATGTCTTCATGGGTCGCTACCCAGCCGCCATCGGCCACCGGCCGCGACGAGATCTGGATGGTGCGGCCATCGGCGGTCTGCATGATCTGGATGTGCGACCGCCCGACGTCGCGCAACACTTCGGCCACATAGGCGTCAACGCTGCCAGCGAATGAGCCCGTGTCCTTGCGATGCGCGATCACGTCACGGAACGGACGGCCGGCTGTGATGACGTCGCGCGACAGCCCGTACATGTCGAGATAGCGCTGGTTGCACACCACCACGCGCGCCTGCGCGTCGAACAGCAGCAGGCCTTGCGTCATGTTGTTGATGGCGGTGTCGAGGCGGTTCTTCTCCAGCGTCATCTGCAACTGTGCGGCACGGTTCTGCCGCTGGATGTGACGGATCATCAGATAAAGCAGGCCTGCCAGGATCAGGGCCGACAGTGTCGCGAGGGTCACGAGAAATTTGGTCTGGTCGCGCCAGTTGGCCAGTGTGCCCTCGACCGTCGTGGTTGCGACCAGCGCGACCGGAAAGTTTTGCAGCAGGCGGATCGAGCCGAGGCGATCGATATTGTCGATGGGGCTGACGGTGCGGATGGTTGCGGGCGCGTCGCTGAAGCGCAGATGCTGCAGCAGCGGGCCGCTATTGAAAACCTTGCCGATCGACGAGGGCGTCTGCGGGTAGCGCGCCAGCAACGTGCCATTGCGGTGGAACATTGCGATGGTCCCGTTCTCGCCGAGCGAGACGGAGGCAAAGAATTTTTCGAATTGCTGCGGTTCGACGCTACGCGTCACGATGCCGAAGAATTCGCCCTTAGGCCCTGTAATGCGACGTGCGAACAGCGTCTTCCACCGGCCGGTGATGCGGCTCAGGACGGGCTGCACGATCTCTTCGTCCTGGGTGAAGGTCTGCGATTTGAGTTTCTGGAAATATTCGCGGTCGGCCAGCACCAGATCCGGCCCGGGCCAGGCTCCTGTCCAGTTGACCAGACGGCCTTCGGCATCGAGAACGGTGATGTCGTTGACGAATTCATCATCCACCTTCGACTTCAGCATCATGTGGGACTCGTAGCTCGACATGCTGCTGGCAAAGCTGTGGACCGACATCACGCCATTGGCGAGAAGATGAGCCGTGAGGCTCTTCTGGATGCGCTGCAGATCCTGGAACTGCTGATCGAAATGCCGGCTGAGCAGCAGCACGGTGTTTTCAAGTTCGCGGTTGGAATTGTCGATCGTGCGCTGACGGAAATTGTTCACGGTCATCGCCGTGCCGGCGGCAATGGTGATGATCAGCACGGCGCCAACGAGCACGAGCCACCGCACCGGCGCGCGGCGCGTCGTCGAGCGCCCATCGCCATGCTCGGCGGAGCCCGGCGCTGAAACGCGCACGTCGTTCGTCATTCGCCTCCCCAGCAGCCGCATGAATTCCTACCCCTCGTGCATAGGAATACCCGGGCAAGGGTGGAAGACGCGTTAGGAAGTCAGGTGAACCGCGGGTTAATTACAACCGTACAAATGGTATCTGCTTACGCCGCAAGGCTTTTCTGTTGCGGTGCGACCGGCCATGTCTGGTTGCGACCGTGCGCTTTTGCGGCATAGAGCGCACTGTCGGCATTGCTGATCAGGTCGTTCGACGTGGTCAGCGATGACGGCACGAGACACGCAGCACCGACGCTGATCGTCGTCGTGGTCATGCCGTCGCGCTCGAGATGGCCGACTTCGACGCGGATCCGTTCGCCGAGTTCGATGGCGTCGGCCAGAGAGAGGCCCGGCAGGATCAGCGCGAATTCCTCGCCGCCATAGCGCGCGGCGCAATCGCTGGCGCGTTTGGCATGCCGGGCGATGCTCCAGGCGATCCCGCACAGAACGAGGTCGCCGGCCTGATGGCCGAAATTGTCGTTGAACACCTTGAAGTGGTCGGCGTCGATCATCAGCAGCGAGATCGGTGCGCGGGCGCGCTGGGCGCGCTGCCATTCCTTGTCCATGACCACGTCGAAATGACGTCGGTTGGCGAGACCGGTGAGGCCGTCGGTCATGGCGAGGCGCGCCATCCTGTCTTCCATCTCGCCGCGCTTGCCCATCTCGCGCGCCAGGATCAGCATCAGCGCGCAGGCGATCAGGCCGAGCGCGGCCATGGCGCCGCCGATCTGCAGCGCTTCCTTGCGCCACTGGCCGAAGATCACGTCGGTGGACCGCCCCACCATCACGATCAGCGGATGCGAGCCCTCACGCCAGACGAAAAGACGCCGCACGCCGTCAGTAGCGGAATTGCCGATATGGGAGCCGGAGAAATAGGCCAGCGCTTTCTGTACGCCCGGGACCCGGCTGAGATCGCGGCCGATGATCTCCATGTCGAACGGTGCGCGCATGATCAACACGCCGTCCTGCCGGATGACGGAAATCACGTCGTTCGGCTCGAGCTGCAGGCGATCGGAGATCTCGTGGAAATAGCTGTAGCGGATGAAGCCGGCGACGATGCCCAGAAAAGTCCCGTCGCGCGCGGCGATGCGGCGGCTCAGCACGATGCCGTAACTGCCCTGATGCAGCATCGGCTTGGAGATATAGAGGCCGAACAGCGGATCGCGCTTGTGGACCTTGAAGAATTCCTCATCGGCGAAATTCTGCGGCTTCGGATCCAGCGTCGACGAATCCAGCGTCACGTTGCCGGCGACGTCCGTGACCTGGATGGCGCCGAAGTGGCGCGCGGTGGCGGCATGGTCGAACAGGATCAGTTGCCGCATCGGCCGCGAAATCTCGACCAGTTCCGGCGAGGTCATGTTGCTGACCACGTTGCGCAGCGACAGATCGTAAAGTTCCACATTGCGGGCGACATCGGCATCGATGCTGGAGGCGAGGTTGCCGAGCGTCTGGTGCGCCAGCTTCTCGTCGCCTCGCCGCATGCTGAGCAGTACGCTGCCGCAGATCACCGAGAACCCGATAACGACGATCGCCGCAGCGGCCAGCAGCCAGCGCGGGGAGATCCGGCGGGTCGTCTCGGATGTATTACGGGCCAGCATTGGCTTTCGTCGATCAAAAAGGACTGCGTTACAATCACCGACGCATAGCATCAGAACAGGTAATTCTTTGACAGCTACGCGGTGATCAACAGTTTCGTTTCGCCGTTTTGTGACGGGCGGTTAATAGGATGTGAAAGAAATCGAGACGCTTTGGTCGGCGAATGCGCAAAAAGAAATATGGGCGTGCCGCGCAGGCACGCCCATAAACGTCGGGAGGAACCTGGACAGCGGGTTCCCGCATCACCGCATGGCGCTGGCCACCATGATGTCGCGGCCGGAACGATCAACGTTGTCGTCGCAGGTCAGCGCCACGGCGATGTCGGCGATGCCTTCGGTGGTGTGGTTGCGCGCAGCGGGCAAAGCGATGAACTGCCGGTTCCGCACGCTGCCGTCGAGCACGTCGATGGCGGCGGGTTCCTCCGGGCCGAGCATGCCCGGCGCGATGGTGCTGACGCGGACATTGCGCGTGCCATAGGCGCGCGACAGCCCGCGCGTCATGGCATCGATGGCGGCGTCGGCGCCGGGGTCCGGCGTTGAGGCGGGCGCTGTCGGAATCCCATCGAGCGCGGTGAGATTGACGATGCTGCCGCCAGCGACGCCGAACATCCGCACCGCCTCCTGGCACAGCAGCATGGCGCCGAACACCTTCAGCTCGCGCTGCCGGTGCAATTCGTCCTCGGACACCACGTCCTCGACCTCGCTGCGCGCGAAGGCTCCGTTGTTGACGAGAATGTCGAGCCGGCCGAAGGTCGCCGCGATTTCCTCATAGAGCCGCCGCACGTCCGGCCAGCGGGCGATGTCGCCCTGCACGGCGATGGCGCGGCCGCCGCGCCACACGATTTCGGCGACCACGCGCGCCGCGCCGCGGGGATCGTCCGCGTGATGCACGATCACCGCCGCGCCTTCCGCGCCGAAGCGCCGCGCAATGCCCGCGCCGATGCCGTCCGCGGCGCCGGTCACGAGCGCAACTTTTCCTGCCAGTCTTGTCATGGCATGTCCTTGAATTGGGATGATGTCTGTCTTGATCGTCAGTCGTGTGCGTAGATTGTGTGGCGGAATCGATCCGGGCGTGATCGCGCCCCGACAACAGTCTGGACGCGCAAGGCGGGGAGTTCGACCCGATACCCGTATGGCCTGGCAGATCCGAGGCCCGCGGGCGGCTCGCCGATCTGCTCTGTGGCTGGTGCTGTTATCGCAAACGCAGGCCCGCCGGCGTTAGCGCGATCCTGCATCTGTTTTGCACGATCCTGCAAAAGTGATCCCGCAGCCATTTCCCTGCCACGGCACTGCACCTAGATACACCTCGGCATAAAAGGCCTGCCGCTTGAGGGGTTTGCGTGTGACCGAGACGATTCGTGAGATTGCCGACATCATTGCCCGTTACGCCGCCAATGGCAGCGACCATCCGACCGGCCTCGCCAGCCTCTATCTGAAGCGGCAGACCGAGCCGACGCAGCTCGTGCATACCGCGCAGTGGCCGTGTTTCGGCCTTGTGGCGCAGGGCGCCAAGCGGCTGCAACTGGGCACCGAGACCTACACCTATGCCGCCGGCGATTATGTGCTGGTGTCGCTCGATCTGCCGATGTCGTCCTGCATCGTCGAGGCCTCGGAAGCGCAGCCGCATCTCGGCATGGGCTTTGCCATCGATCCGCAACTGTTGAAGGAGGTGCTCGGCCGGTTCGGCAACGGTCATGCCGATGCGCCCGCCCATCCGCAGCTCCCCGAGCGCGGCGTCGTCGTCGCCAAGGCCTCCGCCGATCTGCTCGACGCCACGCTGCGGCTGCTGCGCCTGCTTGACCGGCCGCAGGACATTCCGGTGATGGCGCCGCTCTTGGAGCAGGAGGTGCTGTATCGCCTGCTGGTCGGCCCTTACGGCGCGCGTCTGCGGCAGATCGCGCTGGCCGAGAGCCCGAGCAACAAGGTCGCCAAGGCGATCTCCTGGCTGCGCAGCAATTATGCCAGCCCGCTCCGCATCGAGGATCTCGCCGACCGCGTCGGCATGAGCGAGAGTTCGCTGCACCACAATTTCAAGACCGTTACCGCGATGACGCCGATGCAGTATCAGAAGCAGCTCCGCCTGCACGAGGCGCGCCGCCTGATGCTGGTGGAGCGTCTCGATGTCGGCAGCGCCGGCTATGCGGTCGGCTATCAGAGCCCGTCGCAATTCTCCCGCGAATATGCCCGCCTCTACGGCCAGCCCCCGATCCGTGACGTCGGCAGTGCGCGCGGCCCCGTGCTCGGAGGCGAGGCCCGCGTCGCGGGGTAGGGCCGCTCTTCTTCCCTCTCCCCCAGGCGAAGCGAAGCTTCGCTAGGCGGGAGAGGGTGGCGCGCAGCGCCGGGAGAGGGGGACTTTCCGCAAGCTCCAACTTCGCCTCGACGACGCTCCCAACTCTCCCGACGTCATGGCCGGGCCTGACCCGGCCATCCATCTTCAGCCGACAGTGCAAATCCAAAAGATGGATACGCGGGTCAAGCCCGCGTATGACGTCGGAGTGTGAGGCGGCGTGGTCGATTCATAAAAGCGGCCGGGTAACAAAAGGGAAGAACATGATCTCTGCGGTGATCTTTGATTTCGGCGGGGTGATTACCTCCTCGCCCTTCGAGGCCTTTGCGCATTACGAGCAGAGCCATGGCCTGCCGAAGGACATCATCCGCCGTACCAATGCGGACAACCATTTTGAAAACGCCTGGGCGAAATTCGAGCGCGCCGAAATCGATCTCGAAACCTTCGATGCGCTGTTCGCCGCCGAGTCCAAAGCGCTCGGCGCCGAAGTGCCGGGCCGCGATGTGGTCAAGCTGCTGAAAGGCGAGATCCGCCCGGAGATGGTCGAGGCGCTGCGCCGCATCAAGCAAACATTCAAGACCGGCTGCATCACCAACAACCTGCCGGCCAATGCGATGGGCTCCACCGACGGCCGCGCGCTCTATGTGGCCGAGGTGATGGTGCTGTTCGATCACGTCATCGAGTCCGCGAAGATCGGCCTGCGCAAGCCCGATCCGCGCATCTACACGATGATGACCGACAAACTGTCGGTCGATCCGAAACATTGCGTCTATCTCGACGACCTCGGCGTCAACCTCAAGCCCGCGCGCGAACTCGGCATGACCACGATCAAGGTGACATCCGCCGCGCAGGCGCTGGCCGAACTGGAAGCCGCGACGGGATTGAAGCTGACTTAAACGACGTCACCAGTATTCGACGACCTCACTCCGACAGAAGTGTCCCCTCTCCCCCAGGCGAAGCGAAGCTTCGCTAGGCGGGAGAGGGTCAGGGAGAGGGGGCGCCACAAGCTCCGTCGCCCGCGGCCCCCTCTCCCGGCGCTACGCGCCACCCTCTCCCGCAAGGGGAGAGGGGAGCCATTAGCGTCAGCACTCACCACAAAAACAAACGGCGCGCTCAACGCGCGCCGCTTGCTCACTTCCCACCCGATCAGATAATCGAACGGTCCACATGGCGCACTTCGCCGGTGCGCGCATCGATGTCGACCTGGATCCATTTGCCGTATTGATCGCGGCCCTCGATCTCCCATTCGTTGTCGTCGAAATGGGTGTTCTGCACCGTCACCACGCCGATCCCCGAGGCGATCGCCAGCGCATCCTGCAGCGTCAGCGGGCCCGATGGCACCGGCACCATGGCCGCGCGCGGCGCGGGCTGGCGCATATAGACATCGGCGGCGAAGGCGGGCGCCGCGACGCCAATCGCGCCCGCCAGTGCCAGCGGAAGCAAGGCCTTCGAAAACACGGCCTTCTTCAAAATCTGTTGCATCGAAATCTCCTCATCTGTCCCACACGCCGCATGCGGCGCAACCGGGTTAAGAACGGTGCACGCTGCACTGCGTTCCCGGAGGAAATGAGGCGATTTGGTGCGGGAAAAGCGGTGATGCGCTATACTGGCAGCAGCACATCAGCACTCTCACGAATGAGATTTTTGATCGAGGTCAGTGATGACAAAGAAAGCTGGCAAAGCGTTGGTGAAAACCGCAACACCCGCGGGTGAGGGGCCTTGCGCTTACTCTGCTGCGCTCACCGCTGGCAGCGCGAACGTCTCGATTCGCGTGAGGTCGCGCTTGCCGGATGCCTGATCGATAGCGAAGCCCACCACATCGCAGTTGGCGTCGAGATCGACCACCAGCCCTGCGACGATTTCCCGGCTCCCGGCGCCGGGCGCATCCTTCAGCGCGATAGAGAGACTGTCAGGATTTTTATTCCGCTGAGATGTCGGGGCTTGGCGGGCCCGTTCGTCATGGATGTATCGGGCGGCGGAAGCTGCCCGCCGGACGACAACCGAAGTAACCGAGCCACAGGAAGAAGCCCATGCCCAGCACGATCCGTCTGCATCGCGTCATTGCCGCCAGGCCGCAGAAGCTCTATCGCGCGTTCCTCGAACCTGACGCGATTGCGAGCTGGCTTCCGCCCTTCGGGTTCACATGCACCGTCCATGAGCTGGATGCGAAGGTCGGTGGCCATCACAGGATGTCATTCCGGAACTTCACCACGGGCGGCAGTCACTCCTTTGGCGGGACCTATCTGGAGCTCGTTCCCGGTGAGCGTCTCGTCTACACCGACCGCTTCGATGATCCCAACCTGCCGGGCGAGATGAAGGTCACGGTGACGTTGAAGGCCGTGTCTGTCGGCACGGAGGTGAACATCGAGCAGCAGGGCGTGCCCGACGTGATCCCGGCCGAGGCCTGCTATCTCGGCTGGCAGGAATCCCTGCGCAAGCTCACGAAACTCGTCGAGCCCGAGATCAAGCAGTAGCGCCGTCGCTTCCGGAACGGCTTGGGGAAATTCAATCAACAGCAGGAAGGAGCGCCAGCCATGGCACTCGCCCGTGTCCAACATGTCTCCGTCTCGCTCGACGGTTTTGCCACCGGCGAAGGCCAGAGCCTTGACGCGCCGTTCGGTCACGCCGGCGAGCGGCTGCACCAATGGATGTTCGCGACCCGATGGGGTCGCCAGATGCTCGGCCAGCCCGGCGGCACGGCGGGCATCGACGACGCGTTCCTGCGGCTGTTCGCGCCCGGGATCGGCGCCGAGATCATGGGCGCCAGGAAGTTCGGTCCTCCCACATGGCATGAGGATCCGGACTGGAAAGGCTGGTGGGGTCCCAACCCGCCGTTCCATACGCCGGTCTTCGTCCTCACCCATCATCCGCGCGCGTCGATCGAAATGGAGGGCGGCACGGTGTTCCACTTCATCGACGCTTCGCCTGCCGAGGCCCTTGAGACGGCCCGCGAGGCTGCGGCCGGCAAGGACGTGCGCATCGGCGGAGGTCCCACCACGATCCGCGACTTCCTTGCCGCCGGGCTCGTCGATCACATGCACATCGTGGTGGTTCCGATCCTGCTCGGCCGCGGCGTACGCCTGTGGGATGGCGTGGAGGGTCTCGAGAAGGACTACGAGATCGAGACGACATCCTCTCCCGGCGGGGTCGCACACATGACATTCGCGCGAAAGCACATACCGCTATGAGAAACGGCGCCAGAAACCGATCCCAAAATGCCATGGCGTCGAACTGCCGAAGGCGTTCGGTAACGGCGTGCTCCACGACATGAGGAACCGATGGTCCGTTTGGCGTAGGGGAGTGCCGAGACCACCAGATCGATGATGAGCGTTTCGTCGCAGTCTGTGATCGGAATATTCGTAAAGCACCTCAGGTCGCGCCGGGGCAGCCTCGGGAGGCCGGGGCTGGCTGGCGCGATGTGCGGAAACTGCAATGTTGCATTGCGGTATTGAACTGTTGCAATGCAGCAAAAGAAGTCTAGGCTCCCTCGTTCAATCCTACGAGGAGATTAATAGTGAAGATGACCTTATCGATCGCCGTCGCGGCCGTGATCTCGATTGCGGGTGGCTGCGCCGGCTTCGCTGCGGAGTTGCCGACCTATGGATCGGCGGGTTTGCCGATATCGGCGGTGCAGGTTCGCGTGCTGGGAGCTGCGAACGTCCAGGAACAGTCGGCAGCGCCAACCTCCACGGCGTCTCTGCATCAGCTGAGAGTTCTGGCACCGCGGACGGAAATGACGACCGCGACGGCACCAACCCGGACCGAAACCGCTCGCGCACTTCGTTGACCGGCACCTCGTACCGATATCGCCGCGTCTTTCATTTTCGAAAGGGCTTCGCGTGCACATCAGGGCGGTGCCGCACCTCTCCCCGCCGGGGAGAGGTCGCCGCGTCTTCGCGGCGGTGAGGGGGCTCATGACAGACGAGCGATCCATCTGCTCAATGTTACCAATCCCGTGATATCTCTATCAGACGAGAGGTTCGCGCACCCGCCTGACCCTGGAGCTGCTGGAAACGGCGCGTGACATGCACGCCAGCGGTCTTCTGACGGACGTTGTCCGCGACAAGATCACGATGCGTCACCGCGTAGTTTTACTGTGAATTCTCCTATCATCGGTGCGGCGACAAAACGCCTGCGGCGTTTATGAAGGCTTTGTTTCGTGCGCGCGCGTCCAATATAAGGTCTCGCCATTCTATGACCTCAATGGAGCCGCGATACTTTCCGCTAAGATCAATCCATCGGCCACGTCCGTTAGATGTCGTTTTCCATCCGCTTGTTTGAACATCTAGTGCTCCAACAATGTCCGCGACGATATAGCAGTGAAAAATGCAGTCCGGTGCCACTCGGACGTTGTCGCGGTCAAATGTCTCAATGCGACCGGAGGTGAGTTCACTCAGGTAGCGCATAACTTGGTTCATTGGCGAATAGCGCTCGTCATAGTCAGGTCGGCCAGGCCGTTTGAATTCAACAAGTAGAACATTCTTTAGGGATTCTTCTTCGTTGAAACCTAGCCCGTGGAGTCTGTCAAATATCAGTAAGTCCGGTCTTTCTGTGTTTTGAGAATCATGGATTAACTGCGCGAACGGAACGTCGGATGCAAAATATCGCGCGAAGGCCAGTCGTTCGTCGATCACCCAAAGGTCGTGGTCGGACTGTTCGACTTGCTCTAAATCGTCGCCGCGCACTTTCATGGGGCATATAAATCCGTGCAGCGTGCTTTCTAGGTGAAAGTTATCCTCTCCTTTTGGAATCTCGCGCACCCGTCGAATAAGAACGTCCATAACGTCAAGCACCATTTTACGCCGCAATACGTATTCGGTGAGTTGCCGTTGTTCTTCAGCTTGCACTTCGCTCGCGGCTTTCCTTACCGCTTCGGCGAAATCAATAGGAATTGCGTCTGAGGATTCCAGGGTCGATACGATCGCTTGCACTTGTTTCTTACGCTCGACATCGCGTCGAATTCGCAGCGGAATAAGTGCTTGTGCAAATTGCTCGGGTTTGACTGCGTTCTTTGGAGTTCGCTTCAAGAGAGTTTCGGGGGCTTCGAATTGAAACGACGGGTATTCCTCAACGAAATCGTTCATAGTTTTGAGGCGGCCGCCTTCAAATATTTGAATCTCTGGTCCTAGAGCGAAGCTGCGAACGCTTTCCGCGCAAAGTTTCGCGATCTCGTCAGAGACCTTTTCGTCAAAGTTGAAATTCGTGCGCTCTTGATTAACCCGCTCGTCGAGAAAAGCGCCACTCACACAGCCGTGGTAGACATGAGAATCGTTATCTCCGAACCGGCCTATTCCGAGAAGCCCGTCGACCTTTCGTGTCGTGACAGTTCGGCCATTGGCGACAAAATGTAGTTGATGGGTACCATCAAAATCAGCGCTTGCTTCCTTTTTGCAAACGAAGCTTGAAATGCTGAGCTCGCCGAATTCTTCGCTCTGAATTTCTTTTGTGCCGCGATCTTCAATAAGAAGGTCTCGAATATCTCTAGGGAATGTAGCAGACGTTCCATCTATAAAGAGGGCAATCTCCGGAGACCTTTCTAGGATGAAGTCAGCGAAGAAATGTGATCCAAAATGTCTGACGACTGAGTTGGCTTGAGAAGGAAACCGCTTTTGGTAAGAGGTTCCCCGGATGCCTTTAAATGTAATTGTCGTCCCCGTTGATGATCCCTGGGGGGCTTCAATAAGTTCTTCGTCGACTATCTGGTCATTCTCGTCCAAGCGAAAGCGAAAGCGTCGTCGAAGAAGCGAGGTGCCTTGTTCGAACACGCTATTGATTTCGATGTCGTCGAAGGCATCAAGCCAAAGAAGCCGCCCGATACCCTTCCCTCCGCGTTCCATTTTAAACGGCGTGTCGGTGGTGCAAAAGGCTGTAAATCGTTCGTTGGTTAGACCGACGCCGTTGTCAGCGATAATGGCTTCGAACTTCGCATGCTTCTTAAGGTTCTTAATTGTAACGGAGATGCGCCCCTGTGCGATCGAGGCGTCTTTGTATCGATCTTCGACTGCATGCGCGGCATTGCTAACCGCCTCAAATATTGGCTGTAGCGCTTCTGCGACTTTCGACGGTTTTGGAAGCCGACGAACTCGATTGATAACGTCACCTTTCATCGCGGTCATATACGGCCTTCCCCATTCGAATGCAGTTTGGCGCTTTTAACTCGGAGGTGCCACCAATAGTTGTGTCCTGCGACAGGCGCTCATCGCAGTTGCCAGCAAACAAAAACGGCCGGATCTTGCGATCCGGCCGTTTTCAAATTTCAGTCCGCTCAAGTTGAGCGGCAGGTCAGGCTCAGGCCGCGACTGCTGCGGTCTCTGCCTTCTTCTTTTCGATGGCGCGCTTGAGCAGCACGGCCTTCTGCGACAGCTCGCTCTCGCGGGCCTTGATCAGATAGGCATCGAAGCCACCGCGGTGGTCGACCGACTTCACGGCATTCGCCGACACGCGCAAGCGCACGCCGCGGCCGAGCACGTCGGACAGGAAGGTTACATTGACCAGGTTCGGCAGAAACCGGCGCTTGGTCTTGATGTTCGAGTGGCTCACCTTGTGGCCCACCTGGGGGCCCTTCAGTGTCAGTTCACAGCGCCGAGACATGGCGAAAATCCTCTGTCATCCCCGCAGCTAAAAGGCGAAGAGCCCAAAGCCGGGCAGGGGGTCAAAAATCACGTCCATTTCAGGAGTGGCGGACGTATAGGGGGCTTGGCCGCGATCGTCAAGATATCCGGCCAGCTAAAGTCGCGGCAAAACCGGCAAAAGCCCCGGCATTCGGGGGGTGTATAGCCCGTCCTACGAGCGGAAACCACATGGAATCCGACGCGGTTCCCATCATATAAACGACGTATTCGGGCCGGAAACAGGTCGCTCCAGCCGAATTTAGCGATGCGGCCCCGCGCCTTGAGCCGGGGATCGCCGACCAGGTGATATCAGCAAGTGAGCCTTCGCACGCCCCGCTTTGTGACCCGACCGGTGACGACCCCGCGGACCGCCGCACCTGCAAGAGTGCGATTTGCGGGTTTTGGCGCGCGTTTCGCCGTCGCCGCGGGCCTGATGCTGCCGGTTTTGCCGGTGGAGGCCTCGGCGCAGGCGCAAGGCCAGATCCAAAGCCAAACGCAAGGCCAGGCCCCGGCCGCCGTGCCGGTTCAGGCCCCCGCCCAGGCGGTGTTGGCGGGCGGCAAGCTCGAAGCGAAATATGAAGCCAGCCTCGCCGGCATTGCGGTGGGCAAGGGCCAGTGGGCCATCGACATCAATGAAGACCAGTATTCCGCGACCGCCAGCGGCGGCACCGCAGGTCTGTTGAAAGCATTTGCCGGCGGCTCGGGCTCCGGCCAGTCCACCGGCCGCGTGGTCGCGGGCGCGCTGGTGCCGTCGAATTATCAGGCCGTCACCACCTCCGCGAAGAAGTCCGAGACGATCAAGATGCTGATCACGCCGGGCTATGTGAAGGAGTTCTCCATCGAGCCGGAGCCGCCGCTCGATCCCGAGAAGATTCCGATCACCGATGCGCATCGCCGTAACGTGATCGATCCGATGACCGGCTCGCTGATGCGCGTCGGCGGCACCGGCGAGTTGCTGACGCCGGATTCGTGCCGCACCGCCGCGTCGATCTTCGATGGCCGCATGCGCTACGATCTCAAGCTCGACTACAAGCGCATGGAAAGCGTGAAGACCGAGAAGGGCTATCGCGGGCCTGCCATCGTCTGCGCCGTCTATTTCACGCCGATCGCCGGCTATGTGCCCGACCGCGCCGCCATCAAATATCTTGCCGCCCAGCGCAATATCGAAGTGACCCTGGTGCCGATCGCCGGAACCCGCGTGCTGGTGCCGTATCGCATGGTGGTGCCGACCCCGCTTGGCGTCGCCATGCTGGAAGCCACCGAATTCGTCACAACCCCCGCGCCGGCCAAGGCCGTGGCCAAGACGAACTGAGTCGAACTGAGAACCAGACACGATTGAGCGGACGGAGGCGCGACGGGCGCTGCGGAATCGCCGTGGAACGGCGCGCGTGTCGCCGCCGGAGTGCCGCAACATGGCCGCAAGACCGGATGCCAATTGAGGGCCGTTATCGCCGGTTTTTTTGCGACTTTCTTGCAGTCGGCTTGCGACTTTCATGCGACGGGCGCTTGACTCAAAGCCGGTTCGGAGTCCGTGCGCTGTTCATAACTTCGGGGATTTGTCGGCCCTTGTTGCGCTGTCACAAACTTGATCTAGTCAATCTCGGAGAATGTCAGCGCGAGATGTTGGGGTGATGCGGCCATGGAGGTGCCGAGTCACCGATTCGGGCCGCTTTCGTTCCGGACTCGTTCCAAACCATCAAAAAGCGCGGCTCTGAAGCGTCGTTACCTGTCTCCGTCTTGACAGTCGGCGACGCGGAAATATCTGAAAAACATGGCCTTTTTGTCTTCTCCGCCCACGCTGTCCAACGGCAGGGCCCCCGGCGCCGGCGTCACCGCAGTGCTCGGCCCCACCAATACCGGCAAGACCCACCTCGCCATCGAGCGCATGCTCGCGCATTCGTCGGGCATCATCGGCCTGCCGCTGCGGCTGCTGGCGCGCGAGGTCTATAATAAAATTTTGGACCGCGTCGGCCCCGAAGCCGTGGCGCTGATCACCGGCGAAGAGAAGATCAAGCCCGCCAAGCCGCGCTACTGGGTGTCCACCGTCGAGGCGATGCCGCGGGATCTCGACGTGTCGTTTCTGGCTGTCGACGAGATCCAGATCGCGGCAGATCTCGAACGCGGCCACGTCTTCACCGACCGCATCCTGCATCGCCGCGGCCGCGACGAAACGCTGCTTTTGGGTGCTGCCACCATGCGCCCGATCATCGAGCGGCTGCTCCCCGGCGCCAGCATCGTCACGCGGCCGCGTTTGTCGCATCTGGAATTCGCCGGCGATCGCAAGATCACGCGGCAGCCGCGCAGGACAGCGATTGTCGCGTTTTCCGCCGACGAAGTTTATGCCATCGCCGAACTCATCAAGCGCCAGCACGGCGGCGCGGCAGTCGTATTGGGCTCGCTGTCGCCGCGCACGCGCAACGCCCAGGTCGCGATGTTCCAGAATGGTGACGTTGACTACCTAGTGGCAACCGACGCGGTCGGAATGGGCCTCAATCTCGACGTCGACCACGTCGCCTTTGCCTCTGACCGCAAATATGACGGCTACCAATTCCGCCGCCTGACGCCGTCCGAATTCGCCCAGATCGCCGGCCGGGCGGGCCGCGCCACGCGCAACGGTACCTTCGGCACCACAGGCCGCTGCGAACCGTTCGAGCCCGAACTCGTCAATCAGCTGCAGAACCACATCTTCGAGCCGGTGAAGGTGCTGCAGTGGCGCAATTCGAAGCTGGATTTCTCCTCCATCGCCTCGCTGCAGGTGTCATTGGCGGAGGTGCCGCGTCACGAGGCGCTGACCCGTGCGCCGATCGCCGAGGACCTTCGCGTGCTCGATCATACCGCGCGCGATGTCGACGTGCGCGACAGGGCCCAGGGTAAGGATGCGGTGGAAAAGCTCTGGGACGCCTGCCAGATCCCCGATTATCGCCGCATCGCGCCCGCTGCACACGCAGAGCTGGTAGTCACCATCTTCAACTTCCTGATGCAGCGAGGGCGCATCCCCGATGCCTGGTTTGGCGCTCAAATCGCGCAAGCAGACCGAGCTGATGGCGATATCGACACGTTATCGGGCCGAATCGCACAAATCCGGACTTGGACATTCGTGGCAAATCGTCCCGATTGGCTCTCAGATCCTGATCATTGGCAGGGAATTTCGCGCGAATTGGAAAATAAACTGTCAGATGCCCTTCATGAGAGGCTCACTGAGCGTTTCGTTGATCGTCGTACCAGTGTATTGATGCGCCGCTTGCGGGAAAACACGATGCTGAATACTGAAATTGGTAAGACGGGCGAAGTGATCGTAGAGGGCCATGTTATTGGCCGTCTCGACGGATTTACATTTTTGCCCGATGCGGCCGAGGCTGGCTCGGATGCGAAGGCCTTGCAGGCCACCGCGCTGAAGGCGCTGGCCGGCGAGATCGACGCGCGCGCCGAGAAACTCGGCAACGCGCCGGACGATCAGTTCGTGCTCGCCTCCGACGGCACCATGCGCTGGACCGGCGATGCGGTGGCCCGTCTGGTCGCAGCCGACGATGTGCTGCATCCCCGTCTCCGCATCATCGCTGATGAGCGCCTCTCCGGCGCGCCGCGCGATGCGGTTCAGGCCCGCCTCGATCTCTGGCTGAAGACGCATATCGAGAAGCTGCTCGGGCCGCTGTTCGATCTCACCAAGGCCGAAGACATCACCGGTATCGCACGCGGCATCGCCTTCCAGCTCACTGAAGCGCTGGGCGTGCTCGAGCGGCAGAAGATCGCGACCGAGATGAAGGATCTCGATCAGCCGTCGCGCGCCGTGCTGCGCAAGTATGGCGTCCGCTTCGGCGCCTATCACATTTATATCCCCGGCCTGCTGAAGCCTGCGGGGCGTTCGCTCGCGGCGCTGCTCTGGGCGTTGAAGCAGGACAATGTCGATATGTCGGCGCTGTCGAGCGCACAGCATCTCGCAGGGTCGGGCCGTACATCCTTCCCGGTCGACAAGTTGCTCGATCGCGATGCGTATCGCGTGCTCGGCTATCGCCAATGCGGCGAGCGCGCCGTGCGCGTCGATATTCTGGAACGTCTCGCCGATCTGATCCGGCCTGCGCTGGCCTGGCGTGAAGCGTCGCCGGGCGAGAAGCCTGCGGGCGCCTTCGATGGCCGCCACTTCGTGGTGACCCAGGCGATGACCTCGCTCACCGGTTCGGCCGGCGAAGATTTCGCCTCGATCCTGCGTGCCCTGGGCTATCGCATGGAGAAGAAGGCGCCGCTGCCGCCGGCAGCGCCGAAGCCGGTCGCTGCGACGACGCCGATCGAGCCCAAGGCGGATGACAACACGGGCGATCAGCCCGACGCCCTGGTGGGACTTGCCGAGTCCGACAAGCCCGGTGAGGACAATGTCATTGCGGTCGAGGCTGCCGCTGAGGCGGCCGAAACTGCCGAGATTGCGACTGCCGAGACAGCCGCCGATGCAACTGCTGATGCAGCTCCGGTTGAAGAAGCGGCCGCCGTACCGTCGGCATCGCTGTTGCCTGAAGTCGCGCTGGTGCCCAGCGCCGCGCCTGAAGCTGCGCCTGTTGAAGAGACGGCTTCCGTCGAAGCGCAGCCGGAGCACGCTGCGGCCGTTGCCGAAACCGGGACTGCTGCCGAGACCGCACCTGCTGCAGTGGCCGATGCTGCTGCGCCTGCCGAGGGCGACGCCGCTGCGGCGGTTCCTGCCGTCGCTGCCGAGCCCGAACTGGTCGAAGTCTGGCGCCCGGGTGGCCGTTCGGAAGAACGCCGTCCGCCGCGCCACGACCGCAACCGCCACCATCGCAATACCAACGCCCCGCAGGGCGCTGCGCAGTCGGCTCCCGCCGAAGGCGCCGTGGCCGATGGCGAGAAGCGCGAGCGGCATGACCGCGGAGGCCAGGGCCGCCGTGATCGCAACAATAACAACGAGTTCCGCCGTCCGCGCAGCGATGCGCCGGCCGCCGCGGCCTCCGCCGAAGGGGCGCCGAACCGCGACAACCGTGGCAATCGCGGTAACCGCGACAGCAAGCCGGGCGAGGGGGCCGTCCCCCGCGTGAGCGCGAACGCTTCCAGGGCAAGGGCAAAGGCAGTTTCAAGGGCGGCGACAAGGGCCGTGAGGGCCGTGGCAACGACCGCGGCGGTGCGACCCGCCCGTTCGCCACATCGGCCGCACCGCGCGAACGGGACCGTCCGATCGATCCGAACTCCCCCTTCGCGAAACTCGCCGCGCTCAAGGAACAGCTCAGCGGCCGCAAGGATTGATACAGGTCATGTGAGGCGGCGCCGTGCCGCCATTTGGTGGTGTGCTGATTGGAGCGCCAGCGTCTTGATAAATGGCTGTGGCACGCGCGGGTGGTCAAGGCCCGCACCAGTGCCGCTGCGCTGGTGCAAGGCGGCAAGGTTCGCATCAATGGCGAGCGCGAGAAATCGCCGGGCCACGGTGTGAAGATTGGCGACGTCCTCACGGTGGCGCTGGATCGCACCGTGCGGGTGATGAAGGTCGAGGGCTTCTCGGAACGGCGCGGCGATGCCACTGCGGCGCGTGTGCTCTATACCGATTTGCAACACGTTCCGGAGTAACTATCTAGGCCAGACGCCGCGTCCAACGATGGTTTTGTGGCAGGCTTTTCCCTTGGTCGAAATGCCCTGACCTATGCCGGCCGCATCCCTTGCGGCAGCGGGGTTGGTGCGCTACGCAAACACTGAATATCGATCGTTTCCGGAGTTCTGGATGACTTACGTCGTCACCGACAATTGCATCAAATGTAAATACACCGACTGCGTCGAAGTCTGTCCCGTGGACTGCTTCTACGAGGGTGAAAACATGCTGGTCATCCATCCGGACGAATGCATTGATTGCGGTGTCTGCGAGCCGGAATGTCCCGCTGACGCGATTAAGCCGGATACCGAAGGCAATATCGAGAAGTGGCTGCAGATCAATTTGGAACACGCCAAGACGTGGCCGAACATCACCCAGAAGATCGACGAACTGCCCGAAGCCAAGGAATTCGACGGTCAGGAAGGCAAGTACGAGAAGTATTTCTCGGCGGCGCCCGGCAAGGGCGACTGAGTTCCCCGGTCACAGCGATCAAGCAATTGATTGGGTGACCCCGATCCCCCAGCCACACGAAATTTACCCTAGCCCCGATTATGCCCCGGAAGCGGCCGCCGAGCGGCCGCGACAGGGCATAAATCATTGATTTTTGCGGGAAATGTGCTATAATAGGCACAATTCAAGAAGCTGGACCATGTGGTGCCGCTCGATTTGGCCCTGCCGGGTTCCCGTTTAAACATCAAACAGGGGCGTGGCGGTTTCCACGCGCAGGCTGTGTCACAGAAAACGCGTAAAAAGAGTGTTTCCAAGGCTGCTGTTTCGAAGAAGGCTACTGCTTCGAAGGTTTTGGATCCGAAGGCTTCCAAGAAAACAACTGCGGCGAGCCGCGTTGTGAAGGGTCCTGCTGCGAAGAATTCTGTCACCAAAGGCCGTGCCCGGGCCCCTGTCAAGGACACCCGGACCGCCGCGAAGGCTGCGGCTGAAAAGTCCTCCAAAAATAAAAGAAGTGCAATGCCCAACAAGACTGCCAAACCTGCCCCGAAGGCTGCTGCTTCGAAGACCACTGCCGCCAAGCCTGCTGCGCCGAAACCGGCCGCGAAGGCTCCTGTGGCCAAGGCTCCGGTTGCTGCGCCTGCTGTGAAGGCTGCTGCGCCGAAGGAAGCGGCCAAGGTTGCTGCAAAGCCCGTGGCCGCCAAGCCGGCGCCTGCTGCGGCTCCACGCGCCGAAGAGCCGAAGAAGCCACTGACCCAGCGTCAGGGCTTCAAGACCAACGAATTCGTTGTCTATCCGGCGCATGGTGTTGGCCAGATCCTCGCCATCGAAGAGCAGGAAATTGCAGGCGCCAGGCTTGAACTCTTCGTGATCAATTTCATGAAGGACAAGATGACCCTGCGCGTTCCGACCGCGAAGGTCGCGAATGTCGGCATGCGCAAGCTGTCCGAGCCGGCGCTGGTCAAGCGCGCGCTGGAGACGCTGAAGGGCCGTGCCCGCATCAAGCGAACGATGTGGTCGCGCCGCGCACAGGAATACGAAGCGAAGATCAACTCGGGCGATATCGTTGCGATCGCCGAAGTGGTCCGAGATCTGTTCCGCTCCGACTCGCAGCCCGAGCAGTCCTACAGCGAACGTCAGCTGTATGAAGCAGCTCTCGATCGTCTGTCGCGCGAAATCGCTGTGGTCCAGCACGTCACCGAGACCGAAGCGGTCAAGGAGATTGAAGGCCAGCTCGCCAAGAGCCCGCGCCGTGGCGCCAAGGCCGAGGCAGGCGCCGAAGCCGGTGCTGACGAGGCCGACAGCGATGGTGACGATGATGTCGCCGCCGCGGACGAGGCTGCATAAGCAGCGTCTCGCAAGTTGAATACGAAAAGCCCGGCCGAGAGGCCGGGCTTTTTTGTTGTCGATGAGCAAGTAGCTGGGTGGATTTCAATCCACCACGACCTTGACGCGGTCGCGGGCTTTCACGCTGGCATTGTTCTCGAGCCCGTTCAATACGCGGAAGCGCTCCAGTGGACGATCGACGCCGCTCATGCGATGCGACAGTGACTCCACGGTGTCTCCGGGCTGCACGGTGATCACCTTGATGCGCAGCGGACGGGCGGCCTGAATCTCGGCCAGCGTCAGGCGGCGGAACGAGTTGACCGTCTCGCGGGCGTTGCGTTCGCTCTCGGTGCTCTTCTGCTTGGCAGCGAAGATGAAGCGGTAGACGTCGCTGCCGAAGCGCAGCGCGTAAACGCGGAATTGCCACTGGTCGCCGCGCGCGATGGCGGACGCTGCCGGGAAGCCGTTGATGGTCAGCTCTTCCGTGGTGGCTTTGTCGACATTCTCCATCCATCCGGAATTGAGGTAGTCGCTCAGCGTCTGTTCGGAAGGTACGCGGACCACGTCGAAGCGCATGGCCTGACTGCCGCCTTCGCGCACGCCGATCACCGCCTGCGCCGTATTGTCGAGGGTGAAGGCCTCCGGCGCCTGGAAGGTGAAGCCGAGCTTGGGATGCAGGAAGCGGCGGCCGCGCACGAAACCCTCGCTCGGGTCCTCGCCATAGACGATGCCGTCGATGGCCGAGAGATAGGTCTCGCGATCGCGCTCGCCGCCGTCGGGCGAGGAATATTGCCGCGCATTGGCTTGCGCATTCTGCACGCGCTCGGGCGTCGCCGGATGGGACGACAGGAAGTCCTGCGCGCGGGGATCGAGCGGCGTGCGGCTGGCCTTCAGCGCCGCGTTACGCTCCATCGCAGCGAGAAAGCGCGACGCGCCATAGGGATCGAACTTTGCGCGGGCCGAGATGCCTACGCCTATGCCGTCGGCTTCGAATTCCTGCGCGCGCGAGAAGCTCGCCATTGTCAGTTTGGATTTGGCGAGCGCGAGCGCAGTGAGATCGGGATCGCTGCCCATATCGGTGACGACGCGCGTGACGATCGATGCCTGCCGTGCCTGCTCTTCGCGGATGGACGCGTGTTTGGCGAGCACATGCGCCATCTCGTGCGACAGCACCGATGAAATCTCGGATGTATCGCTGGCCAGCGCGATCAGGCCGCGCGTGACATAGAGTTGTCCGGTCGGCAGGGCGAAGGCGTTGACGGCGCCCGAATTGAGGATCGTAACCTTGTAGGCCAGGTCTGGTCGCTCAGAGGCAGCGACCAGCCGATCGACGGTCTTGGTGATCAGTGATTCCAGCCGCGGGTCGTCATAGGCGCCGCCATAGGATGCGAGGATGCGCTCGTGTTCTTTCTCGGCGGCCGGGGTCTGCACGACGGCCGGCTTCGGCGGTTTGGCCGCTACCGTTGGCTTGACCGACGAGGCGGCCTCGAACCGGCTGGCATCGCCGCAGGCCGACAGAGCAAGCGCAGCGCACAGCAGGGCCGGCGCAGCCCAAAGGCGGCGGCTCAAGCTGGTTTGCCGTCCCACACCCGTCACGTCGTCCACTCTCTGCCCAAACAGCCCATTCGCCCAAATCATCTTCGCTCAAGCGATCTTGCTGCCCAAGTGGCCTACTTGTCCCCGACCACTTCGATCTGCCACACCCCGAGCGCCTCGATCCGCGGCCCGCCGCGCCTCTCGATCCATCCCCGAACGCGAATATGCCGTCTTTCCAGAGACTTAAGCATAATTCCTGCCGTCTCGAAGGCGGCCATCATGCGCCTTGAAACAGTCACCGCAAAGTCCTCAGTCCAGCGACGCCCGAAATTGACGTAGGTCACCGTCCCAGCCTGGCGAACCGACAGAACCCGCCCCTCGACCACCCCGAAACGCCCCACATCGGCCAAGATATCGCCGGGACTTTCCGCGTTTTTTATGACGTTGGTTTGAGCCCAGATTCCGCGCTTCGACCGGCGGGCTGAGCCTTCCGCAGCGGCGAGTTCCGCCGCACAGGCTTTATCCGAAACCGTGCCGGAGGCGAGGGCGGCGCCCTGCGTTAGAAGCTGCGCCTGGAGCGACGGCGCAGCGGGATCGACGAAGACAAAAGCCGGTTGTCGGCCGTAGCGATCCGGCATGTCGCTTTCGCCGTACAAGGTGACATCACGGCCGGCAATCAATGCGAAGAGATCATTCGTCGGCCTTGATGAGTTTGCGATCGGCTCGATCCCCGCCAGACGGATTACGTTGCCGTCGCTCAAACGTAATGTTCTGATATCGATCACGTCGGCGACGCGACCTTCGCCCTGCGCGGCAAACATGCAGGTGGCCGACGCAGATTGCGCGGATGTTGAAATGCCGATCACTGCCAGCAACAGCGTTGCGGCATGCGACACGTCACACTTTGCAGATGCGGCACGCATCACGCCACCTTGCGAGCTCCGGTCAACCTCTCGTCGATCATAGCAAGCAATCCATTCCGCTTTGCGGAAAACCTTGATGTCTTTGCAGCTATTCTTGGCAGCGCCGCCGCTTGCCGCTGTTGTTCCATTGCGGCATGATCGCGATAACAACAACACCGCGCACGAACAACAACGGCGCGTCTGAGGGAGGGACTTTTGAAGAAGATCATTTCAGGTCTGCTGGCGTCAGCAATGGCATTCGCGGCCACAAGTGCCATGGCGCAGACCAAGCCGCTGAAGCTCGGCGCGATTCTCGATATGTCGGGCCTGTATGCCGATATCACCGGCGTCGGCAGCGAGACCGCTGCGAAGATGGCTGCGGAAGATTTCGGCGGTGAAGTGCTGGGCCGCAAGATCGAGATCATTGCTGCCGACCATCTCAACAAGGCTGATCTGTCCGCCAACATTGCGCGCGACATGCTCGACAATCAGGGTGTCGAGGCGATCATCGACGTTGCGGCATCGGCGACCGCGCTGGCAGCGAGTGAAATCGCGCGCGCGCGCAACAAGATCATCATCTTCAACGGCCCGGGCTCTATCCGTCTCAGCAACGAGGCTTGCGGTCCCTATACGGTGCATTACGTGTTCGACACCTATGCGCAAGCCAATGTGACCGGCCTCGCCACCGTGAAGAACGGCCTCGACACCTGGTTCTTCCTGTCGGCCGACTATGCATTCGGTCAGGATCTCGAAAAGGACACCACGGCCGTCGTCACCAAGGCCGGCGGCAAGGTGCTGGGCTCGGTCAAGCATCCGCTGAATACGTCCGACTTCTCGTCCTTCCTGCTGCAGGCCCAGAGTTCCAAAGCCAAGGTTGTCGGCCTCGCCAATGCTGGCGGTGATACGATCACCGCGATCAAGCAGGCCGCCGAATTCGGCCTGACGCGCAGCGGTGGCCAGAAACTGTCGCCGCTGCTGGCCTTCATCTCCGATATCGACAGTGTCGGTCTTGATACTGCGCAGGGTCTGATCCTGGCAGAAGCGTTCTATTGGGATCTCAATGACGAGACGCGCGCTTTCACCAAGCGCTTCCAGGAGCGCACCAAGCGCGTGCCGACATCGGCCCAGGCCGGCGTCTATTCATCGGTGCTGCATTATCTGAAAGCGGTGAAGGCCGCCGGCACCACG
Source organism: Tardiphaga sp. 709 (assembly GCF_032401055.1). NCBI lineage: Bacteria > Pseudomonadati > Pseudomonadota > Alphaproteobacteria > Hyphomicrobiales > Nitrobacteraceae > Tardiphaga > Tardiphaga sp. 709. The sequence goes on along the minus strand of NZ_CP135529.1, from coordinate 3,119,551 downwards.
GACTCGGCGCCAGTCATGAAACTCATGAAGGAGACGCCGATCAACGACATGTTTGCCAAGAACGGCCGGATTCGCGAGGACGGCCGCATGGTGCATGACATGTACCTGTTCGAGGTGAAGAAGCCGTCGGAATCCAAGGGCCGCTGGGACGACTACAAGCTACTGGCGACCGTTCCCGCAGAGCAGGCATTCCAGCCGCTGGAGGCCTCGCGCTGCCCGCTGGTGAAGAAGTAATCGTCAGGGTCTGAAGCTGCCGGACGATCAAGAACAACAAGGAGCGCAATCATGAGCGACATCGTCCTGCAGGACCTCGATAACGGTCTTCTGACCATCACCATGAATCGTCCGGACCGGCGCAATGCGCTCAATCCGGAGATGACACAGGGCCTGGTCGCGGCGGCCCGCCGCGCGCAGGAAGATCACGACGTCCGCGCCGTCCTCATCAAGGGCGCGGGCGGTACGTTCTGTGTCGGCGGCGACGTCAAGTCGATGGCCGCGGGCCGCGCACCGCTGCCATTCGAGGCCAAGCGCGCCAACCTGCGCCGCGGCATGGAAGTATCGCGCATCCTGCACCAGATGGCGAAGCCGGTGGTGGCGCAGCTCGACGGCGCTGCCGCGGGCGCTGGCCTCTCCATCGCGCTGTCCTGCGATCTGCGCGTCGCCGCAAGCTCGGTGAAGATCACCACGGCCTTCGCCAAGGTCGGCTTCTCCGGCGATTATGGCGGCACCTATTTTCTGACCAAGATGCTCGGCAGCGCCAAGGCACGCGAGCTCTATCTGATGTCGCCGGTGCTCTCCGCACAGGAAGCGCTGGCGCTCGGCATGGTGACCAAGGTTGTCGACGACGCCGAGGTGGAGAAGGCGGCGCGTGACCTGGCAATGTCACTCGCGCAGGGCCCGAGCATCACCTACGGCTACATCAAGACCAACATCAACAATGCCGAAACGATGACGCTCGAAGCCTGTTTCGACGGCGAGGCGATCCATCACACCCGCTGCAGCGATACCGACGATCACAAGGAGGCCGCCAAGGCCTTTGTCGAGAAGCGCAAGCCGGTCTTCAAGGGGCAATGACCATGAGCCAGATGCGGTTGCGGCAAGTTTGTCTGGTCGCTCCGCATCTGGAGCCGGTGGTGAGCGATATCGCGGCCATTCTCGGCCTCGATATCTGCTACCGCGACCCCCATGTCGGCAAATACGGTCTCGAAAATGCACTGATGCCGGTTGAGGCGACGTTGCTCGAAGTGGTCGCGCCGACGCAGCCGGGCACGGCGGCTGGGCGGTTCATGGAGAAATCCGGCGGGCGCGGCGGCTATATGGTGATCCTGTCCTGCGAGGATCCGGACGAGCGCGGGCGCTTCGCCGCCAGCATCGGCGTGCGCACCGCCAATGTGATCGATCATCCGCCCTATCACGGCGTGCAATTGCATCCACGCGATTGCCGGGCCGCCTTCATCGAGTTCAATCACACCAAAGACAGCGACGACGATTTCGGGCCGTATCCGCCGGCTGGTCCGGACTGGCAGGAGGCGATCCGCCACGACATCACGCGCGCGCTTACCGAAGTCGAGCTGCAGAGTCCGGACCATTACGATCTGGCGCAGCACTGGAGCAATATCATCGGCGTGCCGCTGACCTCGGCCCGCAACGACGATCCGCAGATCGCGTTCACGAACGGCTGTTTGCGCTTCGCCAAGGGCAAGAGCGAAGCGATGACCGGGATCACTTTTCGCGTCAACGACGTCGCACAGGTGCTCGGCAGCGCACGGGCACGCGGATGTCCCTGCGCCGGCGATGCATTTCTGCTGGCCGGGGTCACGTTTCGCGTCGTTGCGTGAGCGCGGCAATCGCCGCACGATCAGGCAACAACGATAAACCGGAAACGCCATGACTGTGACACGTCCGCATCCGCTGGACTCGTTCTTCAATCCATCCAGCATCGCCATTATTGGCGCCTCCCGCGATGTCACGAAGATCCCGGGCCTGCTTCTCTCCTTTCTGCGCAAAAACAAGTTCTCTGGTGCGATCTATCCGGTCAATCCGAACTATCCGGATATCGATGGGCTCGCGTGCTATCCGACCATCGAAGCCATCGGGCAGCCGATCGACCTCGCCATCGTGATCATTCCTGCGCGCGTCGTGCTCGGCGCGCTTGAGGACTGCGCGAAATTCGGCGTCAGGCATGCGATCATCATCTCTTCCGGCTTTGCGGAAGAAGGCGGCGATTCCATCGCCATGCAGGACGCCATTGCGGCACTGGCCAAGCGCACGGGGATGCGGATCTCCGGACCGAATGCGGAGGGATATTACAACAAGATTGCCGGCATTGCTGCTACCTTCAGCCCGACCGTCGATGTAAGGCCGGATCAAATACCGCTGGTCGCTACCACGAAGCGGATCGGTATCGTCGCCCAATCCGGCGGCATCGGTTTTGCGATCTATAACCGCGCCAAGTCGCTCGGCATTGCTTTGAGCACCGTGATCTCGACCGGCAACGAATCCGATCTCGGTGCCGGCGAATTCTTCGACTACATGGTGCAGGATACAGCAACCGACGTGATCCTGCTGTTCATCGAGGGCATTCGCGACGTCGACAAATTTCTCGCCGCGGCTCGCAAGGCGGCGGAGTTCGGCAAACCCGTCATCGTTGTAAAGGTCGGCCGCTCCGGTGCCGGCGAGCGCGCAGCAGCCTCGCATACCGCCAGCATGGCGGGCTGGACGGCCGCTTATGATGCGGTGTTCGCGCGCCATGGCTTCATCGTCTCCAACGATCTCGATGAAGCGGTGACCATCGCCGCCGTGCTGACCACGTCGCCGCTGCCGAAGGGCGACCGCGTCGCGGTCGTCACCGTCTCGGGCGGCGCAGGTATCTGGGGCGCTGATGCCGTGTCGGCGCAGGGGCTGCAGGTGCCCGAATTGTCGGACGGCGTTCAGGCGACGATCTCGCGGACTGATCCCGTCCTACGGGTCGCCGTGCAATCCGATCGATATCACGGCCCAAGCGGTGCATAGCGGTGGGCTGCAAAAGACCATTGAATTGCTCGACAGGTCTGATGAGGTCGATGCAATCCTGGTGGTCATCTCGCTGTCGAGCGAGACGCGGATGCCGTTCAATACTCCGGAGCTGAAGCCCGTCATTGCCGCGCAGAACAAACCGATTGTGTTCTGGTCTTATACGCTGCCGTCCAATTTTGCGCGCATGGGTCTCGCCGAGTCCGGCGTCGTCGCTTTGTCCGGCCTCACCCATGTCAGTGTCGCGTTGCGGCGACTTGTTGATCACGCAAAATTCGAGCTTGCAGAGCCGGTTGCTACAGCGGCACCCGCGCAGAATGATCTGGCTGAGCATCTGACCGCGCCGGCGCTCTCCGAGTATGACAGCAAGACGCTGTTGCAGATTGCCGGTGTCGCGCTGCCAGGCGAGGTTCTTGTCACCGACAGATCGGCGCTGAATGCGGCGATTGCCGAGATAGGCTTCCCGCTGGTGATGAAAATCCAGTCGCGCGACATTCCGCACAAGAGCGAGGTTGGCGGCGTCAGGGTCAATATCACCACGAAGAATGAAGCCGCAGCTGCCTATGATGCGTTGACCGCCAGCGCCCGGCAGCACCGACCGCAGGCCGCGCTGCAGGGCGTGCTCGTTTCGCCGATGGCCAGGAAGGGTGTCGAGATCATCGTGGGCACACTACTGGACGAGACCTTTGGGCCGATGGTGATGGTCGGCCTTGGTGGAGTGACGGCGGAATTGTTCAAGGACGTGGTCTATCGTCCGGCGCCGGTGAGTGCCGATGAGGCTGCTTCCATGCTAGGCGTACTCAAGGCCGCGCCGTTGCTGAACGGATTTCGCGGGACGGCGAAGGCTGACGTGTCCGCAGCAGCGGAGCTGATTGCACAGATCTCGCAGCTTGCGGCGCAGTTCGAGGGCGAGATCGCGGAGATCGAACTCAATCCCTTGCTCGTGCATCCGGCGGGCGAGGGCGTCACCATCGTCGATGCGTTGGTGGTGAGGAAGGGGTAGCGCGGCCGTCAAATAAAAATGGCCGGGGCGATCCCGGCCATTTCACAGTGAGGTTTGAAAAACAAACCCGACGGGGACTTAACGCCCCTTGAAGTTCGGCACCCGGCGTTCGGCAGTCGCCGCAACGCCTTCCTTGAAATCTTCTGTCTTACGCAGGCGCGTTTGCTCGGCGAGTTCGTGCTCGGTCGCCTTGGCCACGCGATCGGCGAGGCCGCCCCGCATGGTGGCGCGGGTCGAAAGCAGGCCGAGCGGCGAGCATTCCGCGATTTCTTCCGCAAGCTTGATGGCGGCGTCGCGGACCTCGGCCTGCGGCACCAGCACATTGGCGAGGCCCATCTTCAAGGCTTCCTCACCGCCGACGCGACGCGATGTATAGAACATCAGCTCGGCGTTGTTCTTGCCGATCAGCTCGGTCAACGCCACAGTGAGGCCGAAGCCGGGATGGAAGCCGAGCTTGGTGAAATTGGCAGCGAAGCGCGTTTCCGGGCAGGCGACGCGGAAATCGGCCGACACCGCGAGGCCGAGGCCACCGCCAATGGCCGCGCCCTGCACGGCGGCGACGATCGGCTTCTTGGCACGGAAGATGCGTACGGCTTCCATATAAAGATGCCCGATGGAGCCGAGATTGTCGGCGGGGTCGCCGCTCTTGGCGGCTGCCTCGGTCTCCTTGCGGTTAGGGTCGCTGAAATCGGCGCCGGCGCAGAATGCCTTGCCCTGCGCGCACAGAACCGTGGCGCGGATCTCGGGATTGGCGTCGATCTCGTCGAGCGCATTGGCGATCTGCTGGATCAGCATGATGTCGAAGAAATTCAGTGGCGGCTTGCGGATCTCGATGATCGCAATGTGGCCACGGGTCTCGACGGCGATGTCTTCGTAGGTGGTCATGATGGCTCTCTGTTGAATGGATGGATCAGCGCAGACCAAGCCCACGCGCGATGATGCCGCGCAGGACTTCGGTGGTGCCGCCCTGAATGGTGAGTTTCGGTGCCGTCTTGATGGCGAAGCCGAGCATTTCGTCCAGCGTGGCGTGGTTGGAGGCGCTGTCGTCGACGAAGGCCGCGAGTTCACGCACGCGATGAGGCAACTGTTGTTCCCAGATCGTGCCGATATCCTTGACGATGGACGCTTCCACCACCGGCTCCTTGCCGGCCTGCAGCATGCCGGCCACAGATACGGACATACGCCGCATGGTGTGCAGCTGCGCGACAAGGCGGCCGATGCCTTCGGCGCTGCGGGTGTCGGGTTTGGGTCCGATAGCGCGGACCAGTTCGGTCAGCACGTAATAGGTCTCAAGGAAACGTTCGGGGCCGGATCGCTCGTAAGCGAGTTCTGAGGTGGCCTGTTTCCAGGCGCTGTCGATCTCGCCCAGCATGTGGTCGTCGGGCACGAAGTGATCGGTGAACACGACTTCGTTGAACTCATACTGGCCAGTTATCTGCGCGATCGGGTTCACCGTGATCCCGGGCTTCTTCATATTGACCAGAAACTGCGTCAACCCGTGGCGGCGGTTTTCCTTGGTCGGGGCCGAAGTGCGGAAGATCGCGATCATGTAGTCGGCCATATGGGCCGAGGTCGTCCAGATCTTGCTGCCGTTGATGAGCCAGCCGCCGTCGGTCTTGGTGGCCTTGGTCTTGGCAGCAAACAGGTCGGAGCCGGAATTCGGTTCGCTCATGCCAATGGAGAAACAGACCTCGCCGCGGCAGATGCGCGGCAGGATGTCCATCTTGATATGCTCGGGCGCGTATTTCAGCAGCACCGGGCCGCTCTGGCGGTCGGCGACGAAAAAGCGGCGCACCGGCGCGTTGGCCACGCGCATCTCTTCGGTAACGACGTAGCGTTCGAGGAATGAGCGCTCGTGGCCGCCATATTTCTTGGGCCAGGTCATGCCGAGCCAACCGCGCTCGCCGACGCGCTTGCTGAATTCGGGATTGTCCGAGTCCTCGCGCTGGGGCTTGTGTGGATCGAAAGCGCCGGCGGCGATTTCTTCGGCGAGAAAAGCGCGCACTTCCTTGCGCAACTGCTCGCATTCGGGCGGCAAACGGATCGGATCGAAACGAAGGGCTGCAGTCATGTGAAAGATCTCGTTTCTTGTGTTCGATCAGCGCGACGCGACCAGTGGCCACAGCTCGTCGGCACCGCGCGCGGCGACCAGTTTGCCGAGTTCGACCGCCCAGTAGCTCTCGCTGCCGAAATCATCGCGCCATGCCAATGCGCGCAGCGTGTAGCGATGCAAGATGTGTTCCTGTGTGAAGCCGATGGCACCAAGAACCTGATGCGCAATGGCGGCGCCCTTTTCGGCGGCCTCGGAGCAACGGATCTTTGCAGCGGCGGCCTCGAGGAAGAGCGCGTCATCGAGCGGTGCGCCGCTGGAGAAGGCGTCAGCCGCGGAGCTGGCAGCGGCGAGGGCTGCCGAGGTCTCGCCCGCGAGCTTCGCCAGATTGTGCTGCACCGCCTGGAATTTCGAGATCTTCTTCTCGAACGCCACGCGCTCGCCGGAATAGTTCACGCCGATGCCGAGCATGGTTTCCAGTGCTCCGGCAATCTGCTGGCTGCGCACGAGTGCGCCCATCAGCAACAGCGCGTTCTGATCGAAGCCCGATGGTGCAGATTGAAGGGTCACCGGCTTCACAGCGTCGAAATGCACTGTGTCGGACGGGTCATCGGCCAGACCGAGCCCAGCTTCAATCCGGCAGGCGCTGGCGTCCACCAGGGCAATAGAGTCGCCGCCAATGCCGGAGGCGACGACGGCGATGTATTTCGCCTCCTTCGCGAACGGCACGCTACGTGCGCGGCCTGTGATTGTACCATCCGCGTTGAGCGTGAGGCGATCGCGCGGGTTTGCCGGCGCGACGGTCATCATGCCTTCCGGCGATTTGATCTGGACCTGCGCGAGCAGCCAGCCCGCCAGCATGGTCTCGGCGAGCGGTACAGCAACGCCCGCGCGGCCGGCGACGCTGAGGACGCTGAAACCTTCGGCCATGCTGGTGCCGGAGCCGTCGCACTCTTCAGGCACCCATGAGAGCGGCAGTCCTGCATCGGTCAGTGCCTGCCAGAGCGGCGCTTTCCAGCTGCCGTTCTTGTCGTGATTGATGGTCTGTGCGTCAGCGAGATCGGCGAAAATACGTTCCGCGGTTTCCGCAACGATATTGTCTGCGTCCGTCAAGGCGTTCCCCGTGTGCTAGCGCATCTCATTCGGCAGGAAATGCCGGGCATGGGCGCTGCCACTTTTCTTGCATTCATGATGCGGAAAAGGCGGAAGGAAGACAAGCGGGCTGGCCGCAGAGGGGCCTGCGGTGGCGGCATGATGTGTTAGTGCAGCGCAATTTAATTCCGCAAAGCGAACTTGTGTCGCGTTGTATACCAGAGCGACCGCATTATGGTAGATCGCATCAGCGTCAGAACAAGCAGAGGAAATGCAGATGGCAAGTGACGGTTTGTGCGTCGTGATTACAGGATCGGCATCGGGGCTTGGTGCTGCAACCGCGGCCATTCTCGCCAAGGACGGCGCCCGTATTGTCATCAACTATTCGTCTAGTCAGAAGGAAGCTGAAGCCACTGCCGAGCTGTGCCGCGATGCGGGTGCAACCGAAGTCATCGTGGTTCAAGGCGATGTATCGAAGGACGACGATTGCAAGAACATCGTCGCGGCCGCCCAGCACTGGGGGCGGCTCGATGCGCTGATCAACAATGCCGGCATGACCAAGCATGTGCCGCATCACGATCTCGATGGCCTGACCGCGGAAGATTTCCAGCGCATCTACGCGGTCAACACGATCGGGCCCTATCAGATGGTGCGCGCGGCGCGCACCCTGCTCGAAGCCGGCGCCAAGGCGTCGGGTCGCGCCTCGGCCGTCGTCAATGTCTCGTCGATGGCCGGTATCACAGGCGGCGGTTCGTCGGTCGCCTATGCCGCCAGTAAGGGCGCACTGAATTCGATGACGCTGTCGCTTGGCCGTGCACTGGCTCCGCTGATCCGCGTCAATACGGTCTGCCCTGGCTATATTGATACGCCGTGGTTCACCAAAGGTCGCGGTGCGGACGGTGCTGCTAAAGTTCGCGATGCCGTGATCGCGCGGGTTCCGCTGAAGGTGGCCTCGACCGCGGAGGACGTCGCCGCCCTGATCTGCTTCCTCGCCACGTCGCCATCGAGCAATATGACGGGCGAATTGGTGCGGATGGATGCCGGCATGCATCTGCTGGCCTGATCGGAAGCCTACGTCAAACAGCAAAAAGCCTCGGGTGACGCCCGAGGCTTTTTTCATTCTCGATTACTCGGAGATCAGCGATTGCCCGGATCCGAAATCACGTTGCGGGCGACCAGCCTGTTCCAGATGAACAGCACCACCAGGGCGCCGATCGTGGCAGTGATGAAGCCGGCACCCTGGTTCGGGCCGTAATGGCCGATCTGCTGACCGATGAATGTCGCCAGGAATGCGCCGGCAATACCCAGGATAGTGGTCAGGATGAAGCCGCTGGGATTGTTAGGTCCTGGCGACAGAAGGCGGGCGACAATGCCAGCGACAAAGCCCACAACGAGAATCCAGATCATAGCAATATCCCCTCTTTCAAGTGCGCATTAAACCCAGCTGGACTTAACTTCGTCTTCCGTGGGTAGCCGGCCATGCGGTGTGAACTGATTAACGGCATCGGGCAGTTCGTTGCTCAGCTCCGCGAGAAGCTGCTCGCGGGACATGCCGGTGCGCGATGTCAGTTGCGCGATCTGATCCGCGCCAAGTGCTGCGCCGAGATCGTTAGGCGAAATCTGCTTGTTCGGGCCGGAACTGACCCAGGAATCCGCGGCGTCGCCATGGCCGTTCTGCTGGAACTGCTTGAGCAGGTCGCCGAGGCCACCGCTGAGCACGCTGCCGGCGGCACCGCCCGCCAACAGACCGCCGAGCGGGCCCTTCAGAAGGTCGCCGAGGCCGCCGCCGCCTGCTGCAGTGCCAGAATTTCCGCCGAGGAGGCCGCCAAGCATACCACCAAGGCCGCTATCTTGCGCGCTGGCCTGCGTCGTATTCGGCGGCGGGATTTCTTGCGAGTGCCCCTGTGCCGCCGGTTGGCTACCAGTGAAGTGCTTGTAGCCTTTGTAGGCGAGCAGCGCGAGGATCGCCATCGTCATCGGCGACATGCCGCCGCTCTTGTCGTCGGGATCGCTGGGGCCACGCGGCCCGTTGGCCATGCCATTCAGAATGTCGAGCAAACCCATGATCATCTCCTGTTCTGCCAGCCCGGCGAAAGCATAGCTGCGCGGTATGACGCCTACAAGGCGCGTCGGTTCCGCCGATAGGCAGCGCTGCGGCATTTTGCTAGTAACGGATGCTGGATGAACGGGAGATGACGTGATCGAAACGCGACCCATTTGTATCGCCGGTGCCGGCAGTATCGGCTGTTTCGTGGGTGGCATCCTGGCGGCAGCCGGCCGTGACGTCGCCATACTGGCGCGGCGGCGCATCGTGGACGGCATCGAGGCGCACGGTCTGAGGCTGACGAGCTTCGAAGGCCTAGATCAATGTCTCGCCCCCGACCAGCTGCGCCTGTCGGATGACCCCGCTATCATGAGTGAGGCGAAGATCATTCTGGTCACGGTCAAGAGCGGCGATACGGCGGAGATGGCGAGGCTGATCGCGAATCATGCTGCGAAAGACGCGATCGTCGTCAGCCTACAGAATGGTGTCGGCAATGTCGGGGTCCTGCGCGCAACCCTACCCGGACGCTGTATCCTCGGCGGAATGGTGCCATTTAATGTCATCGCAAAGGGCGATGGTCATGTTCACCGCGCAACGTCAGGAAACATCGTCGTCGAACGCGATGGGGTCGATACCGCTTCGGCGCTATCCGTGCCTGATCTTGCGGTCCTTGCGTGCGATGACATCGTCGCTGTCCAGTGGGGCAAGCTGCTGGTCAATTTGAACAACGCGCTCAATGCGCTGTCGGATATACCGCTGCGGTCGCAGCTGGCACAGCGCGCGTGGCGCTCGTTATTCGCCGATCAAATGGCGGAAGGCCTAGCCGTTCTGAAGGCGGCTGGTATCAAACCCATCTTGACAACACCGATTCCCGCGTGGCTGACACCGCATTTGCTGCGGCTGCCTGACGGCCTGTTCAATATGCTGCTCGGGCGGACCATGAAGATCGATGCAAATGCGCGCTCGTCCATGTGGGAGGATCTGCAGCGCGCCCGCCGCACCGAGATTGATTATTTGCAGGGTGTTGTCGTTGAGCTGGCGGCAAAATATCAGATCGCGGCTCCGCTTTCGCTGCGCGTGATGACACTGATCAAGCAGGCAGAGACGTCAGGCAGGGGATCGCCCGCACTTACGCCAGATCAGATTCGCAGTTAGCGTGAAATTGATAGAGCCGAAGGGAGCGTCGGACCGGCTTCGGCGCTATCATTACGAGAATGTTACTAATCATTTCGGCTACTATCGGCGGACTCAACTATCCGAATGTTTAAATCGCCTCTGCCGGTCAATGCGATGGTACCATTATCCGTTGCATTCGCATCAACCCGATGATTCTCCGTTAAATATCAATTGCCGATGCGCGTCGGTGAATTCTCAGTAAATGAGATGTAAAGAGTCTTTTAGCCCGTCATTCGCGGGTAAGTAGCAGTTCGCGTCGTAAAGACGGCTCGCAGGAGTACGGCTGGTTCAATACTGAACATCATGATGTGACATCAGGGGCTATGTCATTCGCGACATCTTTAGTATAGAAGGCCGCGTGATTTGACGGTGGTTCGCGCTTCGCGCGCCGGGCCGGGCGTTTGATCCTTTCATAATCATCGGCAAAGCGTGTGCCGGTCGAATTATTCAACTAACAATCGGAGCTACAATGGCCAAGAAAGCGAAAAAGAAACTCGTCCGTCGCGAGTACACCAAGGAAGACGTACAGATCCTGAAGGCGCATTCGAAGGCTCAGACTCCGCTTGAGAAGATTTCCAAGGAGATGAAGCGTACCGGTGGTTCGCTGCGTCAGAAAGCCATCAAGCTTGGCATTCCGCTCGGTCATCGTCGCCGTAAGGCGAAAAAGGTTGCCACGAAGGCTACCAAGGTGACCAAGACTGCAAAGGCCAAGAAGGCCAAGAAGTAAGCTTCCGTACTGAACGAAGCCGGCCTGAAGTGCGTTAGCGCTTCGGGCCGTTTTCTTGGGTGGAGCGATCGATGCGAACCTTATTTTTGAAGGTCTTGAAGCGGAAATCCTTCGCCGCTATCGCTGTGGTTGCGGCGATACTAAGCATGGGTGCCATCGCCCCCGCATTTGCGGTTCCTCCGACGGTCACTCCCTCGCCGGGTTATGATGCCCGGCTTGCCGAACAACGGCGTGCGGCTGAAGTGCAGGCGCCTGCCCATGTCCGCAAGCCGTTGCCGCGACCTCCTGCGCAACGTCGTCGCTATAGTCATTGAAGCTGACCCGTGAAGCGATTTTCATGAATTACGGCCCCATAAGGTTATTTGTGCTGTGTGGCGTGTTGGTCGCGGCAACCATGGGCGAGGCCAGAGCGGCTGATTATGCGAGCCAGATCAGTGCCTTCCGCCGGGCGCACAAGCTCTCCTCTGTCACGCTGGACAGTAAACTAAATGCGGTCGCGCTTGCTCAGGCGCAGGCGATGTCATCCAGCGGCAAGGTCAGCCATGAGGTCGGCGGTGTTTTCTCCGCGCGTGTGGGGAAGTTCCGCAAATCCAAAGCAGCAGAGAACATCGCGGCGGGCTTCCTGACATTTCCCGAAACGTTGAAGCAATGGGAAGAGAGCCCAGGCCATCGCGAGAACCTGCTCATGTCCGGCGCGCGCAAGGTCGGCGTCGCTTACGTCGCCAATCCCAAGTCGCCCTACCGGATGTTCTGGGCGATGGTGATCACGGATTGATACTTGATGGGCGTTACGCCTCAGGTGCGCTTGGTCTTGGCCGGCGCGGGCGTGCCGAACAGCGCGTCCTTGATGTCTTTCAGCCCCGATGACAATTTGGACCACCCGCAGGCAAGCGGCTCGGTCGTGCAATCTGGCTCCTTGGCGCGCACTTTGGGCCGAGGCCTGGGTAGCACAACAGGTTTCACGTCGCTTGGGCTTTCCGCAGTCTGCCGAAATTCCGTTTCGAGCGCAGCCTGGGTTTGCGCCTCGCGCTGCTTTTCAGCGAAGGCTGCGACGATGACGCTGCGACGCTGATTGTCCAGATAGATCTTGTACTGCTCGTCGATCGCCTTCTGTTCAGCCGTGGTTGGGTTCGGGCCAGCGATATCAAAGCTGCGGTTCTGCATGAAGTCGTGATACGTATAGCCGCCACCGCGCTTGCGCCGTCCCGCGAACTTGCTTTCGCAATCCGACAGCGCCACAGCCTTGGCGTCTTTCGAAGCCGTCGATTTTTCGATGCGCTCGGCGCAATCTTCATAATCCGCAGGCGCGGCAGTCCACCATTGCGCACGAGCAGGCGAAGACATCAACGCGAGACCGGAAAGTGATGCGGTCGTCAGTAGCGCAAATATGAGTGACTTGTATGCGGACAAATGAGCCACGTGGGTTCCGATATAGATAACAAACCCAATTCTCGCCATTTGTGGGCCATTTTTCAACCTCGGATGTGTTACTTCTCCCCGCTTTTGGAGCAAGTGCAGCATGACTGCATCAGTGCGGTCATCTGGTCAGCAGACCGACGTTATTTCGCGATACAACGCTGATGTGGAAGTGTTTTCAGCCAGAGATTTGTTGTTGCTCTCATATCACTGAAATTGATGACTTCAGAGTTTTGAGTCATTCTTGACAGTGGTTTTCGGATCGCGCTGCTACTCGACGCGCAATCACCTACACGGGACCACACGTAGTTCGCTAAGCGATGGGCTCACGTCCGATGGAGCGGTGCCGTCGTTTCGTGCGCCTGGGACTCTATCCGATAACAGACACGAAAAAGGGCGGTCCTTTGGGTCGCCCTTTTTCTCAGAGTCAGTTGTATTACTGGCAGATGTGGAGTCGGCCATCCTCGCCGCGGAACTAGGTTCCCGGTTGACAAACGAAGCCCATGCGCTGTGCGTAGGAATCGCGCGGTACGCCATTGTAGCCATCATAGGAATTGTAGCTGTTCCGGAATGGCGCAGTTGCGATGGCCCCGGCGGTACCCACAGCCGCACCCGCTACACCGACCGCACCGCCAACCACGCCTGCCGCAACGTCACCCGGCCAGAAGCCCGAATCACGATAGCCGCCATCGACCGTGCTGGCTCGGTATTCCTGCGTGGCCTGTGTCCGGCGATTCATCGATGGGCGGTCTGAGACGTTCCGCGATAGATGTCCCGATCTTTTAAGGGCATGTGACGCCGGTTCCGGTCCCGTCCTATTTGAACTGACAACGGGTAGCGATGATCGAACGGCTCTGGTATGGAACTGTCCATGCCCGGTGTACCTGACCGGGATCGCGGTCCCGTAGCTCAGCCGGATAGAGCGACGGTTTCCTAAACCGTAGGTCGCATGTTCGAGTCATGCCGGGATCGCCAGCCTTCCTTCCTGTTTAATCCAAAACAGGCCATTTTCGCGACGACTTCGGACCTGCTGGTGTCAGGCGACGGCGATCTCGCGCTTCTGGAGCATGGCGCGAATCTCTCGTGACGGCTTCGCGGCACTGAAAAGAAAACCCTGCATCTGGATACAACCGAGCATACGCAGTGCGTCGAGTTGATCGGCTGTCTCAACGCCCTCCGCCGTGGTGATCATGTTGCGGGCGGCAGCGATGGTTACAACCGCCTGTACGATTGATGACGATCCGCCGGGCGCTACGATGTCCCGGATGAAACTGCGGTCGATCTTGACCTTGTCGAACGGGAATCGCTGCAGATAGCTGAGCGATGAATAGCCGGTCCCGAAATCGTCCAGCGCGATCCCGACACCGATGCCGCGGAGCTGATGGAGGATCGCGAGCGCCATCTCGTCATCGCGGATCAGCACTGTTTCGGTGATCTCAAGTTCGAGTCGGTGAGCCGGCAAATTTGCTGCCACGAGAGCTCGAGCGACATTCAAGGCTAGGGTCTGCGTCGTGAATTGAATCGGCGATACATTGACAGCGAGCTTGATCGGCGCCGGCCAGGAGGCCGCCTCAGTGCATGCCGTTCGCAACACCCATTCGCCGAGCTCGGTAATCAGGCCGGTTTCTTCGGCGATCGGAATGAACTCTGCCGGCGAAATCATGCCACGAACCGGATGCCGCCAGCGGAGCAACGCTTCGCAGCCAGTGATCTCGTTGCTGGCGATATCGATGACGGGTTGATAGTGAACCTCAAGTCCGCCTTCCGCGAGCGCCTTCCGCAGATCCTGCTCCAGCGCGCGCCGCACCCTTGCGTCTTCATCCATGGCAGGTTCGAAGAAGCGAAAGGTGCGCCGCCCGGCGGCCTTTGCGCTATACATTGCGAGATCTGCGTGTCGCAGCAATTCGTCGAGATCGGAGCCGTCATCGGGGGCTACGGCGATTCCGATGCTGGCATCGGTCGTGATCTGGTGGCCTAAGCATTCATAGGGCTGCCGGATGGCGTCATAGAGCGGCACCATCAGGTGGGTGACATCGCTGCGGCGAGCAATTCCTGTATGCACGATGGCGAATTCGTCGCCGCCAAGGCGCGCGACAAAGCCCGCATTACCGACACAGCTGCGCAGCCGCGTGGCAACGATTTTCAGCAGTTCGTCGCCGATCGCATGGCCGAGCGTGTCATTGACGCTTTTGAACTCATCGATATCGATATAGAGAATCGCAAATCGCGCGCTGTCGTGGAGCGTTGCGATTTCCGCTTCGAGGCGCTCACGGAACATCACCCGATTGGGGAGATCTGTCAGAGCGTCGTAATGCGCAAGATGGGCAATGCGCTCTTCCGAACGTTTGCGATCGGTGATGTCCTCGAGCGTCGAGGCCCAGCCGCCGTCCCCCGATCTCTGAACGAGGATCTGGATCGAGCGACCATCCGGCGTGGTCAGCAGCGTATCGTGGACGGGGCCTTCAGCGACGCTTCGCAAGAACGACGTGCAGTATTCGTCGACATCGCCGATGAAGGTTCCGTTGTCCTTGCGATGCTGGATGAGGTCGCGGAAATAGCAGCCTGGCTTCACGATCTTGTCGGATAGTCCGAACATGTCGATGAAGCGCTGATTGCAGACGACCAGCCGGCCATAGGCATCGAACAACAGCAGGCCCTGCGTCATATTGTTGATTGCAGTATCGAGATGCGTCGATTTTTGCGCCAGCATCCGCTCGGCCGAGCGGTGTTGGCGGTTCAGTTGCCGGACGATCAGGAACAGTGTCGCTAGGATCACCAATGCGGCAAGCGTCGCACCGATGATTTGATATTTGGTCTGCTCACGCCAGTCATGCAGTGCCGCGGGCATGCTGGTGGTCGCTACGATCATCACCGGAGCTGCCGCGAGGCGCCTTGCAGAGCCCAATTCGTCTTCCCCGTCGATGGGGCTGATATAGTGCCCCGTCGAGGTGCCGCCCGACGACCAGAGGTCCTTGAAAACTGAACTGTTACTGAGGTTCTGGCCGATAACGGTTTCGTTCTGCGGATAGCGAGCAAGGACGGTGCCGTTGCGGTGGATCATCAAGATCTTGGCGTCTTTTTCGAGCGCAAGGGATGCGAAGAAGCTCTCGAAGTGAACCGGCTCGACGCCGCGGCTGATGATGCCCATGAATTCGCCATGGCGTCCGATCAGCTTGCGCGAAAACACGGCGGTCCATGCACCCGTCACCCTGCTGATGACGGGCTCGGCCAATACGACCGTGAGTCCGTTGTCGGCCTGCAGCGTCTGGAAATGCTGACGGTCGGCAATGTCGATGGCAGGCACCGGCCAGGTTTCCGACGAGTTGAGCAGCTTGCCTTCGGAATCGAACAGGTTGACGCCGCCGACATAGGGCAGGCTGCTGAGCTTGGTGCGTAGCATGCGGTGGACGTCGATCCCCGACATCAGATGCTGGTAGGCGGCGCTGTTTTGGATGTTGGCCGACTTCATATAGGTGATGACGTCGTTCTGGATGCCCTGCAGGTCTCCGAACTGCTGGTCGAAGTGTCGTGCGACCAGCAGAACCGTGTTGTCCAGTTCGCGCTTCTTGCTCTCGATGGCGCGGTCTCTGAAATGGACGGTGATGTAGGCCGTGCCGATGGCGATGGCGGTAATCAGCAGGCAGCCGCACAGGACGAGGCCTTGGATCGGCCCGCCTTGAAATCGGAAACGGCGCAGCGGAGCGAAGCCAGCAAGGCCGCCAGCGCCATCAGACCGTTCCCCCGACTTTGCGTCGTTTTGCCCCATGCGTAGTTTTGTACCGGGGGGACCGCCAACACGCCGTTACGAACTTCGGTGAACGATAGGTTAAGACGCTGCGCCATTACGACGATTTTGATACGACGGCGGCGGCCTATCCCGCCGCCGAACCGTTAACGACATCGGCCTGCTCGCCGCGCTCGATCAGCGATTTGACCAGGGAGGATTTCACGCCGGAGACGTGTTCGCGCATCAGTATCTCCGCGCGCCAGGGCTCGCGGGCCATAATGGCGTCGTAGATCCGGTGGTGATCATCGTGACGCCGGCGTACGTCGCGATGCTCGAAGGCGACGATGTTGCGGCTGGATGACATCGGCACGTGGTGGCAGATCCGGATCATCTCCGCCAGCATGCGGTTACGCGCGGCGCCCAGCAGGGTGTCGTGGAAGTCACCATTGATGCCGCGATAGATGGTGAGATCGCCTTCCGCGAACTCCCCGCGCGCCAGCAATTTATCGCCGGCGACAAGGCTTTCCTCGATGATGGCGCGCTCCTCGGCGCTCAGTCCACGTTCGGCGGCAAAGCGTGCGGCCACGCCTTCCAGCGATGCGCGAATTTCATAAGCATCGACGATAGCGGAGAGTGGGAATTCACGGACGGTGAAGCCGCGGTTAGGCTCGTAGTCGAGCAGTCCTTCACCGGCCAGTGCCTGCAGGGCGGCTCGGACGGGGGTCCGAGAGACCTCCAACGTCTTGCTGAAGCGGACCTCGTTGATCCGTTCGCCTGCGCTGACCGTGCCATCCAGAATGGCGTTGCGGATCTGATCCGTCACCGACAGCGACCGGTTGGCGACGCGGCCAGGGCCAGTAGGTTCAGGCAGCAGCGAGAGGGATGAGTCGGGCATCGGTGGTGCTCCGCAGCAAAGTGAATACAATTAAATCCGAGTGTGGCGGGTCTTTGCTACTCAGCATACCAAAAAACACGGTTTAGCTGCATAAATATCGCGCATAAAGGCGAGGCAGTTCGCGGAAATGATGAGCATCGAAAAAAGTGTATGTAATTCCGATTGACTCGTGACCCGAACCCGCAATGATGCGGTCACGTTCACAAGAAGCAGGCGGTACGCGTCTCATGGCGGCAGGGAAGTCGATCGGCGAAAACGCCATCGAGGAGATCACGGCGGATCGCACCCCGCACTATGAGCCGTTTGGCTGGCATCACTGGCCGGAGCATCCCTGGCTTGCCTATCAATTCCGCCGCGGTCTCGGTGAGACCCAGGAGGGCGGCGGCAGCGTGTCCGAGGTGATGCTGGCCGGTTCGCGGATGATCCCGGGCGATCTCGAAAGCTGGCATAAAGAGTGGATGGTGATCGCGGATGCCAACTGGCAGCGCGGCCTTTCCGAAGAGAAGCTCGGCCACATCCGCACGGCGATGAACTGCTTCCTGCGGGCCGCCGATTACTACCGCCAGGCAGAATTCCATCTCGAGCCGACCGACCCGCGGCGGCTGCCGACCTTCGAGAAGATGGAGGCCTGCTCACACAAGTTCATTTCCTATCTCAATCCGCCCGGCGAAGTGGTCGAAATCCCTTATGAGCCGGGCAAGCCGATTTGCGGCTACTTCATCCGTGCGCCATTTCCGGGCGGCGAGCTGCCGGTGCTGATCTGCATGGGCGGCCTCGATTCAATCAAAGACGAAATGTGGTTCATGCAGGCCCATGGCTGCTTGCAGCGCGGCATCTCGGTGCTGATGGTCGATCTGCCCGGGCAGGGCGGTACCTTGCGCCGCCACGGTCTTGCGACCCGCGCCGATACCGAAGTGCCGGTCGGCAAATGCATCGACTGGCTGGAAAAGCGCGCCGATGTCGATAGCTCGCGGATCGCAGTCTGCGGCTCCAGCATGGGCGGCTACTATGCCGCGCGTGCCGGCTGCTACGAGCACCGCCTTGCGGCGGTGATCTCGCATGGCGCGGTGTGGTCGGTGCATGACATGTGGGGTCAGAAGGGCGACGACTTCGGTCTGGCGATGCATATCCGCTGGGTATTTGGCGCCAAGACCATGAAGGAAGCTCATGATCTGATGAAGCCCTTTACCCTGAAGGGCCATCTCGAGCACATGAAGTGTCCCTATCTGGTGCTGCATGGCGGCCACGACGTGCTCACGGTGACCGCGGCGCGCTCGACCTATGACCACGCCATTGCCAATGGTGTCGATGCGACACTGCGCGTGCTTGCGCCGGATGAGACTGGCGCTGAACATTGCCAGCATGACAATCCGACCATCGGTCAGGAAGTGCTGGCCGACTGGCTCGCAGACAAATTCAAGATTGATCAGCGCGCGCTGCTGAAGACCTCATTCAACCCGCTGGTGTGATCATGAATCTCGGCGTCAATCAAATCAAGGCGGCCGTCGTTGCGATCGACCTGCATCGCGGTCATCTCGACATGTCGGTGGCAACCATGCCGACGACGCCGGATGTCGCGAAACAGGTCATTGCCTCTAACAAGCGGTTGTTTGACTGGTGCCGTAGTGTCGGCATCCCCGTGATCCATCAGGTCACGTCCTATCGCGACGAAGAAGAAATCCGCGCCAACCCGTTCTGGCGGACCCGCGCCGAGGATTCAAAAGCAACGCGCAAGAATGTGATGCGGCATAATATCGTGGGTGGCCCCGGCTGCACCGTGATGCCGGAGCTGCTGGACCCCAGTGACTTCATCGTTAACACCAAGAAGCGCTACGATTGCTTCTTGGGCACTGATCTCGATTTCGTGTTGCGTTCGCACGGCATCAACACGCTGCTCATCACCGGCGTAAACACCAATTCCTGTGTGCTGGCGACGACGGCGGCTGCCAACGTGCGCGACTACTCGGTGATCGTCGTCGAGGACTGCGTCGACAGCATGGACGGGCCGGAGTTGCATGCCGCCGGCCTCGCCTGCATCCGCACCGCCTTCGGCTTCGTGATGGATACCGATGCGGTGATGCAGCTCGATGGCCTCAAAGGCGCAGGACACGCCGCATGATCTCCTACAATCCCCCACTTTAGAAGGGCATCCAGTCATGACCGGTCCCATGCAGCCGCGCGAGCGTTGCGACTATTCCGCCATCGTCGATCGTCCCAAGCTGAAGCTGCCGGGCAATGCCCGCATGATCGTCTGGACCATCGTCAATCTGGAGGTCTGGGACATTGCCAAGCCGATGGCGCGTCAGGTGCTGCCAGCGCCGACCGGCATCCCGCTGCTGCCCGACGTCGCCAATTGGGGCTGGCACGAATACGGCATGCGTGTCGGTGTCTGGCGCTTCTTCGATCTCTACAAGAAGCTCGGCATCAAGCCGACGCTGTCGATCAATGCGCGTGTCTGCGAGGATTATCCGCGCGTGGCCCAGCAGGCGAAGGACGCCGGCTGGGAGTTCATGGGCCATGCTTATGAGCAGGGGCCCATCCACAAGGAGGCCGCCCAGAAAGCGATGATCAACCGCTCGATGGATGTGATTGAGAATTTCACCGGCAAGCGCCCCGTGGGCTGGCTCGGGCCGGGTCTTACGCAGACGCTGGAGACTCCGGAGTTCCTCGCCGAAGCCGGCGTGAAATATATCGGCGACTGGGTCTATGACGACGAGCCGACGGTGATCCGTACCGAGAAGGGACCGCTCACAACGCTGCCTTACACGGTGGAGATGAACGACATCCCGATGATGATGGTGCAACATCACGAGAGCACGCAGCTCCTGAACCGCGCCAAGGATCAGTTTGATCGTCTCTATGCGGAAAGCGCCGAGCGGCCGAAGATCATGTCGATCGCGATCCACCCGTATATTTCGGGTCAGCCGTTCCGCATCAAGTATCTCGAAGCGATCTATGACTATGTGAACCAGTTCGAAGGCGTGGTGCATTGGAATGGCGCCGAGATCCTCGATTGGTACAATACCCAGGTGGCGAAGTGAGCGTGACGTCCCAGCAGATGCTGCCCGCAATTCCCGTCACCGGCGTGCCGGTCGTGGGTGGCGGTTTTTTCCCTGTACGCCGCGTCTATTGCGTGGGGCGCAACTATCTCGACCACATCCGTGAGATGAAGGAAGCCGACGAGCGCGATCCGCCGTTCTTCTTCCAGAAGCCGCGCGACAGCGTGGTGCCGGACGGCGCGCGGGTGCCTTATCCGGCGTTCACCGAAGACTTCCAGTTCGAGGTTGAGCTGGTGCTGGCGATCGGACGCGGCGGCCGCGATATCGCGGTGGAGGATGCGCTCGATTATATCTGGGGTTATGCCGTTGGCATCGATCTCACCCGTCGCGACCGCCAGCGCGATGCCCGCGATATGCGACTGCCTTGGGAAATGGGCAAAAGCTTCGACGCGTCTGCGCCTTGCGGTGAAATTGCGCCGGCACGTGACGCCCGGCATTTCAATAATTGCGCGATCACGCTGTCGGTGAACGGCGTCGAGAAGCAGCGCGGCGATATCGGCCAGATGATCTGGAGCGTGCCGGAGATCGTGGCGCAGCTGTCGAAGCAGATGAAGCTCGAGCCGGGTGATCTCATCTATACGGGAACGCCTGCCGGCGTGGGTCCCGTCGTTCCGGGCGATGTCATCGACGCGCGGATCGAAGGCCTGCCGTCGCTCGGCATCACCATCGTTGAGCCGGAGGCCTGATCATGTTGCCGACCGAACGCATTTGCTACTCGCCGATTGACGCTCGTCCACCGCTGAAGCTGCCGAATGGCAAGCGCATGGCAGTGTGGATCATCGTCAATGTCGAGGAATGGGACGCCAAGCAACCGATGCCGCGCACGGTGCTGACACCGCCGGCCGGCGGCTCGCCGTCGCCGGACGTTCCGAACTGGGCCTGGCACGAATACGGCAATCGTGTCGGCTTCTGGCGCATGCTGAAAGTGTTCGACGACTACAAGCTCCCCGCCGCGCTGGCGATCAATGGCTCGGCGATCGCCGCTTACCCACCCATCGTCGAGGCAGCCAAGGCGCGCAACTGGGAATTCATGGGTCATGGTTTCACCCAGCGCAATATGCAGAAGGTGGAGAACGAGCGCGAGGATATCCGCAAGACTGCCGACGTGATCGAGAAGGCCACTGGCAAGCGGCCGCGCGGCTGGCTCGGGCCGGGTCTGACCGAGACCTGGGAAACGCCGGACCTGCTGAAACAGGAAGGCTATGACTACGTCGCCGACTGGGTACTCGACGATCAGCCGGTATGGCTCAAGACCACGACGACACCGATCGTCAACGTGCCCTATACGCAGGAATGCAATGACGTCGCAATGATGCTGATCCAGCATCACAAGGCGTCGGAATATTACGACCGGGCCATCGACCAGTTTGAGCAGATTTACGAGGATTCCGAGAACTCGGCCCGGGTCATGGCCTTGGTTGTGCATCCCTACATCATGGGCGCGCCGCATCGCCTGAAGCACTTCCGCCGGATCTTCGAGACCATCCAGAAGAAATCCGACGTGGCCTTCATGACCGGCGAACAGATTCTCGATTGGTATCTTTCGGTCGGACCGATAGCGCCAGAAGCATAGATCAGGCAAGCAGCAGGGCATGAGTCTCTTTCAACTCCTCAACGGCCTGACTTTCGCCGCGCTGCTGTTCGTGGTGGCAAGCGGCTTCACGCTGATCTTCGGCCTGCTGCGCATCGTCAATCTCGCGCATGGCGCGCTGTATCTGTTCGGCGGCTATATCGGCTATAGCGTTGCGGTGAAGACCGGCAGCTTTGTCGTCGGTGGCATTGGCGCCATGGCGGCGATCGCGGCCATTGGCTTCGTACTCGATCAGGGACTGCTGCGCTTCGTGCGCGGCAATGAGCTGCGGCAGGTGCTGCTGACGCTCGGCGTTGCCTTTTTCCTCAACGATCTCGCGCTGGTGATCTGGGGCGGCGACAGCTTCACGGTGCCGATTCCGGAGATGCTGCGCGGCGGCACGCGGGTGTTCGGCACCTTCTATCCGATATACCGGTTGTTTGTGCTGGGCATGGGCATCTTCGTCTTCATCGGCCTGTGGGTGCTGCTCAATCACACCCGGCTCGGAGCCCTGATCCGCGCTGGCGTCGACGATGCCGAGATGGTCGAAGCGTCCGGCGTCAATATTCGCCGCGTCTTCCTCTTCACTTTCCTATTCGGTTCAGCGCTGGCTGGTCTCGGTGGTCTGATGGGCGGTGCATTCCTGTCGCTCTATCCCTCAGCGGACGCGGAAATCCTCACCTTTAGTCTCGCCGTCGTCATCATCGGTGGGCGTGGCAGCCTCGTCGGCGTCGGTGTCGGTAGCCTGCTAGTCGGGCTTCTGAATACGCTCGGCCAAGTAATGTTCCCCGAACTCGCTTATTTCGTGATCTTCGGCCCGATGGCGGTGTTGCTCGCATTCCGTCCGCTCGGCCTGTTCGGACGTGCCACATGACGCAGCCCGTATCCAAAACGTCAGGTCTCGCCGGCATGACTAGCCGTGCGCTGGTCATCGCCGCGCTGGTGGCGATCGTCGCTGCCTGTCTGCCGATGGTGCTGTCAAGCTATCAGGTCGGCCTCGCCACCGAAGTGTTGATCTTCGGAGTCCTCGCCATGTCAATCGATATTCTCGCCGGCTTTGCCGGGCGGACTTCGCTCGGCCATGGCGCCATCTTCGGTGTCTCGACCTATGTCGTCGTCTATGCGACCGGCCAGGCTGGCCTGTCGCCCTGGACGGGTTTCGCGCTCGGGCTGCTGGCGGCGACCGCGGTGGCCTCCGTATTTGCGCTGCTCGCCGTGCGCACCTCCGGCGTCTACTTCCTGTTGCTGACGTTGGCGCTCGGCATGATCGTGTGGGGCGTCTGCCTACGTTGGACGCAGGTCACCGGCGGCGAGAACGGCATGCGCGCCGATGTGCGGCCGGCGGCCCTGATGAGCCACAGTGCGTTCTATTGGGCGGTGCTCACCGGCGCCGTCATTGTATCTTTTGCCATGTGGCGGTTCGTGCGATCGCCGTTCGGCCTGACGTTGCGCGGCATTCGCGACAGCGAAAGCCGCATGCGCAGCCTCGGCTATAATGTGCCGCTGCATCTATTTATCGGTTTCACGGTGTCAGGCATCTTCGCCGGCATCGCCGGTGGGCTCTATGCGATGTTCAACAATTTCGTCAGCCCTTCGACCGTCGCGCTCGCGCAATCGGTGGAAGGCGTGTTGATGATGATCGCGGGCGGTGTCGGCACGCTTTTCGGCGCCTTTGTCGGCGCAGCGGCGATCATCGTGCTGGAGAATATCGTCAGCTCCTATACCGAACGCTGGTTGATGGTGCTCGGCATCACTTTCGTTCTCATCATGATCTTTGCCCCCGAGGGCATCATAGGCAAGCTGCGCGCGATCACCTCGCGCAAGGTGCGATAAGTCGGTTTCACGTTTCAATCGGGTTGCTCACGAAAGGACTTCGAGATGGATCGCAGGCAATTTCTCAAGAACACTACGGCGGCTGTCGCTGCCGCGGGCGTCGGCGTCGCTCCGTGGCGCTCCGCACAGGCTCAGGCCGGCCCGATCAAGATCGGTCTGTTGGCGCCGCTGACCGGCGTTGTCGCTTCGGGCGGCAAGGAAATGGTCGAGGGCGTGCAGTTCTATCTCGATCAGGTGAAGAACGAGATGGGCGGCCGCAAGGTCGAGCTGGTGATCGAGGACGATGCGTCGAATCCCGACACCGCTTTGCAGAAAGCGCGCCGTCTGGTCGAGCAAGGTAATTGCCACATGCTGATCGGCAACCTGCTCGCCAATACCGGCCTTGCTGTCGCCAACTACGTCAAGGGCACCGGCACGCCCTACTTCATTCCGATTATCGCGGCTGACGATCTCACCCAACGCGCCCGCATCAAGAACGTGATCCGCGTCGCCGGCTATTCTGCCAGCGCCTTCACCCATCCGTTCGGCGATTGGGCCCTGAAGCAGGGCTACAAGAAGATCGCTACCATCAGCCAGGATTACACCTTCGGCCATGAACAGTGCGGCGGTCTCGCCCAGGTCTTCACCGAAGGCGGCGGGCAGATTGTGCAGCAGTTCTGGCATCCGCTGAACACTGCCGACTTCAGCCCCTATCTCGGCCAGCTTGCCGATCTCAAGGTCGATGCCATCTTCGCGATGGAAACCGGTGCCGATTCGACTCGTCTGATCCAGCAATACACGTCATTCGGCCTGAAGGAAAAGACGCCGCTGTTGATGGCGATGAACGGCACCGACCAGTCGGTGATCCGCACGATGGGCCCCGAATGTGAAGGCATCATCGCAGCGGCGCATTTCGCTGAAGGTTCGGACGTCCCGACCACCGCGAAGTTCGAGAAGGATTATGAGGCGAAGTACGGCAAGATCCCGTCGCTCTACGGTTTCTCGATGTATTCCGGCATGATGTGGATCGATGTCGCGCTGAAGAAGATGGGCGGCAAGGTCGAGGATCGCGAGGCTTTCATTGATACGGTGCTCAAGACTGAGCTCGACAATTCGCCACTAGGCAAGACCGTGAAGTTCGACGACTACGGCAACCCGATCTACGACGTCTATATCCGCAAGGTCGTGAAGCGCGCCGACGGCAAATACTGGAACGTGCCGATCGAGACCTATCCTAATGTCTCGCAGTTCTGGAAATACGATCCGGCGACCTATCTGAAGCAGCCGCCTTACTCGCGGACCTTCCAGGGCATCCAGAAGACCTGATTCAATATTGCTGACATCGAGGCGCGGCCGTGTCGCCACGTCTCGTTCACTGGGAATTATTCGTGTCCGAACCGATCCTGACGCTGACAGATGTGGTAGTGGCCTTCGATGCCTTGCGGGCGGTCGATGGCGTCAGCCTGATTGTGCCGCGGGGCCAGCGCCGCGCCATCATAGGCCCCAATGGCGCCGGCAAGACTACATTGTTCAACGCCATTGCCGGCGCGCATCCGCCGACATCGGGCAAGATCAGGTTCAATGGACATGATGTGTCCAGACTGCCGCCACACCGGCGTGCGCAGCTCGGCATCTCGCGTACCTTCCAGATCACCAACTTGTTCCCCACGCTGAGCGTGCAAGACAACATGATGCTGGCGCTGCGTGGATTGAAGCCGAAGAAGTTTTCGCTGTTCGGCTCGCCAGATGCGGACGAGGGTGAGGCCGCGCGTATCGTGGATGCGCTAAAGGCTGCGCGGATCGCCGAGCGCGCCGACATTATCGTCAAGGAAATGTCCTATGGCGAGCAGCGGCAGCTCGAAATCGCGATTGCGCTGGTGACGACGCCGACCATGCTGCTGCTGGATGAGCCCGCAGCCGGCCTGTCGCCGTCGGAGCGCTCGATGATTGCCGAGGTGATTCGCTCACTCGATCCGGCGATCACCGTGATCCTGATCGAACACGACATGGATCTGGCACTCGGTCTGGTCGACTACGTCACCTGCATGTTCGAAGGCCGCGTGCTGGTGGAGGAGCCGCCGGAAGGCATCCGCCGCAACAAGCAGGTTCAGGAAGTCTATCTCGGGAAGCCGCGTCATGCTTGAGGTCAAGGATCTGCACAGCGGTTACGGCGACGCCGTCGTGGTGCGCGGCGCTTGGCTCGAGGTGCGTCCCGGCGAGATCGTCGCGCTGCTCGGCCGTAATGGTATGGGCAAGACCACTTTCATTCGTTCCATCATGGGCCTGACGCCGCCGCAGGTGCGCTCGGGTACGATCACCTGGCGCGACGAGAGCCTCATTGGTCTGCGTCCTCATGATATCGCCAATCGCAAGATCGCCATTGTGCCGCAGGGCCGCCGGCTGTTTCCATCGCTGACGGTGACCGAGCATCTGACCATGCTGAAGAGCGCGCGCGCCAAGGATGGCTGGACGCTCGATCGCGTATTCGGCATTTTTCCGCGGCTTGCTGAGCGCCGCTATCACCGCGGTGGCCAGTTGTCTGGCGGTGAGCGCGGCATGCTGGCTGTGGGCCGTGCGCTGATGATCGATCCCGAATTGATCCTGATGGACGAGCCGTCCGAAGGTCTCGCGCCGGTGATGGTGCAGCACCTCGAGAGCATCATTCTCGACCTTAAAAAGGAAGGGTTGTCGATCTTGCTGGTCGAGCAGAATCTCTACAGCGCGCTGGCCGTCGCCGATCGCGTCTACATTATGGAAACCGGGCAGATCGTGCATCACGGTACGTCGCAGGAAATGAATGAGCAGACTGACGTGCTATTCCAGCGCCTCGGCGTGCATTGAGGTGATCATGAGCGAGGACCTGTTGCGCCAAGTCGCTGCCGAATTGAACAAAGCGCCCGGCGCTGCTGAACGCACACCGCGCATGACGGGGCTGGTCGTGGAAAATAATACGCGCGTCGCGACTGCAGCAGTTCAAGACATGGCGTTCGATTCGACGCCCTATGCGTATCAGGCGTGGCTCGCTAGTATGGACAAGCGCTGATGCAGAGCGCAATCGCAGCCCTTGATCTCTGCGCCCTCGCGGATGCTGTCGCCAAAGGCGAAGTCACGTCCGTGAAGGCGACAACGGTGGCGCTGGAACGGCTCGATCTGATCGGTCGCAAATTGCATGCCGTGGTGCGGCTTGACGACGAACGGGCGCTGGACGCGGCCGAAGCCGCCGACAAGTTGCGCGCATCGGGGGCGGCATTACCGATGCTGCATGGCGTGCCTCTTGCACATAAAGACCTCTTCTATCGCGCTGGTGATCTGTCCGGTGGCGGCTCGAAAATCCGGGCTGACTTTCGCGCTGAGGTGACAGCCACGGTGATTGCCCGGCTCGACGCCGCCGGCGCGCTCGATCTCGGCCGGCTGCAGCTGGCTGAATTCGCCATGAGTCCGACGGGTTATAACGAATCGCTGGGGCATGCGCGCAACCCGTGGAATCCAGCGTATGTGCCGGGCGGCTCGTCCTCCGGTTCCGGCGTTGCCGTCGCCGCGCGTCTCGTGACCGGCTCGCTCGGGACGGATACCGGCGGTTCATTACGTCATCCCGGCGCGATGTGCGGCCTGATCGGGTTGAAGCCGACCTGGGGACTGGTTCCGACCGATGGTGTGATGCCGCTATCTGCCTCACTGGATTGCACGGGACCGCTGGCCCGCACCGCACGGGATGCCGCGCGACTGCTGTCGGTGATCGCGGACCGCGACTATGAAGCGACGCTCGATACGGGTGTAACCGGGATGCGCATCGCAATTCCCGGTGGGTACTACCGCGAGCTCCTGCATCCGGATGTGGCGACTGTGCTGGACGAAGCCGTCAAGACGCTGCGGTCGCTCGGCATCACCATCGTCGAGACCACGCCGTCGGATATGGCCTTGATCAACGCGCTGATGCAGATCGTCATGAGCGTCGAGGCCGCGACGATCCATCGCCGCTGGCTGATCGAGCGACCGCAGGATTATGCCGATCAGGTGCGCTCTCGCATCGAGCCCGGCCTGCTCTATCCGGCGACACGTTATGTGGAAGCGCTGTCGTTGCGTGCGCAGATCACCCAGCAATGGATCGCATCCTGCATCGGATCCGCCGATCTCGCGCTGCTGCCGGCGATCTCGATTCCGGTGCCGACCATCGCGGCGACCACCGAAGGGGATCCTGCCGACGTCGCTGCCGTGATCGGCCAGCTCACACATTGCACCCGCGGCATCAATTATCTCGGTCTACCCGGAGCCTCAGTGCCGTGCGGCTTCGATGCGGCAGGTCTGCCGATCGCGTTCCAGCTGGTTGGCCGCCCTTATGCGGAGGCCGATATCCTGCGTGCCGCTCACGCCTATCAGGGCGTGACCGACTGGCATCAGCGCGTCCCCGCCAGTGCCGAACTGAACTAAGAAGAAGAGATTTCGAATGCCGATCATCGACATGCACACTCATGCACTCAGCAAGCGCGTCGAGCCGCTGGTGGTCGGACATTACGATCCGATGGACAATCCCTATCGGCGCGACATGTCGCCGGCGAGCCGCGAAACTGATGCAGAGCAGGGCAAGCTGCTCCCGGGCCTGATGCTCGACATCGCCAAGCGCCGAGAGATGATGGCGAAGATGGGCGTCGACTTTCAGGTGATCGCACCGGCACCGGCGCAGCAGAACTACTGGGCCGACGAAGATTTGCAATGTGCGCTGTCGCGCGTGCAGAACGAAGACATTGCTGCGCTCGTGGCGCAGGATCCTGCACATTTCGCCGGGATGGGTACGTTGCCGATGCGGTTCCCCGGGCGTGCGGTGGAGGAGGCGGTTCATGCAGTCGAGCAACTTGGCCTGCGTGGATTCCAGATCGATACCCGCGTCGAAAACCTCGAACTGTCTCATGCCGCCTTCGATCCACTCTATGCCCGGCTTGCCAAACTGCGCATACCGCTGTTCGTGCATCCCCTGGGTTTCTCCCATGGCCAGCGGCTCGGCGATTTCTTCATGGTCAACAGCGTCGGTCAGCCCATCGAGGAGACCATCGCGATCGCCCACTTCATCATGGGCGGCATTCTCGACCGGCATCCGGATCTCGACGTGATTATCGCCCACGGCGGTGGTTTCTACCCATTCTACGCAGCCCGACTGGATCACGCCTGGAAGGTGCGTCCGGAAGTACGCCGGCTCACGGCAGATGCGCCGTCGACCTATCTCAAGCGGCTCTGGTTTGACACCTGCGTGTTCTCTGCGGAGCTGATCGACAATCTCGTCAAGACGGTGGGCCTCGATCGCGTCATGATGGGTTCGGACTACCCGTTCGACATGGGGGACCCCGATCCGGTGGGGCTGGTCAACAAGGCTAAGCTATCGGACACTGATCGTCAGAAAGTCCTGTTCGGCAATGCGAGCCGGCTGTTCAAGATCGGATAAGCTCCTGCCTCGTTGCGGCAAGGTGCGGCACAAGAGGCAAGACCTGCGATGACAATTCACTTTGATTTCGCCAAACTTAGCGCGCCGGAGCGCTACAAGTTGCTTTGTGGTCTCGTTGTCCCGCGACCGATTGCGTTGATCACAACCATTTCCGAGGCTGGTGTGGTCAATGCAGCGCCGTTCTCGTTCTTCAATGTGTTCTCCGAAAAGCCGCCGCTGGTCGTGGTCGGCCTGCAGGCCAGGCCCGATCTGTCGGTCAAGGACACGACCCGTAATGTGCGCGCCAATGGGTTGTTTGTTATCAATATGGTGGATGAGGCCCTCGCCAACGATATGGTCGACTGTTCAATCAGCTTTCCATCCGACATCGGCGAACTGGATGCTTTGCAGCTTCCAATGACGGCTGGCATCAATGTGCCGGTGCCGCATTTGGCGAAGGCGCCTGCGGCACTGGAATGCCGAAAAGTGACAATGATGAACTTTGGCGCAGAGCGCGACCTACTGGTCGGGGAGGTCCTGGGCATTCAGGTTCGCGATGGTGTTGTCGACCCCGTCACCTTGCGTACGGACTATGATCACTATCTTCCGGTCGCACGTATCGCGGGAACCATGTATGCACGGATGCAAGATCGGTTCGAGATCAAACCCGACAGTTTCGACACTTGGCAACTCCGTAGCTCCCGCTGAGGGAGTTTTGTTCGGGGAGTGCGTCGGAATGCCGGTGGTAGTTCTCTGCGCGTTCGATTAACCGTCAGAGGTGAGAAATCGCCGCTCCTGCGCTTGCATGGGATATGACTGCTGGATGTATCGGAAAACCATCATTGTTGTCGCGTGGACTACACTTGCATTGATTGCTTTTGCGACTCTGTCACCGATCGGGCTGCGGCCGCATTTTGGCGGTGTCAGCCTTGAGCGCTTCGGCGCATTCGCACTTGTGGGCCTTTTGTTCGGTCTCGCTTATCCCCGCCATCTCTGGTTTGTCCTGACGCTCGTTGGGGGGGCGGCAGTCGCGCTTGAGGTGCTGCAACATCTGACGCCGGACCGGCACGGCGAGGTGCGGGATGCGCTGGTCAAACTTGCAGGTGGCGTCACCGGCATCGGGATATCGCTCGCGCTCCATCAGACTTTAAAACGATTTATCACCTTAGGTTGAGAGTGACTTGAACTACCTCACTGAGGGTACATCAGCTCTTTCTGCGAATCGCGCTTGCTGAGTTCCAGCCTGTGAAGCGCAATCCTGGATGCTTTGCATCCGCGGCCTCAAAAAATACGTGCAATCATGGTAGCCTTCTACCCACGAGCCCTCTTTGAGATTGCGAATGGCAGAAATCGCACACGCACCTACGTGAAAGTACTTGGCATGTGTAAAAAGACACCGATACAACTTGAAGGAAGGTGTATGTCGTATCGTCTACAATTTCGACGAGCCTAAGAAACGTTTCGGCCAGATTGATGTAGATGGCCGATGACTTTGGTGTGACGTCCCGAAGCGGACAATTCCGTTGCGTGGAGAGGACGTCGATCTCAAAGGACAACGTATTATGCATCGGCGGTACCAGCATTCGAGCATCCCAACCGAAATCATGCGATCGGTTGTCGGTATCTCCGAAGCCGGCAGCATCACCAAGGCCGCGAAGCTGCTCGGCCTGAGCCAGCCTGCCATCAGCTCGCAGATCAAGCGCATTGAGCACGCGGTCGGCGGCAGTATCTTCCAGAAGTCTGCCAACGGCTCATCGACGACAGAGCTCGGAAAGCTCGTTCTGATCCAGGCCAAGAAGATTCTGGAGGCGAATGACCAGTTGCTCTTGCTGCGTGGCGCTTCGCCCGAAGATCAGACCATCCGGCTTGGTCTGACCAACTTCTATTCGCAACGCGCAATGGAAGGGATGAGCAAGGCGGCGATGAACAATGTCTGCATCTATTCAGATAATTCGGCCGAGATCGCGAAAAGCATGCTCGACGGCTACATCGATGTCGGCGTGTTCCTCAGTATCTCCGATATGCCCGGGGATGCGGCCATAGATATCGTCGCGCAACGCGACGATGAATTGACCTGGGTTCGATCCAAGGATTTTACGTTAAGCCCTGGCGCGCCCATTCCGTTGCTGACTTGGCCGGGGCAGATCGTGCATAACGTCATGATTCAGGCGCTTGAGCGTAGGGGCATGATCTATCGTATCGCATTTTCCAGCCCGGACTATCATGCACGGATCGAAGCTGCGAAGGCAGGCATCGGTTTAACCCTGCTGCCAACGGCTCTGATCCCGGCGTCGCTCTTGGCGGCCAATGAGTATTATCTTCCAAAGCTGGCGATACCCAAACTCGTGCTATGCGCGCGTGAGGGGATTCGCAAGAAACACAGCATTCTAATAAAAGAACTGCACGTTAAATTCTTCGGTATATAGTTCTGTCATCGACGCGCGTATCAGAAAATGTGATCTCCTCATCAAATTCAATGCCATCATCCAATACAATGCAGGCATTGGAGATGATCGATCCCACCAAGTGGTAGCAGAAGTTGTATAGGTAGTTTTCACGCGGTCTTGCGAAGCTCAGCGCATGTTGAGATTCGATGCCAGCATGGGAAAACTCCTGTCGTGTCGACGCGGCGCTTCCGCAGTCGAATTCGCGATGCTGCTTCCCGTCTTTCTGTCGATCGTTTTCGGCATCGTCGTCTTTGGGTCATATTTTGCAGTCGTTCACGGTGTTCAGCAGCTTGCTGCCGAGGCAGCACGTTCCTCTGTCGCCGGGCTGACCGAGACCGAACGTGGCTCGATCGCATCGACCTATGTCACGTCGAATGCCGCGACTTATCCGCTGATCAATGCGTCAAAGCTAAGCGTCAATGCGGCGACATCGTCGTCGAACGCAAACGTCTTCGTGGTCACGGTCAACTACGACGCGTCGACCATGTTCATCTATTCACTTCCTTTCGTGCCGATGCCTCCATCGCAAGTCTCGCGATCTGCCGCCATTCCCTACGGAGGGTTTTGAGCGATGGAACCGATGCGCGCACTTCTCAAGAGGTTTCGCACCGACCAGCGGGGAAATATTGCCATCATGTCTGCGGGCGGCATGATCCTGGCCGTTTGTTGTGCTGCACTGGGTGTCGATATCGGGACCATCGCTGCGGATCGTCGCAAGACGCAGGCTGCCACGGATCTCGCCGCGATCGTTGCGGCCAGCAACTTAAGCAATGCGACAAACGCAGCAAAGGCGGCGGTCACCAGCAATAACTATCCAGCCAGCGCCCTGGTTGGTGTAGAACTCGGAACTTACACAGCCAATTCCGCCGTCGCTGCGCAAAGCCGCTTTGTCACGCCAGCGACAGGAACAGCCAATGCGGCGCGGGTCAGTCTTCAGACGGCGACGCCGCTCTACTTCAGCCATTTCTTTACCGGCAGCAACAATTTCACGATCAAGACAACGGCGACCGCAACAACGACGGCCATCGCGTCGTTCTCGATCGGTTCGCGATTGGCATCGTTAAATGGCGGCTTGTTGAATAGTGTTCTCGGATCAATGCTGGGCACGACCTTGTCGCTGTCAGTCATGGACTACAATGCGCTTCTTGGCGCGCGCATCGATGCTTTCACCTTCCTCTCGGCGCTGGCGACGCGTGTCGGTCTGACCGGTGTGACTTATGACACGCTGCTGAATTCGAACATCAAGATCGGGGACGTTCTCGCTGCAGCGCTGAGCGCGCAGCAGGCTACCAATGGCAGCGGCACCGCGACCACCGCACTCTCGACGATATCGCAGGCTTCGGCATCTGTGACGACCAAGATTGCGCCTGGCAAGCTGATCGATGCGGGCCCCTACGCGAACCTGATTGTGGGCGTCAAGCCGAAAGACGGTGTGAGCATCTCGCTTTACGATTTGCTACAGGCAACAGCTGGAATCGCTAATGGCACCAACCAGATTGCCACATCCGTCAATTTAGGTCTGCCGGGCATTGCCAGCGCGTCACTGACGGCGACGATTGGCGCACGGCCACAGGGATCCGGCTGGATTGCCGTGGGCACGCAGGGCGTCAGTGTTCATACAGCTCAGACACGTGTGCTGCTATCCATCCAGTTGATCGGAAGTGGTTCGGCGTCATTGGTCAATCTACCGGTCTATGTAGAGGTCGCGTCGGGCACAGCGACGCTGAACAAGGTCAATTGCGGCTATCCCAACGTCAATACATCGAGCGTCACGCTTGGCGTTACGCCGGGCATTGTCGATGCATGGATAGGTAACGTCACTGTAGCCGACCTCAACAATGTTGCGACCAAGCCGAATCCAGGGCCGGCCCCGCTTGTGAATCTCCTGGGCATTCCAATTGTGACTGCAAAGGCCCATGCGGGCATGGGCAACACCACGCCGGTCAGCGTCAATTTCAGCTATTCGGATATCGCGTCGCAGACGAAGAAGACCGTAAACACGACAAACTTCACGTCGTCCCTGACGGGCAGTCTGCTTGGCGACCTCAACATCAGTGTTCTTGGACTGGGTTTGGCGATCCCGGGTCTTGGTGGACTCGTCACCAGCATCATCAGCGGGGCAACCAGTTCAATCGATCAATTGCTGGCGGCAACGTTGGCAAGTCTCGGCGTCGGAATTGGACAGGCCGATGTGTGGGTATCCGGCATTCGCTGTGACGGCGCAGTGTTGGTGAACTGAATCAGTAACGCGTGAACTTCAATGCCAGCTTTAACAGAAGAGGACTGATAAAATGGGATACGAAGCCGCAATGAACCGCCCCAACGTTAACCGCAAGCGCTCGGTTGTCGTCTCGAAGAAACGCACTAGCGTCAGCCTGGAAGACAGTTTCTGGGCCAGCCTGCAAGCGATCGTTCGCATGGAGAATACAACTATCGAGCACTATATCGAGAAGATCGAGCGCAAACGCGAAACACCAAATTTGTCGTCTAACCTGCGTATCGCTGTGCTCGAATATTTCCAGCAGATTGCTGCACGCAGCTTGACGGCCGGTACCGCCGATCAGCCGGCAGCGAGCAGCAATGCCAAGCTGCATGACAATCACAACCAACTGGCTGAAAAGGTCGCGGCCTATTGGGGCCGTGCGGGATCACAGAATCAGCAGCTGGTCGACTAGGCCAGCTGCTCGATTCTTCCAGTTTATTTGATTTAAGGAAACGACGCGCAGTGCCGCGCGACGTCGTTCGTCGACTATTTTACGACAACAGCCGTTTTGGCCACGGAGCGACAGATGTTTAACCGACAGAGCAAGACCGATTTGCAGAATGCATTGGCGCAAGCGACCGCCATCAGTCGCTCCCAGGCCATCATCGAGTTCAATCTCGATGGCACGATCATCAAGGCGAATGAAAATTTTCTCAAGGCACTCGGCTATACGCTCGATGAGATCAAGGGCAAGCACCACGGCATGTTTGTGCAGCCTGCCGTGCGCGAGAGTGTCGCTTATCGGGAGTTCTGGGGTAACCTTAACAGTGGCGAATTTCAGGCAGGGCAGTTCAAGCGGGTCGCCAAAGACGGCAGGGAGATCTGGATCGAGGCTTCCTATAATCCGGTCATGGACAGGAGCGGCAAGCCGTTCAAAATCATCAAATTCGCCACAGATATCACGGCGCAGAAACTCGAAAGCCTTGAGGCCTCTGGAAAAGTGGCCGCGATCAGCCGTGCGCAGGCGGTCATCGAATTCTACCTTGACGGAACTATCATTACCGCAAACGAGAACTTCCTGAGTACGCTTGGTTACGCGCTGTCTGAAATACAGGGGCGGCATCACAGTATGTTCGTGGAAGCCGGTGAACGCGATGGCGCAGCCTACCGGGACTTCTGGGCGCGGCTCGGTCGGGGTGAGTATCAGGCGGCCGAATACAAGCGCGTCGGCAAGGGGGGCAAGGAAATCTGGATTCTTGCGACCTATAATCCCATTCTCAATGATGCTGGCAAACCGTTCAAGGTTGTAAAATTCGCGACCGACGTGACCCAACAAAAGTTGCTTGCCGCTGATAGCAACGGCCAGATGGCGGCTATTCGCAAGTCGCAGGCGGTCATCGAGTTTCGCATGGATGGCACCATCCTGACGGCAAACGAGAATTTCCTTGATACGGTCGGTTACATGATCGACGAAATCCGGGACCGGCATCACAGCATGTTTGTCGATCCGATAGAGCGGTCTGGCGCGGCCTATGTGGAATTCTGGGCGAGCCTCAATCGCGGGACCTATCAGGCCGCGGAATACAGACGCATCGGAAAGGGGGGCGGGAGATCTGGATCCAGGCATCCTACAATCCGATTTTCGATCTCAACGGCAGGCCGTTCAAAGTGGTCAAATACGCTGCCGATATTACGGCGCAGGCCATGGCCCGCCTGAAAGCGGAGCGCGCTCGTTCCTTGATCGAGTCGGTCGCTGCCGGCAGCGAAGAGATGAATGCATCGATCCGCGAAATCTCCGAGACGATGGTGAAGTCCCGGCAGACGGCAGAATCCGCGGTGCAACAGGTGGAGACGGCGGACATCCAGGCGCAGCGGCTTACCTCGGCGGCTCATGCGATGGGTGGCATCGTTGGGCTCATCGGCGACATTACCGGCCAGATCAACCTGCTCGCGCTCAACGCGACCATCGAATCGGCTCGCGCTGGTGAGGCGGGGCGGGGCTTTGCGGTGGTGGCGGCGGAGGTCAAGAATTTGGCCAACCAGGCCAAGCAGGCGACCGACAAGATCAGCAGCGAGATCGAGGCCCTGAACGGTATCTCCGGTGACGTGGTTGGCGCGCTGGTCTCGATCAAGCAGGCGATCGAGCATGTTAACGAGTTCGTGACCTCGACGGCGGCGGCCGTCGAAGAGCAGAGCACTGTGACCAGTGATATGTCGGACAACATGCAGCGCGCGGCGTCTGAACTGGCCTGATACGCTGAATTTGTACGGCTTTGTCGGATCATCCGCGATTGTGCTATCAATTGCGGATGATCCTGCCGTTCAATGCCGCCACCCGAACAATGATCGAGACTCGCCTAGCCGCATTCACGCGGATCGAACAGGGCCAGTACGCTTCGGGGCTGAAGCGTGCGGCGGTGGCCCTCGTGATGGTTGAAGCCGCGACCGAATTGGAGACCTCGCTGTTGCTGACGTTACGCGCGTCCGGTCTGCGCGCTCACAGTAATCAATGGGCACCTCCTGGCGGTCGCTGCGACCCCGGCGAGACGCCCGTGCAGGCGGCAATCCGCGAGTTGCATGAGGAGCTCGGTCTGCAGCTTACGCGGGACGATGTCGTCGGTGTCCTCGACGATTACCCGACCCGCTCCGGCTATCTGATCACGCCTGTTGTCATGTGGGCGCAAGACAGCGTTCAATTGATGCCGAACCCCGATGAGGTCGCCTCGGTTCATCGCATTGCGCTGTCGGAGCTCGCGCGGCCGCAGGCGTTCGATTTCGTTGCCATTCCCGAGAGCGACAGGCGCCTGATCCGCTACAGTCATTTCGGCCACTTTATTCACGCGCCGACCGCGGCGCTGATCTATCAGTTCAGCGAAGTTCTTGCGGGTCGCACCACCCGTGTGGCCGAGCTGGAGCAGCCGGTCTTCGCCTGGAAGTGATTCTGCTCCCCCGGCGCGACGTGTCAGCGCAGGCAGTGTCCGGCTTTGGAAAGACATTGTTCACCAAACTCATCCAACGTTATTTTGAGCGGGGTATGTTTGACCCGCCTGGGACGGGCGCGGGGCGGCGTCCCGCCTCATTCCTCTGCATTGCCGGCTATGCCGGCTGCCATCTCGACAGGTCCCATGTCTCATTTGATTCGCGCCTTTACTGCCACTGTCCCGCTCGCGGTATTTTTGTTCATGCCGGTCGCGTATGCGCTGGATTCCGCCCAATTACCGGCAGGCGTTGCCAATGCGATGGCTCAGGGCGCTTCGCCACAGGCCATTGTCGAATACCGCCGCAAGCTTGCAGAATATCAGGAAGCGCGCGTGGCCTTCGATCAAGAGGCCGGTGCCTATTGGGATGCAATCTCTGAGAAGCGAAAAATCCGCAATGCCAAGCGCCGCGACCGCCAGCAGATCACGCTTAATGACTATGTGCTGGAACAGGCGCCGCTTTATGAAGGACCAAAACGTCCGGTGAATCCGGAGCCTGAGGATAGCGGTCCGCGCGTTCGCAAGGATCTTCCGGTGGTGGCGGATTTCCTCGCGGCGGCGAGGGAGCAATTTCAGTTCGTGCCGCAGCGGCCTGCCAATGAGATGGAGTTCAAGCGCGCTTATGCTCGTGCTGCCCTGCAGGCCGGGCTGACACGCGACATTGCGGTGCGCGTCTATTCCTTCGAAACCGGTGGCAATGGTGGCCATGACATGCAGTCGGGCCTGAACCCGTCACGTCCGGGGTCGCGCGCGATCTCCACCGCTATCGGCTACAATCAGCTGCTCACAGCCAATACGACGACGCTCGTTGCCGAACAGGGGCCTCAGATTTTGAAAGTTCTGACCGAGAAGGCATCGACGCTCTCGGGTCCGCAGCGTAAGGTGATGGATCACAAGATTGCGGTCTTCAAGCGTATGCAGGCGACTGTGCGCACCGTTCCGCAAAACTGGAGCGCGCTCGAGAAGCTGGGCACGACGCCGCAGGGCTGGGCCATGCATGCGCTGGTGCTGGACATGGATATCGGCCCGCAGTTGCAGGTCCACAAACTGCTGACGTCAGTGAATTTTGCCCGCGCCCGCGGGTTTGATCGCCCGCTCAGCGCGGCCGAGCTTGAGATGATGAATCTCACTGGCGATGGCAACGGCTTCGATATGGTGACCATGCCGCTGGCGATGCGCGAGCAGGTGCCGACGGCGAACTTCTTCCAGCGTGGCGGCTATGAGCGCAATCCGGTGGCGATTCGCCACAATACCGTAGCCAAGCTGCTCGCAGTCACCAATGCGCGGATGGACAGCAACAGCAATTTGCCAGGCGCAAAAGAATTGGCCGCGGCTTTCTGAGCCACGGCCAATCTATGCCTCGTGATGTGCGCTCTCGCCGGAGAGCGGCTGGGCCTATGAATTGCCCGGATTGAAATCGTCGCTCGGTGCTTCTGCTGGCGCGCCAGCTACAGCAACGTCGGG
Organism: Tardiphaga sp. 709; assembly: GCF_032401055.1. Taxonomy (NCBI): domain Bacteria; kingdom Pseudomonadati; phylum Pseudomonadota; class Alphaproteobacteria; order Hyphomicrobiales; family Nitrobacteraceae; genus Tardiphaga; species Tardiphaga sp. 709. Next base: position 3,081,463 of record NZ_CP135529.1, on the reverse strand, counting down.
GCGAGGACCGTGCGGACGGCGGCGACGACGCGGCGGGAAGCGCTCTCCACCACCACTCTGTTCGAAGCCACCTGGAGCAGCACCCGGCTGAGGCTGCGCACCACCCGTGATGAAAGAAGGCAGACGATCAACACCATCGCCGACCGGCATCATCGGCTGCGGTTGCGGCTGATATTGCGGCTGAGCCTGCGGCTGATTTTGCTGGCGGTGTTCGCGATGATTGTTCTCGCGGGGCTGATAGGGCTGACCACCCTCACGCTGCGGAGGCTGCTCGCGCTGCGCAAAGGGCTGCTGCTGCACTGGCACGAAACCGGGCTCGGCGCCGAAGTTCGAGTAGCTCTCGCTCTCGTCATCGTTGTCCTCAGGCGGCATCTCGTTTTCGGTGCGCGGTTGCGGCTGATTCTGCCGGAACTGCTCCTGCGCGGCGGCGATCAGGCGGAAATAGTGCTCGGCGTGCTGATAGTAGTTCTCGGCAGCAACGGGATCACCAGAGCTGCGTGCATCGCGGGCGAGCTGGACGTATTTCTCTGCGACGTGGGAGGCGGTACCGCGGATCTTGATGTCGGGGCCATTCGATTCGAAGACCCGGGTCATCGGGTTCTGGCCGCGCCGATTGTTATTGTTATTATTATTGTTGTTGCGGTTGTTGTTGTTGTTCCGCATCCGCTTGTTGTTGTTCTGACCGTTTCGCATGTGTCGCCTTCAGTTATCGATCCAGAGTGTCACAGAGCTATGTTTCAAAGAGATGATTGCCGCAGCACATTGCGGGATGCGGACGCGTCAAGCGTCCGAATCGTCGTGCAGACCTTTGCTGCATCGATCTTGCCGTCATTCGCGTTCAACAAAGACGCGTTCCCCAACCGCCCGCTGACCATGCCAGCCGGACCAAATCACTCACCTGCCGAAACAAGGTCAGGCTTCTGTGCGTGAAGTTTAAAGCGCAATATCAGGCTTTCGTTCGCTTTGCGGTCGCGAGCAGCGCAGCTCTCTCAGCCATCGCGCTCAACCAAACCTGCCTGTTGGAACCTTTCACCCGGACGGGCTCTCTAGCGAGAATTCTGGCTTCCTGCCGTAAATCTACGGGGCGAGCCAACCCTGAACCGATGTTGTGACAGGAAGGTAGTCGCTCCCCGGGGATATTCCAAGTGGTTTTTTCTGTCCTAAGAAGGCTTTATCGGGGCTTTTTTTGTCCTGATACCGCCCTGCAAATGCCTCCCAGATCGGCTTTGGCCGGCCTCGGCAGGGTTAACCCGGATACCGCCATCAGACCGGCGACATCGTCGCTTTGGTGGTGGCCCACCTCGACCACCAGCAGGCCGCCGGGCACCAGCAACCGGGCGGCCTCGGGGGCGATGATTCGATAGGCATTTAATCCGTCTCTTCCACCATCCAGGGCGCGGAGTGGGTCGTGGTCGCGCACCTCGATGTCGAGGTCGGCAATGTCGGCCGAGGGAATATAGGGCGGATTGGAGACGATCAGGTCGAAGCCGCCGGTCAGGGCTGAGGCATAGTCGGAGACAACGAAATGGGCGCGCTCGATCAAGCCGAGTTGCGCAGCGTTGGAGCGAGCCGTTCGCAGGGCGTCGAGATTGATATCGGTCGCAATGCCGGTGGCGTTGGTTAACTCTGAAAGCAGCGCCAGCAGGATTGCGCCGGAGCCTGTGCCGAGATCGGCGATCACAAGCGGACGGTCACGCGGACCTGTCGCATCGAGAAGTTCGAGCGCCGCCTCGACGAGGGTTTCGGTATCGGGACGGGGTACCAGCGTGTCGGGGGATAGCTGCAGCGGCAGGCCCCAGAATTCTTTCATGCCTAGGACGCGGGCCACGGGTTCGCCATCGATGCGGCGCTGTGCGAAGCGGGCAAGTTGGGCCGCTTCATTGGACGTCAGGATGCGCTTCGCAGCCGAGATCAACCCGGTCAGATCGAGTTCGAGCGCGGCACCTGTCAGCAAGCGCGCGTCGAGTTCAGCGGAATCGATGCCGTGGGTGCGGAGCAGATTGGTCAATGAGCGTCGCGCGTTCTCGATGCTCTGTCCGGCGAACATGTCGCCGGCGCTCACGCCGTGTCGCCCTGGGCAGCGAGTTGTGCAGCCTGATGCTCTGTCGTCAGCGCATCGACCAGTTCGCCCAACGCTTCGCCGGCAATCACCTGCGGCAGCTTGTAGAGCGTGAGATTGATGCGGTGGTCGGTGACGCGGCCCTGCGGGAAATTGTAGGTGCGGATGCGCTCCGAGCGGTCACCGGAGCCGACCTTCTCCTTGCGCTCGGCCGAGCGGGCGGAATCGATACGCTGCTGTTCGGCGTCATAGATGCGCGAGCGCAGGATGTTCATCGCCGAAGCGCGGTTCTTATGTTGCGAGCGGCTGTCCTGCATCATCACCACGATGCCGGTCGGGATATGCGTGATGCGGATCGCTGATTCGGTCTTGTTGACGTGCTGGCCGCCGGCGCCCTGTGCGCGCATCGTGTCGATGCGCAGGTCGTCCTGCTTGATGTCGATATCCACTTCTTCGACTTCGGGCATGACAGCGACCGTTGCCGCCGACGTGTGAATGCGCCCCTGAGTCTCCGTATCGGGCACGCGCTGCACGCGGTGTACACCGGATTCGAATTTCAACTTGGCGAAAGCACCGCGGCCCTTCACCTCGGCGATGATTTCCTTGTAGCCGCCCATGGTGCCTTCGGACGCCGAAATCACCTCGACCTTCCAGCCGGCCAGTGCCGCGAAGCGCTCATACATCCGGTACAGGTCGCCGGCGAACAGTGAAGCCTCGTCGCCGCCGGTGCCGGCACGGATTTCCAGCACGACGTTGCGCTCGTCCATCGCATCCTTCGGCAGCAGCGCCACGCGGATTTCCTGCGCCAGCGCCTCGATGCGTTCTTCCAGCGCCGGACGCTCGGCCTGCGCCATCTCGCGCATCTCCGCATCGGTCGAAGTGTCGGCGATTATCGCATCGATATCTTTGAGCTCTGCAAGCGCGCCGCGATAGGTCTTCACCGCGTCGATCAACGGATTGAGCTCGGACAGCTCGCGCGTCATCTTCACATAATTCTCGGCGCTGACCTGACCCATCAGTTGTGCCTCGAGCGAGGCGTGATGTGCGAGGAGCACGTCGAGTTTTGTTTCGGGTAGCAGGGACATCGTGGAATCTCGGAGATCGCGGAAAGGGGAAAGCGCGTCGTGCGGGCAAGAGCCTCGCTACAACGACAGCCCTTCGGCTTCGGCGAATTCAGTGAGCTTCTGCCGGATCGAGACGCTGCCCGAGGGAGCGTCGAGCAGTTGTGTCATCAGCGCCTCGGCCTTTTTGGCATCGAGGTCGAGAATCATTGCCTTCACGGGACCGTGTGCGGTGGCCGACAGAGACAGCGAGCGATAGCCCATGCCAATCAGTGCCAGCGCGCCGATCGGCTGCGAGGCCATCTCGCCGCACAGCGAGACGTGACGTTTGGCGGCGTCGCCCTTTTGCACGATCTCACGCAGTACGCGCAGGATCGGCGCCGACAGCGTATCGAAGCGTTCCGACACCTTGGCATTGCCGCGGTCGACAGCGAACAGGAACTGGAACAGGTCGTTGGAGCCGACCGAGACGAAGTCGACCTTCTTCAGGAGTTCGTCGAGCTGATAGACCAGCGCAGGCACCTCGATCATGGTGCCAACATCGATCCGCTCTGGCAGCGCATGACCATGCTGGCGCAAATAAGTCAGCTCGCGTTCGATGATCGCCTTGGCCTGATCGAACTCGGCCACTTCCGAAATCATCGGGAACATGATGCGCAGCGCACGCCCGCCGCCGGCGCGCAGCAATGCGCGGATCTGGCCGCGCAGCAGGCCGGGCCGATCGAGGCCAAGACGGATCGCGCGCCAGCCCAGCGCTGGGTTCTCCTCGACGATGGTCTCCATGTAAGGGAGTGCCTTGTCGCCGCCGATATCAAGGGTGCGGAATGTCACCGGTTTCGGGCCGGCAGCATCGAGCACCGCACGATACAGCGCCAGCTGATCGCTGGAGCGGGGCAGGCTTTCCCCCACCATGAATTGCAGTTCGGTGCGGAACAGGCCGATGCCCGCCGATCCGGTATCGTCGATATGCGGCAGGTCGATGATCAGACCGGCATTGATCAGCAGGTCGACCTTCTGGCCGTCCTTGGTTACGCAGGGAAGGTCGCGCAGCGCTGAGTACTGCGCCTGTCGCCGCGCGCGGAAACGCACGCGTTCGGCATAAGCGGATTCGATCTCGGCCGAGGGCCGAATATAGATCGAGCCCGAGGTGCCATCGACGATGACGGCGTCGCCTGGATCAGCAATGCCCGGCGCATTTGCGACTTCGCCGATCGCGGGAATGCCGAGCGCGCGCGCCACGATCGAGACATGCGAATTAGCCGTACCTTCCTCCAGCACCAGGCCACGCAACTTCTTGCGGTCGTAGTCGAGGAGGGCGGCCGGGCCCATCGCGCGTGCGATCAGGATCGCATTGTCCGGCATCTGCTCGCGCGACGGCGCGTGATCCTGGCCGACCAGCTGCCGCATCAGGCGGTGGCCGAGATCTTCAAGATCGTGCAGGCGGTCGCGCAGATAGGGATCGGTGGAACGCAGCATGCGCGCACGGGTATCCGACTGCACGCGTTCGACGGCGGCTTCCGCAGTGAGGCCGGTGGCGACCGCTTCGTGCAGCTTGTGCGACCAGCCGTGGTCATTGGCGAACATGCGATAGGCTTCGAGCACATCGCGGTGCTCGCCGCCGTCGGCGACGTCGCCGCGTTCCAGCATGCGGTCGAGGTCCGACCGCAGCTTGGTCAGCGCCGTGTCCAGCCGTTTGATTTCCTTCGGCAGGTCTTCGGCGATGTAATTGGTGATGACAACGCGTGGCTCATGCAGCACCACATGGCCGAGCGCGATGCCATCGGAGAGGATGGCACCGGTCTTGTGCAGGGAATGCCGCGCAGCGGGCTCGGCGCCCGGCTGCGCCAGCGCCGAAAGCTCGCCGGAAGCGATCATCTCGGCGAGCACCATCGCCGTTGTCTGCAGCGCCTCGACTTCTTCCTCGACATAAGTGCGCTTGGCGCGGTTCTGCACCACCAGCACGCCGAGCGTATTGCCGGCGCGCAGGATCGGCACGCCGAGGAACGAGTGATAGATTTCTTCGCCGGTCTCCGGGCGGAACGAGAACGCCGGGTGGCTCTGGGCGTCGTTGAGATTCAGCGGTGTGGCTTCGGAGGCGACCAGACCGACCAGGCCCTCATGGGAGCTCAGCACGGTCTGATGGACGGCGTCGCGGTTGAGGCCTTCAGTGGCGTAGAGCTCGAGTGTATTGTCGACGCGCAGCACGTATGTCGAGCAGACTTCCGCCACCATATTGGCGGCGATCAGCACCACGATCTTGTCGAGGCGTTCCTGAGCGCTGACCTGCTCCGCCATCACTTCGCGGAGCCGTCTCAGCAAGACTCGGGGGCCACCCGACGCGCTCCGCATGTGCCGACACCCTCCCCACGAGGCCGACACCTGACAAAAGCCGTGCGCCGACGCTAAGCCTCAGAAAACAATAGAATTTGCACCGCCGCGCAACAAGAGGCGCAGCGACAGAACCGTATCAGATGTCCGAAACGGCGCCCTCAGCCGCAACGGCTGCCCATGCAGGCCGTATAGCGAATTGAGGCTTGTTTTGCCAAGCAAAACACCTGCCAGACAAGAAACACACCGTTCACATCAAAATAACGGATGTTTCAGGAAAAATTTTCTACGCTTTGTCGAGACCATACAGCGTGTGCAGGGTGCGAACCGCCAGTTCCGTATAGGCCGTATCGATCAGGACCGAGAACTTGATTTCGGACGTGGTGATTGCCCGGATATTGATCTGGCGCTCGGAAAGGGCCGCAAAGGCTTGCGCGGCGACGCCGGCATGGCTGCGCATGCCCGATCCGATCACCGAGACCTTGGCGACATCGGTTGCGCTGTCGATGCGGGCATAGCCGATCTTGGCCTTGGCCGCGGTGATGGTCTCTTTGGCGCGGGCATAGTCGGTGGCCGGCACGGTGAAGGTCAGGTCGGTGGTCTTGCCGTCTTCAGAGACGTTCTGGACGATCATGTCCACATTGATGTTGGCTTCGGCCAACGGCACGAAGATCGAGGCAGCGACGCCCGGCTTGTCCTCGATCTGACGGACGGAAATCTGGGCTTCGTCCTTGGAAAAGGCGATTCCGGTAACGACGTGGCTTTCCATGATTTCCTCCTCGCTGCAGATCAGCGTGCCCGGCGGGGTGCCGTGCGGGTCGATGTCTTCGGGTTTGTCGAAACTTGAGCGCACGAAAATCGGCATGTTGTGGGTCATGCCGAGTTCCACGGAGCGGACCTGCAGGACCTTGGCGCCCTGCGACGCCAGTTCCAGCATTTCCTCGAACGCCACCTTGTTCATGCGTTGTGCCTTCGGCACGACGCGCGGATCGGTGGTGTAGACGCCGTCCACGTCGGTATAGATGTCACAGCGGTCGGCCTTGACGGCAGCGGCAATTGCCACAGCCGACGTATCGGACCCACCCCGGCCGAGCGTGGTGACGCGGCCGGTTTCGGGATGGATGCCCTGGAAGCCGGCGATCACGGCCACTTCCTTGCGCTCCTTGAAGCGCTTGATGAGTTTGTCGCCGTCGATCTCGTCGATCCGGGCCGAGGCATGGGCGTCCGACGTCTTGATCGGGATCTGCCAGCCCTGCCAGGAGCGCGCCTGGATGCCGATGGTCTGCAGCGCGATCGCCAGCAGGCCGGCGGTCACAAGCTCACCGGACGCGACGATGGCGTCGTATTCCCGGGCGTCATGCATCGGGGACACTTCGGTGCACCAGGCCACCAGTTCGTTGGTTTTGCCCGACATCGCCGACACCACGACCGCGACCTCATGACCGGCATCGACCTCGCGTTTGACATGCTGCGCGACGTTGCGGATGCGGTCGATGTTGGCGACGGACGTACCGCCGAATTTCATTACGAGCCGGCCCATGACGAGTGGTGCATTCCCTGACGACAGTGGGTAAAGATACCGCGCACTACGCACGCGGGCGAAAACGCGCGTATACATAGCGGCGAGGGTGGGGGCAAGCAACCCGGGCTCCTGGTCCCTTAGAACGCACCGAGACAGGGCATTTTGGACGGTTTATGGGGCGCTATATCGACGATATCCTGCAGCCGGGCGAGAAGGTGCTGTATTCCAGCAACTTGCACTGGGTGGTCTATGTCCCGGCCATCGCGGCCTGGATCGTCTCGGCGGCTTTGCTGGTCCTGACGCGTTACGCGATCAACGAAACCCTTGTTCTGCTCTGCCTGGCATCCTCGGCCGTAGTGGCCTTCGCGGCGCTGTACTGGTCGATGAAGGGCTGGTTCCAGCGCTGGACGACCGAGACGGATGTCACCACGCTGCGGGTCGTGCACAAGGAAGGGTTCATCACGCGCAAGACTTTCGAGATCAGTATCGACAAGGTCGCGAGCGTCAGCGTCAATCAGAGCATTCTGGGACGCATCTTGAATTATGGTGACATCGCCATCGAGAACATGGGTGATGATGAAGAGGTCATCAAGATGATCGCGTCACCACTCGCATTTCGCAGCCACATCACAGCGCGATAGGACAACGGCTCCACAATGGCCATGCAATCCAGCTATTCCGATGCTTCCGCATCCTCCGTCGATGCCAGCGAAGTCGCGAAATTCTCCAAGCTGTCGGAGGAATGGTGGGACCCGCGCGGCAAGATGGCGCCGCTGCACAAGATCAACCCGCTGCGTCTGACCTATATTCGCGACGCCGCCTGCCGCAAGTTCGATCGCAATGTTCGCAGCCTGAATTGCCTGAGCGGATTGCGCATGCTCGATATCGGCTGCGGAGCGGGTTTGCTCTGTGAGCCGTTCACGCGGCTCGGAGCACAGGTGATCGGCATCGATCCCTCCGCCACCAATATCGCCGCCGCCAAATTGCACGCCGACAAAGGGCATCTGTCGATCGATTATCGTTGCACCACCGTCGAGGAGATGGACGTGCGTGAGCGCTTCGATATCGTGCTGGCGATGGAAGTCGTCGAACACGTCGTCGATGTCGGCGCATTCCTCGATCGCTGCGCGCAGATGCTCAAGCCCGGCGGCATGATGGTGGTGTCGACGCTGAACCGTAACTGGAAGAGCTTTGCACTCGGCATCGTCGCCGCCGAATATGTGCTGCGCTGGCTGCCACGTGGCACGCATCAGTGGGACAAGTTCGTCACCCCGGACGAACTCGCGCATCATCTGTCGCGCAACAAGCTGGAAATCACCGAACAATCAGGTGTGGTCTACAACCCGCTCGGTGACCGCTGGACGCTGTCATCCGATATGGACGTGAACTATATGGTGGTCGCGGAAGAGGTCTAGCGTTTCTGTTCCGCCTGCCCCGCTTCGACAGGTCGTCAAACCCCGTTGAGAATAATCACCGTCGGTGCCTTGGGCAGCGCATTGAGTGATATCGTCAGCGTTTGGGCGCTGCGCTGGTCGATTTCGAAATCTTTTCCGATCTTCGTCATGAAGTCGCTGAGCGGTGTCATGAAGCGATGCATGGGTAGCACCACCGAGGCGCGCAGCCGCCTCGTGATCTCGGATACGCCGTCGAGGGACATTGTGTAGCTGCCATCGATCGGCACCATCACGATGTCGAGGCGGCCGATCGCGGCGAAGTGGCTTTCGTCGAGCTTGTGATGCAGATGGCCGAGATGACCGATGCACAGGCCAGCAACCTCGAAGATGAAGATCGAATTGCCGTCTTTCACCATCTCGCCGCCCGCGTCATCGCCATAGTAACGGCGGATGTCTGTCGTGACGTTGCGGATCAGCACGTCGCCGATGCGCTCATGGATTTGCGCCGGCTGTCCACTCCCGCCCCACCCATGCAATACCGTCTTGATGCGCGGGTCGGGGTACAGCGTGTAGTGGGTGCTGTGCGCCCGGTTCATCGTCACCACGTCCGGGATGCGATCGAGCTTGTAGACGCCGTTGTAGTCGGTGGCGATGGTCACGCCGCCGGGTGTGTCGATGTAATAGGTGGAGTGCCCGGCATAGGTGATGGCGACCTCATCGGCCTTCGCCGCAGTCCGTTGCAAACCGACCGGAATTGCGAGTGGTGGCCGTGTGGCCATTGCCAGACACTCACTGCCGCGCGGGGCATTTTGCGCGAGCGCTGGGGTAACAACCCAACTCATTGCCCAACAAGTCAGGGTGCTGAGGACAACAGGCAGAAATCGCAGCATGATCCGGCAGTCTCCGAATGCGCTTTGCTTCAATGTATCGCCAAAAGCGGACGCTGCAATGCTGGTTGTGGCGCCGGAGACTGCCCAAGATCGCGGCGCATCGCACGATGTGGATGCCCGGGTGCCGCGATGGAATAGTCGCCACGCTGCAGGGATTGACACGTTGTCTAAGGTAATGTGGTTGGGTAGATCTTGTGATCACTACCATGAGCATTGCAGTTGTCATCCAATTCAGCCCTGCCCTGGGAATTCGTCGGCCGCGATGATCGTGTTGCGGCGTCGCAATCGGGCTGGGTGTTTGACACGGCGATGCTGCTGCTGACGCGGCCACTCGATGCGGCGATTGCCGGGATACTCCAAGTCATAGGTGTGGACGCCGAAGCAGATCGCGCATGGATGTTCGAATACGACGCCGACCATCTGCGCTTTCGCAACACCCATGAGTGGAGTCGCGGCGGGGTCGGATCCTTTGTGCAGGATCTGCAGCATGTGCCGGTCACCATGATCGGCTGGCTGCATCAACGGTTGGTCCTGGGGCAGGCTGTGATGGTCAATGACATCGAGGCACTGCCACGCAGTGCCGGTGCGTTGCGCGCTGAGTTTATTCGGCAGAACAACAAGAGTGTACTCAGTGTGCCGGTGTTTCATGACGGCAGGCTCGTCGCCTGCATCGGTTTCGATGCCGTCAAGGCGCCGCGTCGGTGGTCGGATGAAATCGCTGATCTGTTTCGTTGTGCCGATCTCATCGCGGCGGCGCGTTATAGCCGGCCGCCGATCGCCTCTGCTGCCGAAGATTCGCACGTCGCATATCCTGCACTGATCTACCTACGTCGCGCGCATGGCATTCTCGGCACGCCATTGACCGAAATCGTCGGCCTGCGCTCGTCAAAAGACTATACCGAGGTGTGGTTGATGGATGGCGCGATGGTGCTCGATCCAAGGCCGCTGACCCAGTGGTTGGGCCTAATCCCGCCGGGCTGGTTCGTTCGTATTCATCGCACGGCCGTCGTCAATCATCAGTTCGTGCGCGAGGTCGTGCGCCGGTCGAGCGGGGCATGGCAACTGCGCTTGCATGATTATGGGGACCATTGGCCGGTATCGCGCGCCGGCCGAGCTGAGTTACGTGCGCATCTTGGCGTTTAAACGACACCAAGCGAGATGAATGCCAGCACGTCGACGACTCACATTTCGCGTGCCGATTGCTATCAATCGCGTGCTGATCACGACTTAATAAATCGTTAGCGACGTCAGTGTGTTGAGTGCTTTTCGCGTTTTGTGTTGCTGCATTTCAACACGCGAAAAACCTGTAGGGCGTTCGTCGAACCTATAGGTCGATTCGTCGATCTTTGATTGCGACTCGTCATGCGATCGCGTGTCTCATGGAACTTCACTCGCGTGGATCTGCGAGCTGGAGTTGGATCGTGAAGCTCCCGGTATTTTCAGTCGTCAGCGCAGCGTGCCGCAGCGGCTCGAGTACGAGCAGCGGCACCGGCGCGCGCCGTGCCAACACATTGATGTCGTCGACAGCCATGATGCTGTCGCTGTTGTCGCTTGCCGCCCCGGTGCTGGTGGTCGCGGCGATTGCCTCGTCGCAAGCGGTTCATGCGCAAGCTTCGGGCGTCGGCGGCAATGGCGGAGCACATGCATCCAGCAATCCAAAAGCGGGCGGGACAGGCGGTGTGATCGACCCGGCTAATGGCGGCGGTGGCGGCGGCGGCGGTGGCAGGGATGCCGACAACAAGCACCCGAAAGACGCTGACATCGGCAACGGCGGCAAGGGTGGCAGCGGTGCGCATGCCAAAGGAGGAGGGCTAGGTGGCTCGGGAGGGGCGGTGGGCTTCAATGGCTCGCAACTCTTGGGCGGCGAAATTCAGGGCCAGGCGGGACAATATGGTTGGTTTCCCGAGAAGGGCAAAGGCGCGGATGGAACCAACTGGTTTCACGGAATGGGCCATGACGGCGGCAGCGGCGGTGGCGGAGGCGGTGGCGGCACCGGCGCGATCTTCAGTGGAGCATTCGTTCCCGGCAACCAGTTCATTGCAGGCGGCAGAGGCGGCTACGGCAGCGTCAGTGCCAATGGTGGCGATGGCGTGTTGGCCTTTTATGGCACCTTCATGGAGCCCGGTTACGGCGGAGGAGGAGGCGGCGGCGGTGGCGGTGGTGGTGGCGGCATAGGCCTCTTCTCCACCGGAGACACTTTGGAAACGCTGGCACCGATGATCAGGGGTGGTCTCGGCGGTTGGGGCGGCGCTGGCGGCGGTGGAGGTACTGGCGCCCCCGATGCTATCGGCAACTATTGCCCCGGCGGACAGCCGCCTTGCATCACCACTGCGACCGACGGCGGCATCGGAGGCGATGGCGGCAGTGGCGGTAATGGTGGCAGCGGCGGCGCCGGCGTTGTCGTCTCAAGAGCGCGGATGACGGTCATTGAAGGCGGTGCATCGGTGCTTGGTGGGGGCGGCGGCGGCGGCGGGGCCGGAGGATCTGGCGGCCAGGGCGTCTCCGGCGGCAATGGCGGCAATGGCGGTGCTGGCGGTAGCGGCGGCAATGGCGTCGTGTTGACGACTCCCGGCACCATACGCGTCGATCGCGGCGGACTGGTGCAAGGCGGCGATGCGGGGGTCGGCGGCGCCGCTGGTCCGGGTGGCGGCGGATGGGAGCTAGGCAATGGAAGTAGCGGTCACGCCGGCGCGAATGGAGCGGGGGGAGCCGGCATCTTCGGGCAGAGCGCCGGCATAACGGTTGTTGCAGGCGGGACGATCGAAGGCGGGCGGAATATCGACGGATCGCGCGCCGCGGCGATTTTTTTCACCGGCGGTGGCAACAGGTTGGAGCTCTGGTCCGGCTCGAACATTACAGGCGATGTCGTCGTCGGTCTGAATGCAAGCAATCCCAATATTTTTGCGTTGGGCGGCTCACAGAATGCGACTTTCGATCTCTCTGCACTCGGCACGAAGTATCGGGGTTTCTCAGCGCTGGAAAAGAATGGCGACGCCGTCTGGACGCTATCGGGAGTATCGACATCTTTTGACGGCGATTTGCGCGCCAACGCCGGCAGTCTGGCCTTTGCTGGTGGCGCCAGACTGACGACGGCCAATGGCTATGTTGGCTATGACAGCGGCACCGATGCCAATGTCACCGTCGCTGGCCCAGGCGCATCCTGGCTCAATACCAATCTGTTCGTCGGTTATCGCGGCAACGGCTCGTTGCTGATTGCGGATGGCATGCATGTGACTGCAGCTACCGCTTCAATTGGCAATGATGCGTCCTATGTCACGCATGGTGCTGTGAAGGTCGACGGTCCGGGATCGGTTCTCGATGCCCAGACCTTGAAGGTCGGGGCGGCGTCTGTCGGTTCGCTCGCGGTGAGCAATGGGGGCGCTGCGAAAGCGCGTATGATTCAGATCGGCGCCCTCGGCGTCAGCGGTACATTGAGTCTCGGCGCCGAGGCGGGCGCAACGGCCCTGGCGCCCGGTGTCGTGACCGGTCTGATTGACCTCGCGCAAAGTGGCACGCTCAATTTCAACCATACGAGCAGCGATTATCTCTTTAACAATCTGATCACCGGCAATGGTGTGATCAATGCACTCGCCGGAACCACGATCCTTTCTGGCCGGAGCGCCGCATTCACGGGCACTACGGAAATCCTGAATGCAACGCTGGGCGTGACCGGGCAACTCGGCGGCACCGTCACGGTGGATCACAGCGGCAGGCTGACCGGAAACGGATCGGTGGGGCGCACAACGGTCCTGAATGGCGGCACGCTGGCGCCGGATGGCACAGGGCACCTGACTGTGAACGGCAATCTGTCGATGCTTGCGGGTAGCAATTTCGATTTCGATCTCGGCCATTTCTCCGGTGCTGCGTCGTCGACCTCGACCTCGGTTTGGGTCAACGGCGATGTCGCACTCAACAATGTGACGTTCAATATCAGCGCCACGGGCGAGCCGGCCGTCGGCTATTACCGCATGATCAATTATTCCGGCGGTGCGTCGATCTTCGGTCTGACTATCGGCGCCATCCCGCCGATCTCGGGACTGTTTCCCGTCACCTATTCGATCGACAGCTCGCGCATCTATGTGGTCGATCTCGTTGCTTCGCCCAATGGCACCGACATCCTTCAACGTTGGGATGACGCGACGAGCGGTAGCGCGGGTGGCAGCGGAACTTGGAATGCGCTTAACAACAACTGGTTTGATTTGGGCGGCGTTGCCAATACCCAGTGGGGATCCATCTATGGCGTCTTCAACGGTCCGGGCGGCACGGTCACGATCGATGGATCGCAGAAATTCTATGGGCTGCAATTCGTCGGTGGCCTCTACAACCTTGTTCAAGGCACTGGCGAACTGCGGCCAACCGCGCTGGACGGTTCGGACGGCATTGGTGAACTGCGTGTCCTGTCGGGCGAGACAGCGACGATTTCGGCTCCGATTGTAGGTGCTGGCGGTGTGAACAAGACGGGTGGCGGCACGCTCGTGCTCGCTGGCACCAGCACCTATACCGGCGGCACGACCATCAGCGGAGGTACGCTGCAGATTTCGTCGAATGCAAATCTTGGCGCCGCGGCGGGGGGCCTGACTTTCGACAACGGCATCCTCCACACGACGGCCAATATCAATTCGGCACGCAATGTGTCGTTGCTTGGCATCGGCCAGATCGATACCGACGCCGCAACGGCGCTGGTGCTCACCGGCACGGTGTCCGGCGGAGGCAGCCTGATCAAGGCCGGCGACGGCACACTGGTATTGTCGAGCGTCAATAGCTGGACCGGCGGCACCATGCTTGAAGCCGGTACGCTGCAGCTTGGCGCTTCCGGGGCACTGCCCAATGGCAGCGACGTGATCGTCTACGGCGGCAAGCTCGATCTCAACGGTTACAATACCACGACGCATTCGCTAATCGGCTTCGGCGGCGAGATTGCGCTCGGCAGTGCGCAACTGACGCTCAATCAGGCGAGCGATACGGTCATCGCAAGTACCGTCAGCGGTGTCGGCGGTAGTCTCGTGAAGACCGGCAGCGGCGCGTTGCTGTTGTCCGGCACGAATACATATACGGGTGGCACGACAGTCTCGGGCGGCGCTGTTGCAGTTCTCGCGGACGCCAATCTCGGCACGGGCACGCTGACGCTCTCGGGTGGCACGCTGCTGACGCTCGCCGATATCACGTCCGCGCGACGTATTGTGCTTTCTGGCAGCGGCACAATCGAGACGCTGTTCGGAACGAGATTCACGACTACAGGAAGTGTCTCGGGCGCCGGCGCCTTAACCAAGGATGGCTGGGGCACGTTGGTTCTGGCAGGCGCCAACTCTTTTAGCGGCGGCACGACGATCAATGCCGGTACGCTGCAGATCGGCAATGGCGGGACGTCTGGCACGCTCACGGGTAATGTCGCCAACAATGGCGTGTTGTCCGTCAATAGCTCCAATACTCTGTTCTACAACGGTGTGATTTCAGGCACCGGCTCATTGGTGCAGATGGGAACTGGCACCACCGTGCTTCAGAACGACAGCGTCTATAGCGGCGGCACGTTGATATCAGCTGGCACTTTGCAACTCGGCTCCGGCGGGGCTGCTGGCTCGATCGTCGGTGATGTCGTCAACTACGGGGCACTCCAGATATTTCGCTCCGACATCTACACATTCGGCGGAACGATCTCTGGCAGTGGCCAATTCCGGCAAGTCGGCACCGGCACCACGGTCCTCACCGGCGACAACACCTATAGCGGTGGCTCGGTCATTACGAATGGGACCCTGCAGATCGGCAATGGCGGGCTGACGGGCTCGCTCCTCGGCAATGTCATCAACAATGGCGCGCTGATCGCCAACCGTGATGGTCTGCTGACGCTGGCGGGCGTGATCTCCGGCATTGGATCATTCGCACAAGGCGGCCCAGGCACAACACGACTCGATGGTATCAACTCCTATACTGGCGTCACCGACGTTAAGGCTGGAACGCTCAGCGTCAACGGCTCGATCGCCGCGTCGTCGCTGGTGAGTGTCGAACGCGGCGCGACGCTCGGCGGCAACGGCATCGTCAGCACTACACAGATCCGGGATGGCGGCATGCTGTCGCCCGGCAATTCGGTCGGGCTGCTGTCAGTACAAGGCAATCTGACGTTTGCCGCAGCTTCGAGCTACATGGTGGAAGTATCCGGTCTGGCGGCGGACCGAGCCAATGTCACAGGCGCCGCGTCGCTCAATAATGCAGGCGTTCGCATCAGCTTCGATCCCGCGGCCTATGTGCGTGAACGCTACACCATTCTGAACGCTGCAGGCGGCATTGCAGGCACGTTCAGCCCGAATATCGTCAGCGACGAACCGCCCTCATTCATCACGACGCTGAGCTACGATGCCCAGAACGTCTATCTCAATGTCGATCTGAAGCTGACCGGTCTCAACATCAACCAGAACAACATCGCCTCGTCGCTGAACACCTATTTTGGCAGCCATGGCGGCATCCCCTATGCGCTCGGCGCGATGGCGCCGGAAGATCTGACGCAGTCGTCGGGCGAACTCTCGACCGGCGTGCAACAGAACACCGTGCAGGCCATGACGCAATTCATGGGCGTGCTGACCGATCCCTTCTTAGCCAATCGCGGCCTTGCAGCGGCGGGCACAGCATCAAATGCCTTCGCATCGGCCGATCGTTCGGCGACGTCGTGGCGCGACGCCTACGGTGCGATCGCTAAAGCGCCACCTGCGGTGGCGAGTTTCGAATCGCGCTGGAACGTCTGGGCTGCGGGCTTCGGTGGTGGTCAGGCGACCGACGGCAACACGGTCGTTGGTTCGCATAGCAGCAGCAGCCGGATCGGGGGCATTGCCGTGGGTGCCGATACCTGGCTGTCGCCTCAGACGCTGGCCGGCTTCGCCGTGGCCGGCGGTGGCACCAGTTTCGGCTTGTCGGATAGTCTCGGTTCGGGTCATTCGGACCTGTTCCAGATCGGTGGCTTCATTCGCCACCACGAAGGAGCGGCCTATCTCACGGGCGCACTCGCCTATGGCTGGCAAAATGTCACCACGGAACGGCTGGTGACCATCGTCGATGCAGACCGGTTGCGCGCGAACTTCACCGTGCACGCTTTCTCGGCGCGTGCCGAAGCTGGTCATCGGAGCGTGCTGCCGTGGCTTGGCGGCGTGGGTTTGACGCCTTATGCCGCGGGGCAGATCACGAATATTGACCTGCCGGCCTATGCGGAAACGCTCGTATCCGGCGGCAACGATTTTGTGCTGAGCTACACCGCGCGCAACGTCACCGCGACCCGCAGTGAGGTCGGCCTGCGTACCGACAAATCCTTCGCTCTCGACGCTGCGCTGCTCACGTTGCGCGGGCGCGCCGCCTGGGCGCATGATTTCAACCGCGATCGCGTCGCGCAGGCCTCGTTCCAGTCGCTGCCTGGCGCGAGCTTCGTCGTGAACGGTGCTACGATGGCGCCCGATGCTGCGCTGACCAGCGCGAGTGCGGAGGTCATACTCGGCAGCGGGGTGTCGGTCGCGGTGAGTTATGAGGGCGAGTTCTCCAACCTCACCCGCAGCCATGCAGGCAAGGGCGTCGTTCGCTTCGTCTGGTAAGCCACGTCCGAGGCGGTCGCGATCGCATCGCAGGCATGGGCGCAGGCCGCTTGACCCTGCGGCGTGACGCAGTCAGGTTCCGCGCCATCGCTCGCGGACCCGTCCTGCCTCATGTTCACCGTCGCCTCGCTTTGGATCCCCTTCACGATCATCGCCTCGCTGGGGCAGGTGGCGCGCAATGCCATGCAGCGTTCGCTCACCGGACCATTGGGCACCTGGGGCGCGACCAATATCAGGTTCCTGTTCGGCTTCCCGTTTTCGATCGTCTTTTTCGTGGTGATCATCCTGGCGACGGGCGACAAGGTGCCGTGGCCATCAGCCGAATTCTGGCCGTGGCTGCTCCTCGGGGCGCTGAGCCAGATCTTTGCCACGGGGCTCATGCTGGCAGCGATGAATGATCGCTCCTTTGTGGTGACCACGGCCTATCTCAAGACCGAGGCGATTCAGACCGCGATTTTCGGTTTCGTCTTTCTCGGCGATCATCTGACCGCGCCGAAGGTTGCGGCGATCCTGATTGCCACCATTGGCGTTGTCGTCACGGCGCTGCGGCCCGGTGCCACGCGCAACATCGCCAGCATCCGGCCGACCGTCCTCGGACTGGTCGCGGCTGCGGCTTTCGCATTGTCGGCCGTCGGTTTTCGCGGCGCCATCATCACGGTGCCCGGTGTCAGCTTCGTCACGGCGGCGTCCTATGCGCTGGTCTGGGCACTGTTCGTGCAGACCTTGATCCTGACCATCTATCTGTTGGCCCGTGCACCCAAGGTGCTGAGCGACATCCTCGGGCTGTGGAAGCCATCGATGCTGGCCGGCTTCATGGGGGCAGCCGCTTCGCAATTCTGGTTCCTCGCGTTCGCGCTCACGGCCGCCGCCAATGTCCGGACGCTGGCGCTGGTCGAGGTGCTGTTCGCGCAGGCTGTCGCCTATTATTCGTTCAAGCAGCCCCTTTCGGCACGCGAATTGTCGGGGATTGCGCTGATTGTCGTCGGCGTGGCGATGCTGGTCGCGGTGTGACGGCGCAGTGCGCGTGATGTCTCTTTCGTGGGCGCGCCTGCTGCGATAGGACTGATCGCAGTCCTCCCGTGCCGATCCCGAGACCAGATTGATGCGCATCCTGTCCCTGCTCTTCCTGCTGCTTGTCGCCAACCCGGCCTCGGCGGTCGAAGCCATCGTCAAGGACGGCGACACCATCCAGATCGGCAATGTCGCCTACAAGCTCGCCGGCCTGGACGCACCGGAGGTGGATCAGCCCTGTGTCGATGAGCATGCCGACAATTGGGCCTGCGGCGTCGAGGCAAGGGATCAGCTGGTGAAACTGATCGGCAAGCGCGAGGTTCGCTGCGAGGACCTTGGCGAGGACAAGATCTACAAGAACCGCCGCGCCGGTCTCTGCAGTGTCGTTGGCGAGACGGGTAGCCTCAATCAGGCGATTGTCCGATCGGGGTATGCGGTGAGCATCGAACCGTCGGACAAGGCAAGCGCCAAGACCAATTTCAAGGCGGACGAAATTGCTGCCAAGGACAAGCGCAAGGGTCTGTGGCGCGGGTGCTTCGTGACGCCTGCGGAGTTCCGCCGCAAGGCGAGCGACAGCCCATTGCTCGGCTCAGCCTGCCGGAGCGACAAGGACAAGGAGCTGCGCGCGGCGCTATTCCCCACCGATCTCACAATGCCGTTGGGCTGCAATATCCGGGCGAAACAGGTCCGCCGCGCCAAGTTTACCGGCCATGTCGGTGTCTATCTCATCCCCCAGTGCCAGAATTATGCGACCCAGCCGAAGCCGGATCGCTGGTTCTGCAGCGAGGACGATGCCCGCGCCGCGGGGTACCGCAAGGCGCTCAACTGTCAGGCCGCCAGTCGCCGCAACTGAGCGATGAGCCGGTGGCGCTGGACGCCGCGGGCTGAACCACGTAGCAAATCAGGACGCCGGAATGAGCCGGGCGAGCACGCCACAGCTTATTCCAGTATGCGAAATCCGGAGTGAAGCCCGTGGCCGAGAGCACCAGTTCGTCAGCATCGATCGAAGCCGTTGAGCGCAGCCTGGCTTCCGCCGGCTATATCGCCAGCCGGCAGATCGCTACCGCCGTCTATCTCGCCGAGAAAATCGAGAAGCCGATCCTGGTCGAAGGTCCCGCCGGTGTGGGCAAGACCGAACTTGCCAAGGCGATCGCTGCCTCGCGTGGTCTCGAGATGATCCGCATGCAGTGCTACGAGGGCCTCGACGAGGCCAAGGCGCTGTATGAGTGGAAATATGCCAAGCAGCTGCTCTACACCCAGATCCTGAAAGACAAGCTCGGCGAAGTGCTGGGCGGCGCCGATACGCTCGCCAAGGCGCTCGACCAGCTGCACGATTTCGGCGACGTGTTCTTCTCCAAGGAGTTCGTCGAGCCGCGCCCGTTGCTGCGCGCGCTGGAACAGCCGATGGGCTGCGTGCTTCTCATCGACGAGATCGACAAGTCCGACGCCGAATTCGAATCGCTGCTGCTCGAAATCCTGTCCGACTTCCAGGTCACGATCCCCGAGCTTGGCACCGTCGTAGCCATCGTACCGCCGACCGTGATCCTGACCTCGAACGGCGAGCGCGATCTTGGCGATGCGTTGAAGCGCCGCTGTCTGCATCTGCATATCGGCTTCCCCGAACCGAAGCTCGAAGAGCGTATCGTCGAAACCCGCGTGCCCGGTATTTCCGCGACACTTCGCAAGCAGCTTGTCGGTTTCGTCAATCAGGTTCGCACGCTGGACCTGAAGAAGCTGCCGTCGGTCAGCGAGACCATCGACTGGGCAAAGGTGCTCGTGCTGCTCGGTGCGTCCGAACTCGGCCACGAGATGGTCAAGGATACGCTCAACGTGCTGCTGAAGTACGAAGGTGATATTGAAGCGACATTGCCGCAGGTCTCGGGCTTCGTTGCCAAGGCCGACCGGCAGGGCGTGTTCGGTTAGCCATGCGCGATACGCTGCATCGGTTCTTTCGAGCGGCGCGCGGCGCCGGTGTCAGGATTTCGCCTGCCGAAAGTATCGATGCGATGCGTGCCGCCGCCGAAGTGGGTCCCGCCGATCGCGCCATCCTGCGCGATGCGCTGCTGCTGACCATGGCGAAGTCCGGCGAGGAGAAGGCGGCGCTCGCTGCCTGTTTCGATGCGTTCTTCACCCATCCTGATTTCGACGCGCCGTCGGCGGCAAATGACGACGACGAGACTGGCGAGGGGACAAGCGAGAGCGGGACCGACGCCGCGGCAGGCACCCCGTCGGCACAGGATTCGACCGAACTCGGTTCGCTCGCGCAGATGCTGCTGGCGCAGGATCGCGCCGCCATTGCCGCGGCGCTTTCAAACGCATCGAATGCTGCCGGCCTGACCGACATCCGTGTCTTCACCCAGCGGGGGCTGTTTGCCAGCCGGGTGCTCGAGCAGCTCGGGGTCGCGCAACTGCGCGACGACATTGACGCGCTCACGACGCGCAATCCAGCGGATGCAGAACGGCTTGCAACGGCGCTCGGCAGCCTGCGCGAGACCGTCAGCGAAATGGTCGCGCAGGCGCTCTTGCTCTATGGCCGCGAGGAGAAGGAAGCGCTGCGCAATGAAATCCTGCGCAATGCGCCGATGGCGCGGCTGGAACAGCGACAGATCGCGCAGATGCGCGTTCTGATCCGGCAGATCGCGCGGCGGCTGCGCGAGCGCTTCAGCAAGCCACGCAAGCGCCAGCGTCGCGGCCATCTCGACGTCCGCCGCACCATTCGGCGCAATGCCGCATGGGGCGGCGTGCCCTTCATGACGGCGTGGAAGCGTCGTCATCGCGACAAGCCGAAGATCGTCGCCATTTGCGACGTCTCAGGCTCCGTGGCGCAGGTCTCCGATTTCTTCCTGTTACTGATCCACAGCCTACATGAAGTTGTGTCCGATGTGCGCTCCTTCGCTTTTTCCGGCAACCTGATCGAAGTCAGTGAAGTTCTGGAGAAGAACAAACCTGAAGAGGCGATGAAACAGATCATGTCGTCGGTTGGCTATGGCTCGTCCGACTATGGTCGCTCCTTCGTCGATTTCGAGAAGGGTTTCATGAGTGCGATCACGGCGCAGACCACGGTCATTGTTCTTGGCGATGCCCGCAGCAACAATCTGGATCCGCGCGCCGACATCCTGCGCCGCATCGGCGAGCGCTCGAAGCGGTTGGTCTGGCTCAATCCCGAGGGCCGCATGGGCTGGGGCTTCGGCGATTCCGAAATGCCGCGCTATGCGACCTTCTGCAATGTCGTGCGCCAATGCGCGACGGCGCAGCAACTCGAGCGCGCCGTCGCCGATATCGTGGCGACCTATCAATAGTCGTCGCGATCAGCCGAAGGTGAAGGCATAGGCCCGCACGCCCGGATCGAGGAATTCGATTCCGAATGTGCGGTCGGCGACGTCGCCGGCCTGCCGCACCAGCTGATACAGCTTCGCATCCGTCACGGTGCCATATCCCTCGGCATCGGTATCGGTGCCGTGGCTGGCGCCGGGCGCTGCGCCGTCGATGGTCACGCGGAAGCGCACCGGCTTGCCGTCCCGTGTTGGGCCGAGAACCAGATGCAGGTCGCGGGCGTGGAAACGATAGGCGATGCGACCTGACGTATCGTCGAGCTGTGCATATTCGCGGCCGATGGTCCATGTGCCGCCCAGCGTCCAGCGGTTCAGTGGTAGCATGTCGATGCCGCGATAGAGGCTCGGCACGTCTTCGCGTGCGCCGCCCGGCGACGTGAAGCCGCTGGCCTGCGCATAGCCGAGATAGGTCTCCGAAGAACGAAGTTGCTCCTCATCCGCGGCGACTTGCGTGCCTTCCGCACGGACCGTCGCAGCCTCAACAGTCGGCTTGTGGCCGGCTTCCGCGAGCAGCTGCTGGATCACCTGTTCGGACGTCGCGTAATTGCCTTCGCCGATCGCCTGATGATGGATGCGACCATCGGCACCGACGAAATAGAGGGCGGGCCATGCATTGTTGCTGAAGGCGCGCCAGACCCGGAAGTCGTTGTCGATCGCGACGGGATAGCCGACGCCGAGCTTCGTTGTTGCGGTGCTTACATTGCTGACGTTTTTCTCGAAGGCGAATTCCGGCGTGTGTACGCCGATCACGACGAGGCCCTGATCGCGATACTTCTCCGCCCAGGCGCGGACATGCGGCAGCACGCGCAGGCAGTTGATGCAGGAA
Organism: Tardiphaga sp. 709; assembly: GCF_032401055.1. Classification (NCBI taxonomy): domain Bacteria; kingdom Pseudomonadati; phylum Pseudomonadota; class Alphaproteobacteria; order Hyphomicrobiales; family Nitrobacteraceae; genus Tardiphaga; species Tardiphaga sp. 709. The sequence continues at coordinate 3,059,472 of NZ_CP135529.1, read as the reverse complement.
TAGGTCCAGAAATTTACCAGCACGACCTTGCCCTGCAGGTCTTCAGTCTTCAGCGGTGACGTGTTGAGCCATTGCCCGCTGCCCGCGATCGACGCAAGCGGACCCGACAGCGTCGCACGAGCCGTGGCATTGCCCATGGACGTTCCGGCCTGCGCGGATGGTGCGGGCTGCAGCGTGTCGATCAGCTTGCTTTCAAACGCCGTCGTCGACGGCAGAGAGAGTTGCGTCAGCAGGCGCGTATCCAGCCCGGCCCAGATCGCGATGGCGCCGAGCACCACTGCGCCACCCAGCGCGCGACGCACGCCGTCGCTCCATGGCATCAGCTCGCGCGCTTTGGCGAGCAAACGTCCGCCCAGTAGCATGCCGGCGGCGAGTGACGATGCCGCACCAAGACCATAGGCGAGCAACAGCAACACGGTATCGATTCCCGGCCCGTGCAGTGCCGCGCCGGTGAGGATCAGGCCCAGCACCGGACCTGCGCAGGGCGCCCAGACGAGGCCCGTCGCGATGCCGAGCAGCAGCGAAGCGACCGGTGTGCGGTTGGCGTTTGCATCATTCTGGCCGGCCCAGCCGGACAGCTTCACGCCGAGTAACACCAGCGGCGCCATCAGGCGCGTGGCGAGAGTCGGCAACAGCAATGCCAGGCCGAACAGCGTCATTGCGATGAGGGCGATGGTTCTACCGTATCGATTGGCCTCGATCGCCCAGTTGCCGGCGACGGAGGCGAGGCTGGCGGCCACTGCGAAGGTCAAAGTGAGGCCGATCAGCAAAGGCAATCCGCTGCGGCGAAACGGTTCGTCGGCGCGGGCGAGAATGATCGGCAGGATCGGGAAGATGCAGGGCGATGCGATGGTGAGCAGGCCGGCTGCATAAGCGAGGATGAAGAGCGTCACGGTGATCTCCAGAAAACGCGTGAGTGAAGCCGGCGACCGTTCGGGGGAGCGCCGCGATCCGCGGACCGGTTGACGGTCCGCGGAAGAAGGTGAGGGTCAGATCAGGTTGATCGCCACATTGATGTTGCCGCGCGTTGCCTTGGAGTAGGGGCAGATCTGATGCGCGGCATCGACCACCTGGCGCGCGACGTCCGGCGCGAGGCCGGGCAGGCTGATATTGAGGCGAGCCTGCAGGAAGAAGTCACCGCCGGTGGTGCCGAGATCGACTTCGGTGTCGACGGCGACGTCGGCCGGCAGCTTGACCTTCAGATTGCTGGCGGCGCGCCCCATGGCGCCGATGAAACAGGCTGACCAGCCGGCCGCGAACATCTGCTCGGGATTGGTGCCGGCCCCAGCCGAGCCGGGAGGCGACAGCTTGACGTCCAGCCGGCCGTCGGAGCTTCGCGAGGCGCCATCGCGGCCACCGGTGGTGTGGGTCTGGGCGGTGTAGAGAACCTTTTCGATGGTGGTCGAGGTCATGATCGTCTCTCCTTTTGTATCGCACACGATGTAATCGAATACGATATAAATAGCCGCGTGGACGCTCTTGTCAACTCTTCCGATTTAATCGCATCCGATATATATGGGTCCGAGAGGTCACGTTCTCGTGTCCCTGACGGAGTGCAAACATGCCATCCACCAAGCCCAAATCGATTGAACAAAGCTCCGCCGATTCCGCGCAGGCCGGGCCGAAACTGTCTGATTTCCTCTGTTTTTCGATCTATTCAGCCAATCTGGCCTATGGCCGGGCCTACAAGCCGATCCTCGAAAAGCTCGGCCTGACCTATACCCAGTACATCGCCATCGTCGCGCTGTGGGAGGAGGACGGGCAGACCGTGGGCAGCCTCGGCGAAAAGCTGTTTCTGGAGTCCAATACGCTGACGCCGATCCTGAAGAAGCTTGAAGCGATGGGCTATCTGCGCCGGCAGCGCGATCCCGGGGACGAGCGGCAGGTGGTGATCAGCCTGACCGACGAAGGCCGGCGGCTGCGCGAGAAGGGCCTGACCATGAATCTCGTCAAGGCATCCGGTCTCGAGCCCGACGAATTCAAGAAGATGCAGCAGGGCGTCGCCACGCTGCGTGACAACCTGATCAAGGCTGCGCGCGAAAACTGATCCGCGCGTCGGCCATGCAGTGGCCGGCATGCGGATGCATGCTGTGTCGTCCTCCTGTAACCTCGCGGCAGCAGATCAGTCCGAGAGGTTGGCGTGAGCGACATCGACAAAATTTTTACGCAGGCGAAATTCGCGGATGGCAGCCTCAACACGATTGCCGTCAGTGGCGGTCTGATCACCGGGATCACATCCGGCAGCGATCCAGCACCGACAACCGCAGAGATCGTCGATCTCGGCGGGACGCTCGTGATCCCTTCCTTCGTCGAAGGTCACGTTCATCTCGACACCAGTTTCTACGGCGACGTCTGGCGGCCGCATGTGCCCTATTCGAACGGCTTCAACGTGCAGGAGCGCGTCGCTATCCAGGCCGACAACATGGCCAAGGCCGCGCCGATGGCCGAGCGCGCGCAGAGCCAGCTTGAACTTTGCCTCGGCCACGGCAGCACGCGGATGCGCAGCCATGTGATGGTGGACAGTTCGGTGGGCCTTAAATCGCTTGAGAACATCCTCGCGGTTCGCGAGGCGTATCGCGACCTCATCGACATCCAGCTTGTCGCCTTCCCGCAAAGCGGCATCTTGCGCAGTCCGGGCACGCCGGACCTGCTCGACGCCGCCTTCGATCTTGGCGCGAACGTGATCGGCGGCCTCGACCCCGGCGGATTCGATCGCGATGTCGAGAAGCATCTCGACGTGGTGTTCGGTATCGCCGAGCGACGCGGCGTCGATGTCGACATCCATCTGCACGATCCCTCGATGCTCGGCATTTTCGAGATAGAGCAGATCTGCGCGCGCACGCAGGCGCTGGGCATGCAGGGCCATGTCGCTATCAGTCATGCCTATTCGCTCGGCGATGTCGCAGCCGATGTGGTGCAGCGAACGGCCGATATACTTGCCGCCAGCGGCGTGGCCATCATGACCAATGCGCCCGGGGCACGGCCATTTCCACCTGTGAAACTGCTGCGTAAGGCGGGCGTCACCGTGTTCGGTGGCTGCGACAACATCCGCGACAGCTGGTGGCCTTATGGCGATGGCGACATGCTCGGCCGCGCGATGATGATCGGCTACCGCTCGGGCTTCAATACCGATGAAGACCTGACGCTGGCCTTCGACATCGTCACCGTTGGTGGCGCCAAGGCGTTGCGGCTGGACGATCACGGCCTCCGCGTCGGCGCCAAGGCCGACTTCGTCGCCATCGATGCACCGCATGTGCCGCAGGCCGTGGTCGATCTGCCGAAGCGCCGCGCGGTCTACAAGAACGGCCGGCTGGTTGCGCGAGACGGCGAGATCGTCGCCCGAAAGGCTTGAATCATCGGCTGGACGCGTTACGACTGCGCCAAACAAAGCTGGCATGCCACGAATTCTGGAGACGACGAATGCTTGAAACACCGCGCGCGCGACGGGGCATGGTGACCTCGCCGCATCACCTGGCGTCGCAGGCCGGTCTCGACGTGCTCAAGGATGGCGGGACCGCTGTGGAAGCGGCGATTGCCACGGCAGCAGCGCTGGCGGTGGTCTATCCGCATATGACCGGCATCGGCGGCGATGGCTTCTGGTTGATCGCCGAGCCCGGCAAGGCGCCGATCACGGTGGATGCCTGCGGCCGCGCCGGCGCTGCCGTCGATCTCGCTTACTATGCGGCGAAGGGCGCTGCGACCATCCCGTTCCGCGGCCCGCTTGCGGCCAATACCGTCGCCGGCACGGTGTCCGGCTGGCAGAAGGCGCTGGATGTTTCGCAGCATTGGCAGAAGCCGATGGCGCGCGAGCGGCTGCTGGAAAGTGCGATCTATTATGCCGAAAATGGCATCGTTGTTACGCGCAGCCAATCCGAACTGACGTCTGAGAAATTCGCGGAGCTGAAGGACCAGCCGAATTTCGCTGGGACTTTCACGCCGAACGGGCAGGCGCCGGCCGAAGGCGATGTGATGAAGCTGCCGGCGCTCGGCGCGACGCTGAAGCGTCTGGTCGCCGAGGGCTTCGAGAATTTCTACAAGGGCAAACTTGCCGATGCGATCGCGGCTGATCTTGCCAAGGTGGGGTCGCTAGTCACCGCTGCCGATCTGCAGAACCATCAGGCGAGCGAGCGTCCGCCGCTGTCGACCACCGTGCGCGGCGCGCAGCTGTTCAACATGGCGCCGCCGACGCAGGGTCTGTCGTCGCTGATGATCCTCGCGATGTTCGATCGGCTCGGCGTCACCCAGGCCGAAGGTTTCGATCACATTCACGGTCTGATCGAGGCCACCAAGCAGGCCTTCATCGTCCGCGACGAGCATGTCGGCGATCCCGATCACATGACGGTGGATCCGGCGTCATTCCTCGACGATGCCAAGCTCGATGAACTGGCGCGCCATATCGATCGCAAGATTGCGCTGCCATGGCCGCATGTGCGCAAGCCCGGCGATACCATCTGGCTCGGCGTTATCGACGGACATGGCCGTTCGGTGTCCTTCATCCAGTCGGTCTATTTCGAGTTCGGATCCGGCGTCGTGCTGCCGGAAACCGGCATCTGCTGGCAGAATCGCGGCGCCTCGTTCCGGCTTGCCGAGAGTGGCTGGAATGCGCTGAAGCCGGGCCGCAAGCCGTTCCACACGCTCAATCCCGCGATGGCGATCTTCGATGACGGCCGTCGTATGGTCTACGGAAACATGGGCGGCGAGGGGCAGCCACAGACGCAGTCGGCGGTGTTCTCGCGCTACGGCATGTTCGGCATGCCGCTGCAGCAGGCGGTGACCGCGCCGCGCTGGCTGCTCGGCAAGACCTGGGGTGACGAGAGCGTCACGCTGAAGGTCGAGGATCGCTTCGATCCCGCATTGATCCAGCAGCTTCGGGATGCCGGTCACGTGGTCGAGGTGCTCGGCAGCTATACCGGCACCATGGGCCATGCCGGCGCCATCGTGCTGCACGCCAACGGCGTGCTCGAAGGCGCGACGGACCCGCGCTCGGATGGTGCTGTCGCCGCTTGGTGATCAGCTCGCCATCATCTTGCGTAGCTCGGTCTTGAGGATCTTGCCGTTGGCGTTGCGCGGCAGCGGCTCCTTCAGGAAGGTGATGGTGTCCGGCACCTTGTAATCGGACAGCCGCTCCGCACAGTATTTGCGGATGTCGGTCTCGTTGCCGCCATCGGGGCAGTAGGCGAAGGCGTGTACGCGTTCGCCGAGCACCGGATCGGGCTTGCCCACCACTGCGCTTTCGACGATGGCGGGATGATGTGACATCACGTTTTCGACCTCGGTGCAGTAGATCTTGAAGCCGGCGCGATTGATCATGTCCTTCTTGCGGTCGACCACATAGACATAGCCATCCGCATCCATGCGGCCGATATCGCCGGAGCGCCAGTAGCCGCCGACGAATCCGGTGCGAGTCGCATCCGGATTGTCCCAATAGCCCGGCACGACCATCGCGCCGGCAATCAGCAATTCGCCGTCCTGGCCGGCCGGCACTTCCCGGCCGTCATCATCGGCGACGACGATATGTGCGCCCGTCACGGGCCGTCCGACCGAATTGACCTTGCTGACGGGCGAGCCGGGCGGAAACATCGTCGCGGGTGATGAAGTCTCAGTCGAACCATAGGCATTACAGAGATTGAGCTTCGGCAGCACCTCGGCGAGGCGCGTGATGGTCGCTTCGGGCATCGGCGCGCCGCCGAAGCCGGCGATGCGCCATGAGGACAGATCGTGACGATCGAAGTCCGGCTGCAGCAGGCAGAGATTATACATTGCGGGCACCATCAGCGTGTAGGTCATGCGCTCGCGCGCCGCGACGGCGAGAAATTCCGGCGCCTTGAAGGCTGGCAGGATCACAGTGGTGCCGGCGACATTGATGGTCGCGAGAATCAATGCCACGAGGCCGGTGACATGCGATGCGGGCACCGCCAGCATGGTGACGTCACCTTCATGCAGGCCATAGCCGTGCTGGAAGTTCAGCAGCGAATGGATGATGCTGGCATGGGTAAGCATCGCGCCTTTCGGGTTGCCAGTGGTGCCTGACGTATAGAGCAGAAAAGCGGTGTCCTCCTGAGTCAGCTCAGGCAGAGCAGCGACCGGCGCATCCTTCATCAATTCCGCAAAGGATGGCGCACGGCCGCTGCCGACCATCCACCGATTGCGCAAGTCCGCACGTGGTGCGGGCAGGTTGGCTTCGCAGTCGGCGTCGTAGACGAGCGCTGAAGCCCCGCACTGCTGCAGCACATAGTCGATCTCGGGTGCGCGCTGCCGCGTATTGAGCGGGACGACGATCATGCCGGCGCGGACGGCGCCGAGCGCGCAGAAGATGAATTCCAGGCAGTTGCCGAGCAGTATCGCGATGCGTTCGCCCCTTTCGAAGCCGGAGGCGATCAGATTGCGGGCGATATTCTCCGCGACGCGGTCGAGCTCGGCATAGGTGACGCGTTTTTCGCCGAGCACCAGCGCAACGCCATCAGGCTTCCGCGCGACTGCGGCGCGCAGCATGGCGTCGAGGGTCGGCGGGCGATCGGAGAAACAGGTGACGACGCGTTCGCCGTAGAGCACTTCATGGCGGGTGGCCGGCGTTGAGGCGTCCGGCGCGATCTGTCCTTGCATGTTCATCCCAGACGTTTTTTTGCGCGCCGCAATCGGCACGCCCCGCCATTTGGCTGGCGATGATGACGTCAGGTTAATCAGCCAAGCGGCGAATGCCAACCCGCTTCGCCGCATGGCTCGTAACGCGGGAGATGTGCGTCCGACGCTAGCGCGCTTCCACGGTCACGTGCTGCAATTCATGCACGGCCGCGAGGCGCTGCCGCACCGTCTCCGTGCTCGCTCCGCCGGCAAAGCCGACGATCGCGGCATGCGCACCGGGGCCGACCCGCCAGACGTGGAGGTCGAAGATACGGGCATCGCCGGGGCGCTCGACCTCATCGCGGATTTCCCGTTCGAGATGCGGATCTGACGTGTCGAGCAACACGGCCGCCGTGTCGCGCAGCAGATTCCACGCCCAGGCGGCGATGACGATGCCGCCGACGATGCCCATCATAGGATCGAGCCAGACCCAGTTCAGATAACGGCCGGCTAGCAGCGCGGCGATGGCCAGCACCGAGGTCAGCGCATCGGCCAGTACATGCATGAAGGCGGAGCGCATATTGTTGTCGCGATGATGCGAGCTATGGTGATGGTCGTGGTCATGGCCGTGATGATCGTGGCCGTGGTGATGATGCCCGCCGCTCAGCAGAAACGCGCTGGCGATATTCACGATCAAGCCGATGACGGCGATCACCGTGGCTTCGCCGAAGGCGACTATGGACGGATTGAATAGACGCTGCACGGATTCGACGGCGATACCGATGGCGATGATCGCCAGCACCAATGCGGAGGCAAAGCCGGCGAGATCGCCGACCTTGCCGGTGCCGAAAGTAAAGCGGCGGTTATGCGCGTTGCGGCGCGCATAAGCATAAGCGCCCGCAGCAATGGCGAGCGCCACGGCATGGGTCGCCATATGGAAGCCGTCAGCCAGCAGCGCCATCGAGTTGAAGACAGTGCCGGCAACGATCTCGCCGACCATCATCAGCGCCGTAAGGACGACCACCCACAGCGTGCGGCGGGTGTTCTCGTCATGATTGTCGCCCAGAAACATGTGCTCGTGGGACAGGTGGTTGATGTCGACGTGGATGCGCATGCTGCCGGTCCTTATTTCGCGTAGCGCCGGATGGCGGCGATGAGTTCTTCGGCGCCGGCCGCCCGGTCGTCGGCGCTGAGACCGGGATGGGCGACATGCTCGCGGACATGGTCCTCGATCAGTTCATCCATCAGCCCGCTCACGGAGCCGCGCACGCCTGCGACCTGATGCAGGATCGTGGCGCAGTCGGCGTCCTTCGTAATGGCCTTCTCAATGGCGGCCATCTGGCCGGCGAGGCGGCGAACACGGGCAAGCAGTTTGGTCTTGTTAGCGGTGAGATGTGACATAGGATAGGCCCCTACCCTATATTTCGTCCAAGCGAAAGTCCCGCCCGGCAAAAAGCCGGGCAGGGGAGGAGTTTGCGGGAGGAGACGGAGAGGGATCGATCAGGCGGCCGCGGCCATCACGCGAGGATGGGCGACGTGTTCCTTGAGCACCAGGCCGGAGGCATCGACCTCGGCAAGCGAGACGTCGTAGCTCCAGAGATCGGCGAGATGCTGCAGCACCCGTTTCGCATCGGGCTCATTAAGCAGGGCGCCATTGAGCACCGAATGCTTCAGCATCAACCGGCGATCACCGGCGAGATCGACGTCCACCACTTCGATATTCGCATCGATCAGGCCGACATCGTACTGACGGGCCAGCACACGTCGGACGCGACGATAGCCGCGCTCGTCATGGATGGCGTCGACGCGGATGCCTTCCGACACGGCCGGATCGTCATGCAGGTGGAACATCCGCATGTGGCGCATCAGTCGGGGGCTAAGGAACTGGCTGACGAAGCTCTCGTCGCGGTAGTTCGCCCAGATATCGCGCAGGACGGCCATCGCATCGCCTTTGCCCGCGATATCGGGAAACCACGCGCGGTCCTCGTCGGTCGGATCCGTGACGATTTTTTCGATGTCCTGCATCATTGCGAAGCCGAGCGCATAGGGGTTGAAGCCCGAGAAGCGCCGGTCGTCGTAATTCGGCTGGAACACGACATTGGTGTGCGACTGCAGGAATTCCAGGAAGTTGCCGTCCGAGATCTGTCCGGTCTGATGCAGCCGGCTCATGATGCGATAGTGCACGAAAGTGGCCGTGCCTTCGTTCATCACCTTGGTCTGACCTTGCGGGTAGAAGTATTGCGAGATGTGCCGAACGATGCGGATGAGTTCGCGCTGCCAGATTTTCAGGCGCGGTGCGGATTTCTCCAGAAAGTACAGCAGGTTTTCCTGCGGGAGGCCGAGCAGAGCGCGTCGTCGCTCCGCGCTGAGCAGTGAAGCACTCTTCGTCCGCCCCGTCGGCACCGTGCGCCATAGATCGTTGAACGAAGTTTCTTCGTGATTGCGGCGTTCTTTGGCGCGTTTTTCCTCGGCCCGCAAATCCAGCGATTTCTTACCGGGATAGCGATCGACGCCGTGTGACATCAGCGCGTGCGCGGCGTCGAGTGTCTGCTCCACCGCTGCGCGGCCGTGTTTTTCCTCGCACTGCGCTACATAGCCCTTGGCAAAATCGAGATAGTCGAGAATGCCGTCGGCGTCGGTCCACTGCTTGAACAAATAATTGTTCTTGAAGAAGTGATTGTGGCCGAAAGCGGCGTGGGCAATCACCAGCGTCTGCATCGTCGCCGTGTTTTCCTCCATCAGGTAGGAAATGCATGGCGACGAGTTGATGACGATTTCATAGGCCAGGCCCATCAGGCCCTTGCGATAGGACGCTTCCTGATGGGCGAATTGTTTGCCGAACGACCAGTGCTTGTAATACAGCGGCATGCCTACGGACGAGTAGGCGTCCAGCATCTGTTCGGCGGTGATGACTTCGATCTGGTTCGGGTAGACGTTGAGGCCGAGCTCCTTTTCGGCGATCTCCTCGCAGGCATCGTGGATGCGTTGCAATGTGACAAAGTCCCAGTCGGCACCTTCATAGAGACGGTCTGTCATGGAGCCACCCTCTCCTTGGCTTGGCGACGCTGAAACAGGTCGTGGAACACCGGGAAAATCTCGCTGCGGTCGTTGACCTTGCGCATCGACAGCGGCGCGCCTTCCGCGCGCAGCCGCTGATACAGCGTCCACAGTGAGGATTCCGACATTTCGAACGGATGGCTGCCGGATTCGCCTACTTCCAGATAGGCGAAGAACTGCGTCACCGGCAGGATCATGTCCTTGAGCAGGCGACCGGAGAGATCGCCGTCGGCATAGGAGTTGTCGCCGTCCGAGGCCTGTGCGGCATAGATATTCCAGTCGGCGGGGCGATAGCGTGACTGGATGATCTCATGCATGGCCTGCAGTGCGCTGGACACCAGCGTGCCGCCCGACGCGGGGCCATGGAAGAAGGTCTGCTCGTCGACTTCCTCGGCGCGGTCGGTGTGACGGATGAAGACGATCTCGACCTTGCGATAGCGACGCGTGAGGAAGACGTAGAGCAGCATATAGAACCGCTTGGCGAGATCCTTCATGTGCTCGGACATCGAACCGGAGACGTCCATCAGGCAGAACATGACGGCCTGTGCCACGGGCTTCGGCATGGTTTCGAAGCGGCGATAGCGGATGTCGATGGGATCGATGAACGGAATCCGCTGCATCTTGGATTTCAGCCGCGTGATCTCTGCCAGCAATTCGGGGCGGCGCTCGTCACTGCAATGCTCCAGTTCAGCTTCCAGCTGCGCAATGGCCTCGGGTCGCGGTCGCTGCAGCGCAACCCGTCGTGCCATGGCCAAGCGCACGGTGCGACTGACCGAGATATTGGCAGGCGAGCCGGACGTTGTATATCCGGCGCGGCGCAGGCCTTCGTTCTCGACTTCGGCCAGCTTGCGCTTGGAAAGATCCGGCAGTTCCAGGTCGTCGAGGAAAATGTCGACGAACTCCTCCCGGCTGAGCACAAACCGGAATGCATCCTCGCCGTCGCCTTCGCCGGCATCGTTCGATCTGCCGCTCTTCGATTGCGGTCGCTGAAGGTAATCACCTTCCACAAATTTCACGTTGCCGGGCAACACCCGGTCGCGAATTCCGCCTTCGCGATAAAAGCGGGGCTCGTTCATCCCGTCGAGCGGGATGGACACTTCGCCGCCTTCCAGGACGTCTTTGATGTCGCGGTCCTGGGAGGCTTTCTTGACGGCTCCCTGAACCAGAGCTTTCGCGCGTCGCAAGAACCGCTGGCGGTTCTCAAGACTCTTGCTGCTCGGGTTCAGGCGTCTATCGACGATATGCATGGCCACGTTATGTTGGCTCCTTGCGTCAGCCGGCCTGTTTCACGCGCATGTACCATTCGACGAGACGGCGAACCTGACGCTCGGTGTAGCCGCGATCGACCATCCGTGCGACGAAGTCGTCATGCTTTTTCTCGGTCTCGCCGTCCTTCTTCGATCCAAAGGAGATCACCGGAAGCAGATCTTCAACTTGAGAGAAGATGCGCTTTTCAATGACTTCCCTGATCTTCTCATAACTCGTCCAGGTCGGATTCTTTCCACCGTGCTGTGCCCGCGAGCGAAGCGAGAACTTCACGACTTCGTTGCGGAAGTCCTTGGGGTTGGCAATTCCGGCCGGCTTTTCGATCTTGCTCAGTTCCTGATTGAGCAATTCGCGATCGAGCAATTGTCCGGTGTCGGGATCCTTGAAGTCCTGATCCTCGATCCAGGCATCGGCATAGTCGACGTAACGATCGAACAGGTTCTGGCCGTAGTCCGAATAGGATTCCAGATAAGCTTTCTGGATTTCGTGACCGATGAACTCCGCATAACGCGGTACCAGTTCGGCCTTGATGAATTCGAGATAACGTTTTTCGACTTCATCAGGCATCTGCTCCCTGCGGATCGCCTGCTCCAGCGTATACATCAGGTGCACGGGATCCGCCCCAATCTCCGACGTGTCGTGATTGTAGGTCGCGGCCAGAACTTTGAACGCGAAGCGCGTCGAGGCACCGTCCATGCCTTCATCAACACCGGCGGCGTCCTTGTATTCCTGAACGCTGCGGGCCTTTGGATCCGACTCTTTCAGGCTTTCGCCGTCATAGACCCGCATCTTGGCGAAGGTCGTCGAGTTCTCGTGCTTGCGTAGCCGCGACATCACGGAGAAGCGTGCCAGGGTTTCCAGCGTCGCCGGTGCGCAAGGTGCGGTGGCAAGTTCGGAGCCCTGAATGAGCTTCTCGTAGATCTTCTGTTCTTCGGTGACGCGCAGGCAGTACGGGACCTTGATGACGCAGATACGATCGATGAAGGCTTCATTATTCTTGTTGGCTTTGAAACTCTGCCACTCGGACTCGTTGGAGTGGGCGAGAATCACGCCAGTGAACGGGATTGCGCCGATATTTTCGGTGCCGATATAATTGCCTTCCTGCGTCGCCGTCAGCAGCGGATGCAGCATCTTGATCGGCGCTTTGAACATTTCGACGAATTCAAGCACGCCCTGATTGGAGCGGTTGAGGCCGCCGGAATAGCTGTAGGCGTCCGGGTCGTTCTGGGCGAAGATTTCGAGCTTGCGGATATCCACCTTGCCGACCAGCGAGGAGATGTCCTGGTTGTTCTCGTCGCCGGGTTCGGTCTTGGCGATGGCGATCTGGCGCAATCGTGACGGCTGGATACGGGCGACGCGGAATTGCGAGATGTCGCCGCCGAAAGATTCGAGCCGCTTGTAGCACCACGGACTCATGAGGCCCGTAAGGCGTCGGCGTGGAATGCCGTATTTATCTTCGATCATCGGGCCGAGTGTGTCCGGATCGAACAGGCTGAGCGGGCTTTCATAAACCGGAGAGAGTTCGTCGCCGGCTTTCAACACATAAATGGGATGGACTTCCATCAAGGCCTTGAGGCGCTCGGCAAGCGATGATTTGCCGCCGCCGACCGGGCCGAGCAGATAGAGAATCTGCTTGCGCTCTTCGAGGCCCTGCGCCGCATGGCGGAAGAAGGCGACAATGCGTTCGATCGTATCTTCCATGCCGTGAAAGCCGGCAAAGGCTGGATAGCTACGGATGGTACGATTCAAAAAAATACGGCCAAGGCGTGGATCCTTGGCCGTGTCTATCATTTGAGGTTCGCCGATCGCCGCCAGTAGGCGTTCCGCCGCGTTCGCATATCGCATCGGGTCTCCTCTGCAGGATTCCAGATACTCGGACATCGACATGTCCGTCTCACTTCGGGCTTCGTAACTTCTAGCGAACGCATTGAACAGAGAATCGTTGTACATGATCCCTCTCTCCTTGCTGGTCGGCCGTCCTGTTGGTCGCGATGCTCCTAAGGTGGTAACGGAACGCGTCTTCCCGATCGCGACTCAACATCAGCACTATAGCCTTCAGGACACATCCAGGTCCGAAATCGCGCAATGCGATCTGAGTGCAGCGCGCGACTCATATTCAGGCACTTGCTTATAAGTTAGGCGAGTTTTGCCATCTCTCAAGGGCTAACAAAGCGATTGTGCACGCCTGTGACTCGAACGCCACAAAGTTGCCGTATGTTTTAAAGCTTTCGGAGTCCTGTACCGATGGCGCAGTTTGGATGAGTCGAAACGCGCACAAGAGTGCTGGTTAACGGAGGTTGCGCTCAGTTCCGATCGCTGGGCAGGACCGGCAGCGGAGTCACCTCGATACCTTCATCGATCAGCGACCGTGCTTCATCCGGCGTTGCTTCGCCGTAGATCGGACGATGTTCGATGTCGCCATAATGCATCTTGCGGGCTTCGGTCGGGAAGCTTTCACCGACATTGTCCGCGTTTTTGGTGACGTGATCGCGCAGTTCTTTCAGCTTGGCGCGCAGCTCGGCTTCCTGCGCCGCCATCATTAGCGGGGCTGTGGTCTCGGAACCGGCGTCAGGGGCGGGGGCCTCTGCGGGTGCCGGGCGATTCTTGCTCTTGGTCAGGATGCGCGGGGCCATAATGGCCTTTTCGACCTTCACCGATCCGCAGTTCGGGCAATTCACCAGCTTACGCTTCACCTGGGAGTCATAGGCGCCGGAACTCTGGAACCAGCTTTCGAAAGCATGGCCCTTCTCGCAGCGCAGGTCGTAACGGATCATGTCGCTTGCCGGACAAGGTGCAGATAGTCAGGGCCCGATTTGGGATCGCTGACGCTGAAGCGGCGGCCGTGCTGCAGGGACGGTACGGTCTTGCGCGCTTCCGTCACCTTCGCAGGATCGATCTTGGCCAGAATGAAGCCCGGCTCGACGCCGGTCGCTTCGGCCAGAACCACGCCCCATGGGTCGATGATCAGCGAGTGTCCATAGGTCGCACGCTTGTTCTCATGCACGCCGCCCTGGGCCGCCGCAAAGACGAAGCAGCCGGTCTCGATGGCGCGGGCGCGCAGCAACGTGTGCCAATGGGCTTCGCCGGTCTTCTGGGTGAAAGCCGAGGGCACGGTGAGGAACGACGCGCCGCTTTCGGCCAATGCGCGGTACAGCGCCGGGAAGCGCACATCGTAGCAGATGGTCAGGCCGATGCGGCCCCAGGGGAGATCGGAGATGACGGCGGTCTCGCCCGGCTGATAATTCGCGGATTCGCGATAGCTCTCGCCGTTCGGCAGGTCGATGTCGAACATGTGGATCTTGTCGTAGCTCGCCAGGACATTGCCATCCGGTCCGATCAGGAACGAGCGATTGGCGGCGCGTTCCGGATTGGCCAGCACGGCCAGCGATCCGATATGCAGGTAGATATTCAGCTCTGCGGCGAGCGCGCGATAGGCCTTCAGCGAGAGGTCGTCTTCCTCCGGACGCAGATGTTCGAACAGCGCCGTGCGGTTGAGCTGCATCATGTTGCTCACTTCCGGCGTGAGCACATAGTCGGCGCCGGCGAGCGCGGCTTCGCGGATCAGATGCCGGCCCTGTTCGAGGCTGGCCTCGGGCAGCAAGCCGGTGCGCATCTGCACCATGGCGGCGGTGAAGGTCTGGGGCTCGGACGTCGGGGATGTCTGGCTCATGAGGTGGCCTTCTCGCCTGCGATCATGGCGTCAAATTTGCCTTCGCGGTCCAATGCGTAGAGATCGTCGCAGCCGCCGATCAGAGTGCCGCCGATGAAAATCTGCGGGAAGGTGGCGCCGGGATAGGTACGGTCGAACATTTCCTGGCGCAGCTTCGGATCGGTCGCGGTGTCGAAATGGGTGAATGCAGTTTTCTTGCGCTGGAGCAGCGAGATCGCGGCGCTGCAATAGCCGCAGCCGGGGCGGGTGTAGATTTCAATCGCGGCGGCCATCTGGTGCTCCGGTTCGCAGGGAAGTGTCTGATTATATGGGGACCTTGTGGGCCTCCACAACCCGCGCAAAGACCAACACGTCGACCTGGGCGGCCTTGGCGCGCAGCAGTGCCCGTGCGCAGGCGTCCGTCGTGGCACCCGAAGTCAGCACGTCGTCGACCAGAATGACGCGGCGGCCCTGGATTTCAGCCCGGCGTTCAGGCGGGACCTTGAAGGCGCCTTGGACATTACTGGCGCGCTCGGTGCGCGAAAGGCCGATCTGGTGTTCGGTCGGGCGTATTCGCCGCAAGGCGTCGCGGGATATAGCAACGCCGCTCTGCCGGCCGATTGCCCGTGCCAGCGCGCCGGACTGGTTGAAGCGCCGGCTGAAGCCGCGCCGCCAATGCAGCGGCACCGGCACCAGAATATCGGCATCCGCTAGCAATTCCTTCCCCGCACGTGCCATCCAGCGACCCATGATTGGCGCGAGGTCTGTCCGGTCATGATATTTCAACTGATGCACCAGCGTGCGGGCGACATCGTCATAGCGCACAGCTGCGCGGGCGCGCTGATACGCGGGTGGATCGGCAATCGCCTGCATCGACAGGATGCCCGGGCCGGGATCGTAGACGAAGGGGATGCCGAGCCGGCTGCAGAACGGCGGCGCGATGAAGGACAGCTTGCCCCAGCAGGCCGCGCAGACCCCTTCGTCGGCGACGGGTTCCCGGCAGGCGACACAGAGCGTCGGCAGCGCGATGTCGAGCGCAAGACGGGCGGTTTGCGTCCATGCAGACCGGCAAAGCCTCAGCGCGCCGCGCAATTGCGCGGGGAGGGACCATGACACTGTCGCCTCTGCGTCCATGGTTGAAGGCTAGAGCGGGCCTTGATGACTCTCAAGCAACAATCTCAGGCCTCATCCTGAGGAGCGGCAACTTGGCCGCGTCTCGAAGGATGGAGCCAGGCGAGTTCATGGTTCGAGACGGCGCAAATGCGCCTCCTCACCATGAGGGACTAAGTGTACGGATTGCCAGATCCCTTGTCTTCGGCGTACCAAGCCGCATGGCTCAGACCCCGAATGCCGCACCTATTCTGTTCGATCGCGCTCTGCTGCGAGCGCGGCAGGCGCGTGCATCGCGGCTGGGCGCCGAGAATTTCCTGCTGGATCGTGTCATCGCCGACATGGACGAGCGATTGCAGGCGGTGCTGCGCCAGTTCGACAATGCCGCTGACGTCGCGACGCCGGGCAACCGTCTGCATGACGTCGTGGCCGGGCGTGTCGGCCATCTCACACATGCCGACGTGCCCGACGTCGAAAGCGATGGTCTCAATCTCGCGCCGGCGTCGCTCGATCTCGTCATCTCCGCGCTCGGGCTGCACTTCGTTAACGATCTGCCCGGCGTCATGGCGCAGATCCGCCGCGCGCTGAAGCCTGATGGTCTGCTGCTGGCCGCAATGCTCGGCGGCGACACGCTGACCGAGCTGCGGCAGTCCTTCGCCGCGGCGGAAGCCGAACGCGAAGGCGGCATCTCGCCGCGCGTCGCACCAATGGCCGATCTGCGCGATGTCGGCGCATTGTTGCAGCGCGCGGGATTTGCGCTGCCGGTGACCGATGTCGATCGCGTCGTGGTGCGCTACGACAGCGCCTTCGGTCTGATGCAGGATCTGCGCAGGATGGGCGCCACCAATGTACTGGTCGAGCGCCGCCGGGCGCCGCTCCGCCGCGCGACCCTGCTGCGTATGGCGCAGATCTACAGCGAGCGTTTCGCCGATCCGGACGGCCGCATCCGCGCGACGTTCGACATCATCTGGCTCTCCGGCTGGGCGCCGCATGAGAGCCAGCAGAAGCCGCTGAAGCCGGGTTCGGCGAAGGCAAGTCTTGCCGACGCGGTGAAGCGGCTGAAGCCCTAGAGCAGATCGATCAGATGCGGGATCAGCGGGATATCCGCAGCCGGCATCGGATAGTCGCGTAGCTTGTTCGGCCGCACCCAGGCGAGGTTCTGGCCTTCCCTGGAGATCGCGAGGCCTTCCCAGCGCCGGCAGATATAGAGCGGCATCAACAGGTGGAAATCCTCATAGGCATGGCTGGCGAAGGTCAGCGGCGCAAGGCAGGCTTCCTTCACGGAGATCCCGAGTTCTTCATCGAGCTCGCGGATCAGCGCCGCTTCCGGGCGTTCGCCGGGCTCCAGCTTGCCACCGGGAAATTCCCACAGGCCGGCCAGCGCCTTGCCTTCCGGCCGCTGCGCGATCAGCACGCGGCCGTCGGGATCGATCAATGCGCAGGCGACGACGAGAACGAGTTTCATATGGTCTCGCGATAGTTGGGCGCGGCCGACATCAGCGGCGCGCAAGGAACGATCATATCGCCCGGCTTTCCCGGAGCAGTCTCGATATTGGCGGGCTTCGCCAGTGGCTCGGTCGCCGGAGCGATCTGAATATCGACATGTGTCCTGGTACGAAAGCGCCGCCAGTCGATCATATAGTCCACCGTATCCGGCCCGGAGAAGTCGGCGCGGGGTGTGTAGATCACCTGGAGCGCTCGCGTGCGTCGCCCGACACAGGTCTGATCGTCGGTGACGAGATTTTTGCGTATCGTGACCGTGATCGTCCTGCCGCACAGGCTGCCATGGCTTGGCGGCGTGACGATGGAAAGCCGCGGCAGCACTGGTTCGCAATTCTTGTTCCAGCGCACCGCAAAGCCGATGCCAACTTCCTGACCCGCCTTGGTGCTGCGGGTTAGCATCTGCTCCCGGTCGGTCATGGTCTCCTGCGCCTGGCCTTGGCCAGACGACAGGATCAAAGCCCATGCGACGACCGTGAGGAGTCTCACGACCGATAGTCACCGTTGATGGCGACATATTCCTTGGTGAGGTCGCAGGTGAGCACGCGGTCGCGGCCCTTGCCGAGGCCGAGGGTGACCTTGATCTGCACCTTCGGATTCTTCATCGCGTTGGACACTTCGGTCTCGTCATAGGACGGATCGCGTGCGCCCAGTTTGGCGACGCGGATGCCGTTGAAGGAGATCGAGAGCTTGTCGCGATTGGCGGGCTCGCCGGCCTTGCCGACAGCCATGACCACGCGGCCCCAATTGGCATCTTCGCCGGCGATTGCCGTTTTCACCAGCGGCGAATTGGCGATCGACATGGCGATCTTCCGCGCCGAAGCCTTGGTCGTCGCACCTTCGACGACGACTTCCACCAGCTTGCGCGCGCCTTCGCCGTCGCGTGCGACCTGTTCGGCGAGGTCGTTGAGAATGACGTTCAGCGCCTTCACGAAGGGCTTCAGCCTGATATCGCTGGCCTTGGTGATCTTCGGTGCGCCCTGCGCGGCTGCGGCGCCGGTCGCGAACATCAGCAGAGTGTCCGAGGTCGAGGTGTCACCGTCGATGGTCACCGCGTTGAACGAATCTTCCACGCCGGCCTTCAGCAGTGCCTGCAATGCGGGTGCGCTGATCGGCGCATCCGTGAAGATGAAGGACAGCATCGTCGCCATGTCCGGCGCGATCATGCCCGCGCCCTTGGCCATGCCGTTGATGGTGACCTTGGCCTTGCCGAGTTTCACGGTGGCGGTGGCGACCTTCGGGAAAGTGTCGGTGGTCATGATCGCCTTGGCGGCGTCCATCCAGCCGTCCGGCCCGGCGCTTTCCGCCAGTGTGGCGAGCACGCCGTTGAACTTGGTGGCGTCGAGTGGCTCGCCGATCACGCCGGTCGAGGCCAGGAAGATCTCGTTCGGCTTGCAGCCGACGGCCTTGGAGGCGATGTCGCCGGTGAGTTTGGTCGAGGCCTTGCCGGTCTTGCCGGTGAAGGCATTGGCATTGCCGGAATTGACCACCAGCGCCTGCGCCTTGCCGTTTTTCAACACGGCGCGGCACCATTCCACGGGAGCCGACGGGCACTTCGACTTGGTGAACACGCCCGCTGCCGTCGTGCCCTTGTCCATCACCGCGAGCAGCACGTCGGTGCGGCCCTTGTAGCGGATGCCGGCGGCGGCGGTGGCGAGGCGCACGCCTGCAATGGCGGGCATCTCGGGAACGTCGGTCGGGGCGAGGGGGGAGACGGGGGACGGCTTGGCCATGAGTGCTTTCAGCTTTCGTAAAAAGATGAAGCGCTCTGTATCACCTCTGCCACCGTGGTGGGAGAGGGCTTCATGGCG
Organism: Tardiphaga sp. 709; assembly: GCF_032401055.1. Taxonomy (NCBI): domain Bacteria; kingdom Pseudomonadati; phylum Pseudomonadota; class Alphaproteobacteria; order Hyphomicrobiales; family Nitrobacteraceae; genus Tardiphaga; species Tardiphaga sp. 709. The sequence continues at coordinate 3,040,518 of NZ_CP135529.1, read as the reverse complement.
AAGGGAGCAATGTCATGTCTCCGTCATGCGCCGTCTGGTCGCGCATGATCCTGTCCGAAACCGGGACTAGCCCGGGCCGAATTTGAACTTGCCGTCGTCTTCGAGGAACGGGCCGCTGCGCATATAGAGCTGGCCGTTCTCGCCGATAAAGAAGAGCGTGTTCTTCGGCACTTTCTTGGCGCCCTTCAGCAGGAACTTGGCATTGTTGGTGCCCATCTTGTACGCGAAGGTCTTGCCTGACGCGTCGTAGCCATAGCCCATGTCGGGCGAGAGCACCCAAGGTGTCGGTGCCTGAGCCAGCGCAGGGCCGGCCAGGGCCGATGTCACCAGCGCCGTGGCGCACAGCATCGTAAAGGCTCGAGCGGTCATCCCAAATTCTCCGAAACGTGTTTTTGAAAGTACATCGCGGCTGCGCGGTTGTCTTGAACAAATCACGAACGGTGACAGGCCGTCAATACGACATGCGGTCGCGACAGAGTTTGTTATTTCGCAAGCGCGGTCTGGCGACTATCTTTCGCATTCGGGCTAAGCCGGTCCACGATGAATTCGGCGATGGGGATGATTCGACAATGCGAGCGATGGTGAAAAGTCTTCTGGTTGTTGGCGCGGTGGTATTTGCGCCTGGTCTTTCTGCGGCGGATGATTTCAAGCTCAGCAACAACCAGCGCATCTCCTGCGGGCGTGGGCTTGCCGCTGGCAAGCTGAGTACGGCGACCTGCCGCTCTTATGCCTATCTGTTCAATGCGAAGACCTCGGAATATTTCCGTTGCTCGGTGTCGCTATCGATGACGCGTGATGCCAAGGAAGTCATCAACGTCCAGAGCGATGGCGCTTGCGTGAAGAAGCCGCGCGTGTTCGACACCGACTCCAGCTATTCCTTCGATGCCACGGAGACCGAGCCGCCGAACACCAATTCGTTCTTCGGCAATGGTGGTTTTGCCATGTGGGTCAGCGACAACACCCAGCAGAAAATTCGTGGCTGTGTCACGATTCCCTCGGGGCTTGGCTTGGACGTGTCGCGCTGCATCGACATGAAGTTCGAGTAGACGGTCTTCCTTTTCCCACGGCGCAGTTATCGTAGGATGCTCTCGGTCGTCATGGCCGGACTGGTTCCGGCCATCCACGCCTTCCTTTGTCGCCAAGACGTGGATACGCGGGACAAGCCCGCGCATGACGGCGTTTGGTTCGGGCGTTCGCGCGTCACGCGATTTCAGATTCAACTGTCAAACAGCCACTGCCCTTCAGACATGCGTCATCGCCCCCATTGTTTGCGGCGCGGGAGCGCCGTCGTGTTTCGCATTCCCGCCCCCTTGTGAGAGGGCGTGCGGAACGCCGGGTGCCCGTTGCACCCTTGGGCCTGATGCCAAATGCGGTCTTCCGCAATTGTGAGTGCATCAGGACTTTCGGAGGCGCCGGGCAAGTGCCCAGCGTTCCGCCTGCGGTGTTTTTTCGGTTGCCTGCACATCTGCCATGGCGAACGGTCCCATCACCAAAATTAGTGTCCCAGGGCGGAGGGACAGGGTAGCCGCAAAGCACTTGGCCGAACGCATTTCGATTTGGTCGTCCGTCACACTGTCCAGGGCTCTTTCCATCCCAAGGTCGGCCGTCTCCTTGCCAGTGGCAGTGCTGGCGCAGATCCGTCCTGCCCGAAGACAGACGTCACCCCCAAACCGCGTGACGCCGCATCTCCGGCGTCCACCGCATCCAGCCCCGCGAACGTGACGATCGCGCTCGCCCCTCTCATCGGGGCCGGACGGAGGGGAATATAAACCTGATAGAGATGCTGTCAACGGGAGATAGGAAAAAATGTTTAGGCGTTACTTGCCGCCTCAGACTGTCATTCCGGGGCGGCTGCGCGCCTTCGCGCAGGCGAACCCGGAATCCCAGCATGGGAGTTTCTAGTCAGCGCAAAACACACTGAGATTCCGGGTTCGCGTCCGGCAAGTGCCGGCCGCGCCCCGGAATGACAGCGGCGAGCAATCGCAGCCTCAAAAGCAAAAGGGCACGCGCTTCAGCGCGTGCCCTTTGATGTGTTGAGCTCAAGAAGGGAGCGAGACAGGCAGGTGCGTCTAACGCCCTGCCAACCCCGCGCTGCCTTTACTCCGGCTTGATGCCGGCGAACTGGGCGACTTTGCCCCACTTTTCGATTTCGGACTGCACATAGGCATCCATGTCGGCTGGCGAACCGCCGGTCGGATCGGCGCCGAGCTTGATCAGGCGGGCAGTGCCGTCGGCCGACTTGATGAACTTGTCGGTCGAGGCATTGAGCTTCGCAATGATCTCCTTCGGCGTCTTCGCCGGGGCTGCGATGGTGAACCAGGAGGCGGCGTCGTAGCCGGGAACGCCAGCTTCCGCGATGGTCGGAATGTCCTTCATTGGCTCCCAGCGCTTGCTGGTGGAAACGGCAAGTGCGCGGATCTGGTTGCTCTCCGCGAAAGGCTGCGCGGCCGGCAGGTTGTCGATCATCACATGGACGCGGCCGCCGATCAGGTCGGTTAGTGCCGGGGCGCTGCCCTTGTAAGGCACATGGGTCAGCTTCACGCCGGTCATCGATTTGAACAGTTCGGTCGACAGATGCGCGGTCGAGCCGAGGCCCGGCGTGCCGTAGAAATATTCGTCCGGCTTGGCCTTGGCGAGTTCGATGAATTCCTTGACGCTTTTGGCCGGCAGCGAATTGGTCACCGAGAACAGGTTCGGCACCTTGGCGATCACGATCACCGACGCCAGATCCTTGACCGGATCATAGGTCATGTTCTTGAACACGAACTTGTTGATTGCATGGGTGCCGGGCGTGCCGACGAGGAAGGTGTAGCCATCGCCTTCGGCTTTGGCGACGAAATCAGCGGCGATGTTGCCGCCGGCGCCGGCCTTGTTCTCGACGATGAACTGCTGGCCCATCTCTTCGGACATCTTCTGCGCGACGACGCGGGCCAGAATGTCGGTGGTGCCGCCGGCCGCGAACGGAACGATGAACTTCACCGGCTTGGTGGGCCACTCTGCGGCGCTGGCGCGGCGCGACAGGATCGGCAGGGTGCCGAGGGCAGCCGCGCCGCCGAGGATCACGGAGCGGCGGGACGGGAAGCGGGTCGATGATGACATCTCGAAGAGTCCTTTTGCATGTCGGACAGGCCGCGCGGCTGCGACGCGCGATCTGATTGAGGGTGTTTAAGACAATGAAGGGAGGCCGGGATCAAGTGGGAACCGGCACGGCTGGGGCAACGAACCCGACGGTCCGCTCCTGCGACTCATCTGCGCAACCGGCAGGTCCTTTCAGCTTCTCCCGATCAGGCGTTTCCATGGACAACATGCATGGGAACGTACGGGGTGGATGGTACTATGCTGCGCTGCGAGTTGCTACCGCAATGCAATACCATCCTTAAGCATTTGGTACTAACGGCTGATGACGTGCGTCGGAAGGTCGCGTCTCCGGCATGGCGACGATGAACAGGATGAGGCCGATCCCCGCCAAAGCGGCAAGCGCCAGGAATGCCGCGCTATAGCCGGCCTTGACCACGATTACGCCGGCAATCGCTGTACTGAGCGCGCCGCCCAGCCCCGCCGCCGTCGCGATCGCGCCCTGGCTGATATTGAAGTGGCCGGTGCCGTAAGTGAGGTCCGCGACAACAAGCGGAAAGATCGCGCCGAAGATTCCGGCGCCGATTCCGTCGAGGGTCTGCACGCCGACCAGCCAGTAGGGACTGTCAGAGAGCGGATACAGCGCGCCGCGCAGCGCCAGCACTGCGAGCGCGCAGGCGAAGATCGGCTTGCGGCCCCAGACATCGGCCTTGCGGCCGACCAGCATGGCGACCGGCACCATCACCAATTGCGCGGCGACGATGCAGACCGACATCAGCGTGGTGCCAAGCTCGTTGTTCACCAGCGCGAGTTTCTGGCCGACCAGCGGCAGCATCGCCGCATTGGAGAAGTGAAACAGCACGGTGGCGGCGGCAAATATCAGGAGCGGCTTGCAGGTCAGCAGCACCTGAAAGCCGGATGGCCGCTCGGCGGCATCGTGCTCGTGGGTATCCTCGCGATCGCCGAGGCCGCGGGCCATCTGGTGATCGATGGCGCCAGCGGGGATCGTCAGCGTCGCGATAATGCTCGCGGCAGCCATGGCCGCCATCAGCCAGAACACGACGATAGGCCCAAAAGAATAGGCGAAGACGCCGGCCAACGTCGCCGCCGTCGCGTTGCCGGCATGGTTGAACGCCTCGTTGCGGCCGATCCGGCGCGCAAAGGCTCTGGGGCCGACAATGCCGAGTGTGATCGCCGCCAGTGCCGGCGCGAAGACGGCCGCGGCGACGCCGGTCAGTGCCTGTGTCGTGGCGACGAACAGGAAGCCGGGGTAGAGTGGCAGCACGATCGAGCCGAGTGTGACGATGACGGCGGCAAGAATGACGATGGCGCGCTTGGCCGTGGTCTTGTCGATCAGGGCGCCGGCAGGGGTCTGCGCGATGATGCCAGCGAGGGCGGCGACCGACATCACGATGCCGATCGAGGCTTCATCCCATTTCTGAACCGTGAGGAGATAGATCGCGAGATAGGGCCCCAGGCCATCGCGGACATCGGCAAGAAAGAAGTTCAGCGCGTCGAGGGGGTGTTGGGTCTTGTAGGCGTCGTGCACGCATGGTCCTCACGGCACGTGAGGTGCCCCGCAGGCAACGGCGGCTGGTTGATCCGGTTCCGCGGTATTCGACGCGGTCGCTGTCCCATCGGCTGTCGTCCCCACTCCGCGTGCGCCTTTGGCGCATCAGGCGCAGATGACAGGAGAGTGGATTGTTATTCCCTCAAACAGAAGCCGCGACACTTGCGTGTCGCGGCTCAAAGGTTGGTCGGTGAGGCCGGCCTTACTTGCCGATGCCCTTTTCCTTGAAGTATTTCAGCGCGCCCGGATGGAACGGCACCGGGGAGCGCTCCTGCACCTGGTTGTCGAGCGAGAAGCTCTCGGCCTCCTTGTGCACGGCGACGATGTCGGCCTTCTTCTCCACCAGCGTCTTGACGATGTTGTAGGCGTCGTCGTCGCTCATCTTGTTGCCGGTGACGATGATGTTCCAGACTTCGGTATTGGCGTTGTCCTTGTCCATGCCGGGATAGATGCTCTTGCTGATGGTCGAGGGCGAATACAGCTTGCCGTATTTCTCGTTCATCTTGGCGGCGAGATCGGCGTGGTCGACGAACTTGATCTTCATGCCGGGTGTGGCGGCGAGATCGGTGACGGCGGCAGTGGGGACGCCGCCGACCCAGAAGAACGCGTCGATCTTGCGGTCCTTGATGGCGTTGACGGACTCAGCGACGCCGAGGCGCTCGCGCTTCATGTCCTTGTCCTTGTCGAGACCGGCGGCCTCGATGACGCGGAACGCCATCACTTCGGTGGCACCGCCCGGCGAGCCCGTGGAGACGCGCTTGCCCTTGAGATCTGACATCTTCTCGATGCCGGCGCCCTCGATGGTCACGATATGCATGCGGTTCGGATAGACCACCAGCAAGGTCTGCAGCGGCACCTTGCCGCTCTTGAATTTGTCCTGGCCGTTCAGCGCGTCGAGCGCGGCGTCGGCCATGCTGAAGCCGAGTTCGCTCTGGCCCGAGGCGATTAGCTTGAGGTTATCGACCGAGCCGCCGGTGACTTCCGCCGTGGCCTGCGTGTTCGGCAGCGCCTTCGACAGCACGTTAGCGATGGCGCCGCCGAGCGGATAATAGACGCCGCCAGTGCCGCCGGTGCCGATCGCCATGGTCTTCTGCTGCGCGATGGCCGCGCCGGCAAGGCCGGCCGTCGCGACCAGCGCCACGGCAATCGATGTCTTTCTGAAACGCTTGAACATGGTTGTCCTCTCCTCCGGTTTTCCTGTGATGTCGCGGTGACTATTTCACCGCGCCGACTTCCTTGAGATATTTCAGCGTGCCGGGATGATAGGGCGCCGGCGATTGCGCTGATGTCTGCGTGGCCAGATTGATGTTCTCCGCCTCTTTGTGGACGGCGACGAGATCGGCCTTGTTCTCGAAGATCGTCTTCGTGATCGCATAGGCGGTCTCATCCGACATCTTGTCGGTGGCCATGATCTGGTTCCAGGCGGCGAAGCCACGGCTGTCGGTGGTCTGGCCCGGATAGCTGCCGGCCTTGATCACGCTGGGTGCGAAGATCTGGCCGTATTTCTTCACGATCGGCTCGAGCAGGTAGTCGATATCGATCAGCTTGATGGTGACGCCCGGCGTCGCCGCGAGATCGACCACCGCGGCGGTCGGCACACCGCCGCCCCAGAAGAAGGCATCAATCTTGCGATCCTTGAGCGCGGACGCGGATTCCGCCACCGACAGACGTTCGCGCTTGACGTCCTTGTCCTTGTCGAGGCCCGCGGCTTCGAGCAGGCGGAAGGTCTGCGCCTCGGTGGCACTGCCCGGCGCGCCGCCGGAAATGCGCTTGCCTTTCAGATCGGCGAATTTCTCGATGCCGGTGCCGGCGATGGTCACCACATGCACCGGGCTGGAATAGACGGCGACGATGGTGCGCAGCGGAACGGGCTTCTTGAACTTGTTCTCGCCCTTTACGGCGTCGGATGCGACGTCGCCAGTCATGAAACCGAGATCGGCCTGGCCGGTTTCCAGGAGCTTGATATTGTCGACGCTGCCGCCGGTGACTTCGCCGGTGGCCTGGGTATGCGGCAGTTTCTTCGACAGCAGGTTCGCGAGCCCGCCGCCGAGCGGATAGAAGATGCCGCCGGTCCCGCCGGTCGCAATGGCGATGGTCTTGTCTTCCGCAGAAGCGCCGGTCGCCGCGCAGGCGATGCCGAGCAGTGCAAGGCTAAAGGCTGTCCATCTCATCGCGTCACTCCCTGAAGTCGGCGGCGCCGCTTATCTGCGGCGTCCGCTGTCATGCGATAACTTGACGTTATTCGTTTCTGTCGTTGGTCATGCCGGCGCCGGTTGCGCCCTCGTCCTTACCTGCCACACCAGCACGCCGAGGCCGATGATGAGGCCGGGCACGAATGTGTAGCTGATGTCGCGACCGATGATCGATTCGATGATTGCCTCGATCAGGCTCGGGAACACCAGCAGTAATCCCGATAGCAGAAGCAGGCCGCGCTCGATCGGTGTATTTTGTCGCAGTGCCCAGTTCTGCGCGACGGCGGCGAGTGCCAGCAGTCCCAGCGTGGTCTTGAAGGTAATCTCGACGATGTCCACCCACGAGCCGCCCTTCGGAATGTTTAGCAGCAGGCCGACGCCTTGCGGATCGCAGACGAAGACGAATGGCACCAGGAACGCCGGCAGTGTGTATTTCCACGATTGCAGCGTGGTCTTGTAGGGATCGCCGCCGGTAATGGCAGCGGCCGCAAAGGGCGACAGCGCGGTGGGAGGTGAGACTTCCGAGAGCACCGCGTAATAGAAGATGAACATGTGTGCGGCATAATCGGGCACGCCGAGCTTGATCAGCGCCGGTGCCGCGATCACCGCGCAGATGATGTAGGACGCAGTGACCGGCACGGCGAGGCCGATGATCCAGACGATCAACGCCGTATAGATCGCCGTCAGCAACAGACTGCCGCCCGCATAGGAAATCACGATCGACGAGAATTTGAGGCCGAGGCCGGTAAGCGTCACGACGCCGACCACGATGCCGGCGCAGGCGCAGGTGGTTGCGGCGTTGAGTGCGCCGATCGAGCCGTCGGCTAGCGCCTTCACCAGCTTCTTCGGCACCAGCGCGGTATCCTTGCGCAGGAAACTGAGCACGAAGGTGACGAGCGTGGCGTAGAACACCGACAGTGACGGCGAGTAGCCGATGATCATGAAGACGACGACGGCGAGCAGGGAGATGAAGTGGAACCCGTAACGCTTCATCATCACGCCGAGGCTGAGCTCAGGCCTGACATTGACATTGTGGGCGCCGTATCGCTTGGCGTCGATCTCGACCATGATCAGCAGCGACAGGTAGTAGAGACAGGTCGGGATGGTCGCCATCCAGATCACGTCGAGATAGCTGATCTTGAGGAATTCGGCGATCAGGAACGCGGCAGCGCCGAGCACCGGCGGCGACAGGATCGCGCCGAGACCACCCGCGGCCAGCAAGCCGCCGGCAGCGTTCTTCTCGAAACCGGCCTTGGCCAGCATCGGGGCGGCAACGGTGCCGATCATCACCGTGGTGGCGACGCCCGAGCCGGAAGGCCCGCCGAGCAGGAACGAGGACAGCACCACGGTGCGGCCCGCGGCGTTCGACTTGTTCCCCATCAAGGATAGCGAGAAATCGATGAAGAACTTTCCGGCGCCGGACATCGACAGGAACGCGCCATAGATCGTGAACAGGATGATCAGCGTGGCCGACACGTCGACCGCGACGCCGAAGATGCCCTCCAGTGTGATGAAAAGATGACCGACGAGACGCGGCAGGTCGTAGCCGCGATGGGTCCATGGCGCTGGCAGATGCGGGCCGAGCATCGCATAGGCGATGAAGAACAGTGACACGACCGGCATGATCAGGCCGGTGGTGCGGCGCGTCGCTTCCAGCAGCAGCACGATGAAGACGATGCCGACGATGACATCCATATGATCCGGCAGAGTGGCACGGTCGGTGAAATCGTCGCCGCCCCACAACGCATAGGCAATGGTGCCGATGGCGACGATGCCCGGCACGATGTCCCACCAGCGCACGCGGTTGCGGAAGCGCGCTGCGACGGGGAATAGCAGGAAGCTCAGTATCAGCGTGAAGGCGACATGGACGTAACGCAGCTCCTGCGTCGGCACGATTGCGTAGGCGGCATAGAGATGAAACAGGCTCATCACCACGGCGATGCCGGTGGAGATCGTCCCGGCCCAGCCAAGCAGGCGATTTGTTGCGCCTTCATCGGCTTCGATGAACGCTTCAGCCTTTGCCAATGCCTCGTCGGAGACAGCAACGGTCTCATCGCTCGCGTTTGATTTTTGGTCAGCCATGTTTCATCCCCCGGGATATTTCCCGCAGCCGGCTTTGCCGGCCTTATTCTTCTGAGTGCGGCGCATTCATGCCGTTTTACCCGGCTGGCGCAAGGGCTTACCGGTGAAACTTTCGTCGCGACAACGGCGTTCGCTCTTGCAACGCCGTTGACCCCATGAGGACCGCGGTTCACTTTCGCGGGCTGAATGACAGGACTAAAATGAATATGAGGAAGCGCCTGCTGGCGGCACTGGCGAGTGCCGTCGTCCTATGCAGTGCAACCGCACGCGCCGAGCCATCGATCACGCTGCTGACTGGCAACACGTCCGGGATCTATTTTCCGCTCGGCGTGTCGATTGCAATGATCTATGCGGATATTCCCGGCGCGAAGGTTTCGGTGCAGACAACCGACGGTTCTGTCGAAAACCTCTCGCGGCTGCAGCAAGGCACAGGGCAGGTGGGTTTTGCGCTCGGCGACGCGCTGAAGGACGCCTGGGCCGGCAATGCCACGGCGGGCTTTGACGGCAAGCAGGACCGGTTGCGGGTGATCGGCGCGCTCTATCCGAATTATATCCAGATCGTTGCCACCAAGGAGAGCGGGATCAGGACGCTGAACGATCTCAAGGGCCGGAGCCTCTCGGTCGGCGAGCGGAGATCAGGCACCGAGCTGAACGCCCGCGCCATTCTCGGCGCTGCCGGGCTGCGCTACGAGAATCTCGGCGAGATCAGATACATCTCCTTTGCCGAGTCCACCCAGTTGATGATCGAGAAGAAGCTCGATGCCACGCTGCAGTCTGCGGGTCTCGGCGTGACATCGATCAAGGAACTCAGCGAGGCCACGGATATCGTCATCGTGCCGGTGCCGCCCTCGCTGGTCAGAAAGATCGGCGCGCCGTTCAAGCCGGACACCATTCCGGCCAGGACGTATATCAGCCAGGACAAACCCGTGCGGACCACATCGGTCATGAATTATCTGGTCACGAGCACGGCTGTGTCGGACGACCTTGTCTATCAGATGACAAAACGTCTGTTCGATGGTCTCGACGAGCTGGCGGTCGCGCATCGCGCCGGTCACGAGATCAAGCTTGCCAGCGCCGCGAGCCAAAGTCCGGTGCCGCTGCATCCCGGCGCGTTGCGCTACTATCGGGAGCGGGGCCTGATCAGGTAGAGTGGTCTGGCTGGCTTGCTGGGGCTTTCATGGGTCATCCGTTCCGGACATTGTTTCTGTGCGCCGCTCTTGCGGCGGCATCGCTGCCCTATGCGGCTGTCCGGGCGCAGGGTGCGGCCGAGGCCGCTGCCACCTGCGCGAATGACGACACCTTGCCGCCCGAGCAGATGCTCGGCATCTGCGGCCTGGTGATCGGCTCGACGGCGGCATTGCCGGACCGCGTTCATGCCCTGATCGTGCGCGCCGGGTTGCAACTCAGGCTGGAACAGGTCGACCTCGCCGTTGCGGATGGCGATCTGGCGGTTCAGCTCGATCCCCTCTCGGCCGCAGCGCTCGAAGCCCGCGGCAAGGCGCTTGCGGCCGGCAAGAAGTTCGACCGTGCGCTTGATGACTTCGACCGCGCGATCAAGCTGCGGCCGAACGAGGCTCAATTATTTGCGAGCCGCGCCGCGACCTTCGCATCGATGCACGAAAATCGCCTCGCGGTCCGCGACTATACCGAAGCTGTTCGCCTCGATCCCAATCGGGTGCAGAGCTTGCTCGATCGCGCCGCCGCCTATGCCAAGGTCAAGCGCTTCGATCTGGTGATCGACGACCAGAGCGACATCATTCGCCTGGAGCCGACCGCGGAACATTACGATGCGCGCGGTCAGTCCTATGCGCGCAACAATGCCTATGGCCGCGCGATTGCGGATTTCGATGCGGCGATCCGGCTGGAGCCGAAGGCCAGCTATTTCGTGAACCGCGGAAATTCCTTCAGCCTCAGCGGCGCATATGATCGCGCTATCACCGACTACACGACGGCGCTGCAGCTTCAGCCGGAGCTGGCGATGGCCTACAACAATCGCGGCGTCGCCTGGCGCGACAAGGGCGACCCTGCGCGCGCGCTGGCCGATTTCGACGCAGCCGTTCAGATCGATTCAACGCTGGATATCGCTTTGCGACATCGCAAGCAGCTTGAGAAATATCGGGTGGCGGCGCGCAGGCCGGCGGTCGGATTGCATCCATCCGCCGATGCGAGCACGCGATAGACAATGACTTTTCGCAATTCATATGCGGGCAGCGTGCCGCGCGTCATCAGCGTCCTGTTCGTATTATGTTGCGTGGCTCCCGATAGAGCATCGCCAGCGGTCAACGAGCCCGCAGCCGCCGTGCCCGTCGATCCCGCGCTGTGCGTTGCAGCAGTTGCGTCAGGCGATGACGAGAAGATTCTCGCAGTTTGCAGCACGCTGATCGACAACGAAAAGACCGAGCGGGCCGACCGGCTGAAAGCGTTGATCGCGCGTGCCGGTGTCTACAGCCGCAAGGATGAGACCGATCGTGCCATCGCCGATTACAATGCGGCGCTGCGGCTCGATCCGACGCAGGCCGTTCTCTTCAATGCGCGCGGCGAACTCTGGCGCAAGAAGGGCGATCGGCCGCGCGCAGTCCGCGATTTCGGTGCGGCGATCAAGCTCGATCCGCAATTCGAGACAGCGCGTGCCAATTACAAGGCGCTGGCGCAGGAGATCGAGCGGATCGGCGTCGAGATGTCGGTCAAGCCACAACCAAAGGCACCCTTGAAATAGCCGGCCATCCCGTGACAATGACGAGACAATGAACTCCGGCGGTAAAGCCGGGGCGGGAGAGACGCCAATGACAAATCGCAATGCCAGCCGTTATCACGAGGTTCACGCGCACTCGCTCGTGGACCCCGAAGGTTTCTGGGGCGAAGCCGCGAAGGCGATCGACTGGATCGAACCGGCGAAGAAGGTGTTCGATCCGTCCGTGGGTCTCTACGGCCGCTGGTTTGTCGGCGGCGTGCTCAACACCTGCTACAACGCGCTGGATCGCCATGTCACTGACGGACGCGCCAATCAGGTCGCGCTGATCCACGACTCGCCGCTGACGGGTGAGGTCCGGAAATTCACCTATGCGCAGCTGCTGCATGAGGTGCAGGTGCTCGGCGCCATCCTGCAGGACCTTGGTGTTGGCAAGGGCGATCGCGTCATCCTCTATATGCCGATGGTGCCTGAGGCTGTGGTCGCCATGCTCGCCTGTGCGCGCATCGGCGCGGTGCATTCGGTGGTGTTCGGCGGTTTCGCAGCGAAGGAGCTCGCGACACGCATCGACGATGCGAGGCCGAAGCTGATCCTGTCGGCGAGCTGCGGGATCGAGCCCGGCCGCATCGTGCAATACAAGCCGCTGTTGGATGAAGCGATCGCGCTCGCCAGCGCGAAGCCCGATGGCTGCATCATCCTGCAGCGGCCGCAACATGGCTGCGATCTGGTGGTCGGCCGCGATCACGACTGGGCTGAATTGCGCAGCAAGGCGATGGCGGCGAAGAAGTCCGCGGATTGCGTGCCGGTGCTGGCGACCGATCCGCTCTACATCCTCTATACGTCCGGTACAACCGGCAAACCGAAGGGCGTGGTGCGCGACAATGGCGGCCATGCCGTCGCGCTCGCCTGGTCGATGCAGAATCTCTACGGCGTGAAGCCGGGCGAGGTCTGGTGGTGCGGCTCCGATATCGGCTGGGTGGTCGGCCATAGCTACATCGTCTATGCGCCGCTGTTCCATGGCGCGACCTCGGTCATGTATGAGGGCAAGCCGGTCGGCACGCCGGATGCCGGCGCGTTCTGGCGTGTCATCTCCCAACACAAGGCCGTTGCTTTCTTCACGGCTCCGACCGCTTTTCGTGCCATCCGCAAGGACGATCCGGACGGCAGTTTCATCCGCAAATACGATCTCTCGCATTTCCGCACGCTGTTTCTGGCCGGCGAGCGCGCCGATCCGCCGACGGTGGACTGGGCCGAGAAACAACTGAAGGTGCCGGTGATCGATCACTGGTGGCAGACCGAAACCGGTTGGTGCATCGCCGGCAATCCGGTCGGCCTTGGCCAGTTGCCGGTGAAGCACGGTTCGCCGACGGTGCCGATGCCCGGTTACAAGGTCGAGGTGGTGGATGAAGCTGCGAAGCCGCTGCCTGCCGGCACCATGGGCTCCATCGTCATCAAGCTGCCGATGCCGCCGGCCTGTCTGCCGACATTGTGGGAGCAGGACGAGCGCTGCAAGGAAGCCTATTTCAACGAATTTCCCGGCTACTACAAAACTTCCGATGCCGGCTATCTGGATGAGGACGGCTACGTCTATGTGATGGGCCGCACCGACGACATCATCAATGTCGCCGGCCATCGCCTCTCCACCGGCGGCATGGAGGAGATTCTGGCCTCGCATCCTGACGTCGCCGAATGCGCCGTGCTGGGCATCAAGGATACGATCAAGGGCGAGGTGCCGTGCGGCTTCCTGGTGCTGAAGGCCGGCGTGGAGCGGCCGGTTGCTGACATCGAGAAGGAAGTGGTCGCGCTGGTGCGCGAGAAACTTGGGCCGGTCGCGGCCTTCAAGCTCGCCATCGCCGTCGGCCGGCTGCCGAAGACGCGGTCCGGCAAGATCCTGCGCGGTACCATCAAGAAGATCGCGGATGGCGACAGCTGGACCATGCCCGCGACCATCGAGGATCCGAAGTCGCTGGACGAAATCGGCGCGGCGCTGAAGGGCAGGGTCTGAGCAGACCTTACAAATCCCGCATTTGGCGCTAAACACTCTCACGTCATGCCCGGGCTTGACCCGGGCATCCATCTTCCTTTCAAACGGCAAAGCTGGATTGCCGGGTCAAGCCCGGCAATGACAGAGAAGATCAAGTAACGGAACCTTGCATGCGACTGACCTCGACCTCTCTCATCGCGCTGACGCTGGCCGCGACGCTGCTCGGTGCCTGCGCGCGCCGTACCGATATTCCGATGTCGAGCCTCGGCGACGACGATGACGCGATCTGCCGCGCCAATGGTGTTGCTGTCGGTTCGCCGGAATATGCGGCCTGCCGCAAGGACCGCGACGTTCAGCGCAGCAATGCCATCAACCGTGCCGACCGCGCGCAGCGCAATCTCGGCGAATATATGCTGAACAATCCGAACCGGCCGTAACACCGGCGATTGATATTCCGCAAAACTGTGTCTCCCAAAGGCAACGACCGCGCAGCGAGACGCTGTGCGGTCGTTTGCTTTTGATTGAGATCAACGTGCGGGCGCCGCGGCGAGCGTCTTTCGGATTTGATCGGGTGAGATCGTTCACCCCGAACGAATCGAAAGACAGGGCGCTTCGCGATGAAGAGAATTTTCACGACCATGTCGTTGCTGATGGCGGCAACGGCGATGACCAGCATGACGACGGCGGCAGGGGCCGCCGATCTTCCGGCCGCGACGCCTTATTACAAGGCGCCGGTGGTCGACGCGTGGAATCCCTGGATGATCCGTCTGCGCGTGCTTGGCGTCATTCCGGAGAATGGCGGTACGGTTCACCAGGTGCCGGGCTCCAGCCTGAAGACCTCCGATCAGGTCGTTCCCGAACTCGACATCTCGTATTTCTTCACGCCGAACCTCGCGGCCGAACTGATCCTTGGCATCACCAAGCATCACGTCACCGGTGACGGCGCCATCGCCGGCCTCGATGTCGGCAAGGCCTGGCTGCTGCCGCCGACGCTGACCTTCCAGTATCACTTCACGCAGTTCGGCGCCTTCAAGCCCTATATCGGCGCTGGCGTGAACTACACCTGGTTCTTCAGCCAGAGTGCCAGCGGTGTGGGCGTGACCAACAGCCGTCTGAAAGACACCGCGGCGCCGGTGCTGCAGTTCGGCTTCGACTACATGATTGACAAGCATTGGGGCTGGAACGTCGATGTGAAGAAGATGTGGATGCGCCCGGATTGGGAAGGCACGCTGGCCAGCGGCGCGGCGATCACCGGTCAGGTCAAGCTCGATCCGTGGCTGGTCGGCACGGGTATCACCTACAAGTTCTGATTCTTTCGATCTCTCACTGTGTGACTGAAGGGCCGATGTCAGTCGGTCCTTCTTTTTTGCGATTTTGCCGTGCAACGGTTGCTTTCGGCGCTCCCATCCTGTTGGGTGCCCCGCTCCACACCACCGCACCATCAGGACAACATCATGGACATCAAGGTCAGGGATTCGAACGGCGCACTGCTCGCCGAAGGCGATACCGTCACGCTGATCAAGGACCTCAAGCTGAAAGGCTCGTCCACCGTGCTCAAGCGCGGCACCGTGATCAAGAACATCCATCTCACCGACAACGAAGACGAAATCGAAGGCCGCACCGACAAGGTCAAGGGCCTGGTGCTGCGCACGGAATTTCTGAAGAAGGCGTGACGGCTACGAGCTTCAAGTCTCGATGTAATCCGCGATGCTGGTCGGCGCGGGCACCGGTAATCCGTCTTCTTTGAGGCCTTCAACGTGGAAACGGATAGCATCCCGGATCTCGGCTTCGACGATCTTTACTGTATCCCCCGTTGCGACGCAGCCGGGCAGGTCCGGCACGTATGCGGAATAGTTGTTGTCGGTCTTCTCGATGACTACGGCGTAACGCATTAAGGCTTCTCCGTCAGTGCCGCCTGCTTCAGGATACTTCTAAATGTGCCAGGTGCAAGATCGTCGGAAGGCTTGCCGGCGATCGTGACGCGCCCCGGCTTCGTTGAATGTTTGAATTGCCGGTGGCTGCCGCGCATGGCGACCAGAAACCAGCCGTCATCCTCGATCAGTTTGATCGCGTCCCGGACCTTCATGGTGTCGAGCCTGCCCCTGCGACAACCCGGTAGGACGGCAGATTATCACATCCAGATACTTAGTGGAGAACGTTCGCGCATTCTTCATTCTACTCCCGCCCTTCCTCATGCTCGCGGAATGTCGAGAGTCGCGACAGGAATGCGAGCATCAGTCCGATGCCACAGATCGAGAACAGCATGGTGAAGATCTTGGCGATGGCAGTGGTCGGCGACAGCGTGGCGTCGCCGACGGTGGTGAGCGCCATCGCGCTGAAATAGGCGGCGTCGATCCACGGCCATCCTTCCACGGCGTGAAAGAACACGGCGCCGCCGGTCATGGCGATGGCCAGCAGAAACAGGATCGCGCGAAATTCCGGATCCCGCAGGCCGCGGCGAAAGCCGGCCAGCAAGCGCACCAGACCAAGCCAGAGAGATGCCATCGCAGCGTTGCCCCATGCGCCCCCGCGCAGGTTGGATGTCGCAGGATTCGATGACGTTTGGAAAGCGAAGATTGTTGGACGCCGCACGCCAACAAAAAACGCGGCGGGATGAACCGCCGCGTTTTCAATTCTGTCCTTGCCACCGCGCATCTGTGCGCAGCGCAGGCGCCTATTCGTCGTCGTCCTGCTTCTTGCCGCCGCCGATGCCCTTCAGCTTGGCGAACACGGCATCGACATTGAGGTCGCCGCTGCCGCTCTCGGCGGTCTCCAACTCGTCCTTGCGGGTGGTTTCCGAGGCCGGCAGCAGGGTCGCGCCGCCGTAAGCCTGATCGGTCGGCTTTTCCTTGGCTGCGCGCTGCACTTCGAAATCGAGTTCGATCTGCGAGCACAGGCCGAGGGTCACCGGATCCATCGGGGTCAAGGTCGAGGCATTCCAGTGGGTGCGGTCGCGGATCGAGGCGATGGTGGTCTTGGTGGTGCCGACCAGACGCATGATCTGGCTGTCCTTGAGCTCCGGATGGCTGCGGACCAGCCACAGGATCGCGCTCGGGCGCTCATGGCGGCGCGACACCGGGGTGTAACGCGGGCCCTTCTTCTTGGCGGCCGGCGGCAGGATCACCTTGCTCTCTTCGAGCTTGAGCCGGTAATTCTTGTCCTTCTCGCCCTTTTCGATCTCATCGCGGGTCAATTGCCCGTTGGAAATCGGGTCCATGCCCTTGATGCCCTGGGCGGCGTCGCCGTCGGCAATGGCGCGGATCTCGAGCGGGTGCATCTTGGTGAAATCGGCGACCTGATCGAAGGTCAGCGCCGTATTGTCGACCAGCCACACGGCCGTCGCCTTTGGCATCAGCGGGGCATTGCTCATGGCACATCTCCTTTGCGCTTCGCCCACCTCTTTCGGAGGCGAAGCCGTCTGGTCATCGGTGATGACGGGAATTAAGGCTCTATATAATCTGTCCGAGGGCAACCGCGCAATGCCCGGCAGTTCGGCCTTGACAGCGCCGCAAACCGGCCCCAAGTCCTTATTCAGACAAGCTCTTTGGCTGAATTTTGCCAATCTGACCCATCGCACCTGCCATTTTGGTGCCCAGGCCCCTGGATCGCCCCGATATGACGAGCAAACCGTCCCTGAAAATCGTTCTTTGTTCGCCGCGCGGCTTCTGTGCCGGCGTGGTCCGGGCGATCGATACGGTCGAACGCGCACTCGCGATCCATGGCGCGCCCGTCTATGTCCGGCATGAGATCGTCCATAACAAGTATGTGGTGGACAGCCTCAGGACCAAGGGCGCGATCTTCGTCGAGGAACTCGCCGAAATCCCGGACAATACATCCGCGCCGGTAGTATTTTCCGCCCATGGCGTGCCGAAATCGGTTCCCGAGGATGCCCGTCAGCGCAATTTCTTCTCGCTGGACGCGACCTGCCCGCTGGTGACCAAGGTGCACCGCGAGGCGGCGATCCACTTCAAGCGCGGCCGTGAGATCCTGCTGATCGGGCATTCGCATCACCCGGAAGTGGTCGGCACCGTCGGCCAGCTGCCGCCTGGTGCTGTGCAGCTCATCGAGACGGCTGGTGACGCACAGACCTTCCAGCCGAAGGATCCGAACAATCTCGCTTTCGTGACCCAGACGACGCTGTCGATCGACGACACCGCCGAGATCGTCGAAGTGCTGAAGAGCCGCTTCCCCACGATCAACGGGCCGCACAAGGAAGACATCTGCTACGCCACCACCAACCGCCAGCTTGCCGTGAAGAAGGTGGCGCCGGTGGTCGATGCGCTGATCGTGGTCGGCGCGCCGAACTCGTCGAACTCGCAGCGTCTGCGCGAAGTGGCCGAGCGCGAGGGATGTCGCGTCTCGGTGCTGGCGCAGCGCGCCAGCGATCTCGACTGGAGCATGTTCGAGGGCATCACCAGCCTCGGCATCACCGCGGGCGCCTCGGCGCCGGAAGTGATCGTCGAGGAAATCATGGACGCCTTCGCGCAGCGTTATGAGCTGCATGTGGAGACGGTGTCGGCCGCTGAAGAAAACGAATTCTTCCCGCTGCCGCGTTCGCTGCGTCCCGAGGCCGCGGCGTAACCGCGATGGCGGTCTATACCGATGTTGCCGCCGATGATCTCGCGGACTTCCTGAAGAGCTACGATGTCGGCGAATTGCTCTCCTACAAGGGCATCGCCGAAGGCGTCGAGAATTCCAACTTCCTGATGCACACCTCCAAGGGCGCGTATATCCTCACGCTCTATGAGAAGCGCGTCGCGGCGGATGACCTGCCTTACTTCCTCGGTCTGATGGCGCATCTCTGCGTGCGCGGCGTGAATTGCCCGCAGCCGCAGAAGAATCGCGACGGTGCGGTCTATGCATCGCTCGCCGGTCGGCCGGCGGCGATCATCAACTTCCTCGAAGGCATGTGGCCGCGTCGTCCCAATGCGATGCATTGCGCCGGTGTCGGCGAAGCGCTGGCGAGGATGCATGTCGCCGGGCGCGATTTCCCGCTGGTGCGCAAGAACAATCTGTCGGTCGATGGCTGGCGCGGTTTGCTCGCACTCGCTGCACCGCGCGCCGATACGGTTCAGCCCGGGCTGCGCGCTTTCCTGCAGACCGAACTCGACTATCTTGCCGCGCATTGGCCAACCGATCTGCCGGAAGGCGTGATCCATGCGGATCTGTTTCCGGACAACGTGTTCTTTCTCGGCGACAAGCTCTCCGGCCTGATCGACTTCCCGTTCGCCTGCAATGACATGCTGGCCTACGACGTGGCGATCTGCCTGAACGCATGGTGCTTCGAGCCGGATCTGTCCTTCAATGCCACCAAGGCGCGCGCTTTCCTCAATGCCTATGAGGCGGTGCGTCCATTGACCGGTGCCGAGCGCGCGGCGTTTCCGCTGCTGGCGCGCGGTGCGTCGATCCGCTTCCTGCTGACGCGGCTGGTGGATTTCCTCAATGTGCCGGAAGGCGCCTTCGTGAAGCCGAAGGATCCGGTCGAGTATGTCCGCAAGCTGCGCTTCCACCAGTCGGTGACGTCGATGGCCGACTACGGCGTCGAAGTGGCGAGGCAGCCCGCGTGACCACTGCGACGCCTGTGACGATCTATACGGACGGCGCCTGCTCCGGAAATCCCGGCCCCGGCGGTTGGGGCGCGATCCTTCGTTTCGGCGATGCCGAGAAGGAGCTCAAGGGCGGCGAGGCGCACACCACCAATAATCGCATGGAGCTGATGGCGGCGATTTCGGCGCTGGAAGCGCTGAAGAAGCCGTGTTCGGTGGATCTGCACACCGACAGCCAGTATCTGCGCAACGGCATCATGAGCTGGATTCACGGCTGGAAGAAAAACGGCTGGAAGACGTCGGACAAGAAGCCGGTGAAGAATGTCGACCTGTGGCAGCGGCTCGATGCTGCGCTGAAGACCCATGACGTGCGCTGGCACTGGGTCAAGGGTCATGCCGGCCACGCCGAGAACGAACGCGCGGATCAACTCTCGCGGGACGGGCTGGCGGAGAATCGCGGGCGGTAGAAGCGGACGGCATTTTGCGCTGACTGCACACCAAACTCTGCCGTCATGCCCGGCGAATGCCGGGTATCCACGTCTTGGCCCGCGGCGATGACGTGGATGGCCGGGACAAGCCCGGCCATGACGAAGTTCGTGGTTCTCTAATCGAAGATCTCAGCTCAGAGCTGACCCAGCAGCGTGTCGCCGCCGGAGACTTCGACCTTGCCCGGTGCCGGCTCGAGGTTGAGCTTGGTCACCTTGCCGTCTTCCACCAGCATCGAATAGCGATGCGAGCGGATGCCGAGGCCGTTGCCGGATGCGTCGAGCTCCATGCCGATCGCCTTGGTGAAGTCGGCATTGCCGTCGGCGAGGAACACCGCTTCGTCGCGCAGGTCGGTGTCTTTCTTCCAGGCGTTCATCACGAACACATCGTTGACGGAGATGATCGCGATGGTGTCGACGCCCTTGTCCTTGATGGCATAGGCGTTGAGGAAGATGCTCGGCAGATGCATCTTGTGGCAGGTGCCGGTATAGGCGCCGGGCACCGCGAACAGCGCCACTTTCTTGCCCTTGAAGATGTCGTCGGTGGTCTTCACGGCCGGACCTTCGGAGGTCATGACACGGAGCTTGGACTCGGGCAGCTTGTCGCCAACTTGAATGGTCATCGTCGATCTCTCCTGAAATGCGGGTGAGTGTGTTTAGACCGGCTGCATGACGCGGGCAATATTATGTGCTGCGCAAAACTTGGCCTGCTGCGCGCCATGATGACGTCACCCGCCGAAGCCGCCGGCATCCAGAAACGCCTGCTCCTCCGCAGTGGTGCTGCGCCCCAGCACCCGGTTACGGTGGGGGAAACGGCCGAAGCGCCGGATGATGTCGGCGTGCTCGTCGGCATATTTCAGATTGTCGGTCTCGCCGGTGGCGCGAAACAGCGCGCAGCAGCGCTCCTGATCGGCGAGGTCTTCCGAATGCATCAGCGGCATATAGACGAACTGCTGCATCTGCTGGTCGACGCGCTGATCGACGCCGCGTGCGACGGCCCTGATCGTGAGGTCGCAAGCGAGGCGATCGCTGGAAAAGGCCCGCGCGTCGTTGCGGAACATGTTGCGGGGAAACTGGTCGAGCACGAGGATCAGCGCGAGCGTGCCGTCGTCACTTGCTTCCCAGGATGCAAGGCTGCCGGCGACGGCGTCATCCCAAAGCGCGCGAAAGCGGCGGGTGATCTCGGCATCGAAATCGTCGTTCTTGGCGTACCAGCGCTCCCAGCCGGCGTCTGTCCAGAAGGCGATGATGTCGGCGGGAGTCGTTGCAGTCATGCTGAAGTCCATAGGGGGGCCATGCGAAAGCGGGCCCACCCTATAGCAGTGTGTCAGGCCGCTGAGGCCTGCTTCTTCTCGTCGCGGAGTTCGCGGCGCAGGATCTTGCCGACATTGGTCTTCGGCAGAGCGGTGCGGAATTCGATCTGTTTCGGCACCTTGTAATTGGTGAGCTGGGTGCCGCAGAACTTGATGATGTCCTCGGCGGTGACGTTCGGGTCCTTCTTGACGACGAAGGCCTTCACCGCCTCGGTGGTCTTCGGATCGGGCACGCCGATCACGGCGCATTCCAGCACGCCGGGATGGCTGGCGATGACGTCCTCGACCTCGTTCGGATAGACGTTGAAGCCCGAGACCAGCACCATGTCCTTCTTGCGATCCACGATCTTGGTGAAGCCGTCGGGGCTCATGATGCCGATGTCGCCGGTGCGGAAGAAGCCGTCCGCGGTCATCACCTTGGCGGTCTCGTCCGGCCGGTTCCAGTAGCCCGACATGATCTGCGGACCTTTGGCGCAAATCTCGCCGGG
Source organism: Tardiphaga sp. 709 (assembly GCF_032401055.1). NCBI lineage: Bacteria > Pseudomonadati > Pseudomonadota > Alphaproteobacteria > Hyphomicrobiales > Nitrobacteraceae > Tardiphaga > Tardiphaga sp. 709. Next base: position 3,019,094 of record NZ_CP135529.1, on the reverse strand, counting down.
CTCGCCGAGCGGGACTTCGTTGCCGTCGTCGTCGCGGATCGAGATGTAGGTCGATGGCACCGGCACGCCGATCGAGCCGTTGAACTGATCGACGTCGGCCGGATTACAGGTCAGCGTCGGCGAGGTTTCCGACAGGCCATAGCCTTCGGCGACGAAGCAGCCGGTCGTCTTCAGCCACCGTTCGGCCACCGCCTTCTGTACCGCCATGCCGCCGCCGTTGGAAATCTTCAGCTTGGAGAAATCCACCTGGTCGAAACCGGGCGTATTCAGCAGGCCGTTATAGAGCGTGTTGACGGCCGGGAAGCTGTTGACCTGATACTTCATCAGCTCCTTCACGAAGCCCGGCATGTCGCGCGGGTTCGGGATCAGGAGGTTGACGCCGCCGGCGCGCACGGCCAGCAGGAAGCAGGCCGTCAGCGCGAAGATATGATACAGCGGCAGCGCGCAGACGATGAAGAGCTGGTCCACATGCGGCGGCTTGCGCAGCGCCGGCTGCAGCCAGGCATCGTTCTGCAGCACATTGGCCAGGATGTTGCGATGGCGCAGCGTCGCGCCCTTGGAAACGCCGGTGGTGCCGCCGGTGTATTGCAGGAACGCGACGTCGTCGGGTCCGAGCACCGGCTTCTTCATCTTCATGCTGCGGCCGGCGGAGACTGCATCGTTGAACCAGACGGCGCCCGGCAATTCGTAAGCCGGCACCATCTTCTTTACGCGGCGGACCACGAGATTGACGATCACCCCCTTGAAGCCGAGCATGTCGCCCATGCTGCCAAGGATGACGTGTTTCACATTGGTCTTGGCGATCACCTGCTGCACCGTGGAGGCGAAGTTCTCCAGCACGATGATGGCTTCGGCACCGGAATCCTTGAGCTGATGTTCGAGCTCGCGCGGGGTGTAGAGCGGGTTGACGTTGACCACGGCATAGCCGGCGCGCAGCACCGCGGAGGTGGCGATCGGATATTGCAGCACGTTCGGCATCATCAGCGCGACGCGGGCACCCTTGGCGAGGCCCTTGCTCTGCAGATAGGCGCCGAGCGCCAGGGACATTTCGTCGAGCTCACGATAGGTGATCGACTTGTCCATGCAGATGAAGGCTTTGCGATCGCGGAATTTGGCAAAGCTCTCTTCGAGCAGATCGACCAGCGACGGATACAGGCTGACGTCGATGTCGGCTGGCACGCCTGCCGGATATTGTTTGAGCCAGATACGCTCCATGACACTTCCCCCTCGATTTGATTATTTCGTCGAAGTATTGAGCAAAGCTGCCCTTGATAGCAAGGCGCGGCGCAACATGACGCGGCCGGAAACCGGCTGCGTTAACGATGATAGTTGAGCCTTGTCGACGAAGGTCTAAGTGCGCGGAGCTGCCGCAGCCGGCTTGGCTTCGCCGGTGGTAGCCTTCGGTGCGGGTTTGGCCGCTGCCTTCGGCTTGGCCGGCGTTGCGGCCGGAGCGGTGGTGGCTGCCGTGGCAGGCTTGCCGGCTGCAGGTTTGGCTGCCGCTGCCGGCTTTGGCGCGGCTGCATCGGGCTTGACTGCTGCCTGTTTGGACGCGGCGGGTTTGGCCGCAGGCTTGGCGGCTGGTTTCGCCTCGGCCGATGCTGCGGTTTTGGCGTCCTTGGTGTCGGCTGCCGCGTCAGGCTTCTTGGCAGCGGTCTTGGTGCCCTTCTTGCCTTTGGGCTTCGGCGTCTGCCGGGCTTCTTCCACCGCATTGGCGGCGATCAGGTCGGCCCCCACCTTCTTCGGTCCGGTATAGACGATCACCGGTTCGACCGGCGCGGCGGCTGCGGCGATCATGTCGACCGGGCGCAGCGTCGGCGGCTGCAGGCCGGCGGTGAAGAACGACATGGCCTGGCTGCCGGCTTCGTTGCTGGCGACGACTTCGTCATCGGCATCGCTGGCCGGGCGCTTGCGCTTCGGTCCGCACATTTCGTCGCGGAGGTTCGGAGGCGCGGCGTCGATCGGCGCGAGCGCGTCCACGGTGCCGAGCGCCGGTCGCAGCCAGGTGAGGCCGCCGGCGCCATTGTTGAAGCCGCGCTCCAGCAGCTGCGCGGCCTTGACGGCGCGGGCCTGGCCGGACGAGGCACCGAGCACCACGGCGATCAGCCGCTTGTTGCCGCGGGTGGCGGTGGCGACGAGATTGTAGCCGGAGGCGCAGATGAAACCGGTCTTCATGCCGTCGGCGCCGGGATAGCGGCCGATCAGCTTGTTGAAGTTCGGGGTGATGCGGCGGCCGAATTTGATCGCGGGAATGTGGACGAAATATTCATATTCCGGCAGGTCATGGATGATCGCGCGGGCGAGGATTGCAAGATCACGCGCCGAGGTGACCTGACCATCGGCCGGCAGGCCGTTCGGGTTGACGTAGTTGGTCTGCGTCATGCCGAGCTTCTGCGCGGTGGCATTCATCATTGCCGAGAAACCGTCGACAGAACCGCCAACGCCTTCAGCGAGCACGACGGCCATGTCGTTGGCCGACTTCACCATCATCATCTTCAATGCGTTGTCGATGGTGACCTGCGTGCCGGCGTTGAATCCCATCTTCGATGGCGACTGTGCCGCGGCGATCGGCGACACCGTGACCACCGTATCGAGGCTGATGCGTCCCTGCTTCACCGCCTGCAGCGTGACATAGGTCGTCATCAGCTTGGTGACGGAGGCGGGGTACCACGGATAGGTCGCGTTTTCGGCCTGCAGCACCTTGCCGGTATCGGCTTCGACGACAAGCAGCGCTTCAGCGCTCGCAGCGCGAGGCGCGGCCACGCCGAACGCAAGTGTCGCGGCGAGAACGAACCAGTTAAGTGATAGCAGGCGGCGCGATGCGAAGTGAAACTGCACTATCCGATTCCGGTCCTTTGCGGCCCGCCTGCAGTGCCGTGACACCGCGCGCAGCAATTCTTGGATTTGAGGTTCGGGGCTCTCAGGTCGGTTTGGCGTCACGCGGTGACAGAAGCAAACCTATACCGGCCGGGAGCATCAGAACAGTGGCGAGCGGGTTAAATCGGTGATGAAAGGGGCCAAATTTCGGCCGTTCTCCCAAAGCCTTCACTTCCCCAAGTCGTCACTTCTCCAAAGGATTACAGCGGCTGGGCGGCGTCCGGTAGGGCCATGCTGGCGCGTGCGTCCTCCTGAACCATGAACTGGGCGGCGGCCAGACTGGCGAAATAGCCGCCCTGCATCACGAGTTCGTCAAAAGTTCCCGCTTCGATCACGCGGCCGTTCTCGAATACCAGAATGCGCGTGGCGTTGCGGATGGTGGACAGCCGGTGCGCGATCACGAAGGTGGTGCGGCCCTTCATCACTTCATCGAGAGCGACGTTGAGCTTGGCCTCGGTCACGGCGTCGAGCGCGCTGGTGGCCTCGTCGAGGATCAGGATCGGCGGGTCCTTCAGCAGTGCACGGGCGATCGACAGCCGTTGCCGCTCGCCGCCGGACAGCATGCGGCCACGTTCGCCGGCATTGGTGTTGAAACCGTTATCGCTGCGCTCGATAAAATCGAGCGCCTGGGCGCGCGCGGCGGCAATGCGCAGCTCTTCATCGGTCGCGTCCGGTTTGCCGACGCGCAGATTGTCGGCGATGGAGCGATTGAACAGCAGCGCCTCTTGGAATACGACGCCGATGTTCCGGCGCAGGCCCGACAGGGTGAGTGCACGGATATCCATGCCGTCGATCGAGATGATGCCGGATTGCGGATCGAAGGCCCGGTGCAGCAGTGCGATGGCGGTGGACTTGCCGGCGCCGGTGGCGCCGACGAGGGCGATGGTCTGGCCGGGCAGGGCCGTGAAGGACAGATCCGCGATGGCCGGCCGCTTGCCGTCATAGGAGAACGACACGTCGTTGAATTCCACCATGCCTTGCAGCCGGCCGGGATCCATGGCGTCGATGCGGTCGCGCACGGCAGGCACGGCATCGAGCACGTTCATGAAATCGCGCAGCCGCGGCGCTTCCATGAAGATCGTGTTGATGAAAGAGACCACCTGTTCGAGCTTCTGGATCAGCATCGTCGCAAAGGAGACGAACATCACGATCTCGCCCACGGTGGTGAGACCCTGCTGATGCAGCGCGATGCCGACGGTGAAGATCGCCAGCACGGTGATGGTGGTGGAGGCGCGCGTCATCACCGAGACCAGCGCCCACCACGACAGCACCGGCATCTGCTTTTCGAGCAACTGGCTGGAGACGCCGCGCAGGCCCTGCACCTCGGCATCGATGCGCGTGAAGCTCTGCACCAGCGCGACATTGCCGAGCGCATCGGAGGCGCGGGCGGACAGGTCGCCGTAATGCTCCTCGACGTCGCTTTGCATGCCCGAGGTCTTGCGCACGACCATGGTGGTCAGCACCGTGAACACGACGCAGAGGATTACGAGCAGGATCGCCAGCCGCCAGTTCAGATAGATCGACAGCGGCAACAGGACGAGCAGTGAGACGATGGAGGCGAAGTGCTCGCGGAAGAAGCCGAGCCAGACACGCCACAGGGCATCGGTGCCGGCCAGCATCACTTTCATCAAGCGGCCGGAATGCGTACCGGTGTGGAAGGTCAGCGGCAATTGCATGATGTGTTCGAAGTAATCGGTCAGCACTGCCTGGCGCTGGCGATGTGCGAGGCGATCCGCATGAAGCGCCACCACCGCGCCGCAGACGATGGTGAACAGGCCGAACGCGACCCAGGCCGCCAGCAGCGGCCAAGGCGATGCGCTGTCCGTCTGCATTGCGGCTGTCGAGAGATTGCCGGAGAGTACGTCGATGATCCGGCCGAACAGCACCGGTTCGGCGAATTGCGCGCCGGCCAGCAGCAGGTTGGCGCCCGCAAGGATCCAGCCGAGGCGCTTCTCCTTGCCGAGCAGCTCCAGCACACGGGTGTAAAGACGGATCATGGGAGGTCACTCAGCGCAGCGCGAACGGGATAACCGATTGCGCGTAGTCTAGGCGGGGATGGCAGCCGAATACAGCTTCGGGAAAAGTTGTTCAGTTGAACTTCTTCAGTTCATCTTGCGGCCGACCGAGCCCGGCAGGAAGCTGTCATCGAAGATGTCTGCGGCTGAGGGGCGCTTCTTGAAGGTAAAATCTTCGGCGATCTCGTTGAGTGACGCCTCAAAGCGGGCGGCGTCGATGCCACCCAGCCCGTCGCGGCGGACGTCGTCGGTCAGGATATTGTCGGTAATGGCAATGTGGAGCCGCGTCAGTTCGAGCTCGCGCGAACCATTCTCCATCTGGGTCATGACGTCGGTGATCGCCTTGGCCGGGTCCTGGATCGCCAACTGCGTCCCGGCGGTGACGGCACGAATGAATGCTTTCACGGCCTCGGGTCTGGCGGCAGCGAATTTCGGATTGACGATCAGCGCGAGGCCATAGGCGGCGGAGCCGAACTCGGCGAAACGAAACACTGCCAGGTCATCGGCGGGGACGCCGCGGTCGCGCAGGTTGACCGCCGAAAGATAGGAGAAGCCGGTGACCGCATCGACCTGACCGGCCGAGAGCATCGGTTCGCGCACCGCGGCGCTGATCCTCTCCTGCTTCACGGCAGCGAGCTTGATGTTGTTTCGTTTGGCCAGCGCCGGCCACAGCCGGATCGCGAGATCGCGGTCAGCGACCCCAAGCACTTTTCCTTCAAGGCTACCGAGCGAGATCACGCCGCGGCTCTTGCGGGCGACGATGGCATAGGGTGCTACATTGAGCAGCACGAAGACGGCTTTCACCGTTGCGGCATCGGAATCGCCGCGATAGCGGATCAACGCGTTGAGATCGGCCAGCGCCATGTCACTGGCACCGGAGGCGACCCGCGCGATGGCCTCCTTCGATCCCGCGGCTACGGTGGTGGTCACATTCAGGTTTTCGCCCCGGTACAGGCCGCGGGCATCGGCCAGCACGAAGGGTGCGGCAATCGCATCGACTGCACGATCGAGCGCAAACTGGATATTGGTCGGTGTTTTGTCGTCAGGCGTCTTGTCGTCAGCGGCGGCCTGTCCCGATGATGCGCAAAAAGCGACGGAGCCCAGCGCACTCAGCGAGAGGAGGACATGCCGCCGGGAAATGTTGGTCGCGTTTCTGGGCATCAAGATACTTAACGACTGACGGACCGGCAGTTACCCCGCCGGGCATGTCTGATTGATGGCGCCATGGTGCGACATCTTGCGCGTCGTTTCTAACCGTAAAAGGCTGAACGGGAGATGACTGCCCCGATTTGGACACCGATCGTTCAGCTGCCGTTGGGGTTGGGGAACCCATAGTGGCCGAAGTGGTTGGCTATACAGAGGCCCACAGGGCCAGACGACCATGGAGGACATTGAGATGTTCGTACGAAATGGATTGTTTAATAAGACTGGCCGCGCCGCCATCGTGGCGACCGTTGCGGCCATGACCATCTCGGCAATTGCGCCGACCGGAGCAATCGCGGCGCCTGTCGCCAAGAGCACAAGCCAGGCCGCGGCCACGCACGGCACCAGCGACGCGACCGATTTCAGCAGCGCGCGCCGTCGCCACTATCGCGGTGGCGGCAATGCTGCCGGCCTTGCGGCCTTTGGCGCCATCGTCGGTACCATTGGCGCAATCGCTGCAACGCAGAGCCGTCGCGACTATTACTACGATAACGGCCCGGGTTACGGATACTACGGCGGTGGCCCAGCCTATTATGATGGCGGTCCTGCCTATTACGGTGGCGTGCCGTATCGCGGCTATGGCGGTGGCCATGGTTACGACAACTCGCGTCGTATGACCTGGTAGTTCGCGATCGGTCACAACCTATTCCGTCATGCAACTGTCACTTAACTATCAAACGCCGGTCGCGCTTGCGGCCGGCGTTTTGACGTTGTTGCAGACACTTGAATGCCAGCCGTTAACGCGCTGGCTACAGCTTTGAGATAGTGTAGTTGCATGAGTGATTCGCTCGACCGGCTTTATCAGGCGGTGATCGCGGCCAAGGATCTCGATCCGTCGGTCTCGCGAACGGCCCGGCTTTATCAGCAGGGACCGGAAAAGATGGCGAAGAAGCTCGCCGAAGAAGCCATCGAGGTCGTCATCGATGCGGTCAATCGCAAACCGGACGCCGTGATCCGCGAAAGCGCCGATCTTCTCTACAATTTGACTGTATTGTGGGCGGCCGCGGGTGTGCGTCCTGAGCAGGTCTGGGCCGAGATGAGCCGGCGTGAAGACATGCTCGGTATCGCCGAAAAACTCCCGAAACCGCCGAAACGGCCCAAATCCATCGAGCAAAGCGCTGCACGGCGGCCAATTGTCGCGCTCGAAGGTCGTCGCCTCCGCAAGTTGAGCTGAGCTTTTCGTCTCGCGCGTGTCAGCCCGGCCATAGACAAATCGGCGTCAGGATGGTTCATCGCGGACCATGCTCAGACGAATGTATGACTGGTGTATCGACGCCGCCCACAAGCCCTATGCCCTCTGGATTTTGGGCATCGTGTCCTTCGCGGAAAGTTCGTTCTTTCCGGTGCCGCCGGATGTGATGCTGATTCCGATGGCGCTGGCCCGGCCGCAAAAGGCCTGGCTCTATGCGGGCATTTGCACCATCACCTCAGTGCTTGGCGGCGTGGTGGGATATCTCATCGGCGCGGTGCTTTATGACTCCGTCGGCCAATGGGTCATTCATTTCTATGGCTATGGCGACAAGGTCGAGGCATTCCGCGCCGGCTATGCCGAATATGGCGCATGGATCATCCTGCTGAAGGGGCTGACGCCGATCCCCTACAAGCTTGTCACCATCACGTCAGGCTTCGCCAACTATAATATCTGGATGTTTATCGCGCTGTCGGTGGTTGCCCGCGGCGTGCGCTTCTATGTCGTCGCCATCCTGCTCAACCGGTACGGCGTGTGGATTCGCGAGACCATCGAGAAGCGTCTGGGTCTGTGGGTTGCGCTGGGCGTCGGCGTTCTGGTGCTCGGCTTCATCATCGCATTCCGGCTGTTCTAGATCTGGATGCTTCCCCCGGCACAGGTGCCGGGATACATTTCGCATCATGTTCAATTTGACCTGTCTGTTTGCTCCGGTAACCCGCAACTGCGTCGTCGCTGCGATCGCGGCGCTGGCCGTCGGCGCAGCCACCGTGTGTGCCTGGTCGCAGGCCATGCAGCAGCAACCGATGCCGCAGAAGTCGATCACGATTCAGGTTGTCCCGGCTCCCTCGGCGCCACCCCCGCCTGCCGCGGCTTTCGCGCCGGCGCCGATGGCTGAACAGGCGCCGCCGCCGTCACCGCCCCCGGCGCCCGAGAATCCCGGCCTGTTCAACGAGATCGGCAAGCTGTTCAAGAATTCCACCTCGCTGCTGCCGTCGCTCCCCGCGATGCCGTCGCTCGGCACCGACAGCCTGACCAAGCTGAACACGGTGGTGAAGGGAAGGGTGGTTTGTCCGGTCGCTGCCAATGGCGCACCCGACTGCAAGGTGGCCTCGGACAAACTATGTCAGAGCAAGGGCTTCAAGGACGGCAAGAGCCTCGACACCGACGCAGCGCAAAGCTGCTCGCCAAGGGCCATGATCCCCGGCCGCGCGCCGGAGCCGGGTGACTGCAAGACGGAAAATTATGTCACCCAGGCGCTCTGCCAGTAGGTCTATGCCGGCAGGAGCCCCGCGACGCGATAGCTCTCGATGAGCGCGTCATAGAGCGAGACATCCGCGCGGCTTCTTGCCATCAGCTGGGCGCCGGTGATGGCAGCGAAGATGGCGCGCGCACGCGATTCGCTCTTCTCAGGGCTCGCGGCGGTCACAGCGACGAGAACCTTGCTCAGCCATGCCACATTGATATCGGTGAAGGTCTGGATCTCTTTCTTCACCGGCTCAGGCAGGTCGTCATATTCGGCGGCCATGAAGCTGCACAGGCACATGCGGTTGCCGCTCTCCAGCGCCTTGCGGAACGTGCCGGGATATTGGCGCAGGCACGCGGCCGGATCGGTGGACTCGGCCAGCAGCGCCTCCAGATAGGCGGCCGAGTCCTCCCAATAGCGCTTGGCGACGGCGGCGCCGAGATCGGCCTTGCTCGGGAAGTGGTGGTAGATGCTCGCGGCCTTGATGCCGACCTCTGCCGCGAGATCGCGGAAATTCAGGCCGCTGTAGCCATGGGCCTGCGCGGTCAGCTTGGCTGCCGCCAGAATGGCTTCCCTGGAATTCGAACTCATGTCCCGGTCTCACAACCCCGTGTCTGCAGCCTACCAAGCGATAGATAGGCGTTGACGCCTGTAAATCAAAGCCATAAATTAGCCTACCAACTGATAGGTAGGATAAATTAATGAAAACCCAGATCTCCAATGGCGACGCGACAAAGCTGCCGATGATGACAATTCACGATTGGCACACCGGGCCCTATCCCGGACGTGTCCGGATCGCTCTGGCGGAGAAGAACCTTCAGTCGCGCGTCCAGTTCGTGTCGGTTGATCTCTGGAAAGGCGAGCACAAGAAGCCCGAATTCCTCGCCAAGAACTATTCAGGCACGTTGCCGGTGCTCGAACTCGACGACGGGACCCTCATCGCTGAATGCACGGCCATTACCGAATATCTCGACGCGCTTGACGGCGCGCCCGTGCTCACCGGGAGGACGCCGCGCGAGAAGGGCACGATCCACATGATGAGCAAGCGTGCCGAATTGGAGCTGCTCGACGCCATTAGCGTCTATTTTCACCACGCCACACCGGGGCTCGGACCCGATGTCGAGATTTATCAGAATGCGGAATGGGGCTTTCGTCAGCGCGACAAGGCCCTCAGGGGGATGGCGTACTTTGACGGGGTGCTGAAAAAGCAGCCGTTCATTGCCGGCGAGTTTTTCTCGATGGCCGATATCACGGTAATCGGCGGTTTGATCTTCGCCGGTCTCGTGAAGCTCGAGGTGCCTGCGGAGTACGAGGCTCTCCACGCCTGGTACGCAAGGATGAACGAGCGTCCCAGCGTCAAGAATCGTGTGACGATGTCAGAACCCGCTTGATCGGGCGCTTGCCGATAATCGATCAGTCATCCCGATAATGGGGCGCCACCTGGATAGTGGGGCGCCCCATTATTCCGCGTACTGAAACCAACGCCGTTCAGCCCGGCTTTTTCTGCCGCAGCGCAATTGCCATCCGCCCCAGGCTTCTGGCATCGTCCGGCGGCCTCCCGGATCGACCGGGGGCAGGCGCGCCCGATCGCGCACAAATCAAGAAAAGAAGTCGAGGAATTTTCCATGTCGATGCCGGCTTTGTTCAAGAACCGCCTGTCGCTGCCCGTGATCGGTTCGCCGCTGTTCATCATTTCGGTGCCAGATCTCGTCATCGCGCAGTGCAAGGCTGGAATCGTCGGCGCGTTTCCCGCGCTGAATGCACGTCCGGCGGCGCTGCTCGATGAGTGGCTGCACCGGATCAAGGAAGAACTCGCCGCGCATGACAAGGCGCATCCGGATCGGCTCTCCGCACCCTTCGCGGTCAACCAGATCGTGCACAAGTCCAACAACCGGCTCGAGCAGGACATGGCGCTTTGCGAAAAGCATAAGGTGCCGATGATGATCACCTCGCTTGGCGCGCGTGAGGAACTCAATCAGGCAGCCCATGCCTGGGGCGGCATCGTGTTCCATGACGTCATCAACCAGCGTTTCGCGCACAAGGCGATCGAGAAGGGGGCTGACGGCCTGATCCTCGTTGCGGCAGGCGCCGGCGGTCATGCTGGCGAGATTTCGCCGCTCGCGTTCGTCGCCGAGACCCGGCAGTGGTTCGACGGTCCGATCGCACTGTCGGGCGCCATCGCCAACGGTCGCGCCATTCGCGCCGCGCGTATCCTCGGTGCCGACTTCGCCTATATCGGTTCGGCGTTCATCGCCACCACCGAAGCCAATGCGGTGCCGGGCTACAAGGACATGATCGCGGCCTCCGGCTCGGAAGACATCGTCTATTCGAATCTCTTCACCGGCGTTCACGGCAACTACCTGAAGCCGTCCATCGTCGCCGCCGGCATGGATCCGGACAATCTGCCGGAGTCCGATCCGACCAAGATGAATTTTGGCACCGACGCGTCAGGCGAGCGTGCCAAGCCAAAGGCCTGGAAGGAAATCTGGGGCAGCGGCCAGGGCATCGGCAGCGTGTCGAAGGTCGTGCCGGTGGCCGAGCTCGTTGCGCGCTTCAAGAAGGAATACGACGAAGCGATCGATCCGCCGCTCTGATCCTGCATTGAGAAGGCCGATCTGATGGACGCTATCTATCGCGTGGACGGCAACCATGTCGTCACCAGCCCGCATGCTGCGGGTCCGTGGAACGAGACCATGCAGCACGGCTCGGCGCCATCGGCGCTGGTGACATGGCTTGCCGAGCAGATGCCCACCGCAAGCCCGATGCATGTGACGCGTGTCACCATCGACTTGTTGCGGCCGGTGCCGGTGGCGCCCCTCACCTTCGAGACCGAGGTGCTGCGGGAAGGCCGCAAGATTCAGCTCGTTGGCGTCAGACTGATGGCGAATGGCACAGTCGTGGTGCGTGCGACGGTGCTGAAGATCAGGGCGGAGGCACAGCCGCTGCCGCCAGAGGTCACTGATCCGCCGGTCACGGTGCCGCCGCCGGATCAGGGCGGGTTGCTTGAGCCGCGTTACGCCAGCAGTCCCTTCGTGACCGGCATGACCATTCGCGCGGTGCGCGGCGGCTTCCTGTCGCTGGGGCCGGGCGCGATCTGGTACCGGGCCAACCGGCCGATCGTCGAAGGCGCTGGCCTCTCGCAGGTGATGCGTGCCGTGATCGCGGCCGACTTCAGCAACGGCTCGTCACCGGTGCTGAGTTTCGACAACTGGACCTTCCTGAATGCCGATCTCACCGTGAGCCTGTCACGTCCGCCGGTGGGTGACTGGATCCTGCTGGACGGGGAGAGCTGGATCGGGCCGGATGGCGCCGGTCTTGCTGCGTCGAAGCTCGCCGATATCAATGGTTATTTCGGCCGGGCAGTGCAGAGCCTGGTTATTGAGAAACGTTGACGATCGGCGCGCTTTTAGAATTTTTGTCCTGGACAGGGAACCGATTGATATTGCCCCGGTTATCGCGCGTCAGGGGGCAGTATGAGTTCGATGCACGTGCAGGACGACAAAGCCAAGACCGGCATCTGGGGATTGGATAATATCCTCTCCGGCGGATTCTCCCGAGGTCACATTTTTCTGGTCGAAGGCGCGCCGGGGACAGGCAAGACCACGGTCGCGTTGCAGTTCTTGCTGGAGGGCGCGCGGGTCGGAGAGAAGGGTCTCTACATCACGCTCTCCGAGACCGAGAGTGAGTTGCGCGATGGCGCAGCGTCCCATGGCTGGACCCTCGACAAAAGCATTGAAGTCTTCGAGCTCCTGCCGCCGGAAAGCCTGCTTGACGAGGATCAGCAGCAGAGCCTGCTCTATTCGTCCGACCTCGAACTCGGCGAAACCACCAAGCAGATATTCGAGGCCGTGGAACGCACTCAGCCGAGCAGGGTCGTCTTGGACAGCCTGTCGGAAATCCGGCTGCTGGCGCAGAGCTCGCTGCGTTATCGCCGCCAAATACTGGCTATCAAGCATTACTTCGCGAAATTCGGCACGACGGTGATGTTGCTCGACGACCTCACGGCGGAAGTGGCCGACAAGACAGTGCACAGCGTCGCGCATGGCGTGCTGCGGCTGGAAGAACTGGCGCCCTCCTACGGTGCCGAACGTCGGCGTGCGCGGGTGATCAAGTATCGCGGTGTCAAGTTTCGCGGCGGCTACCACGATGCCACCATCACCACGGGCGGCCTCAACGTCTTTCCTCGGTTGGTCGCGTCCGAATTCCGCAACAGCATGGATCGCAAGACCAAGTCGAGCGGCATTGCGCAGCTCGATCAACTGCTCGGCGGCGGTATCGAAACAGGCTCGAGTACATTGATCCTGGGGCCGGCAGGCACGGGCAAATCGCTGACCGCGATCGTCAACGTGGTCGCAGCGGTGAAGCGCGGCGAGAAGGCGGCCATGTTTATCTTCGACGAGGAGCTTGGACTGCTGTTCGATCGGATGAAGGGGATCGGAATCGATCTCGCCGCCATGCAGGAAAGCGGGCATCTGTTCGTCGAGCAGGTCGATGCCGCCGAATTGTCGCCGGGTGAATTTGCGCATCGCGTCCGTCGTCAGATCGACGAGCACAACATCAAGACCGTCGTGATCGACAGTCTCAATGGCTATCAGGCCTCGATGCCGGAAGAGAACTCGCTGATCCTGCACATGCATGAGCTACTGCAATATCTCAACCGCAGGGGCGCAGCGACCTTCATGACGGTGGCGCAGCACGGCCTCGTCGGCGATATGAAGGCGCCGGTGGACGTCACCTATCTCGCCGATACCGTGATCCTGCTCCGTTACTTCGAGGCACGCGGCAGCGTGCGCCGCGCGATGTCTGTGATCAAGAAGCGAACCGGCGCGCATGAGTCGACCATTCGCGAGTACCGGATCGACGGGCGAGGTCTCACAATCGGCGCGCCGCTGAGCGAATTCCAGGGCGTGTTGCGCGGCGTACCCATCTATAGTGGTCAAAGCGCTCTGCTCGAGGGATCCTCGGCGTGAAACCGGGACGTTCCTCCGAACGCGCTGTCATCCTTGCTCCCACAGGGCGTGATTCTGCAGTGGCTGCCGCCTTGATCCGCGAGGCCGGTTTTTACGCGCAGCCGTGCGAGGACTTCCTGTCGCTGCTCGAGGAGATCAAGGGCGGCGCCGGTGTTGCCGTGATCGCCGACGAGGCGATCAAGACCGTCGACCTACGCGGCCTCGGCAACTGGCTGCACGATCAACCGTCGTGGTCCGATTTTCCGATCGTGCTGCTGACGCGTCAGGGCGGCGGACCGGAGCGCAACCCGGATGCCGCGCGGCTCGGACAGTTGCTCGGCAATGTGACGTTCATCGAGCGCCCGTTTCACCCGACAACCCTGATTTCGATCGTCGGTTCGGCCGTCCGCGCGCGCCGGCGTCAATATCAGACGCGTGCCATTCTCGAAGACCTCGGCGACAGTCAGGGGCTGCTGCAGACGGCGCTCGATGCGGGACGGCTCGGCACGCTCGAACTGCATCTGCCCGAACTTCGGCTTGAGGTCTCGGATACGACCAAGGCATGCTTCGGCCGCCGGCCGGATCAGTCGTTCACGTTCAGCGAGTTGCAGGCCGCGGTTCATCCCGATGATCGCGAGCAACGCCAGCAGGCGCTCGATGCGACGCTGATGGCCGGCGCGGACTACAATGTCGAATACCGCAATATCTGGCCGGACGGTTCGGTGCATTGGGTCGAGACGCGTGCGCGCATGGTCCGTGGGCCTGATGGCAAGCCGAAAACGCTGGTCGGCGTCTCCGTCGATATCACGGCGCGGAAGTCTGCCGATATCGATCGCGACAATTTGCTGGAGCAGTTGACGGCGGAGCGGTCCGCGCTTGCCGAGCTCACGGCGACGCTCGAACAGCGCGTCGAGGAACGCAGCAACGACCTGATGAAGGAAGTCGCGGCGCGCGAGAAGGCGCAGGACCAACTGCGTCAGGCGCAGAAGATGGAGACCATCGGCCAGCTCACCGGCGGCGTCGCGCATGACTTCAACAATCTGCTGATGGCGGTGATGGGCAATCTCGATCTGCTGCGCAAGCGCATGCCGGACGACCCGCGCCTGAAACGACTGGTCGATGGCGCGATGCAGGGCGCCGAGCGCGGCGCCTCGCTGACGCAGCGGCTACTGGCCTTTGCACGGCAGCAGGATCTGAAAGCCGTGGCCGTCGATCTCGGTGCCCTGGTCCGCGGCATGAGCGATCTGCTCGAGCGCTCGCTCGGGCCGCGCGTCGCGCTGCGTCTCGATATTCCCGACGATTTGCCGCGGGCGCAGATCGATCCCAATCAACTCGAACTCGCCATCCTCAATCTCGCGATCAATGCGCGCGACGCCATGCAGGACGGCGGCTCCATCGATATCAAAGTGAAGAAGCACCGGGTCGGCAAGGGCGACCCGGTTCTGAAGCCCGGCGACTATCTCAAGGTGTCGATCATCGACAATGGCGCGGGCATGTCGCCGGAGACGTTGAAGAAGGCGATCGAGCCGTTCTTCTCGACCAAGCCGGTCGGCAAGGGGACCGGTCTCGGTCTGTCCATGGTGCACGGTCTGGCTGTACAGCTTGGCGGCACGCTCGATCTATCGAGCGTCGTCGGCAAGGGAACGACGGCGACCCTCGTGCTGCCGGTCACCGACAGGAAGCCGGAGGCGGTCGATACGGCCAATGTCATGCGCCATGCCGCGCGCTCTGCCGTGATCCTGTTCGTCGATGACGATCCCCTCATCGCGATGTCGACAACGGAGATGCTGGAGGATCTCGGCCATCGTGTGATCCCCGCGAATTCGGGGCGGCATGCGCTGGAGATTTTGAAAAGCGACGAGCCGCTCGATCTGATGATGACCGATCACATGATGCCCGGCATGACGGGCATCGAGCTTGCGGCTTATTCCCGCGAAATGCGGCCATCGCTGCCGATCCTGCTCGCCACTGGCTATGCGGATTTGCCCGAAGGCGCTCAAGTCGATCTGCCGCGGCTTGCCAAGCCGTATCATCAGGATCAGCTCCGGGATCGGCTCGATCAACTGCTGGGCTGAGCCTCCCCGCAGCGGTGGTATCAATCTGCTCACGGCGCAGCGAAATTAACCATTCGTTAAATCCTGTGGAACCAACAATGCCCTGATCGGGAATCAACCGATTCAGGGGCCATCATGGATATCGAAGCCTATTTCGCGAAGACGCCGGCCACGATCGAGGAGATCAAAGCACGCGTGGCCGCAGCTTTCGGCCGTCATCCGCTGTGCCGCGAGGTGCAGTTCGACATCGTCAGTACGCCCCGCGCCGGAAAGGGCGCGAACTGGACCATCAGCATGCAATCGGTCGCCCCGGATGCGCTGTGGGAAGCCTCCGATATCGTGAGCGACATCCAGGAAGCCTATGTTCTCGCCAACGCCGCCTGAGCGTCTAGAAGTATTATAACACCGTTATGGTATGGTTAGGCCTTAATTAATCTCCATTTGTGAGGACAGGTACCTCTGGTAGTCCTGAATTTCGGAGACTGGCTTGACGCGTGCGCTGACCCTTCTTGTGCTGGGCTGCCTGTTGCTGACCGGCGTGGCTGTTGCGAGCATCCTCGGTCGCGATAGCATCCCATCGCTGTCGCTGTCATATGACGACAGTGCCGCGCAAAATTCGGTCGCGGTGTCGCGTGGACCGGTTTCCAACTCCCAAGGCAAGAAAGACAGGCTGCCAGTCGCCGGCGCCATGATGGCGTCGCTCGATCCGCAGCAGGTCCCGAGCGTTGACGGCAGTCCGTTGCGCCAAGCCTTTGCATCCGACAGTCCGATCGAAGCACCCGGTTCGACGTTGCTTGCGCCGATCGTGGTGCCGCAGCCGACCGCCAAGCCGGTGCAGAAGACCTATACGCTGCTCAGCGATGCGCAGATTTCGGCGATCAAGACGCGGCTCAATCTGACCGCATCGCAGGAATCCTACTGGCCCGGCGTCGAAGCGGCGCTGCGCAACGTGGCGCGCAGGATCCACGAGACCAAACAGGCCAATTCTTCAGCCGGCGCTCCGCCGATCGATCCCGATAGCGACGAGGTGCAGCAACTCAAGTCTGCTGCGATGCCGTTGCTGTTCCAGTTGCGTGAGGATCAGAAGCGCGAAGTCCGTGCTTTGGCGCGCATGATCGGACTCGAAAAGGTCGCGTCGGCGATCTGAGCGCCTGTCACATGCCGGTCCGCCGGCGACGCATGACTGTCGCAACCCGTAACAGACAAATTGTCGCGCCTGTCATCCGGGTTTCGCATCCGTGGTGCAGAGATTAACGCCTCTTAACCTGTAACGGGGGCGTTTCATGACCGATTTCACACTCAATCAACCCATTTCCGGAAGCGGGCCAGTCGAGCCGGCATCGCGGCCCAATCTCGACAAGGGCTTCAACCCGCTGACGATGATCCTGTTTTTCGGCATTCTCGCCGCCGGCCTCCTGTTCGTCGCCTACAGCATCTATGTGGACGTCAATGCCACCGGCACCCGCGTCACCAGCTATCTGCCTTACCTCCTGCTGTTCGTGGCGCTGCTGATCGCGCTCGGCTTCGAATTCGTCAACGGCTTCCATGACACCGCCAATGCGGTGGCCACCGTGATTTACACCCACTCGCTGCCGGCGGAATTCGCCGTGATGTGGTCAGGCTTCTTCAACTTCCTCGGCGTGCTGTTCTCCACGGGCGCGGTGGCTTTCGGCATCGTTTCGCTGCTGCCGGTGGAATTGATCCTGCAGGTTTCCAGCGGCGCCGGCTTTGCCATGGTGTTCGCGCTGCTGATCGCAGCGATCATCTGGAATCTCGGCACCTGGTATCTCGGCCTGCCGGCCTCCAGCTCGCACACGCTGATCGGTTCGATCATCGGCGTCGGTATTGCCAATGCGCTGATGCGCGGCCGTGACGGCACCTCGGGCGTCGATTGGGGCAAGGCCACCGAAATCGGCTATGCGCTGCTGCTGTCGCCGCTGTTCGGCTTCGCCTGCGCCGCCATCCTGCTGCTGGTGCTGAAATTCCTCGTGCGTAACCCCGCTTTGTACGCAGCGCCGGATGGCAACAAGGCGCCGCCGCTGTGGATCCGCGGCATCCTGATCGCGACCTGCACCGGCGTGTCGTTTGCGCATGGTTCGAATGACGGTCAGAAGGGCATGGGCCTGATCATGCTGGTGCTGATCGGCACCGTGCCGACCGCCTATGCGCTGAACCGCGCATTGCCGGAATCCCGCGTCGCCCAGTTCCAGGTCAACTCCATCGCGGCCGCCAAGGTGATCGCAGCCAAGGGTGCCGGCCACAGCATCATCGGCGATCCCCGTCCGGCGGTGACCACCTATGTCTCGCAGCGCAAGATCAGCGAAGGCACCTATCCGTCGCTCGCCGTTCTCGTGCAGCAGGTCGGCGATCAGGTCCGCAGCTATGGCACGCTCGACAAGGTGCCTGCGGAATCCGTCGGCAACACCCGTAACGACATGTATCTCGCATCGGAAGCCATCCGCTTCCTGATGAAGGACAAGGAAAACGACCTCAACAAGGAAGATGTCGCGACGCTCAATGCCTATAAAGGCTCGCTCGATGCCGCGACCAAGTTCATCCCGGATTGGGTGAAGATCGCCGTGGCCATCGCGCTCGGTTTGGGCACCATGGTCGGCTGGAAGCGCATCGTCGTCACCGTCGGCGAGAAGATCGGCAAGACGCATCTGACCTATGCGCAGGGTGCTTCGGCCGAACTCGTGGCTGCGGCGACCATCGGCGCGGCTGACGTCTTCGGCCTGCCGGTCTCGACCACCCACGTGCTGTCGTCCGGCGTCGCCGGCACCATGGCGGCGAATGGTTCGGGCCTGCAGATGGCCACCATCCGCAACCTGTTGATGGCCTGGGTGCTGACGCTGCCTTGCGCCATCATGCTCTCGGCCAGCCTCTACGTGCTGTTCAGCCAGCTGTTCTGAGAACAGACGAGGCCGCTGCGGAAACGCGGCGGCCTCGTTCTTTCAAATCGCCAAAGAAAAGGCCCGCGCATCATCTGCGCGGGCCATTTTTTATTGGGACGTATCGTCGATCAGGAACTGCTCTCGCGATGCACGTCATGCACCACGATGCCCTTGCCTTGCTCCGGCAGCGCCAGCCAGTCGCGGCGCTTCAGGGTGCGGCGGGTATCGTCGAGGCCGCTCTGCCAGTGCTCGCGCATCGAGGTCGCCGAGAACTCGTGGTCCTTGGAATCGCCTTCATAGGCTTTCTGCTGATAGATCATCTGCAGGATGGTGATCTCCGGCAGATCCGAAAGACTGTCGCGCCGCGCGCGCTCCTCGTCGCTGAGCTGGTCGTCGGGAATGCGCTGTAGCACCTTGTAGAGCTCCGACTTCAGATTGTTCATACGTCGGTAGATGTCGGTGTTGTGGCGGGTGCGGGACGAATAGACGATGTCCTTGTGCCGGGCCAGAACCTCCTGGATATCGCGCGGCAGCACGCCGCGGGCGCTGAACAGGTCGACCTGGAAGACCAGCGAGTTCATCCTGTCTTCCTGGTCGAGCAGGTGCTGCAGCGGCGTGTTAGAGACGATGCCGCCGTCCCAGAAATGATCAGTGCCGATCTTCACCATCGGCAAAGCTGGCGGCAGTGCGCCTGATGCCATCACGTGTTCGGGCGCGATGACTTCCTTCTTGTTGTCGAAATACAGGAAGTTGCCGGTGATGACATTGACCGCGCCGACGGCGAAATGGGTTTTGCGCGAATTGATCAGGTCGAAGTCGACCAGTTCGAGTAGCGTGTCGCGCAGCGGCGAGGTGTCGTAATAGCTCGTCGCCGTCTTCGCACCGGCCGGACTGAACCACGGATTGACCTCGTGCGGTTTGAAGAAACCGGGCTGGCCGAGGGTCGTGGTCATGAACGAGCTCGCGAGATTGCGGGCCTTGCGGTAGACGTCGCCGTCCGGTGTGTAGTGCCAGACCTTGCGGGCGGTGATGCGGTCCCAAAAAATCTGCAGCTTCTCCAGTCGATCTTCCGGCGGATTGCCGGCGATGATCGCCGAATTGATCGCGCCGATCGATACGCCGCACACCCAGTCCGGCTCCATGCCTTGCTCATGGAGCGCCTGATACACGCCGGCCTGATAGGCGCCGAGGGCGCCGCCGCCCTGCAGCACCAGTGCTACACGATCGCAGCGGTCGGGGCGCCAGCCGGTCTCGACAGTCGTATCTGAATCGGGTGTCCGCGCATCCATCTGGGTCTTCTCCTCAACGATCACATGATGTTCGCGGCAGAATTCAGATGAGCAGTGACGGCGTTGTGACAAATAGCAAATTCGAGGACTGCGCATCAGTCCATGAAACGCGTCACGCGGCTGAAGGAAATTCCTCATACCGCCGTCAAACAGGATCGCTAGCAAAGCAGCAGATATTAACGTTTGCTTACGAAGGGCTGCGCGCATGTTGTCTGGAAAGTCCGCCATCATCACCGGCTCCACCAGCGGCATCGGCCTTGGTATCGCGCGCGGCCTCGCGGCCAGTGGCGTCAATATCGTGCTCAACGGCTTCGGCGATGCCAATGAGATCGAGGCGATCCGCAGCGAGATCGCTGATAGCCATCAGGTTCGGGTGCTCTATAGCGGCGCCAACATGGCCGACGGCAACGACATTGCGGCGATGATGACGCAGGCCGAGCAGGAATTCGGTGGTGTCGATATCCTGGTCAACAATGCCGGTATTCAATATGTCGCGCCGCTCGAGGAATTCCCGGTCGAGAAATGGGATGCGATCGTGGCGATCAACCTGTCGAGTGCGTTTCACACCACACGTCTCGCCATCCCCCACATGAAGGCGAAGTCCTGGGGCCGCATTGTCAACATCGCCTCAGCCCATGCGCTGGTTGCCTCGCCGTTCAAGTCGGCCTATGTCGCGGCCAAGCATGGCATTGCCGGTCTGACCAAGACGGCGGCGCTGGAAGTCGCCGAACACGGCATCACCGTGAATGCGGTATGCCCGGGTTATGTGATGACGCCGCTGGTCGAAAAGCAGATCCCGGAGCAGGCCAAGGCGCGCGGCATCACCGAGCAGCAGGTGATCTCCGACGTGCTGCTGGCCGCCCAGCCCACCAAACGTTTCGTGACCGTCGAAGAACTGTCTTCGGTCGTCAATTTCCTCTGCACCGACCACGCCCGTTCGATCACCGGCATCACGCTGCCGGTCGATGGCGGGTGGATAGCGCACTGAGTTCAATCCAGCGATTTCACACCCAAGGAGTTTCCGATGCGCCAGGAAGACATCCTCCGTTTGCCGTCGATGCCGATGGCCGGCCCGAGCTATCCCGCCGGTCCCTATCGCTTCATCAATCGCGAATTCCTCGTCATCACCTATGAGACCGATCCGGACCTGATCCGGATGGGTTTGCCCGAGCCACTGGAGCCGATCGAACAGCCCATCGTGCATTATGAGTGGATCAAGATGCCGGACTCATCCGGCTTCGGCAGCTATACGGAAACGGGCCTCGTGATCCCCGCGCGTTTCAAGGGTGAGGACGTCAATTTCGTCTCGCAGATGTATCTGGACGATGATCCGCCGATCGCCGCCGGCCGCGAGATCTGGGGCTTTCCGAAGAAATACGCGCATCCGAAGCTTGAAGTGGTCAAGGACACGCTGACCGGCACGCTGGAATATGCCGGGCAGCAGGTTGCCATGGGCACGATGGCCTACAAGCACGGCGCCATGGCCGGCAATGGCGAAGCGACGCACGCCACGCTCTCCAAGACCCAAATCAATCTGAAGCTGATCCCCGGCGTCGATGGCAGCGCGGAAGTCTGTCAGCTGGTAGCGATCAACCTGACTGATATCACTGTGAAGGGCTCATGGTTCGGCCCGGGACGCCTGCATCTGGTCCCGCACGTGAATGCGCCGGTCGCCGACTTTCCGGTGCGCCGTGTGATCGGTGCGCATCATTTCCTGGCCGATCTGACACTGCCCTATGGTCGTGTCGTCCATGACTACAACAAGCAGAGCGACGCGCTCGCCGAAGCCGCCGAATAACGGTGGCTGACATATCCCTGTAACAAGGGTGTCATTAAGTGCCTGCGGCGGACTGACACAGTCGGAGAGCCGCAGGCAGATATTCTATTTTTTTGGTGGCGCATGCGTATGGCGTGGCGTGAAAAACGGTGGGTGTCCGATGCAGCTTGAAGTGCCGGTCACAACTGCGGCGGTGTCGTCCACACTTGGCTCGGCCGATCGGATTCCGGGTCTGGTCTGGGCCTTCCGCATCCATTCCGACGGCAAGCCCGAGCCATTGCCGGTCGATGCGGGTATCGACATTGCCCATGGCGGATTGCTCTGGCTGCATTTCAACCTGACTGACGCGCGCGCGCTGCAATGGCTGGCGCAGATCTCCCTGCACGCGCCGGAGCAGGCCCGTGCCTTGCTGCTGTCCAAGGACACCTATCAGCAGCTCCATGCCACCGACGACAGCATCTATGGCGTGATCTCGGACCTGTTGCGCGATATCGACGAGGCAACCGAAGACACCGGCTATCTGCGCTTCGTGATGACCGAACGCCTGTTGATCAGCGGCCGTCATCATGCGCTGTGTGCCGTTGATGCCACGCGTCGTTCGCTTGAGCAGGGCCAGCGTATCGACAGCATGGCCTCGCTGCTTGAGACGATCGTGGAGAATGTCGCCGACACCATGGATGGGGTCGCCGACAGTTTGGCGCTGTCGCTCGACGAGATCGAGGAACAGGTGGTCTCCGGCGATTCGCGGGACATGCTGCAGAAACTCGGTCGTCTGCGCCGGACCTGCGTGCGGCTGCATCGGCAGCTTTCCGGGCTGCGCATCGTATTCCAGCGGCTTGAGGCCAAAGGTCAGCGCGAGCTGAAGCCTGCGCTGCAATTGCGCGCCGGCAAGCTGGCGCAGCGGCTCGACGGGCTGGATCATAATGTGGTCGAGATGCGCGAGCGCAGCCGGTTGCTGCAGGAAGAGCTGCATCTGCAGATCGAGGAGCGCGGCAATGAAAGCCTGCGTGTGCTCTCGGTACTCACCGCACTGCTGCTGCCGCCGACGCTGGTCACCGGCATCTTCGGAATGAACACCAAGGGCCTGCCGCTGACCGATGTTGAAACCGGATTTTTCTGGGCGGGCGCGCTGATATTGATTTCGTCAGCATCGGCCTATGCCGTGATGAAGCGCCTCAAGATCATCAGGTAGCTATCATGGTTGGTGTGTTTCCGTGCTGGATGGCCCGTGCGATGATGGTGCTCGTCGGCCTTGTCGCGTTTGGGACGCTCTCGCTGTCATCTGCGTATGCCGGCGATTGGCGCGATAACGGCCTGAAGCCGATCAATGACCGGCTCGCCGAATGGGGCGTTGCACTGTCAGCCACCTATATCGGCGAGGCGCTCGGTAATGCCTCCGGCGGCATCCGGCGTGGTGCGGTCTATGAGGGGCGTTTCGATTTCGGCGTCGATGTCGATCTCGACAAGGCGGTCGGCTGGAGCGGCGCGACCTTTCACGCCAATGTCTATCAGATCCACGGACCTGGCCTGTCGCGCGACTATATCGGCAATCTGATGCTGGTCAGCGGCATCGAGGCGCTGCCGGCGACGCGGCTTTATGAATTCTGGATCGAACAGTCGCTGTTCGGCGGCAAACTGCTGGTGAAGGTCGGTCAGCAACCCTCCGATATCGAATTCATCGACAGCAAGTATGACGATATCTTCGTCAATTCGGCGCTGGGCTGGCCCGGCATCACCGGCGTGATCCTGCCGGCGGGCGGACCGTCGCCGCCGCTCGCCGTGCCGGGCGTTCGATTCAAGGCTAGTCTGTCGGATGCGTTTACGGCCTATCTGGCGGTGTTCAATGGCAGTGCGGCCGCGCCCGGCCCGAATGATCCGCAAATTGCCAACGCGCATGGTCTCGCATTTCGTGTCAACGATCCGCCGTGGATCATCGGGCAGCTGAAATACAGCTACAAGCTCGGGCCGTCTGAGCTGCCCGGATCGATCACCGGAGGCGGCTGGGTGCATCTTGCCGAATTCGATGACGAGCGCTGGACCGCGCAGGGCCTGTCGCAGGCCGATCCAGCCGGCACCGGTGAACCGCTGATGCGGCGCGGCAATAGCGGCGTTTTCGCCGTTTACGAACAGCGGCTCGCCTTCAGCGCACTCGGGCCTGACAAGGGCATCGGCTTCTTTGCGCGCACGTCGATCAGCCCGTCGGATCGCAACCTGATCAGCTTCTATCTCGATGGCGGTATCCAGATATCAGGCTTCTCGGCCGAGCGGCCCGACGACAAGTTCGGCATCGCCATGACCTATGCGCGCGTTTCTGACGGTGCCCGCGGGCTCGACCGTGACGTACAGCGTTTCACCGGCATCGCGACGCCCATTCGCGATTTCGAAGCCGTGCTGGAAATGACCTATCTCGCTGCGGTCGCGCCGGGCGTGGCGGTGCAGCCGGTGTTTCAATATGTGATGCATCCGGCTGGCGGCGCCGTCGATCCCAACGATGCCACGCAGACAAAGCGCATCAAGGACGCCGCGGTATTCGGCGTCCGCACCACCATCAATTTCTGAAGCGTCTCAGCAGGCCGTTTCAGCGGGTGTCTTGTTGAGACCCGCAGCGGCGTCGGCAATCATCTCATAGGACTTGAGCCGCGTGGCGTGGTCGTAGACGTCGGAGACGATCATCAGCTCATCCGCGCCGGTCTCCTCGACCAGCGCAGCGATGCCGGCGCGCACGGTTTCCTTGGAGCCGATGATCGATCGCCGCAGCATGCCCATGGCCTGCATCTTCTCGGCCGGCGCCCAGTAGGTCTCGATATCGTCGATCGGCGGCGCGCTCAGCCCGCGGGTGCCGCGGAACATGTTGGTGAACGACATCTGCTGCGTGGTCCACAACCGCTTCGCTTCCGCATCGGTGTCGGCGGCGATGATATTGACGCCGACCATCGCATGCGGCTTCGTCGACTGTTCGGAGGCTTCGAAGTGCTGGTGATAGATCTGCAGGGCCTGCAGCAACTGGTCGGGCGCGAAATGCGAGGCGAAGGCGTAGGGCAGGCCGAGCGCCGCGGCGAGCTGCGCACCATAGGTCGAGGAGCCGAGAATCCATAGCGGCACGTCGGTGCCTGCGGCAGGCACCGCCTGCAGGCGCTGGTTTGGGCCGGCCGGTGCGAAATAGGCCTGCAGCTCCTGGATGTCCTGCGGGAAATTGTCGGAATTCTGCAGTGAGCGGCGCAGCGCCCGCATGGTCATCTGGTCGGTGCCGGGTGCGCGGCCGAGGCCGAGATCGATGCGGCCGGGAAACAGCCGCGCCAGCGTGCCGAACTGTTCGGCGATGACGATGGGGGCATGGTTCGGGAGCATGATGCCGCCGGCACCGACGCGAATGGTTTTGGTCCCCGCTGCGATATGGCCGATCACCACTGAGGTCGCGGCGCTGGCGATGCCGATCATGTTGTGATGTTCGGCGACCCAGAAGCGCTGATAGCCCCAGCGCTCTGCATGACCGGCGAGATCCCTGGAATTGTCGAGCGCGCCGCGCGCATCGGTGTCCTGGGTAACGCGGACGAGGTCGAGGATCGAAAGTGCGGTCATGCTGGGGCTCCCATTGCCCTTGCCATGTGGGCATGGCTGGGGCCGATTGCCAGCCGGTTGCGCGGCGGGCATGGCAGCTCGGCGTTACTCCCGAACGGTCAGGTCAGGCCCGCGTGGAAGGCGCGGACGATTGCGGCGCATTCGGCCGGCTTTTCCATCTGCATGAAATGCGAGGCGTCAGGCACGGTGGTGAAGGCGAAGCCGCCATCGCGCGCGAAGGCACGCTCCATGTCGACGAACGGGCTGGTTCTCGTCTTCGGTTCACCGGCGACGAGCTGGACCGGCAGCCTGACACTGCACATCCGCTCCCAGGCGTCCGGGAGATCCTGCATGGTGAAGATGCTGGCCTCGAATTCCCTGGCGCAGGCGAGTTCATGGAGATGCCTGTCGTCGTTCCAGCGCAGCGTGGACGAGGCGAGTGCTTGCAGTCCGGCATCGTCGACGCCGGCAAATGCTGAGCTGCGGCGATAGGACTCGAACAGCTCCTGCACGTTCGGAAAGGTGGTGCGACGCTGCGCGGCGCGTCCGGCGAGCCTGTCATTTTCCGTGCGGAAGCTCTGGAACTCCGGATAGCTCGCTGGCGGTGTTGCAGGTGGCTCGAAGCCGACGATGCCGATCCACGGCGTCTCATATTCGGCGGCATGCAGCAGGGTCGTCAGCGCGCTCATCGAATGAAACGCACCGAGGCTCGGCGCCGCGCCGAGTTCGCGTGTGATCCCTTGCATGATCGCCTCATAGTCGCGAATGAGCTGCGGCCAGACATGCGGGATGGGCTGACGATACGGACTGCTGCGGCCGTGATGACGGAAGTCGAACACCACGGTCTCGTAGTCATCCGTGAAGAGGCGCCAGAAGCTTTGAAAAGCATCGATGGCGAGACCGTTGCCATGGCTGCAGATGATCCGTGGACCTTTTCCATAAACGCGGATGCTGGCTGTGGCGCCATCTTCGAGCAGAACCTGAAAAGCGTGCGTCTCGGCCGCAACGGCCGGAGCGGAAGGCGCATAGTCCATATGGGGGAGAATCCGTTATATTTTGGAGCAGAAGGCGAAGCTGTCGCATGCTTGGCCGGACCGCAGAGTCTGAAAGACCTTGTCTGAAAGACCTTGTCTGAAAGACTTTGCTGCTCACCGTCAGTTCGTACGCAGTTGCAGGATACAAAGCGCGGCGGGGCGGTTCAAGCCACACCCGGTCATACCAGCTCAGCTGGAACGCCGGACGATTGCCACGCGCCCGTCGAGCGGGATCGTCGCGTGCCCGTCGGTCACCGGGACGCGGCGCCACTCGGCATCGTCATTCGGACGGTTGAAGAAGAGCGAAGCAGCAGGACCCTCGACGGCGATGTCGATCGGTTCCGTGGGCACCGGGATGTCTTCGGCCTTCTCCACATTCCAGCAGCGCACCGCGCGCCACACCGCAAGCAGCGGTTGTCCCTGCGCATCCTGAAACGCGATATGCCGCAGGTCCGGTGCCGTGGATGCCACACGGAGCGGCGGACTATTGCTGGCGCGGCGTGCGCCTTTCAATGCGGACAGGAGATTCCGGATCGCATGATAGCCGGGCTTCGGCGAGCCGTCATTGCGGACAAGCCCCCAATGATGCTCTCCGTCGTTGGGATCGGTGCCGCCATCGAAGAATTCGTAAAGGAATGTCCGAAGAATGCCGAGGCGGAAGTTGTTGAGCAGCAGCCGCGGCAGATAGAGCGCCGCCGCCGTCTCCGACACGCCGGACGTGCCGGGCTTCACGACGTTGCAGTAGCCGCATTCGGTTGCCAGTGCGGGCGCGCCGGGTTTGAACGCGTCGCGCATATTGTGCAGATACCACGACACTGCGGCGTAATCGTCGGATGTCTCGGGCTCCTGTGCACGCTGCACATAGGAATGGATGGCGACGGCATCGCTGAATTGCGCGGCCGGGCGCAGCAGCGCGACGTCGGCGGGCTTCCAGTTGATCACGCTTGGCGACAGCAGCGGCAACTCCGTCGCCGCATATCGCGCGCGCAGCGCATGGTGCACCTCGCGCTGATAGTTCACGACGACATTGCTCCAGCCCGGCTTCGCCAGCGGCAGCGACAGAAACCAGTCGCTGTTGCCCTCGTTCTGGCCCTCCATCGCCGAGACGCGCTCGATGCCCAATGCGGCGAGATAGGTCATCATCTCCGGCACGGTGTTGGTCGCCGGCGACACCACAACATTGAACAGGACGCCCGAGCGTTTGTTCAGCGCGCGCCAGCGATCGAGATCGTTGCTAGGTCGCAACTCGTCGCGCAGATGGCGAATGCCTGATGCCGCGAGCAGATCGTGAAACCGGTCGAAATGACTCGCATATGGCTCGCTGCTGATATGCACATTGACACCGACACTGTCGGTGAATGTGTCGGACGGGCCGGGAAGCGGCAGGGCAGCCAATGGATCGGAGCGCAGCATCATCGATGCCGCGCCTCCCATCAGGATGGCTCGTCTGCTCAGGCCGGGCATTTCGATCTCGCACGTTTGAAGCCCCAGTGACGCCTCGGGGCAGTCTGGGCCTGTTAGACTTAATAAACCGCCGATCGACAAGAGATGTTCTCGTCAGCGATCAACCGAATCGGTCCGCTGGCCCGCAAGATCACTGTCATCGGTGCAACGAACAACCGCGCGCTGGTTATGCTTTCGGCAAACCACCAGCGCGCTCGCAAAAACGTGAGCTGCGACGGCCCTCGGCCTGTCGGCTCCGGCCCGTCCCGTGCGTCTTCCACTCAGAGAGCGCTAACGTGGAGACCAGGAATGACCAATTCTCACTATCGCTGGGTAATCGTTGCCGCGGGCGGCCTTCTGGGCTGCGTCGCGATCGGCGGCATGTTTTCGCTGCCAGTGTTCCTGCAGCCGATCGCGCGGGATACCGGCTGGTCGGTCACCGGTATATCCAGCGCCATGACAATTGGCTTCCTCGCGATGGCTGTCACCAGCATGATTTGGGGCACCTTGTCCGACCGATTGGGGCCACTCCCAGTAGTGTTGAGCGGGTCGGTCGTGCTCGCGTCAAGCCTGGCGCTGGCGAGCCTCGCGACATCTCTGGTCGCATTTCAATTTGTCTTCGGGCTGATGGTCGGCGGCGCTACCGCCGCGATCTTTGCGCCGATGATGGCGACGGTCACCGGCTGGTTCGATACGCATCGCAGCCTGGCCGTCTCGCTTGTTTCGGCGGGGATGGGCATGGCGCCCATGACCATGTCGCCGCTGGCGGCCTGGCTCGTTTCGAACCACGATTGGCGCACCTCGATGCAGATCGTGGCCCTCGTCGTGGCCGCGATCATGATTCCAGTCTCGCTGCTGGTGCGCCGCGCGCCGGCGCTGGAGGGCGCGCCTCCCGCTCCATCCGCCGAGCCGGTGCAAGCAGAGATGTCGCGCGCGCAGGCGCTACGCTCGCCGCAATTCATCATCCTGCTGCTGACGAATTTCTTCTGCTGTGCCACGCATTCTGGGCCGATCATCCATACTGTGAGCTACGCGATCAGCTGCGGCATACCGATTGTCGCTGCAGTCACGATCTATAGCGTCGAAGGTTTGGCAGGGATGGGCGGCCGTATCGCCTTCGGCCTGCTCGGCGACCGTTTTGGCGCCAAGCGTATACTGGTCCTTGGCTTGCTCGCCCAGGCGTTCGGTGCGCTCGGTTTTGTCTTCGTGCGTGAGCTCGGCGGGTTCTACACCGTGGCAGCGGTCTTTGGCTTCATCTACGCCGGCACCATGCCGCTCTACGCCGTTCTCGCGCGCGAAAACTTTCCGCTGCGGATGATGGGCACAGTGATCGGCGGAACGGCCATGGCCGGCAGCCTTGGCATGGCGACTGGACCTCTCGCCGGAGGTTTGATCTACGACGCGTTCGCCAGCTACGCTTGGCTCTATATCGGCTCCTGGATTATGGGGCTTGGCGCTTTCCTGATCGCAATGACATTTAGGCCGATGCCGGTCGTGAAAGCGGAGCCCGCCGCCCTGACGGCATGAGGACAAATCCTCCAGTCGTCGTTTGCGGGTAACGCGCTTTTCGGAAATATAGCCCGTCGTCAACGGATTATGCTAATGGACTGTTGGTGCTCTGGCCGGAATCGAACCGATCTTTATTCATCTGATATCTAATGCTAATTCGCATTGACTGCCGCTATGGGAAGCTGATTCCTGGTAGAACTTGAAGGTGGCGGTCCTCAGACCATGAGAAAGGTCACGGAGCGAAAAGTTTAGCTGCTGTCGGTTTGATGGACACCCGGTTACGCTAATCCCACCTTGCGCTCGAACTCAACAGAGCTGAGATAGCTGATGGTCGAGTGCCTGCGGGTGGCGTTGTAGAACCTCTCGATGTAGTCGAACACATCGGCTCATGCGTCATCTCTGGTCCTGTAGGTTTTGCCTTCTCTCCGCTCTGCCTTGAGCGTGAAGAAGCGCTCCATTGCCACATTGTCCCAGACATTGCGGAGCGCTCATGCTGCATACGATGCCATGGTCTGCCATCAGGCGTTGGAAACGGCTCGCTGGTGTACTGGGCGGCCCTGGTCGGAGTGATGCAATAGCGCATCCGGCTTGCCACGCCGCCAGACTGCCATCACCAATGCGTCCGTCAGGAGCTGTGCCGTGATGGCGGCACTCTATCGACCAGCTCACCATGCGGCGCGAGAACAGGTCGATTACCGCCGCCTCATAGAGCCAGCCGAAACACCCAATCCAGGTCTCGCCCAAATCGGCAGCAGCTCAGCCTCAATGATCGCCCTCTAGTTGAAATACCTGAGCCATTGCAATCTTCGCTTGACCGCAATGTTAGGTTGATTAATCTCGGTCCCAATAGTTCCGTTTTCGCAAGGGGGGGCGAGAATGGCTAATGGATTTCTTTGCGCTATTTTTTGGTATCTGCTGGGCCTGACACTCTTACTATTTCTTCTGTGGGCTTTGCTTCATCTGACAAGGCCGAAAAAGGATCCCGCAGATCCCGTCCCGGCGCCGGTGGAAATACTCTGGCTCACGCCTGCGTGCGTTAAGGCACTCGGACGTTGCAGTCAGCCGTTGCGCTTGCGATCGATGTCTGCTGACGGCATTTCGGCGCGACTGGACCGATACAATTTTGGGGAAGAAAGCCCGCCGACGCGCGAGCAGTATTCCACATGGCCCGAGCAAGCCGATCTCATCTGCCAGGGCAAGTTCAAGGAGCTTGCAGAACGTCAGAAAGAGTTGAGAGAGAAGTATCGTGTTGCGGGAAATCAGCCCGAGCCGGCAAATTTGGCGGCATCGCGCGGTGCCTGGACAGCTCCCGATGCCCTTCTGGTTTTCGTCTTCATCTGCGCATTGTTGACCGCCCTCTGCTGGATTTTGACGGATTTCCTTCGCGCGTGCGCGCCCACGCCGTGCGAGCCGTGCAAGACTGTCTGCCTAAAGTGTGAGAAGCCGCCTGCGCCACCACTCAAGCTCTCAACAGACCAATTATTTGAATATGCCGAAGCCAAGGTGGTCGATTCGCAGCGGCTACGTAGCTTCCTGGAGGACAGTCTCAAGCAATATAAGGGAGCCAGGCTTACGATTACGGGACACACTGATCCCATTGGTGGAGCTTGCTACAACGAAGACCTTGCTAAGCGCCGGGTCGATGCGATTGAGGCGATCGTCCATCAATTCTTCCCCGCGGATCAGGTTAATCAGCCCGCGGGCAAGCTATTTGTAACGATGGATGAGCTCCCCGATCCGGACAGGAAGATTGCCGATACGTGTCTCGATACTTTCCACAGGAATGTGCCGCCTAACGAGAAGCCTCTTCGCTACTTCGACGACAAGACGGACGCGAAGGAAAAGAAGTGTACGAAAGATCCAAATGATTGGACGCCAAATTACATATGGGGCCGCGCATGCGGCGGCGAGGGCGACGGCGACGAAAAGAAATGTCTGGAGAAGTACAAATTTGAGAACTCCACGTTGATTGCGATGAAACGAACGGCCCATTTCTATAAGCTTCAACGTTGCTTGGCTCCTCTTCGCCGCGTCGAAATCAACATCGATAACAGTCCTCGCGCTGCTGGGGAAATCGGACGCGGGGCAGGAAAATGAGCAGACTCAAGAAGATCGAGGGGAATCTCACATTCGGTGACGAGGCAAACGTCGAAGAGTTTGCGAAGACGATCTCGGTTGCTTCGCAACAGATTTACGCCGGGCGCGAAGCTGGAAGGAGAGAAGCCGGAAGAGGATACGTCTGCCAACACGCCCGTGTCCGGAGCTGTAACTCCAGCCGCAGGGGTGCCGGCAGCCGCAAGCGATGAGCAGGAAGTCCTGCCGTCGGCTCCCTTCATTGTCACGCTTACCTTTGAAGAGAGCTACACAAAGCCGGTCCATCAAAGGATCTGGGATACCATCGAGGAGAACCTTCCAAAACTGGAAGAAGTTTTTCTTCGTATTGCAAGCGGTGCCGCGGCCGCGGCGAGCCCGGTCAAGCTTTTTGCAGAAGTCGTTACTGAGTTTCTGAAAAAATCTGCACAGGGTGCGGCTGCCGCCCTGTCGGCACCAGGCTCCCCGGCACCAAAAGAGGACGAGCAGAGCAAAAAGAGAAAAGTTGCTTTTGACCAGATCGCTGCCCAGATCAAGGACTGGCAGTCGAAAAAGAAGGGGCAGGTCTTCAAGGAGCTGGACGTCACGTCGACCGATGTCGAAAATGTCTACAACGCAGTTTCCAACCTCGCTGCGAGCAAGGCTTCCCCTGGTGCCTATGGCTTGACACAGCTCGTCGGCTGGCTCTCGCCGAAGTCCGATACGGATAAAACCCCTACCTGGAAATTCGAGATCCAGGGTGAGGTTAAGTACGAGTCGGCGATCTACCGCGACGGTGGACGCTTCGACGTGCTCGGCCCGAACGGAGCCCAACTCGCGACAAAGTGGCTATCGGCGGACGAGATCGAGGCTCTGCTCGACAGCAACAGCCCGGACGTGATCAAGATGGAGAAGGTCGCCGACCTTCTCCGAGCGCTCGATCGGCAATCGGCCAAAGAAGACAAACTGAGACGGTCGCGAACCATCCGGGGACGCTTTTGGCTGAGCAACGGCCAGCCATTCGGCGTCCGACAGGTGGCAATTCTCGCGCCGCCCGCTTTTGACAAGCCCGTGGGCGAGTGCGCAGCTGAGGTAATTTTTCCGGAAGACCCGAATGGGTGCTGCGACGACGAGGATGAACGTCCCGAGGTCATTCGCACGCCCGTTGCGCTGACGTTTGGAAATACCGACGAGACCGGCTATTTCGAGCTTTCCTATGTTGAACCTGAGGAGTGGAGCAAGGCTGGACCTCGTTTCGCGCTGGTTCAGATCAGCGGCGTGCACGCAGCCCTTGCCGTTGCCTTAGAGTCCGGTGGGCGGTTTCCCGACCCGTTGCTGCTGCAAGTCAACGAAGCGCTGCTGCACGTCCCGAATGAGGAAGATTCTGATCCAGTGGCTCGAGAAGGAGTCCGAACACGAAGATTGCGGCGGGAATTGTTACAGCGAGCCCAACCGGGCGCTGGACGAATTCGAGTTTTCGGTCGTTGTTCGTACGACGGATCCGCTGATTACGCGAAAGCGCCTCAAACGAGTGGATGGCAAGGAAGCACTGGAGAACGATCCGGCGTTCCCCGAAGGGCCAGATAGACTATTTCGCACAGGCCTGAATCGGGATCACCGCGTTGTCTGGGACGTCGCTCCGATCATTGCCGAGGCGGAGACGATCGCTCACGGCCGTATTCTGACGATGAAGCAGGTCTGGAGGGCAGACGGCTATTCGCTTGGCGATCTCCTGTATTCCCTGCCGCTTGCGCCGTTGCAGAAGAAGAACATCGCCATCATCGACTGGAACCGGTCGGACAGCTTCCGGCGCGACGAGTCGCAGACAAACGTTGATGCCCTCAGCAACACTTTCGGCCGTGAACGCGACATTTCCGAGATTGCCAACTCGGCGATACACGAGAGCATGCACGGCAGTTCGTCGTCCGGCAGTCGGTCGTCCAGCTCCGGCGGGGGTATTTTTTTCCCCGTCCTTGGCTTTGGCTCGGCATCCGGCGGCTCGTCGGGCAGTTCGTCTGAATCGAGCCAGGACTCAACCAAAACACTGGCGGCGAGTTTCCTGAACAGTCTTCGCGACAAGACACAGCAATCGGCCAATTCCTACCGCGCCCAGCACATTACGGTGGTGCAGCAGATTGATCAGTCGGAGCGACAGACGATTGTTACCGAAACGGTCGCCAATCGTAACGCATGTCATGCGCTGACCATCCAGTACTTCGAGGTGCTGCGGCACTACAAAGTCGATTTCGAGCTGGCCTCCGTTCGCGAGTGCCTTTACATCCCGCTGCCGCTGGACGCCTTTGATAATGATAAGGTCAACAGGTGGCGTTCCTCGATCGAGAGGGGCTTGATCAACAGCGTTCACGTAGCAGGGATTCGGGCGCTTGAGCGAAGCGAGCATGGCGGACCCTTCCCAGACGGTCAGTTTGCTGACGGCAAACTGGAGAGACTAGGCGGCGAGATTTCCCTTCTGCTGGAATTCCGACTTCCCGCTGTTGTCGGCACGGCAGCAAAAGATGCGCCGGCGATGAATTTACCTCCCGGCTACGAGGAGTTGCAGCCATACCTGCAGTCCTGTCTCGCGTTGGAGCCCAAGGACCGAAATGACTTTTTCCAGAGCACCGTCGCCCCGATCATGGCGAGGAAGATTGTCGAGGGGCTGCATTTCTTCGCCTCCGACGCTTCGGATGCGCGTTTCGATTTGAATCTCAAAGCGGCGCTGGCGAGCCCTTACACTTATGGCCGTGAGCACGCGGTTAATATCTCTCTGCCCAAGGACTGGATATCTCCTCAGCCCCAGCGGAAAGCTGTCTCCTCGCTGGTCATTGAGAGCAGCGTGCTGATACCCGATGAAGCAGCGGTGGTGCTCAAGACGGCTGCGTTCAACTACAGCACACTAGGCGCCAACTTCGCCCTCGTTCCCCTGATCATGCCGAACCAGCGACTGTTGACGAACGCGGCTGGGCGCGTGGCCGCCAGATTAATGACGCCGCTCCAATATGAGGAAACCCGGGTTCTGAAGGTGGAAGATGAGGCAGCGATCAAAGCACTCGTCCGTCATCTGAACGAGAACCTGGAATATTACCATAAGGCGATCTGGTGGTTCATGGATCAGGACCGCCGCTTCACGCTGCTGGACAGCTTCATCGCGCCGCACTCGGGCGGCCGCAGCGTGGCCTCGGTCGTCGAGAACCGCCTGATCGGCATCATTGGCAACTGCCTGGTCATGCCGGTGGCCCCGGGAATCCGGCTTGATTATCTCAACGACGTGAAAAAGAACGACAAGCATACTTCCTCCGCCGGCACCGATGAACTGCTTGAAGCCTATCGGCCGCTGATACCGAACCCGGCCGTCAGGATTTCCGTTCCGACCAAAGGCGTGTTTGCCGAGTCGGTCATGGGGCGATGTAACGCCTGCGAAAAGATCGATAACTCGCGCAACTGGAAATACTGGGAGCATCGGCTGCCGGATGAACCGACGGCGATCGAGCCGATCTCGACGGCTTCCCGCAACCAGCCTGTCACGAATCCAACGGCAACGCCAATGACGGCGCCGATCATCAATCAGGTGCACACGACGATGCAGTCGGCGCCTGATCCGAGCGGCCTTGGCAAGATGCTCGAGGTTCTCGGCAATCCCAACACGTTCAGGGATATGGCCGGTCTTGCAGGAACGCAGCAAAGCGCCAGGGAAGCTTTGGCGTCCTCCTTCGAGACCACAGGCAAGTTCGGCGAACTCGCCGCCCAAGCGATGATGCAAGCGCAGGATACGATCATCAAAGCCGTGGCAACCTATCTCACAGGGGGAGCGGCGGCGGGGTCCTTCCTTGATTCTGCGCCCGGCATCAAGCAGTCGATCGGCAAGGATGTGAAGGCGGGCAGGATTACGCCCCAGCAAGGTCAGCAATCAATCGCGAAGCTGAACGACGCACTTGTCGACGCCTTTCAGCCCAACGGCAACCAAACGCTGTTTGATCACCCCGAGGTCTCCGACGCGGTCAACGCGGGCGTAAATCGCGGAGCGTCTTTGTCTTTGTCTCACGGTGGATCGCGCTTGGACATTGGTGAAGCGCCCGAGCAGGCCAGCTATGAATCGGACGGCGGATCAACGCCTCGTCGATCCTGGCCGCTTCGATGGCTGCTGCCCAGTGCGGAGGCCGCCTCGCCAAGACGTAATAGGTCGCAGGGGAAGCCCAAAACACAGTTGGCCCAGCTCGATTTCAAGCGTAACGGCGAGGGCACTCTGACCTTCGGCGGCCGAACCGTTCCCTGTCTCGGAATGCCTCTCGAGAAGTACCCGAAATTCAAGGACGTTGATAACATTACAGGTAAGCGAGACAAGAAGGGACATTATGCCGGTGGCTATAAGTTCGAAGTTTGGATAAGCCGGCATTACGTCGATGACCGGGGACAGCCCTTTCCAATGAAATGGGCGGTGACATTGAATGTCGCACACGGAATTTTTATTCATGAAGGCAAGCCTACGTTGAAGGCCAATGGGGGACCCTCGCACGGCTGCGTGCACCTCGACGAAGGGGACGCGAAGGACTTCTACGATTGGATCGATCGACCGACCCGAATTCAGACTTCCTACCCATGGCCTGGCCCGGGTCAACACAAGTAGCGGTGGGGTTAATCTCTAATCTGGTCCATACCATCTCAGCACCAGACGACGATTTGGAGGAAGAAACGCCACATGCCTCGCGACCATGCGGTCGCTGACGAGCATTCACCGGGCGGTTGCGGATCGGTGCTCTAGATCTTCGAGCGACCATCGGTTCTTGCTGATTGTTATTTTCGCGGCGCCGCTTGCCTTCAAATTGGCAAGGTGCGCGGTCCCCTGAGAAGCCGCAAGAAGCACCTGGCGACAACATGTTTGCTTTGCCGCCTATGTGCAGCGCGCTTGGTGCCCCTGGCCGGAATCGAACCAGCACTCCTTGCGGAACTCGATTTTGAGTCGAGCGCGTCTACCAATTCCGCCACAGGGGCATCCGGACGCCGGCCGGGGCCGGGGGTCGCGAAGCGGGCGGAATATAGCGGGCGCGGGCGGCGGGTCAACCTGCGGTTTGGCCAATAGGGCCGCCGCGCACACTCCAGTGTGATCGGGGCTGTCTCGACAGGGTGGTGGCCCCGGGATAGGACGCAACAGCCACTCCGGAGAGCACCGTGACTGCCCAGACCGCCCCTCAATCCACGCCTACCTCTGCGTCGTCAAATCCGGCGCTGGTCGCCGCACTGGCGGTCGGCCTGATCGCGCTGGCGACGCTGGCGGGAGCCTGGTTCTTCCAGCTGGTGCTGGATATCCGGCCGTGCCCGCTCTGTCTCGAACAGCGCTATGCCTATTATCTCGCGATTCCCCTGGCGGTGCTGGTGGCGATTGCTGCCGCCAGGGACGCACCGCGCGGCCTGCTTGTGACCGGCCTCGTTGTGCTGGCGCTGGCGGCGCTCGCCAATGCGGTGCTCGGCGGTTATCACGCCGGGGTCGAATGGACATTCTGGCAGGGGCCGACGGATTGTTCGGGTCCGGTGGTCGATCTCGGCAAGGCCGGCAGCCTGCTGGAGCGCCTCGACACCGTGAAGGTGATCCGCTGCGACGAGGTGCAGTGGCGTTTCCTTGGCCTGTCGCTGGCCGGCTACAATGTGCTGATCTCGCTGCCGATGGCGGCGATCGCACTGTGGGGCGCGGGCAAGACCGTACGGCGCTGATCCGCCGCCGGCCCTGCCTGTTGAGGCACCGCTACCAGCGATAGCGCAGCGTGCCGATCACCGTGCGTCCCTGGCTCAAATAGCAGTAGCCGGAATTGCAGACCGCAACCTGCTCGTCGGCGGCGTTGTTGGCGTTGATCGAGGCCTGATAGCCCGCAAACTTCGGTCCGAGCTTGGCGAGATCATAACGCGCGGCCAGATCGAACAGCGTATAGCCGTTGTTGCGTGAGGTGTTGTCGTTCGACGTCCAGGTCGCGTCGATATAACGGACACCGGCGCCGAGACCTAAGCCTTCGAGCGAACCGTTCAGGAAGGTGTAGTTCATCCAGCTCGACGCGGTGTGCTTCGGTGTCACCGCGGGGGTCTTGCCGAGCTCCGACGCGATTGAGCTCCTCGTGATCTCTGCGTCGGAATAGGTGTAGGCCGTCACCGTTTCGAGTTCGGGCGTGAGCCGTGCGCGTGCCTCGAATTCGAAGCCCTGCACGCGGATTTCGCCGACTGAGGCGTAATAGGCGATACCGTTGATGTAGCCGGCGAGCTTGGCGGCGTTCTTCTCCTTGAGGTCGTAGATCGATGCCGTGAGCAGCACGTCGGGCCGTGGCTGATACTTCACGCCGCCTTCGATCTGTTCGCCTTCGGATGGCGCCAGCACGATGCCGTCGAGGCCGAGCGAGGTCTCCGGCTGGAACGAGGTCGCATAGCTCACATAGGGCGCGATGCCGTTCTCGAAGTGATAGAGCAGGCCGGCGCTGTAGGAGAATGCACTGTCGTTGCGCGCGCCTGTGACGACGCCCGTATAGGAATTGGTTTGCGTGCGATCGGTCCAGTCCTGACGGCCGCTGAGCGACAGGTGCCAGTTGCCGAGCCGCATCTGGTCCTGCAGATAGACGCCAACCTGTTCCTGCGTCGAACGCGAACCGGACGTATAGCCCGGGGTTGGGCCGGCAATGCCGTAGACGGGATTAAGGATGTTGAGCGCATAGCCGGGATTCACGGCGCCCAGGCCGAGCTTGAAGTCCCAGGTATTGTGATCGTAGTTCACGCCGAACAGTGTGCGGTGGACGACCGGGCCGGTGGCGAAGTCGGCCTGCAGCGCATTGTCGGTCTGCCAGCTCGTCTGGTCGTCGCCGACGGCCACGGCACCGCGGTCATAGACGGTCGATGTCGGCGTCGCGAAGCTGCCGCTGACATAGCGCGATTCCGCATGCAGCACGCCGAATCGCGTGTGCTGGCGGAACGTGAAGACGTCGTCGAGGCGGTGCTCAAGCTTGTAGCCGACCTGCGCCTGCTGCTGTCGCAGATAGTCGTATTTCGGATCGCTCGAGCGCAATTTGAGCGTCGCGCCGTTGACGTTCACCAGCTGGCCGTCGCGATTGAGCATGGCGACGCTGGCGTCGGTTTCGTCCTTCTGCAGGATGGCATAGGCCGTCAGCGTGGTGTCGATGGTCGGTCGCCAGGTGATCGATGGCGCCAGCATCAGCCGCTCGTCGGCGATATCGTAATTGGTCTCGCCGGCGCGGCCGACGCCCACCAAGCGGTACAGCAGCGACTTGTCGGAATTGGCGCCGCCGATGTCGAATGCGGTCTGCATGCGGCCATAGGTGCCGCCTTCCAGTGAAATCTCGTTGACCTGATTCTCGACCGGGAATTTCGATCGGCGATCGACGAGGCCACCGGGGACAGACTGCCCATAGAGCACGGCAGCCGGACCCTTGATCACCTCGACGCTGTTGAGCTGATAGGGTTCGGTCCGGAATGTGGTGAAGCCGGAGGGGAACTGCTTCAATCCGTCGCGGAAGTCGCCGAGCGTCGTCGTCGAGAAGCCGCGGACATAGATCTGATCGAAACGCGGATCGTAACCGAAGCCGCCGGTGGTGACGCCGGCTGTATAACGAACCGCCTCCGGAATGCTGGTGACGCCGCGATCATCGAGTTCCTTGCGGTCGATGACGCTCACCGAACGCGGTGTGTCGATCAGCGGCGTATTCGTCTTCGATGCCGAGCTGGCCTGACCTGCGACATAGCTGTTGTTGTCGGCGCTATAGATGCGCTCATTGACCGATGGCGCGGGCGCAATCTGCGGCGTCGTCGCGCGTGCGCGCCGCGTTGCGCGTGCCGTTGTCTGCGATCTCGTTGCTGTCGTGCTGCGCGCGCGTTGCGGCTGCGGAGCATCCACCGTGACTGGCGGCAGGTTGGCCTGCGCGAATGCGTCGCGCGGAAGATCCGTCGCCAATGCCATCACACTGACGGTGCAAAGCAGTGCAGTCTGCTTCGTCGATTTTCTTGTTCTCAATTTCATTTCAACGCCTCGATGATGCTGGTCACGCCAGCTTGATCGAGCGTCTAACTTGATTGGTTCTTTGGCGCACTACGATGCGCGATAGAATACGTCTAGACCTTGCGATGCAGGCATCTGCAATCGCTGCAAGGCGCTCATATTTGTTAGATCAATTCCATTGTTTCGATCGGTGTCTGCGAAGATCGAAGATCAATCGTCGATGTCGTCCTGCGCCTTGCCGAACAGATGCACGATGCCGGGCGTGACGATCGAGACATAGATGAAGCGCGACAGATGATGCGCGCCGACGAACACCGGATCGATATGAAGGGTCAGCGCCAGCGCGAGCATGGCGTCCATGGCGCCGGGCGCGAAGGCGACGACGACATCGCTCAGTTTCACAGTCGTGGTCAGCGCGATGATCGTCACGAACACGGCAGAGATGGCGATGGCCACCGTGAATGAGCCGAGCGCGGCCCAGACATGGCTGAGAATGGTGCGCGGCGAGATCTTCCCGAAGCGCGAGCCGATCAGGCTGCCGATGCCGACGAGGGCGGTGATGTAGGCCCATTGCGGCAGCGTGCCGTGAACCCAGCCGGTGCCGTGCAGGACCGACGAGGCCATCATCGCGCCGAACATCCAGCTCGCCGGAAACTTGATCCATCGCATGAACAGCGAGACGGCGATGGCTGCGGCGGCGAGTTCGGCAAGCGCCAGCGGCGAGGCTTCCGGTCCGCGCGATGGCAGCGGGCCGTGACCCATCAGGCCGGTGGCGGCGAGCAGCAGCGGCACCATGCCGGTGAGGATGATGACGCGGAAAATCTGCACGACCGCGATGCCGGGCACGTCGGCATTACGCTCGGTGGCCAGCATGATGATCTGCGACAGCGCGCCGGGGCTGCCGGCCAGCAGCGCGGAGGTGCGGTCCCAGCCATGGACGCGCTGCAGATAGATACTGCTGCCGAAGGTGGCACAGAACGTGGCCAGCGCCAGCAGTGCGATGGTCACCGGATAGGCGCTGAGATTGTGCACCATCTCCGGCGACACCATCGAGCCGAGCGACAGGCCCAGTGTCATCAGGATGACATGGGCCATCGGCTGCGGCAGGCCGACTGGGCGGCCGAGGATGCCGTAGGCGGCGACCGCGATCATCGCGCCGGAGATCAGCCCGCCCGGCAATTCCGCCAAATAGAATAGCGCGCCGCCAATCGTGCCGATGACGAGCGTCTCAAGGGTGGTGCGGATCTGCAGGGAGCTGGGAAGAGCGATGGCCATTTGCACGGGAAGCTGAAGGAGCCCGCTTTATGGCAAAGTCCGCATCTGGCGACAAATGCGATGTGGTCTACCTGTCCCTCGCTTTCCGGGCGAGGGACAGGCGGATGACGAGAGTTTAGTTCGGTTTCGCGGTCTTCTTGCATTCCGAACGGAATTTGCGGCGGGCGTCGCCATGCAGGCCCTTCGCGTCAGCCTGTTTCGAACATTCAAGCGACGCCGCCGTGCGGGGCTTCTCGGCTGTCTTGTCGGCAGGCGCCATCTTGTCGGCGGGGGCCGCCTTGGCGGGCGCAGTCTTGGTGGCCGCCGGCGCAGGTGTCTGAGCGGTGGCCGCGCCGAGCAGGAGGAAGGAGGCGACGGCAGCGGTAGCTAGGCTGGAAGCGAATCGGATCATGGCAGCACCTCGAATTGAACAGGGAGGACAGGGTGGGCGCGCCGGGCTGAACGGCAGGTGAATGAGTTGAAATATATCTGACGGTGCGATCACGATAATTTTTCGCAGGGAGCTGCGATCTCGTTGCCACATGCAGCGGTAGCGATAGGATGCGGTCGTCCACTTTTACTTAGTGTAGCAAAGGGAGAGAACACCATGACGATGCCCGTCAAATTCGCCTGCGCGATTGCAATGTCCGGTTTTGCTCTGCTTGCCTTCAGTCCGGCCCATGCACTCACCGCGACTGAATGCAGTGCAAAATATCAGGCGGCCAAGACCGCCGGCACGCTGAACGGCCAGAAATGGAACGACTTCCGCAAGGCTGAATGCGGGACCGATGCCGCTGCGACGACGCCGGCCGCCGCGCCTGCTGCAACCGCGGCGCCGAAGGCTGCCGAAGCCAAACCTGCCGAAGCCAAGCCTGCGGCTACGCCGAAAGCTGCTGCAGCCCCCAAGCCGGCAGCGACAACAGCTGCGGCTCCGTCAGGCCCTGCCACCTTCCCGTCGGCGGTCGATCCGAAATACGCCAAGGAGACGGCTGGCAAGGCGCGGATGCACACCTGCGTGGATCAGTACAATGCCAACAAGGCCGCCAATGCCAATGGCGGCATGAAGTGGATCGAAAAGGGTGGCGGCTACTACA
This sequence comes from Tardiphaga sp. 709, assembly GCF_032401055.1. NCBI lineage: Bacteria > Pseudomonadati > Pseudomonadota > Alphaproteobacteria > Hyphomicrobiales > Nitrobacteraceae > Tardiphaga > Tardiphaga sp. 709. The sequence continues at coordinate 2,977,661 of NZ_CP135529.1, read as the reverse complement.
GCGAATGCACCAAGAAGCTGAAGGGCGCCGCCTGATCGGATCAGCCGTGCGCTGAGGTTGATCGACATCACTTGCTTCGCGGGCGATAACGATTCGTCATCCGCGGAGTCCCCATGATTGCCAGTCTGTCCCTGATCCTGCTGTGCCAGCTCGCTGGCGAGATCGCCGTGCGCGCTTTTGCATGGCCGGTGCCCGGCCCGGTGCTCGGCATGCTGTTGCTGCTCGTTCTGCTGTTGCTGCGCGACCGTGCCGTGCTGTTCGCGAAGGGGCCGCTGCAGGGCGGCGGGGTGGAGAATGCCGCCAAGGGCCTGCTTGCACATCTGTCGCTGATGTTTATCCCCGCCGGTGTCGGCGTGGTGCAGAAGCTCGATCTGCTGGCCGAGCATGGCACGGCCATCGTCGGCGTTCTGGCGATTTCGGTGGTGATCACGCTGCTGGTGACGGTGGCGACGTTTCTCGTCATCAGCCGGGTCATGACGCGCGGGCGAAGCGCGTCATGAGCGCCAATCCGTTCTCACTCTGGGTCTATCTCTCGCAGCAGCCGCTGCTGTGGCTGACCGTGACGCTGCTGGTCTATGCGACGGCGGATGCGCTGTCGCTGGCGACCGGCCGGCATCCGTTCGCCAATCCGGTGTTCCACTCGATGTGGATCATCGCCGTGTTCCTGCTGCTGACCGGGACGTCCTACACGACCTATTTCAGCGGTGCGCAATTCGTGCACTTCCTGCTCGGTCCGGCGACGGTGGCGCTGGCCGTACCGCTCTACGAAAATCGTAAGGTGGTGGCGGCGGCAATCGTGCCGATGCTGGCTGCGCTGGTGGTCGGCTGTGCCACGGCGATCGTCTCGGTCGTGTTGCTGGCGAAAGCCTTTGGCCTGCCGAACAACGTGGTGCTGTCGCTGGCGCCGAAATCGGTCACCGCCGGCGTCGCCATGGGCATCAGCGAGTCGCTCGGCGCTGACGCATCGCTGACCGCGGTGGCCGTGGTGCTGACCGGCATCATGGGCGCGATCATCGTCACGCCGATGATGAACCGCATGGGCATCACCGATTATCGTGCTCGCGGCTTTGCCGTCGGATTGGCGTCGCATGGGATCGGCACCGCACGGGCTTTTCAGGTGGATGCCGTGGCCGGCGTCTTCGCCGGCATTGCCATGAGCCTGAATGCGCTGGTGACCTCCCTGCTGGTTCCGCTTGCCGTCACCCTTCTGGTGCGCTGATGGTCACGACAGCGTTTTCCCGGCAGGCGGATTTGTGATGCTGACTGCATGGAGCCGGGCTGGAAAGGTCACTATGGTCACGCCGTTGCGCGCATGATCCGAACAAGTGGACACTGATTTTTTCGAAAGATCATGCTCAGATGAGAAGATGAGAATCAGCCGTTCATGATGACTGTGATGCAGGGGGCGCTCGGCCTGGCTTCGGGCGCACTGGTCGGCTTCTCGCTCGGCCTGGTCGGTGGCGGCGGCTCGATCCTCGCTGTGCCGCTGATGGTCTATGTCGTCGGCGTGCCTGAGCCGCATGTCGCGATCGGCACCAGCGCCATTGCGGTCGCGGCCAATGCGGCGGTCAATCTCGGCAATCATGCGCGTGGCGGCAATGTGCACTGGTCCTGCGCGCTGGTGTTTGCTGCTGCAGGAATCGCCGGTGCGCTCGGAGGCTCGATTCTCGGCAAGCAGGTGGACGGGCAGAATTTGCTGGCGCTGTTCGCGGTCCTGATGCTGGTGATCGCCGTGCTGATGCTGAAGACGCGCGCCCAGGTCGGCGAGCACCGCGTCGAGATCAGCATGTCGAACACGCCTTCGCTGCTTGCGCTGGGTCTTGTCACCGGCGCGCTGTCCGGCTTCTTCGGAATCGGTGGCGGCTTTCTGATCGTGCCGGCGCTGATGGCGGCCACGGGCATGTCGATCATGAGTGCGATCTCGTCATCGCTGGTGGCGGTCACCGCCTTCGGTCTCACCACGGCATCGAGCTATGCCTGGTCCGGGCTGATCTCCTGGAAACTCGCGCTGGTGTTCATTCTGGGCGGTCTGCTCGGCGGACTGTTGGGAACCAGCCTGGCGCGGCATCTGTCGCTGCGGCGGGGCGCGTTGAATACCGTTTTTGCGTCTATCATTATCGTCGTGGCGCTCTATATGTTGGCCCGCAACATCTACATCACCTGAGCGCTGGCGCATGATGCGTCTTCGGAGAACATCATGACCGCCGCAATCCGCGATACCTCGAAGACCGCCACGACGCGCCGCGCGGCGCTCGGGCTTTTCGGTGGCGCCATGCTGCTCGGCGCGTCCGGCAAGGTGCTCGCGGCATCTGGTGCCGCCAAGGACGAAGATGTCCTCAACGAAGCCGCGGTACTCCGTGATCCGGACATCCCGGCCGCAGGCAACCCGAAGGGCGACATCACTATTGTCGAATATTTCGACTATCAGTGCCCCTATTGCCGCAAGATCGCGCCTGACCTGCGTGCCTTGGTGAAGGAAGACGGCAAGGTTCGCCTGGTGTCGAAGGACTGGCCGATCCTGGGGCCGGTGTCGGTCTATGCGGCCCGTCTCGTGCTCGCGGCGAGATACCAGAACAAGTTCATCGAGGCGCAGGACGCCCTGATCAGCCTCGATACCAAACTGACCGAAGCGATTGCGCGTGACCGGCTTGCCAAGGCCGGCATCGATGTCGATCGCGCCGTTGCCGATCTGCAGAAGAATCAGGATGCGATCGTTGCCAAGCTGAAGCAGATCGACGAGCAGGCGACGGCTTTCGGCTTTAACGGCACGCCATCCTTTATCGTTGGCAAGTTCCGCATTCCCGGCCCGATCACCAAAGAACAGTTCGTTCTCGCGATCGCCGATGCGCGCAAAGCTGCGGCTGCGAAGAAGTAAGCTTCATCGGGTTCAGACAGAAAAATGCCCCCGCTCATCGGCGAGGGCATCTTTGATCGGCCTAACCAGTCTTCTCGTTGCTGATGTGCTTACGACTTCACCTGCGAGGTCAGCTTGGCCCAATCCTGCCTGGTGCGCGTCTTCAGCGCCTCCCATTCATTGGCAGCGACGTCCCAGTTGACGATCGTCCGGCGCTCCTGCGCCGTCTGGCCGTTCGCCACTGACGAGGTCGACATCGAATCGTAGATGTAAACGCCGATGCCCAGGATCAGTGCACCCAGGATCATTCCAAAAAACGTCCGCATGGCGGTAGCCTCCATTGAGCACGAATAACGCGATGTCCGGAGCTTTGGTTCCCGGTTGCATGGTGCGCTATTGCCGCAGCGCATTCATTGGCAGCATTGATCTTGCGGTCACGCCGTGGTGATCCTTGGGAATCATGACCGTTCATCTCACCGACCAGTCCGTGCTCGACGACGCCGTCATGGAGCTGGTGAAGCGCGACCCGCGTCTGAAACCGATCCTGGCCATGGCCGGGATGCCGACGCTTCGGCAACGTGCGCCGGGCTTCGAGGGGCTTGCGCAGATCGTCTGCGGGCAGCAGGTCTCGGTGGCATCGGCTTCGGCGATCTGGGGCCGCGTCTCCGGCGCCTTCTCGCCATTCGATCATCACGCCATCCGCAAGGCACGCACCGATCGCCTGGGCCGGCTTGGCCTGTCGGCGGCAAAAATCAAGACGTTGAAGGCGCTGGCGCGTGAACTCGCCGAGGAGCGGTTGAATCTCGACGTGCTCGCCGAGGAAGACGCCGACGCTGCGCATAACACACTGGTCGCATTGCACGGCATCGGTCCCTGGACGGCCGACGTCTATCTGCTGTTCTGTCTCGGCCATGGTGACGCCTGGCCCGCCGGCGATGTCGCCATTCAGGAATCCATCAAGGTCGGGCTCGGTCTCAAGGAGCGGCCGACCGTGAAGCAGATGGCACCGCTGGCAGAACCATGGCGTCCGCTGCGCGGTGCGGCGGCGCATCTGTGGTGGGCCTACTATCACGCCATCAAGAAGCGCGAAGGCGTGATCGGCAAGGTTACGACGTAGGACGGCCTGTCTTAAACGGCGTTTGAAACGGACGTTGTTTTAAACAACTCCGCTGTCGCAAAACAGACATTGGCGGCGGGAATGATCGCAGCAGCAAAACGCTGCGGAGTTCGAACATGAGTACATGCACGCAATTCAATGTCGCTAAGAATGATTTTCAAGGCACGGCGCTGGTGCAGATGTCGCTGCCACGGCTGGACGAACTGCCCGATGATTGCCTTCTGGTCGAGGTCGAACGCTTCGCCTTCACCGCAAACAACATCACTTATGCGATGCTGGGCGATGTCATGAAATACTGGCAGTTGTTCAAGGCGCCTGACGGCTTCGGCAACATTCCGGTCTGGGGTTTCGGCAGAGTGATCGCCTCGATGCATCCGCAGATCGCCGAAGGTGAGCGGCTGTTCGGCTATTTCCCGATGGCCTCGCATCTGGTGATCGAGGCCGCGGATGTCAGCAAGCGCGGCCTGCGCGATGGCGCGGCGCATCGGCAGGGCGTGGCGCCGGTCTACAATGCCTATGCGCGGGTAACGGACGATCCGGCCTTTGCCGGGCGCAATGGCGACTATCAAGCGCTGCTGCGGCCGCTCTTCATGCTCTCGTTCCTGGTCGATGATTTTCTCGCCGAGGAGGCCTTCTTCGGTGCACGCACTGTCATTCTATCCAGTGCCTCGAGCAAGACCGCCTTCGGTCTGGCGCATCTGCTGCACAGCAAGCGCAAACCGATTCGTGTGATCGGCCTGACCTCGGCGGGTAATGCCGATTTCGTGCGGTCGCTCGGCTGCTACGACGATGTCGTGCTCTACGATCATATCGATACGCTGCCCGCCGATCAGCCGGTGGCCTTCGTCGATATGGCGGGCAATGCCGATCTGCGCGGCCGGCTGCATCGACACGTCGGTGACCAGCTCGTTTATAGCGGGCGCGTCGGGCTCACCCATCAGGATGCGGCGGAGGATGAGGAGCTTCCCGGCGCCAAGCCCTCATGGTTCTTCGCGCCGGACCAGATCCGCAAGCGCGCCAAGGAATGGGGACCGGGCGGTATCGATACCCGGTTCAACGCGGCGTGGTCGGGATTCCTGCCGCTGCTGGAGCAGTCGCTCGAGATTGCCGAGAGCCGCGGCCCTGTCGCCGTCGAGAATATCTATCGCGATACACTGGCCGGCCGGGTGTCGCCCGATCAGGGGCATATGCTGTCGCTCGCGGACGGCTGATGGCGGACAATCACATCTCGCCGAGGGCTTCGCGGCGGCGCTGCTCGGACTCTTCGGCATAGCGCCGTGTCGCGTGGGCTTCCGAGAGCGTGCCGAGCACGCGGTGGCTTTCGGCCTCGACCACCGCCAGCGATTCCGCTTCGGCGCCCTCGAATACCACCATGGCGTCACGGATGTTCATGTCCGGATGCAGGACGACGTCGCGGCAATGCAGCAGGCTGTCGAGCCGGAACGCCGTCACATCAGGCGAATGCGCTTCAGCGACGATGGCGAGGCCGACATAGCGGCCTTCGGGATCGACGGCGACGACCTGGGTCTTCGAGCCGAGCGGGAATTTTTCGCGGAATTCGTCGAGCGGCATGGTGGAGTCGACAGTCGGCACGTCCGGGCGGAGCAGGCGCTTGACGGTGAGATCGCGGATCCAGCCGACGTCCGCGGCGCTGCGGATAGTCTCGCCGCGCAGATGCAGGCGCCATGTGGCGAAGGAGTAGCCGAACAGCTCGCGGGTCATCTGGGTGGAGATGATGACGGCGACCAGCACCGCGGTGGTGAGCCAGAGATTGCCGGTGGATTCGAGCGCGATGAAGGACATGGTGAGCGGTCCGCCGATCACCGAAGCGGATAGCGCGCTCATGCCGATGATGGTGTAGACGGCGGGGTCGATGGTGAAGCCGGCGCCGATCGCATTGAAGCCGACCGCGAACAGATGACCGCCGAGGGCGCCGAGAAACAGCGTGGCAAAAAACAGGCCGCCACGAAAACCCGTGCCGAGCGAGACGATCGAGGCGAGCGTCTTCAGCGCCATCACAAAGGCCACCAATGCGACCGGATAGGCTGTCATGCCGCCGAAATGCAGCGCGCCGTGTCCGGAAGCCATGACCTGCGGCGTCAGCAGCGCCATCAAGCCAACCAGCAGCCCGCCCAGCGCCGGACGCAGCGGCGGCCACAATTTGATTTTGGTAAGCAGCGCTTCGGTCCAGGCGACGACACGCATGATGCCGATACCGAAAGTCGCGGCGAAGACGCCGAGCAAGGCCGCCACTGCGAGATCATGACCGAGCACGTCGCCGAACCGGCCGGCGACGACCCCAAGCGACAGTGGATCGAAGGCATGGGCTACGAAATAGCCAATCACCGCGGCGATGCCGACCGGCATCAGGCTGGCGGACGTATAGCCGCCGATCACCAGTTCGAAGGCATAGAACGCGCCGGCCAGCGGCGCGCCGAATGCGCCGGCGATCGCGGCCGCCGCACCGCAGCCGACCATCACGCGCTGGTCTCCGCGACGCAGGTGGAAGGCGCGCCCGATGGAGGCACCGAGCCCGCTGGCGAGCTGGGTGTAGCCGGCCTCGAGGCCGACCGAGGCTCCGACGCCGCTGGACCACACAGTTTGCAGCGCGACGATGATGCTGCCGCGGAACGACATCCGCCCCCCATGGAGCGCGTTGGCCTCGATGGGGTCGACCTCGCGGGCCGGTCGCCAGCGCAAAAGCCACAGGAAGGCGACGCCCAGCAGCAGCCCGCCAAAGGTGGGAACCAGAATCGCGCGCACCGGATCAATCCAGAACTGGCTGGAGAGCCGCTGGCCCCATTCCAGATTGAACAACACGGCGTGAAGGACACTGACCGCAGCGCTCATGGCGGCCACCACGAGACCGCCGATCACGCCGATCAGCGCTGCCAGAATCGCAAGGCTGGTTTCATGCGCACGGACAAAGGCGCGCAGCCGTTGCGGGGCCTCGAGATAGCGGGAGGAAGGGACCATCGGGCAGCGTCCGGTATTTGCGGCCGCGAACCGGGCGCGCGCCACGGGGTTTAGCGGCAGGCGCTGCGACAGACCACCCGCAGTTCCCAGAAAAGCGACCCAACGCGGCGCTTTTGTGAGGGGATAAGGTCTGCCCTATGCCCTTCACAACCCTGTCACGCTGCCTGTAGTATGTGGAGACAGGTTGCTTCGCAGCCATATGTGGGGGTCAGGAGCGTTACTTGAACGCACATGTCTCGCAAGGCGGTTGGCCGGTTCTGGTCCTCAATGCGGACTTCCGGCCGCTGAGTTACTACCCACTGTCGCTGTGGTCGTGGCAAGACGCGATCAAGGCAGTGTTTCTCGACCGTGTGAATATCGTAGAGCACTACGATCACGCGGTGCGGAGTCCTTCGTTCGAATTTCAGCTGCCCAGCGTGGTGTCGCTGAAGTCGTTCGTGAAGCCGACGACGCATCCCGCCTTCACCCGGTTCAACGTCTTTCTGCGCGATCGCTTTTCCTGCCAGTATTGCGGCTCGCATGACGATCTGACCTTCGATCATATCATCCCACGCTCCAAGGGCGGTCAGACCACCTGGGAGAACGTTGTTGCGGCGTGCTCTCCTTGCAATCTGCGCAAGGGTAACATGACGACTCAGCAGGCGCGCATGTTCCCGCGCCAGACGGCGTTCGCGCCGACGGTGCACCAGCTGCATCGCAACGGTCGGTTGTTCCCGCCGAATTATCTGCACGGCAGCTGGCTGGACTATCTCTACTGGGATACGGAACTGGATCCGTAGGGGCGTCGGGCGCTACGCCAAGATCGCTATTCCTGCTTCAGCTCGAGCTTGCGGATGATATCGCCCCATTTGGTGATCTCTCCGCGCACATAGGTCTGGGAGTCGGTCACCGAACCGCCGACGGCCGCGAAGCCGATGCGGTCGAATTGTTCGCGAACACCTGCATCTGCAAGGGTCTTGTTCACGTCGGCGTTGAGCTTGTCGATGACTGCCTGCGGCGTCTTGGCCGGTACCAGGAATGCCACCCAGGTTGCATCCTCGTCGTCACTCAGTCCGAGCTCGCGCGCGGTCGGGACATCCGGAAGCGATGGCATACGCTCGCGGCTTGTCACCGCCAGCGCCTTGACCTGTTTGCCCTTCACCAGCTCCATCGCCGCGGGCAAGGCGACACTGGCCAGAGGCGTGTGACCGCCCATCACCGCGTTGAGTGCGGGACCTGCACCCGTGAACGGCGCATGTACGATGTTGGCCTTGGCGTTGAGCCTGAATATTTTTTCGGCCGACAGATGCGGCGTGGTGCCGACACCGGCGGTGCCATAGGTGAAGTTTTCCTTGGCGGCAGAGGCGATCACCTCGCGCAAGGTCGATGCTGTGAGACTCGGTGCGCCGACGATCAGATTGGGTGTGGTCGCCGCGACCACCACGGTCTTGAATTCATCCGGCGAATAGCCGGCCTTTGCCGACAGGCTCGGATTGACGGCGAATGCGCTTGTTGTCACCAGCACGGTATAGCCATTGGCTTCGGCCCTTGCAGCCGCGGCAGCCGCGATATTGCCACCGGCACCACCGCGATTCTCGATCACGACGGGTTCGCGCCACAGGTCGTTCAGTTTCTGTCCGACAATGCGCGCGATGATATCGGCGGGGCCGCCCGGCGCGAAAGCGACGAGCAGGCGCACCGGCTGTGCCGGGTAGGGCTGCTGGGCGACGGCGGGACCGATCGCCGTCAGCAGCGCTGCGGTGATGACGACCGCGCTGGATGCGCGCTTGAAGAAGTGCGTCACGATATTCCTCCTCAATGTTTTTTCCGGGAGGCTTTTGCGCCTCCTCAACAGGTGTGGTTCAGAACACCTCGTCCTTGAACCACCGGCCCTGCGCCAGCGCGTATTCGGCAATCTCCATACGTGTGCCGATCCAGACATCGTCGCGCTTGCGCGCCAGCTTGATCATGGCGTCGTAAACCCACGCGCCTGCCGGGCGACCGAACACATGGGTGTGCGCGGTGACGTCAAGCATGAACGGTGCCGCGTCGGCTTGGCTTGCATTGTCGAGAATGGCGCGGAACTGGTCGATCAGCGTTGCCGGCGCATTGCCGTAGCGGATGCTGTGCGGCAGGTCGTTCACGTCCATCGTCAGCGGAATGCCGACGATGCGTTGTTCCGGCGCATCCTTCTGCGCAATGATCGAGGGCAGGTCGTCGTCATTGCAGTCGCCGAACCAGACATAGCCTTCCTCAGCGAGCAGCTTGGGCGAAATCAGGCTTCCGGTGCCACGTGGGCTGATCCATCCTTTCGGACGTTCGCCGGTGACGGCGGCGATGAGGTCACCGGTGAGGCGGATATTGGCGCGCTCACCGGCCTCGTCGAAATAGACCGGGATGACATCCATGCCATAGGAATGCGCCACGATCTCGTGACCGGCGGCATGCAGCTCCTTCAGCACGGTCGGGTGGGTTTCGGCCAGCACGCCGTTGACCATGATGCTGGTCTTCACATCGTTTGCGGCAGCGATGCGCGTGAGGCGCTGGATGCCGCGCACGGCGCCGTAGCTTGCCCAGGAATGCGCGTTGGTATCGAAAAAGCCGGGCTGCAACACGTTGCCCATCGGCCCGATGCCCGGTGCCTTCCCGGGCGACCAGGCCTCATAGGCCAGGTTGAAGACGATGCCGATGCGTGCGCCATTCGGCCAGCGAAAGTCCGACGTCGCGCGCTGCACGCGAAATGTCCGGGAGTCACTCATGTTGTTGTCCTTGTTTTTGGTGAGTGCGGTGCCGTGTCAGGCCACGATGCTGTTGGACAGGATACCGATGCCTTCGATCTCGGCTGTGACGCGATCTCCCTTGAGCAGGAAGCACGGCGGCGTCATCGCATAGCCGACCCCGGACGGAGTTCCGGTGGCGATCACGTCTCCAGGCTCCAGCGTGAGGCCGCGCGTCAGATGTTCGATGATGGCCGGGATATCGAAGATCATGCGGCTGGTGCGGCTGTCCTGGCGTACCTCGCCATTGACCGTGCTGAAGATCCTGATGTCGGCAACATTCGGCAGCGCGGACGCATGGACCACAACCGGCCCGAACGGGCAGGAGCGATCTAGGCCCTTGCCTTTGAACCACTGGCCGTAACGACGCTGCATGTCGCGACCGGTGATATCGTTGATGATCGAATAGCCGAACACATGATCGAAGGCGTTCTGCGCGGAAATGTTGCTGCCCGGCTTGCCGATGATGACGGCGAGCTCGACTTCGTAATCGAGCTGTTCGGTGACATTGGCATGCTGCGGAATCGTTTCACCTGAAGCGATCACGGCGGTCGGCGGTTTGGTGAAGAATTCCGGCACGCTTGGCAGCGGGGCGGGCGCCTTGCCCTGCGCGCGCATGCCTTCGTCGATATGATCCTTGTAATTGCGGCCAACGCAGAAAACGTTCTTCTTCGGCCGCGGGATCGGTGCCATCAGCGTCAGAGATGCCAGCGCAACAAGGTTCGCGGCATTCGCGGTGGATGCGAGATTACGCACGATGGCGAGCCCCGCTTCGCCGGCTTCGGCGAGATCGCCCACATGGCGCGGCGCGGAGGCCTGGCCTGCATCTGGCCACGCCTTCGTCAGATCGAGCACATTGTCATCGATCACTAGGCCCAGATGCGATCCGTCTGCGGCTGCAAAAGTCAGGAAGATCATGTGGTGGTCTCATTCTGTTCGTGGGGGTCAAATTCTTTCAACGACGCCGCTGCCTGGTCGCGCAGCAAACGGACATGCCGTCGTGCGAGCATTTCCGCGCGGTCGGGATCGCGCTGTGCGATCGCGTCGATGATGTCGTGGTGCTCATGAAACGATTGCGAGCCGCGATTGAGACGCTCGATAAAGCGCAGCCCCGCCATTTTCAGATGACCGAATGAGTCCCATGTTTTGCCAAGCAGGGCGTTGCCGCTCTCTTTGATCATCAGCGCATGAAAGGCGGTGTTGGCAGCGGCATATTCGGCGGGGCGTGCCAGTGCGCCGGCTTCATCGAAATCGGCGAACACGGCCCGCAGGCGGGAGGCGACATCACTCGCACCGTTGAGGGCCACCTCGCGCGCTGCCAGACCTTCCAACATTTCCCGGATCGACAGCCATTCGAGATATTCCGGCAGCGATGTCGGCATCAGCCGTGCGCCGCGGCGCGGGCGAAACGTGATCAGCCCTTCCTGTTCGAGCCTGCGCATGGCCTCACGTACGGGCGTCCGGCTGACCCCGAGCTCTGCCGCAAGCTCCTCTTCTCGAAGTCGCAAGGGGGCCGTGAGGCCGGCCGCGCGCACCCCCAGCCGAACTTTCAGGGCCGTATAGACTTCGTCTCTCAGATAGGGTCTGGCGGCGATCGGGCTGATGCTCATGAATTTTGTATATGTATACAAAATCGAGAAGTCTATGGTATTTCAATGTTGCGTCGCAGCGATTGTGCTGGATTTGAGCGATTTTGATGATCAGCAGCTGGAGCTGCCGGATCTCGCAGGGCGCGGAGATGGCCGCTTTGCCGTCGTATCGATATGGTCTTTGGCCTCTTGCTCGGTCCTGGGTTCATGGGGCCAAACGATCTGCCCGGAGTTTCCGATGAGCGACCTTGTCGTCGACGATATCGTGGTGCTGTTGCCGCCGCTGCTGCAGTCGCTCGAGGCGCTGCAATTCGTTGCGCGCAATCTGCATCCTCCGACTTTCGGTGCCGTCATGGAAGCGGTGGGCGAACCCGATCAGGCGCTCAAGGCGGTGCGCGCAGAGCTCAACGCATGGCCGGATGATTTTAGTGAGCTGCGGGCACATCTCGATGCGGCGAGCGACGCGGCGCTGACGGCCTTTACCGGCTTGCGCGCCGCCCTGCAGCCCGGCGGCGATCTGCCGATGGTGTCTCGTGCATTGCGGCATGCGACACGCGCACAGGAGGCGCTCTACGCCACGGTGGCGCGGCTGCCGCCGGTGAGTACGTTCTTTCTTCCGCCCGACATGCGCGAGAACACGGCACTGCTCGAACGGCTGGCCTCGCCTTCGGCAGAGAACACCGGCGTCATTCATGATGGCGAGCCCGGACGTCGCGGCGGTTTCTCGATGTATGTGCCGGAAACCTACACGCCGGATCGTGCCTGGCCGCTGGTGATGGCGCTGCACGGCGGGAGCGGCAACGGCCGGGCTTTCTTGTGGAGCTGGCTCGCCGATGCGCGCAGCTCTGGCGCGATCCTCATCGCGCCGACGGCGATCGGCAGCACCTGGGCGCTGATGGGCGACGATGCCGATACGCCAAATCTTTCGCGCATTCTCGATCTCGTGCAGTCGCGCTGGCATATCGATCCCGCGCAGCTGTTGCTGACCGGCATGAGCGATGGCGGCACCTTCTGCTATGTCAGCGGCCTCCGCGCCGAGTCGCCCTTCACCCATCTGGCGCCGGTGGCCTCGACCTTCCATCTGCTGATGGCGCAGTTCGCCGATGCAGATCGCCTGCGCGGTCTGCCGATCCATCTCGTCCATGGCCGTCTCGACTGGATGTTTCCGGTGCAGACCGCGCGCGAGGCACAGCAGGCGCTCACGATCGCCGGCGCCGATGTCACCTATCGCGAGATCGACGATCTCAGCCACTGCTATCCGCGCGAGGTCAATGCGGTGCTGCTCGCGTGGCTCGCACAACGTCCCGGTGCGTAACCAAACGCCGCAGGGCCGCTAAGTTCACAGGCTGGACTTCCACGTCCGCCATCGGTTCTTATATGGCGGGGGCTACCCATCCCGGACAAAGGAGATTTTGCATGCCTTCACTGACCGAGTGGAAAGTGCCCCCGGGCGTGCAGCCGCGTGCTGAGGATTACGGATTCGACCTCGAACAGGCGCTGGAGGCGGTGGTTGGGCTGCATTGCATTATCCCGGAAGATGCTTTCACGGCAGATACGCTCGGCTCCGAGCGCGCCGGCAATGGCGTGTTGATCGGTGACGGTCTCATTCTCACCATCGGCTATCTCATCACCGAGGCCGAAACGATCTGGGTGCATCTCGGCGACGGCCGCGTGGTGCAGGGCACGGCGCTGGGCGTCGATCAGGAAAGCGGTTTCGGACTCGTGCAGGCGCTCGGCGAGATCGACATCGCGCCGCTGCCGCTCGGTGAGTCGGCGAGCGCGAAGATCGGCGATCGCGTGGTGGTCGGCGGTGTCGGCGGACGCACGCGGTCCGTGGCCGGGAAGATCGCCGCGACGCAGGAATTCGCCGGCTATTGGGAATACCTGCTCGACGACGCGATTTTCACCCATCCGGCGCATCCGAACTGGGGCGGTGCCGCCCTGATCAACGCCAAGGGCGAGTTGATCGGCATCGGCTCGCTGCAGATCGAGCGCGAGCACGGCGGCAAGAACGAACACCTCAACATGATCGTGCCGATCGATCTGCTGAAGCCGGTCCTCGACGATCTCAAGACCTATGGTCGTGCCAACAAGCCGCCGCGGCCGTGGCTCGGGCTGTATGCCGCCGAGGTCGAGGACAAGGTCGTCGTGGTCGGGATCGCCAGGAAGGGCCCCGCGGCCCGGGCCGAGCTCAAGACCGGCGACGTGATTCTTGCCGTCAACGGTGAGGAGGTATCCGATTCCGTCGAATTCTATCGCGCACTCTGGGCGCTAGGTCCGGCCGGTGTCGACGTGCCGCTGACGCTCTATCGCGGTGGCGATACATTCGATGTCGAATTGGTGTCCACGGACCGCTCCAAGATGCTGAAAGCTCCCCGGCTGCACTAACGCCAGTATACACGCGACACAATCGCGGCCTTGTCGCAGACATCAGGCGCACCGCAACACATGCGGTGCGCAGCATCTTGACGTGATCAGTGCGCGTGTCCGCCGCCGGCCGGTGCCGAAGCGCCGACGGCGTTGACGTCGAGTTCGATGTCCACCTTGCCGGCCTTCTCGAACTGCAGCTGCACTTTCACCTTGTCGCCCTTGGCGAACGGCTTGGCGAGATCCATCAGCATCAGATGAAAGCCGCCGGGCTCGAGCTTCACGGTGGCGCCGGGCTTGATCTCAAGCCCGTCATTAAGCAGACGCATCTTCATCACGCCATCGGTCATGCTCATCTCATGCACCTCGATGCGGCTGCCGCCGGTGAATGTGCCCCCCAGGAGTTTGTCGCTGGTCTTGCCGTTGTTGGTGATGGTGAGATAGCCGCCGGCCACCTTGGCCGCGGGCGGTGTGGCACGCGTCCAGGGCGTCATGATCATCAGGTCGCCCGCATGGACCATGCCGGCCATCTGCGCCATTGCATCGTGTGGTGATGCCGCGGCAAGGCGCACGATCGGCGCCGGTGATTTCAGGCTGTGCGGATCCTGCCCCGCAGCCGGGATCTGCGCCCAGTCTTCCGAACCCTGCTCGCAGCTCTGCAGTGTCGGCAGATACAACGGTGCATCGGCCTTCAATGCGGCAGGCATATAGGCCGAGAATACGAACTCGTCGTAGAAGTCGTTGTCGAGCTTGCCGGTCCAGGTGATTTCCTTGACGCCCTCCGACGCTTTCATGCCGTGCATGAAATCGTAGGACTGCGCATAGGCGCCTTTCTTCACGGCGATGGTCCAGCCCGGCTTCGGCATCGGCTTCACCGCGATCATGCCTTCCGGAATCTGCACGGTGATCTTCGTCGTTGGCGAGGCGCCGCAGCCATGCGGCACGGCGAGCACCGCGCGATAGGAGCCGCCGACCGTGGCCGGACCGCTCTGCACGAAGACATGGGCGTAAGCAGGTGATGCCACTGCGCCCAGCGCGGCGAGAAGCAACAGCATGGAGCGGTTGGTCATGGAACGTCCTTTCGTGGATTGAAGCATAGCGGAATTCGTCATCTTCACCACCTCGCCTTGACGCCGGCATAGATGGCGCGGCCGGTGCCGGGTTCGAATAGCGGCGATGTCGCTGTGGCTTGATTGAGAATGCTGGCGGACGCGATGTAGCGGGTGTCGAGCACGTTGCGTGCTTCGATATAGCCCGAGTATGTGCCGCCATTGTCGACGCCGGCCTTCAGGCCGAGCAGCGCATAGGGTTCGGTCTTCAGCGTATTGGCGCTGTCGACATAGTAAGCTTCCGGCACCCATTCGAGATTGGGGCCGAGATAGAAGCCGTTGGCGTGCTTGTAGAGCAGTTCCGCGCGCAGATAATGACGGGGCGCGCCCGGCAGCAGGTTGTTGCCGAAAGTCGCGTCATTGTCGAAGCGGAAGTCGTTGAACGTATAGGCCATGTTGAGCCAGAGCTTGTCGGGCTGCGGCGAGGCGTCGAACATGCCCTTGAACACGGCGATGCCGAGGCCGGCCTCGATGCCCTGATGGATGGTGCGATCTGCATTCGAGACGTTGCAGCTTCCGTTGGAGCTGTAGATGCACTGTAACTCGTCCCTGATTTCCGCCCGGTAGCCGGTTAATTCCCAAGTCAGGTCAGGACGCCGACCGCGGGTCCCGATCTCATAGGTCGTTGCGCGCTGCGGCCGGATGCTGGTGAAGGGGATCATCGGATTGCTCGCGCCCGAACTGTCCCTGCCAGACACGCTCTCGCCGAAGCTCGGCACTTCGGCGCTGCGCGAGATGTTCGCATAGGCCTGCCATGTCGGGTCGATATTCCAGAGCAATCCGCCCTTCGGGCTCCACAGATTGAACTCGGTTGATCCCGATCCGTCGACCCCATTGGGCTTCAAACGATCCTGTCTGTCGCGCGTCGCATAAAGGAATTGCGTGCCACCAATGACAGCGACAGTCGGCAGGAAATAAAACGAATTCTCAGCATAGACCGAGGTGTTCTTCGATCGATCGATGAACGAGAATGTCAGTGCGCCCTTCTGGCCGGCGACGTTGACATACTGGTTGTTGTCGATCCGGCCATTGATCACATTGACGCCGGCGACAAACACGTTGCGATAGCCGCCGATATTGCGGTCGTCGGTCACTTTCGCGAAGCCGCCATAGTCCTGATAGCTGTAGTCCAGATACTGGAAGATCGGATGCATCAGGTGCCGATCGACGCCGAAGACGCCGAAATCGATCGTGGTGTTGTCGAGACGGATGGTTGTCTTGTTGGCGAGGCGCACGGTGTCGATATTGCGCTGCTGGTCGCCGGTGAGATTGCCTGCTGCTGCCGTCTCAGGAGAATTCAGTGCCGACGCCTTGCTCACCGAGCCTGGAATGCGCTGACGTACGCTGTTGGCATTGAGATAGAAGCGGGTCTCGAAATCCGGCGAGAACTGGTAGCCGACATTGCCGCTGACGCGTGTTGCCTCGCCACTGCTGTGATCGCGGAAGCCATCGGCGGACTGCGTCGAGGCCGTGATAAAACCATCCCACGGACCATTGGCGCCGCCGGCGTTGGCCTGCAGGCGGCGGAAGCCGAAGGCACCCATGTCGATCGACGCGCCGTTCGGAAAAGGATCGCGGCCGGTGGGCGTCACGAAATTGATCGCGCCGCCGAGTGAATTGGCGCCAAAGCGCAATGCGTTGCCGCCCTTGAACACCTCGACATATTTATAGGCGGTCGGGTCGATCTCCTGGAAATCGCCATAGCCGTCGGCAGTGTTGATCGGGATGCCGTCCATATAGAGCTGCACGCCGCGCAGATGGAAATTGCGCGACAGGCTCGATCCGCGGATCGATAGGCGGGTGTCGTCGCCCCATTTCGGCTGCGCGAACACGCCCGGTACGTAATCGAGGATGTCCTTGATGGTGTTCGACGGCGTCGATGTTCGCCACGCATCCGCCGTCACCAGCGCGACGCCGCCGGGCGTCTGCTGGATCTCGCGGAGTGCCTGCTGGGCGGTGAGCACTGTAAGGGCGCCCGGGACGCTCGGAGTCTGCGTCCCTGGTATTGGCGTTGCCGCAGGGGTGCTGCGGGCCGTGCGGGCGCTTGGCGCGGCGTTGCGTGGCTTGCGCGAGGCAGCAGCGCGCTGCTGCGCAGGCGCATCGACGGTGACCGCCGGAAGCGATGTGGAAAGGGCCGATTGGGCCGACACCGCGCCTGGAACGAGCGCGGCCGCGGATGCGAGCAGGACGCTGCGCAGCCGCATGGAAACGGATAGCATGGGGAAAACTCCACCGGGATTAAACTGAGCAACGCGCGCGCTGATGCGCGGCGTCTGACGGCGTGGAACGTCAGCTCAGGCGCGGTGGCGCGCGGGCCCGGTGGTCGGAGGTTGCGGCGGTCGCGACGATGCGATCGTCGAGAGCAGCCACGGGAGCGATCGCGATGGCGATGCGCGAGACGACGAAAGTCGCGGAGGCAGGGGGGGCACCCGGCGCATGGGTGCCGACGCAGATCGGGCAATGCACCGCCGGAGCGCCGGTGGTCTTGCCGGCGTCGTCAGGGGAGACGGCAAGGTCGGGATGGGTAAGGCAGAGCTCGAAGCCTGCGGCCTGCGCAGTCGGCGAGATCGCGGCGAGCAACAGGCTGGACAGCACGACATTGAGCACAAGCGCATAGGCAGCGGCCAAAGATGCCACGGCCCCAAACCAGCGTTTGCGCGAAACATGTGTCACGGGAACGATCCTCGCCTCCCGATTAACACGGGGGCGGAACCTGTCAAAGCCGTTCGTGACCGGATTCGTTGATCCAGGTCAGAGAACCACGATGCCGGAATGCTTCGCCTTGTCGTCGGGTTCGACATGGATGGTGATCAGAGCCTCGCCGATCTCCTGGCGGATCGCGGTCTCGAGCTTGTCGCAAATGTCGTGCGCGGCGCTCACGGTGGTCGATCCTGCCACCACCAGATGGAAATCGATAAAGGTCATGCTGCCGGCGCGGCGGGTGCGCAGGTCATGCGCCTCGATGGCGCCGTCGGCATGGGCCGATATGGTCTGCTTGATGCTCGCGAGCATGGCTGGCGGGATGGCCTCGTCCATCAATCCGCTGAGCGACTCCTTCATCAGGCCCCAACCTGCCCACAGGATGTTGAGCGCGACGAGCGCCGCAAGGATGGGATCGAGAATGGCGATGCCCGACAGGGCCGCTACTCCGACGCCGCCGAGAACACCGATCGAAGAATACACGTCGGACAATAGATGGCGGCCGTCTGCTGCGAGAGCCGGTGAGCGATGGATGCGACCTTGCCTGATCAGTACCCATGCCCAACCTGCATTGATGACGCTCGCCGCTGCGTTGAGGAGCAGCCCGACCCAGGGCGCTTCGACGAGGCGCGGCACCAGATAGCTTTGATAGGCTTCGCGCAGGATCAGGATCGCGGCGAGCACGATCAGCACGCCTTCGAGCACGGCCGAGAAATATTCAGCCTTATGATGCCCGTAGGGATGATCGTCGTCTGCCGGTTTCGCGCTCAGCGTGGTCGCAAGCAAAACAACGATGGCTGTCACGACATTGACGATGCTTTCAATCGCATCGGACAGCAGTGCGACGCTGCCGGTCAGATGATAGGCAGCGTATTTCATCCCGAGGACCAGCAGGCCAACGGCAATGCTGCCTTGCGCAAGACTGCGAACGCTTGTCATCTGAAGATCTCGTTGGGGTAACGCGACGTCTCACGCGGCTGTGTGCTCTAATATGCCGATCAGAACGATGCAAGCCGTGAAATCCAGCTGCAAGTGCTTCGCATTATAAGGCGCGTGTACTTCATCGAACACGTCGTCCGCCCAATGGACATGATATCGATCTCGTCATGCGCGTGGCGTTTGTAGGGGTCATCCGCGCATTGATAGTTGCGGGAAGACATCGTGCGGAATCGTGTCGTCATGGTGCGGCCCTCGATGTTGCCGGTCTCGACGAGGCCGGTGAGACCCACGGTGGAGTGATCCGGCACGCATCGGCGGGCCTAGCTGCTGCGGTTCCGAGGGCAGGCTCGCGCTGCGCGCCGGCCGATCCTCAAAGGCGATCGATCAACCTGAGGTTATTCGTGAGCCTGCGCGGCTGTGGCGCGATCACCACAGCGGCGCGCAAAGTGCGGCGCAGAGCTGTTCCATGAGCGAAATGACACGCTGTTGAGCCTGATTTGATCGCTCAGCCCTGTATGAGGTGCGGGTCGTCCGCGTTGGGCGCGTTGCAGCAAGGGTTGGGAATGACAGGTTTTGGTGGATCACGCGGGCTGCGCCTTCTGGCGCTTTTGATGTTGCCCGCTGTGCTGGCAGGATGTGCAAGCAGCGGGGGGATGGTGTCGTCCACCGGCTTTGGCGGCCCGTCCGCCAGCTATGCCGAGTTGAATGACGGCGAGCACACGCTGCCGGCCATCGACGTCTCCGCAATCGATTCGGCGATGCTGCGTCAGCGCGTCGCTTACCGCACCAAGGAGCCCGTCGGCACCATCGTGGTCGATACGGCCGCACGGCATCTCTATCTCGTCGAAGGCGATGGCAAGGCGATGCGCTACGGCATCGGCGTCGGCAAGGCCGGCCTCGCTTTCGCCGGCGCTGCTGTGATCAAGCGCAAGGCCGAGTGGCCGCATTGGACCCCGACGGAAAACATGATGAACCGCGAACCCGCGCGCTACCGCAAGATGGCGGGCGGCCTGGAGGGCGGCATCGACAATCCGCTCGGGCCGCGCGCGATGTATCTCTATCAGGGCGACCGCGACACCATGTTCCGCATTCACGGCACCACCGAGCCCGAGACCATCGGCCATGCGGTGTCCAGCGGCTGCATCCGGCTGATGAACCAGGATGTCGTGGATCTCTATAATCGCGTGAAGATCGGCAGTCGCGTGGTGGTGATCCAGAGCGGCCGCGCCGACTCCTGAGACGCGCCTTCGACCCAGAATTCAAAACGCCGGGTGTCTCTGATGCCCGGCGTTTTGCGTTCGGCGCCGCGAAATTTGCCGTGGCCGGTTTCGTTGCGCTGTCTTATGGTGCATTCTGTATTAAATACATCTTTTGATTGTCCTCTGAGCGACCGCGAGGCCCAGATGTCTTTCCGCGAAGATAATACTGCGTATGAGGATTGGCTGCGTGGCCAGTGCGACGTCGTGGAAACGGACCTGAAACTCAAGCACAGACTGATGCGCGAGGATTCGTTCGTCTTTTTGCGTGGCACGTATTTTCGGTGGGCAAGGAAGATCGAAGAACTCTGCCCGACTTTATGTGATGCGCCGCATGTCCTCTGCGTCGGAGACGTGCATCTCGAGAATTACGGGACCTGGCGCGATGCCGAAGGGCGTCTCGTATGGGGCATCAACGATTTCGATGAGGCGGCGAAGATGCCGTATCTGTTCGATCTCGTTCGTCTTGCGACCAGCGCGTTGCTTGCGCCGGGCATGAGACTTGGGAGAGCGGCGATCTCGCGTGCCATTCTTGCCGGCTACCGCAAGGGTCTGGCAGATCCCCATCCGGCATTATTGGATCAACGCGAATTCTGGATGCGGCCCTATGCCGTTCGCGCGCGCAAGAAGCCGGCGAAATTCTGGAGCGATGTAAAGAAGTATCCGGCAGCCAAGCCACCGGCCAAGGTGGTCCAAGCGCTCAAGAAGTCTCTGAAGGGTGCGCAGATCGAGCGACTCTGCAGTCGTGTGGCGGGCACCGGTGGCCGCGGCCGGCCGCGCTATGTCGCGGTTGCCGTTGCTGAAGGCGGTTTTTGCTTGCGGGAGGCAAAGGTGCTGGTGCCTTCAGCGTGGCTCTGGGCCCACGGTAGCAAATCCCCGAAATCCCATCTTCACGCCTTGGCGTTCGGACCTTATCGCGCGCCGGATCCGTTTCTGGCCATTGACGGCAAATTCGTGATCCGCCGGCTCGCACCCGACTCCCAGAAGATCGAACTCGGCAAGAGCCCGGGCTCCAAACTGGCAAAACTGACAACGCGATTGCTGAATGCGATGGGACACGATCTCGCATCGATCCATGCCGCGAGCAAGATCGGCGCAAAGGCACTGCGGGCCGATCTCCGGAAACGTCCGCCGGGATGGCTGGGCGAGGCCGCAAAGACCATGTCTGAACTGGTCGAAAGCGACTACCGCGCCTGGAAAAAGAAGTGAGGCGCGGCAGTCGCTCCGATCTCACACAAGCCCGCCATTGGCGCGCAGCACCTGGGCGTTGATCCAGCCGCCCTCAGGGCCGACCAGGAAAGCAACGGCATTGGCGATGTCTTCGGGTGTGCCGAGACGCTCCATTGGCGTCGCCTTGGCGAAACGCTCGATCAGTTCGGGCGACTTGCCATTGAGGAACAGGTCGGTTGCGGTCGGGCCGGGTGCGATGGCATTCACGGTAATCGAGCGGCCCCGCATCTCCTTGGCCATGATACCCGTCATGGTTTCGACCGCAGCCTTGGTGGCAGCATAGATGCCGTAGGTTTCCAGCTTGGTGCCGACGACACCCGTGGAGAAGTTCACGACCCTGCCGCCATCGCGCAGCCGCTTGGCGGCCTCGCGCATGGTGTTGAACGTGCCCTTCAGATTGACCGCGATCTGCTGGTCGAACGACGCATCGTCAGCATTGGCGAATGTGGCGAGCTTCATGATGCCCGCATTGTTAATCAGCACGTCGACGCCGCCAAAGGCGGTCTCGGCGGCATCGAACATCCCGCGCACCGCGGCGGGATCGCTGACATCGGCCTTGGCGGTCAGCGCGCGGCCACCGGCGGCCTCGATCTTCTGTGCGACGGCTTCGGCCGGTGCGGCATTGCCGGAATAATTGACGATGACCGTGAGGCCGTCGCGGCCCAGCCGCTCGGCGATGGCTGCACCGATGCCGCGGGACGCCCCGGTGACGATGGCTACTTTGTTGGACTGGTTGGTCATTCGCTTCTCCTCGATGGGGCGGCCAACTGGCCGAGCCGTTCTGATGGGAGAAATCTAGACAGTTTCATTTGCCGGATAATGATGCATTATCTGGCATCACAATCCGGATTTAACGAACAAAAAGATGGACCGTTTCGAGACGATGCGGGTGTTCACCCGGGTGGTGGAGCGGCGCAGTTTTACGGCTGCGGCGGCGGATCTCGGCCTGCCGCGGTCGACCGTGACCGATGCCGTGAAGCAGATCGAGGCGCGGCTCGGCGTGCGGCTGCTCGAGCGGACCACGCGGCTGGTGCGGCCGACGCTGGACGGCGAGGCCTATCACCAGCGCTGCCTGACGCTGATCGCCGATCTCGAAGATGCCGAAAGCGCGTTCTGCGGTGCCAAGCCGAAAGGGCCGTTGCGGGTGGACATGAACGGCACGCTGGCGCGCAATTTCGTGCTGCCGCATCTGCCGGACTTTCTCACCGAATATCCTGACATCCAGCTCTATCTCAGTGAGGGCGACCGGCTGGTCGACCTGATCCGCGAGGGCATCGACTGCGTGGTGCGTGTCGGCGAGCTCCGCGACAGCGATATGGTGGCGCGCCGGCTGACCATGATGGACGAAGTCACCTGCGCCGCGCCGTCCTATCTCGCGCGCATGGGCGTGCCCTTGTCCATCGATGCGCTCGAAGGTCATAGCATGGTCGGCTATCACTCCTCGGCGACAGGCGCGGTGCTGCCGCTGGAATTTCAGGGCAACGGCGCGCTGCGTCATGTCACATTGCCGGTGGCGATTACTGTGAACAGCGCCGATAACTACGCGGCGATGGCGAAGCTCGGCTTCGGTCTGGTGCAGGTGCCGCGCTATCGCATCAAGGATGAACTCGCCGATGGCACGCTCGTCGAGGTGCTGCCGCAATATCCGCCGACACCGTCGCCAGTGTCATTGCTTTATCCGCGCAACCGCCAGCTCTCGCCGCGGGTGCGCGTGTTCATGGACTGGCTGACGCGTGCTTTCGCGCGTGACCTGATCTAGGCAAACCTGTGATGGCCCCTGTTTTTCGCTTCGCGCCCAGCCCCAATGGCTACCTACATCTCGGCCATGCCTATTCGGCGCTGCTGAATTTCGATCTGGCGCGCGAGGCCCGCGGCCGGTTTCTGCTGCGGATCGAGGATATCGATGTCACGCGTTGCCCGCCGGAATTCGAGGCGGCGATCTACGAGGATCTCGCCTGGCTCGGCATCGCCTGGGAGACGCCGGTGCGGCGGCAGTCGCAGCATTTCGCCGACTACCGCGCCGCGACCGAGCAGCTCGCCGCTATAGGACTGTTGTATCCCAGCTTCGAGAGCCGTGCCGAGATCGCGCGAATGATCGCGGCCGAAGAAGCGAAAGGCTCATGGCCGCGCGATCCCGACGGTGCGCCTCTCTATCCAGGCAGATCGTTGTCGCCGCAGGCTGTGGCCGAACTCAGACAAGCAGATGCCCCGATGGCGCTGCGGCTCGATATGGCCAAAGCCATTGTGGCGAGCGGTTCGCTTACATGGACCGAGCAGGGCGCGGGTCCAGGCGGCGAGACGGGTACCGTCACCGCGCAGCCGGGTGCCTGGGGCGATGTGATCCTGGCCCGCAAGGAAACACCGACCAGCTATCATCTCTCGGTTGTGATCGACGACGCGCTGCAGGGGGGACCCATGTGGTGCGCGGCCAGGATCTGTTCTGGTCGACCAGCGTGCACCGGCTGCTGCAGCAACTGCTCGGCCTGCCGCAGCCGGTCTATCGGCATCATCCGCTGGTGCGCGATACAGCTGGCGCCAAGCTGTCCAAATCGACCGGCTCGACCAGCCTGCGTGAGTTGCGAGCCGGGGGCGCTACACCAGCGGATATCCGTCGCATGGTCGGGCTGCCTGACCCCGATGCCGCAAGTTAGCCGCAAGCGCGCCGCAAGAAATTCGCAAGCCTGACCAGGCCCGCTGCGTGACTCCGCGCGCCTCGCCGTGGCATGGTGCCTCCGGGACGGGTGGCAACATATGGCGCTGACATCGCGCTCTCCGCGCAAGATGCGGACGCGCACCAAGCAAACGCTGAAAAAACGCGTGGTCAAGAAGCGTGCGGTGAAGAAGCCCGCGCCGAAGCCGCGTGCGAAGCGCAGGTCCGTGCCTGCGGATACGATGGTGGAAACCGCGCTGGCGGTGTTCGCCCATGAGGTGCGGACGCCGCTGACCGGCATTCTTGCGGTCAGCGATCTGCTGGCCACCTCCGACCTCGACGAGCGTGAGCGGCGATGGGTCGAGACGATCAAGGCCGGCGCCGAACATCTGGCGGGTCTTGCAACGCTGTTCGTCGATGCGGCGCGCAGCAGCAAATCCAGGTTCGAGCTGCGGCAGGATTTCTTCGATCTGCGCGCGCTTGCCCGCAACATCGGCGACTCGCTCGCAGGCCGCGCGGCTGCCAAGGGGCTGCTGTCGCGGGTTGCGATCTCCGACAGACTGCCGGTGTTCGTGATCGGCGATCCCGTGCGGCTGCGCGCGGCGCTGGAAAATCTGATCGACAATGCGGTGAAGTTTACCGAACAGGGCAATGTCGCGCTGAAAGTTTCGCCCGTGCGCATGGCGGGCAAGGTCGGCGTATCCTTCATCGTCTCCGATAGCGGCATCGGGCTCACGCTCGCCGAGATCAAGCGGCTGTTTAAACCGTTCTCGCAGGCCAATGTGTCGATCGCCTCGCGCTTCGGCGGTGCCGGCCTCGGTCTGTCGTCGGTCAAACAACTCGCCCGCGCCATGGGTGGCGATATCACTGTGGCGCAGAGCCGCGGTGGTGGGACAGTGTTCACGCTGACGGTCGGCCTCGACAAGACGAATGGTCCGATCGCCATCATGTCGAGCGCCGATGATGCGGCTCTTGCGCCGGGACAGGCGCTGCGGGTCTTGAGCGTCGAGGACAATCCGTTTGGTCGTGTCGTACTCAATGCCGTTCTCACCGAACTCGGTCATCAGGCCGAGTTCATCGGTCGTGGCGAAGCAGCGGCGGAGCGCGTCGCGCAGGGCACTTTCGATGCGGTGCTCATGGACATGGTGCTGCCGGGTATCGACGGCGTCGAGGCGATCCGGCAGATCCGTGCGCTGAAGGCGCCGCATGGCCGCGTCGCGATCATTGGGGTGTCCGGTCGCAGTGAAGACGAAGCTGCATCGCGTCAGGCGGGCGCCGACGCGTTTCTGATCAAACCGGTGTCTCCGCGGGCGCTAGCGACTGCGCTGCTTGAAGCGAGACGCCGTGGGGCAGCCGCGACTTGATGATGGCGGCATTGAGTTCGCCGCCGAACACGAAGATCGCCGCAATGAAATACAGAAACACCAGAGCGATGATCACCGATGCCAGGCCGGCATACATCGTCACGTAATTGTTGGCGAAGCGCGCCAGATAAAGACCGAAGCCGATACCTGAGGCCAGTGACGCCAGCATCGTGAAGATGATGCCCGGCAGGATCTGACTGAAGGTGCGGCGGCCTGCCGGCAGCCACACATGCAGGATGAACAATGCGATCACCATGGCGACGATGGTGATGCCGTAACGCGCCACCGTCAGCAGCCGCTCGTTGTTCTCGACCATCAGCGGGACATAGCGCCTCACGATTTCCAGCATCAGCGGGCCGAGCACGATCAGGAACGCCATGGCGAGCGCGGTGACGGCAGCGACCAGCGTATAGCCGATCGACTCCAGCCGCAGCCAGTACCAGCGCCGCAGCTCGATCACCGAGTATGCGCGGTTTAGCGCGACGCGCAGGCTCTCAACGCCGTTGGAGGCGAAATACACCGCGAGCACGAGACCGATGGTCAGCGCATCGCCGCGGGTGGTGGTCAGTACGTCGTGGATCTGCGAGGACAGCGCGCCGGCCACCTGATCGGGCCAGACCTCCAGCAGCAGGCCGACGGCCTGATCTGCGAGATTCTTGGAGCCGAAAAAGCCGGCCAGCGAGGCCAGCACGATCAGGAATGGAAACAGCGCCATCAGGGTAGAGAGAGCGATATGGCTGGCGATCGCCCAGCCGTCATCGGCCAGAAACGTATAGAAGGCGTCCATCACGACATCGTAGACGGTGCGTATCTGCCCCACGTGCCACCTGGTTCCGGATCGGCCCGGCAAATCACCGGCCCTCATGTTAGCTTCTGATATCTAACGCGAAAAAGCCAGATCGTTGCATTGCGGCGCGTGCGTGACCGCTGTGCCATTTTGACGGTCGTCGATAGCGCAGCCTGTGACGCAGTGTTATGTAGCCGATATGACATCAACGCTCAGCAACATTATCCTCCCCATCGCGGTCGGCGCCGTTGCACTGGTCCTGCTGCTCGGCCTGTTCAACATGATGCGCGGCGGCTCGCCGGATCGCTCGCAGAAGCTGATGCGATGGCGCGTGGTGCTGCAATTCGTCGCCATTATCCTCACCATGGCCACCGTCTGGGCCATGGGCCGCTGATACAAATTCCTTAACTGGCGCTGGATCAATTCGATGGTCGTTCTCAACCGCATCTATACCCGCACCGGCGACGACGGCACGACGGCCCTCGGCACCGGCGAGCGTCGGCCGAAATACGATCTCCGCGTCAGCGCCTATGGAACCGTCGATGAGACCAATGCCGCTATCGGCGTGGTGCGGCTGCATCTCTCCCATGCACCGGCGCTCGATGCGATGCTGGGGCTGATCCAGAACGACCTGTTCGATCTCGGGGCGGACCTCGCGGTTCCGCAGCGCGAGGGCAAGGCCGAACGGCTGCGTCTGCTGGCCGGCCAGGTCGAGCGTTTGGAGAAGGACATTGATACGCTCAACGAGCCGCTGGCCGATCTGACCTCGTTTGTTTTGCCTGGCGGAACTCCAGCCGCTGCTCACCTTCATGTCGCCCGGACGATCTGCCGCCGTGCGGAACGGATCATGGTGGAACTCGCCGCCCAGCCCGATGAGCCGGTCTCGGATGCTGGTATCCAGTATATGAACCGGCTGTCGGACTTCCTGTTCGTCGCCAGCCGCTCGCAGAACGACAATGGCGCCGGCGACGTGCTCTGGGTGCCCGGCCAGAACCGGTAATTTCGGCCAAATCGGCTGGCCTAGAGACATTCGATTTTAGGGTCTGGCGCGTTGACCCCGTGTGGCAGGGGCTTTAGGTTCCGCGCCCAAGCTTCCGAGCAAGCTCTGAAACAATAAAACTCACACGAAAGAGGATCGATGAAGGTTCTGGTCGCGGTCAAACGGGTGGTCGATTACAACGTCAAGGTTCGCGTCAAGAGCGACGGATCGGGCGTCGAACTGTCCAACGTCAAGATGTCGATGAATCCGTTCGACGAAATCGCTGTCGAGGAAGCCCTGCGCCTGAAAGAGGCCGGCAAGGCAACCGAGGTGGTGGTGGTGTCGATCGGTCCCGCACAGGCGTCCGAAACCCTCCGCACCGGCCTCGCGATGGGTGCCGACCGTGGCATCCTCGTCAAGGTTGAAGGCACTGTCGAGCCGCTCGCCGTGGCGAAGATCCTCAAGGCCGTCGCCGATGAGGAAAAGCCGGGCCTGGTGATCCTCGGCAAGCAGGCGATCGACGACGACGCCAACCAGACCGGCCAGATGCTGGCCGCGCTGCTCGGCTGGCCGCAGGCGACCTTCGCCAACAAGCTCGTGATCGAGGGCGACGCCGTCACCGTGACCCGTGAAGTCGATGGCGGCCTGCAGACCGTCAAGCTCAAGGGACCGGCGATCGTGACTACCGACCTTCGTCTGAACGAGCCGCGCTACGCATCGCTGCCGAACATCATGAAGGCGAAGAAGAAGCCGATCGACGAGAAGACCGCCGATGGTTACGGCGTCGATATCTCTCCGCGTCTCGAGATCATCAAGACCAGCGAACCGGGCGGCCGCAAGGCCGGCGTCAAGGTCAAGGACGTTGCCGAACTGGTATCGAAACTCAAGACTGAAGCCGGGGTGCTCTAATGCCGACATTGCTGCTTGCCGATCACGACAACGCCACCCTGAAGGATTCCACCAACAAGGCGCTTACCGCCGCGACCCAGATCGGCGGCGAGGTGCATATCCTCGTTGCCGGCCAGAATGCGAAGCCGGCCGCGGAAGCTGCCGCCAAGCTGCAAGGCGTCACCAAGGTGCTGCTCGCCGACGACGCCTCCTATGCCCACGACCTCGCCGAGCCGCTGGCCGCGCTGATCGTGTCGCTGGCGCCCGCCTATGACGTGCTGATCGCCGCTGCGACCACGCGCTCGAAGAACGTGATGCCGCGCGTCGCCGCCCTGCTCGACGTGATGCAGGTGTCGGAAATCACCAAGGTGATTGCGCCTGACACCTATGAGCGTCCGATCTATGCCGGTAACGCGATCCAGACCGTGAAGTCCAAGGATGCCAAGAAGGTCATTACGGTGCGTACCTCGACCTTCGGTGCAGCCGGTGAAGGCGGCAGCGCGGCAGTGGAAGACGCCAAGACGGCCGAGAATCCCGGTCTGTCGACCTTCGTCGGCGAGGACATGGCCAAGAGCGATCGTCCGGAACTGACCTCGGCGAAGATCATCGTGTCCGGTGGCCGTGCCATGCAGAGCCGCGAGAACTTCGCCAAATACATCGAACCGCTCGCCGACAAGCTCGGCGCCGGTGTCGGCGCGTCGCGCGCCGCGGTAGATGCTGGTTATGCCCCGAACGACTGGCAGGTCGGCCAGACCGGCAAGGTCGTGGCTCCGGAGCTGTATATCGCTATCGGCATTTCCGGCGCGATCCAGCATCTCGCCGGCATGAAGGACTCCAAGGTGATCGTCGCGATCAACAAGGACGA
Source organism: Tardiphaga sp. 709 (assembly GCF_032401055.1). NCBI lineage: Bacteria > Pseudomonadati > Pseudomonadota > Alphaproteobacteria > Hyphomicrobiales > Nitrobacteraceae > Tardiphaga > Tardiphaga sp. 709. Next base: position 2,949,235 of record NZ_CP135529.1, on the reverse strand, counting down.
AGACGCGCCGATCTTCCAGGTTGCCGATTACGGCCTGGTCGCCGATCTCTACCAGGCCGTGCCGGAGCTGACCGAAGCACTCGGCAAGTAGAGGCCCCGGCAGGCAAGGATTTGGCAAATAAGGCCTTGCTGAATTAGGGCTTTGCGCCTCAATTAACGACATCGGCCGGAGTGACTGACTCCGGCCGATATTTTATGTAAAGATAGCTTTCCGAACGCGGCATGCGCGGGCGGCGTGTTCCCAGAGATGACAAGCAAGATGGCGGTTATGATCAAGAAAGTCGGCGTGATCGGCTCGGGCCAGATGGGCAATGGCATTGCGCATGTGGCTGCATTGGGTGGCCTCGATGTTGTGCTGAACGATGTCTCTGCCGACCGCCTGAAGTCTGCCATGGCGACGATCAACGGCAACCTGTCGCGTCAGGTGTCGAAGAAGATCATCACCGAAGACGCGCGCAAGCAGGCGCTGGATCGCATCACCTCGTCGGACTCGATGGACGGTCTTGCCGATTGCGATCTCGTGATCGAGTCCGCGGTCGAGAAGGAAGAGGTCAAGCGCAAGATTTTCCACGATCTCTGTACTGTCTTGAAGCCGGACGCGATCATTGCTTCGAACACGTCGTCGATCTCGATCACGCGTCTTGCGGCATCGACCGACCGTCCCGAGAAGTTCATCGGCATTCACTTCATGAATCCGGTGCCGGTGATGGAGCTGGTCGAACTGATCCGCGGTATTGCCACCGATGACGCGACCTTCGACGCGTCCAAGGAATTCGTCACCAAGCTAGGCAAGCAGATCGCCGTCTCGGAAGATTTCCCGGCCTTCATCGTCAACCGCATCCTGTTGCCGATGATCAACGAGGCGATCTACACGCTGTATGAAGGCGTCGGCAATGTCGAAGCCATCGATGCCGCGATGAAGCTGGGTGCGCATCACCCGATGGGCCCGCTCGAACTCGCCGACTTCATCGGCCTCGATACGTGCTTGTCGATCATGCAGGTGCTGCATGAAGGCCTTGCCGACTCCAAGTATCGGCCGTGCCCGCTGCTGGTGAAATATGTCGAAGCCGGCTGGCTCGGTCGCAAGACACAGCGCGGTTTCTACGACTACCGCGGCGAGAAGCCGATCCCGACGCGCTAAGGCGAAGCGCCCGTCTTTTTTACGATAGAACGCTGTCATTGCCGGGCTTGACCCGGCAATCCACCTTTACGCATGCAACAAAGAAGGATGGATCCGCGGGTCAAGCCCGCGAATGACAACGGTGTGTGTAGTTCGCCTCACGGCCAAGTTAAACCAACATCCGCATCAAGCTCACCGTCGCCGGTACCATCCCGACGATCGTCGCCATGCCCATGCCGACTCCGCACAGATGCGCCATCAATGTCTCGCGCTGCGTAATCATGTCACGTACTGCGCCACGCCGTTACCGAACGACCAGTTCTCCGGCAGCACCTCGACGAGATTGATGAAAACGTCCTCGGGCCGCAGGCCCGGTCTGTCAGTCAGCTTCTCGACGATCCGTTTGTAGAGCGCCTGCTTCTGCTCACGAGGACGGGTGTTACTCACCGTCAGCTGGATGATGACGAGGTCATCGGTCCGGCGAATGCCGAGATAATTCGGATCATAGATGAAAGTGCCATCCTCGTGCTCCGAGATGGTGACGAAACGGTCGCCCTCCGGGACGTTGAAGGTCTCGCGCAGCGCCTGATAGACACCGTCGGCGATCGCCTCCCGATAGGCGGCGGGCTTGCCCTTCTTCAGTGAAATGCGAACCAGCGGCATGGTGGTCTCCTGTCGTTCAAATCCGATGCAGCAAACCTAATCCCATATTGATCATTGGAAAATCGTATGAAATAATATTTCAATGATGTCGTATTGAAATGATTGGTCGATGAAAGCGCTCGATATCGAGGCCGTGCAGGCCTTCGTGCTGGTGGCCGATCTCACCAGCTTCACCCGCGCCGCCGAGGCGATGGGCAGCACGCAGTCGGCGATCAGCCTGAAGATCAAGCGGCTGGAAAGCGGGCTGGGCAAGCGCCTGCTGGAGCGAACGCCGCGGCTGGTGCGCCTGTCAGCCGAGGGGGCGGCTTTTCTGGCCTCCGCGCGAAATCTCGTCGCGGCACATCAGTCGGCCATTGGCTCATTCGCTGCGGAGCGCCGGCGTCTCGTGGTGGGGATCAGCCATCATCTCGTCGGCGCCGATCTGGCCGACGTATTGAAACGCATGAGCGCGACCGATCCGTCCTTGGTGATCGAATTGCGTATCGAGTCATCACGGGTCCTGCTGTCGGCCTATGACGCTGGCGATCTCGACGCGGCGATCGTGTTGCGCATCGACAGGCGACGTGGTGACGGCGAGGTCTTGATGGAAGAACCATTTGGCTGGATGGGCACACTGGATTTTCGGCACGCGCCCGGTGAGCCGCTGCGACTCGCGGCGCAATCCGCGCCATGTACGGTCCGTTCGGCGGCGATTGCGGCGCTCGATGGGGCTGGTATTCCGTGGACCGAAGCCTTCGTTGGTGGCGGTGTTGCGACCATCGGCGCGGCGATCTCCGCCGGTCTCGCCGTTGGTGCGCTGGTCCGCCGTGTTGCTCCCGCCGGCAGCATCGATCTCGGCCCGCGCCTCGGTCTGCCGAAATTGCAGGATGCAGAGACGATGCTGCATTCCAGCCTCACTGACGCGAGGGCCCGCGGCGCGCTGCGCACGCTGGGTGCGGCATTTCGGGCGAATGCCGGCTGACTGTTGCACGAGGTCAACATTCGTTAACCCCGCATCGCTATACCGGCGGTACGACGTTACGGAGTGTTTCTGATGGATATGGCCTTGGTTGCCAGCGCGCTTGCCATGAAGGCAGCGGGGACGCAGCAGCAGATTTCGACCTCGATCATGAAGTCGAATGCCGACATGGAGAAGAACACCGTGCTCACGCTGCTTGGCGGCGCCCAGCAGGCCTCCCAGGCCAATCTCGGCGCAGGCGTCGGCGGCAACCTCGATATCGCCGCTTAAGGCGCTGTCGAGCCTGGCCGTTCGCCGCCGGAGGCAGCAGTCAGCGTCGCGCGAAAATGGCTCGGCGGTGCGCCAATGATGCGCTTGAAGGCACGGCTGAACGCGGCTTCCGATTCATAGCCAAGCCGACGCGCGACGACCGCGATCTTCAGGCGGTCGCGCGTGAGCCACTGCTTTGCTTCCCGCATCCGCAATTGCGCGACGTAACGGGCCGGTGTCTGGCCGACCACATTGGCGAAGCGCAACGCAAATGCCGAGCGTGACGCATGCATGACGTTCGCCAGCGCCTCGACGGTCCAATCCCTGGTTGGATCGCGGTGGATCGCAGCAAGAACGCGCCCGATACCGGGGTCGCGCGCGGCAGCGACCCAGCCGTCAGAGCCGCAGCCTTTCTCCACCCAGTTGCGGATCAGTGCCGCGGCGACAACATCGGCCAGCCGCGTTAGCATGCCGCCGGCACCGACGCGATCCAGCGCCAGTTCGGACGTCATGGCCTCAAGCAGATGGGGGATGGCAGGCTCGTCGGTGGCAAGTTCGTGCATCTGCATCAGCTCAGGCATCATCAGAAGCAGGGGATGCTGGCTGTCGAGGTTGAAGGTCATACCGGCACCGAACAGCACGGTTTCTTCGCCATTGCTGTTGCCGCCGCTGCAGGTGTCGAGGATGCCGCAGCAAACCGGCTCGAACTGGCAATTCTCGACTGGTGCCGGGAAGGCATCGGGTGAACTGGCCAGTGCGTGTTCCGCGCCGCGCGGCAGCAAGACCGCATCACCCGGTTCAAGGCGGACCCACGCGTTATCCAGAGTTCGCAGCCAGCAGCCGCGCTCGGCGACAAAGTGAAATTGCGCCTTCGGCCGTGCCGGGAAGACCAGCCCCCATGGCTCGGTCATGCGGCAGCGGACGTAATCGACGCCCTCAATCTTCAAGCCCCGGAGCATTTCGGTCAGGGGGTGCGTGACGACAGGTCTGGACGAATGATCAAGCATCGCGGGTTTTCTAGCATGGAAACTCCAGGAGGTCACCTCCATCTCCGGTGTCCCTTCTGGAGGCTGCCATGACTGATTCCGCCACTGCCGCACTTGATGCCGATATTTCTCCCGTAACCACTGAGCGGGCGAACCCGGCCTGGGCGGCTGTTGTCTCCTTGATGCTTGGCGCGTTCAGCCAGGTCACTGCTGAATTCCTGCCCGCCAGTCTGCTCACGCCGATCGCCAGTGATCTCGGTGTCTCTGTTGGCGCTGCCGGGCAGGTGGTCACGGCGACCTCCCTCGTCGGGATCATCGCCGGGCTGGCCACCGCCATCGTGACACGCGCCATGGATCGCCGCCTCGTCCTGTGGCTGCTGACGGTGCTGCTGATCGTGTCCAACCTGCTGTCGGCGACGGCGAGCAACCTGCCGATCCTGTTGTTTGCCCGCGTGCTGCTCGGCATCAGTCTCAGCGGCTTTTGGGCGATGGCAACCGCCACCGCGATGCGACTTGTTCCGGCGGAGGCGCTGCCGCGCGCGATCTCGCTGATTTTCAGCGGCGTTTCGATCGCCACTGTCAGTGCTGCGCCGATCGGCGCATATCTCGGCGATCTCTGGGGTTGGCGGAGCGTGTTTTTGCTGGCCGCCGCCGTCAGCGCCGTCGTGCTTGTCTTTCAGATGCTGACGTTACCGCGCTTGCCGCCGCTCACATCACCGGATGTGCGTACGCTGTTCGTGCTGATGCGTCGGCCCAGTGTCCGGCTCGTGATGATCGCGATCGCCGTCAGTATCTCGGGCCACTTCGCCGGCTTCACTTACGTCCGGCATTTCCTCGAGCAGGTGCCGAAGCTTCCGGTCACTGCAATCTCAATCGTCCTGCTCGCTTATGGCGTCGGCGGCTTCTTCGGCAATTTCGCGGGCGGGGTGCTTGTCGCCCGCAGTGCGAAACTTGCGATCGTCACGGGGTCTGCGGCCATCGCCGTGCTCGCGCTGGTTCTGCTTGTTTTCGGCAGTTCGGGCCTTGTCGCAGGCATCGCGGTGGGCCTGTGGGGCTTTGCATTCGGCGTGCTGCCGGTTGGCTTCCAGACGTGGATGGTGCGGGTCGCATCGGACGAAGCTGAATCTGCGGGTGGTCTGCTCGTCTCGGCTTTCCAGGTCGCGATCACGGTCGGCGCAGTGGTCGGCGGCCTTCTGGTCGATGGCTTCGGCCCGTTTGGTTCCGTTGGTTATCTTGCAGCGGCGACGCTGGCGGGCGCACTGCTCGTGTCGCTGTCGCGCAGCGGTGAGGTGGTGGCTTGAAGCGAGAAGAGAGGCAGCAGCTTGCTGCCTCTCGGCTTCTCTTACGCGAACGGCGTGATCCAGCCGATCCCGGCGCCGCCGGGCTGCAGCAGGATTGCGAGCCGGCCGACATCGGGAATGTCGAATACCGGCCGCATCAGCGTCGCGCCGGCAGCGACCGCTTTCTTCACCCGTGCGTCGACGTCATCGACGGCCAGATATGGCATCCAGCCGTCCGGGACATTCTGGTAGCCCGGACCTTCCGCGTGGAAGATGCCGCCGACGCGCACATCGTCCATCATCGCGATCCAGTAGATCCCGCCGCCCGCAAGCGTCTTTGGCTGATAGGTCCAGCCGATGGTCTCCTGATAGAAGCGCTTGGCGCGTTCGGGGTCGCGCGTCACGAATTCATTCCAGTTGAAATGGCCGTGCGGCGTCATGGCGTCCTCCCACTATTGCATCAGACCGAAACCAGCGTCTTGAAGCCACCATAGATCATGCGCTTGGCATCGAACGGCATCGCCTTCGGATCCATCATCTTGGCGAGGCGCGGATCCTTCATCACCTTCGCATTGATGCGGTCGCGATCCTTGCGTGACTTGTAGATGATATAGGAAAACACGACGGTCTCGTCAGGTTTCAGCTTCACGCTGCGCGGGAACGAGGTCCATTTGCCAACGCTGACGTCATCGGCAACATATTCATGATAGTCGAGCGCGCCGTATTCGCGCCAGATCTTGCCGGCCTTGCGTGCGAGGCTGCGATAGGCGGCGAGGTTCTTCTTCGGCACCGGAACAATGAATCCGTCGGTATAGGCCATCGGTCGTTTCTCCCTGCTGTCATGCACAAGCGCCGGGCGTGAAGCCCGGTTGTTTTCAAGACGAACGTCATTGCGTCCATCCGACAGGATGGCGGGGGATTTCGCGGCTGGGGCAGGCGGCCGTATGTCGCAGTCGTTTATGTCGCGGTCTCAGAAACTCGCTGCGGCGGGCTTCACCGCCGCTTTCAGCAGCTTGATGGCATCTTCGCTGTCCCATTCGGCGGGGCCGGCGATGGTTGCGATCTCGCAGCCTTTGCCGTCGATCAGCACTGAGGTCGGCATACCCAGTGCACGGCCGATGCCCTTGAGGTCCTGGAACACCTTGGCCGAGGTGTCGGTGAAATAATCCAGCCGGTTGAGGCCGCCGTCCTTCAGAAAGGCCTTCGGCTTCTCGGCGTCGCGGGTGTCGATATTGATTGCAACGACCTGGAAATCCGGGCCGCCGAGCTTGCTCTCGAGGTTATTCAGGGCCGGCATTTCCTTGCGGCAGGGCACGCACCAGGTGGCCCACAGGTTCACCAGCACCGTCCGGCCGCGCCAGTCGGACAGTTTCTTCTCCTGGCCGTCGGCATCCCTGAAAGCGAGGTCCGGCAATTTCAGCGGCGTTCTGGCCATGGTCAGGCCGGCGACTTCGCCGCGCGCCAGCGGTTCGATCTTCTTCGACAGCGCGATGGCCGGTGCACAGGTCGGATCGCCCGGCGCAGCCTGTTGCCACAGCCGATCCATATTGGATACCGCGGCAAATCCGACCACGGCGCCTACGAGCACCGCGCCAAGCACGATCAGGCGGCGTTTGGCCGGACGGGGGGCGGGCTGGTCAGGCATAGGGTTTGTCATTCGGTCTCAGTTAGGGCTATGCAACGGTTGGCGACGGACGATCCGTCGGCTGCGGTTAAAGATGAGTGACAATTCATGGCTTCGCGCAAGGGCAACGGCAAGTCCGGCAATGACGGTAAGGGCTCCAATGTGAGCAACAAGATGTGGGGCGGGCTGTTCGATGAAAGCCCCGACGCCATCATGGAGGAAATCAATGTCTCCATCGACGTCGATCGCCACCTCTATGCCCAGGACATTACCGCGTCCAAGGCCCATGCTGCGATGCTTGCCAGGCAAGGGATTATCACCGCGAAAGATGCGAAAAATATCGCAGGCGGTCTAGACACGATCCTGTCAGAGATCACCAAGGGGTCGTTCACATTCAAGCGTGCGCTCGAAGACATTCACATGAATGTGGAGAGCCGGCTCGGCGAGCTGATCGGTCCGGCTTCCGGCCGCCTGCATACCGCGCGTTCGCGCAATGATCAGGTGGCGACCGATTTCCGGCTGTTCGTGCGCGATACGATCGACGAGATCGACGCAGCCTTTGCGTCGCTGCAGCGGGCATTGGTCGATCGTGCGCTGGAACATGCCGACACGGTCATGCCTGGCTTCACCCATTTGCAGACCGCGCAGCCGGTGACCTTCGGTCATCATCTGCTGGCCTATGTGGAAATGGTGTCGCGCGATCGCGGCCGTTTTGCCGATGCGCGCAAGCGCCTCAATGAAAGCCCGCTCGGCGCCGCGGCGCTGGCCGGCACGTCGTTCCCGATCGACCGCCATGCCACCGCCAAGGCGCTCGGCTTCGATCGCCCGATGGCCAATTCGCTCGATGCGGTGTCGGATCGCGATTTCGTGTTGGAGACGCTGTCGGCGGCGTCCATCGCGGCCGTGCATCTGTCGCGCTTCGCCGAGGAGATCGTGATCTGGACCTCGCCGCTGGTCGGTCTCGTCAGACTCTCCGACAAGTTCACCACCGGCTCCTCGATCATGCCGCAGAAGCGCAATCCGGATGCGGCCGAACTGGTCCGCGCCAAGACCGGTCGCGTGATCGGATCGCTCACCGGATTGTTGATTGTCATGAAGGGTCTGCCGCTGGCCTATCAGAAGGACATGCAGGAGGACAAAGCCGGCGCTATGGAGGCCTATTCGGCGCTGTCGCTGGCGATCCGCGCGATTGCCGGCATGGTTCGCGATCTCGTGCCCAATGAGGAGCGCATGAAGCTTGCTGCTGGCGAGGGCTATGCCACCGCCACCGATCTGGCGGACTGGCTGGTGCGGACGCTGAAAATGCCATTCCGCGAGGCGCACCACGTCACCGGCCGGATCGTCGGCATCGCCACCAAGAAGGGCGTGGCGTTGCATGAGCTCGACCTGAAGGAGATGCAGGCGGTGGAATCGAAGATCACGGCAGAAGTGATGAAGGTGCTGTCGGTGGAATCCTCGGTGAAGAGCCGGGTCAGTTATGGCGGCACGGCGCCGAAGAATGTGACGTCACAGGCGAAGGCCTGGCTCAAGCGACTGGAAAAAGAGCGGAAATTGGGCTGAGCGGGCTTGGCGTGCGAAAATTCAATGGATTTCGGGGTCTCGCCAGAGCGCGGCAATCTTTGTATGGTGCGCCCGCATTTGGGGATTTCGCTGTGACTTGTCCGACCCGCCCTGCGTCCGCGCGATGGGCCATTCTCGTTCTGACCGCTTCTGCTTTGGCGCTGGCTGGCTGCGGCCGTAAAGGTGGCCTCGATCTGCCGCCACAGGCGTCCGCACAGCCGATGGGCACCGGCGCTCCGGCGGCGGATCCCGATGCACAGTCGGCTGCCAATAAGGGCAGGGACGTGTTCGCGCCTTCGAACGGTGTGGATGAGGGCCCGCCGGCGGCGACCCGTGGTCGCAAGAAGCCGTTCCTGCTCGATCCGATCCTGGACTAACTCGCCATGCGCCATTTCGACTATCGCAACGGCGTGCTGCACGCCGAAGGCGTTGATATTGCCGAAATGGCGGATGCCGTCGGCACGCCATTCTATTGCTATTCGACCGCAACGCTGGAGCGGCACTACCGCGTCTTCACCGACGCCTTCGCCGATACCAAGGCGCTGGTCTGCTACGCCATGAAGGCGAATTCCAACCAGTCGGTGCTGCGCACGCTGGCCAAGCTCGGCGCGGGCGCTGACGTGGTCTCCGGTGGTGAGTTGAAGCGGGCGCTGGCCGCAGGTATCCCGCCGAAGAAGATCGTGTTTTCCGGCGTCGGCAAGACCGCGGACGAGCTGCGGCTGGCGCTCGATGAGGACATTCTCTGCCTCAATATCGAGTCGGAGCCTGAACTCGCATTGCTGTCGGAGATCGCCAGCGAGACCGGCCGTACGGCGCGGATCTCGATCCGCGTGAATCCCGATGTCGATTCCGGCACGCATGCCAAGATCTCCACCGGTAAGTCCGAAAACAAGTTCGGCATCCCCATCAGCAAGGCACGCGAGGTCTATGCCCGCGCTGCGAAGCTGCCGGGCATTGAGGTCACCGGCGTCGATATGCATATCGGCAGCCAGATCACCGATCTCGCCCCGATGGAGCAGGCATTTCGCATCCTGGCCGATTTCGTCACCGTGCTGCGCAACGACGGCCACACGATTTCGCATGTCGATTTCGGCGGCGGTCTCGGCATTCCCTATTACGAGGACCGCGCCGCGCCGCCGGAGCCGATGGCCTATGCGGCCATGGTCAAGCGCGTCACGCATAATCTCGGCTGCACGCTGATGTTCGAGCCCGGCCGGATGATCGTCGGCAATGCCGGCATTCTCGTCGCGCGCGTCATCCATGTGAAGCATGGTGACGGCAAGACCTTCGTCATCATCGACGCGGCCATGAACGATCTGATCCGGCCGACTTTGTACGAGGCCTATCACGAGATCCTGCCGGTAGCGGCGCCCGCACCCGGTGCAAAGCTGTCGGCCGTCGATGTGGTCGGCCCGGTCTGCGAGACCGGCGATTATCTTGCCCTCGACCGCAAGCTGCCGGAGTTGAAGTCCGGCGATTTGCTCGCGATCATGACCGCCGGCGCCTATGGCGCCGTGCAGGCGGGAACCTACAATACCCGCGCGCTGGTCCCGGAAGTGCTGGTGAAGGACGATCAGTATGCGGTGGTCCGCCCGCGCATCGAAGTCGAGCAGCTGATCGCCATGGACAAGGCCGCGCCCTGGTTGTGAGGCGGTGATTTTACCTCTCCCCGCACTTGCGCGGGGAGAGGTCGCCGCGCCTTCGCGGCGGGTGAGGGGCCAGGGCTCTCTTCAAGCTCAAGCGCAGGTAGGCGGATCTCGAAGAGCCCCTCACCCCACCCTCTCCCCGCAAGAGCGGGGCGAGGGAGCGCACGGCCGGCGTTCCCTTACAAAGACCCCTCACGCCTTCGTGACCCCAATCGCTCCGAATCGACTTAGGCTCAGGCTTTGCATGTGCACGGATGGCCCCCGTGCCATGCCTCATTGCCGCCGCCGTGCTAGTGTGTCGTGCGGTAACATCGGAGATCGTCGTTGAGCGCTGCGCCCCCCGACCGACCACAACCACCACACGATCCAAATGCCGATCGACAGGCGGCGGCGCAGCTTCAGCTCGCGCAGGCGCTGCAGCGTGCCCGGCTGGCGATTGGCTGGGAGCGGGGGTGGCCGCATCTGGCCCGGCTGCTCAGTGTCGTCGGGTTGTTTCTGGTGGCGTCCTGGGCCGGTCTGTGGCTGACGCTTCCCTTCACGGCGCGTGCCATCGGTCTTGCGTTGTTCGTCATCGCTGCGCTGGCGACGCTCGTTCCTCTCCTGAAGTTTCGCTGGCCGTCGCGTGAAGAGGGCCTGTCGCGCCTCGATCGCGGCACCGGGATTGCGCATCGCCCCGCAACGGCGCTGACCGACACGCTGTCGTCGCAGGACCCGATGGCCCGGGCGCTGTGGCTGGTTCAGCGCGAGCGTACGTTGGCCTCGCTCAAGAAAATCCGCGCTGGCCTGCCGTCGCCGCGCCTCGCGATCCATGACCCTGGGCGCTGCGCGCCATCGTGGTCGTGCTGCTGTTCGCCACCTGGTTTGCCGCCAGTGGCGAGCGCGGCGCACGCATCATGGCGGCGTTCGACTGGAACGGCGTGCTGGCGCCGGCGAATGTGCGCGTCGATGCCTGGATCACGCCGCCGCCTTACACCGGCAAGCCGCCGATCATCTTGTCTGCCGCCAACAAGGATGCGTCCACTGCCGATGCCGCTGCATTGCCGGTGCCGTCGGGCTCGACGCTGATCGTGCGCTCCAGCGGCGGTGCGCTTGATGTCGTTCTCACCGGCGGTGTCGCTGACGTGGCGCCGACGGCGGAAGCCCCGAAGGGCACTAACGAAAAGCATTTCACCATCACGTCTGACGGGACAGCACATGTCCGTGCGCCGTCCGGCCAGCCGCAGTGGAAGTTCACGGCAACGGGCGATCGTCCGCCGACCATCGCGCTCGCCAAGGACCCGGAGCGTCAGGCGCGCGGTTCGCTGCAGATGTCCTACAAGCTCGAGGACGACTACGGCGTTACCGAAGCCCATGCGCAATTCGCGGCGCGTCCCGCCGAGACGAAGGATGGCATCAAGGAAGCCGCCAAGCCGCGGCCGTTGTTCGATGCGCCGTCATTTGCGCTGGTGCTGCCAAATGCGCGCACGCGCAACGGTGTCGGCCAGACCGTCAAGGATCTCAGCGAGGATCCCTATGCCGGCGCTGATGTCACGCTGACGCTGACGGCCAAGGACGAGTCGGGCAACGAGGGCAAGAGCGAGCCGTTCAACATGCGGCTGCCGGAGCGGCTGTTCACCAAGCCGTTGCCGCGCGCGCTGATCGAACAGCGCCGTATCCTGGCACTCGACGCCAATCAGCGCGGCCAGGTCTCCTTCGCGCTGCAGGCCCTGATGATCGCGCCGGAAGCTTTCACGCCGGAAGCCGGTCAGTATCTCGGGCTGCGCAGTGTTGCCACCCAGATCGAACGCGCCCGAACCGACGCGGCCCTGAAAGAAGTCGTCGCCAGCCTCTGGGCGCTCGCCGTCACCATCGAGGACGGCGACATCACCGATGTCGACAAGGCGCTGAAGGCGGCACAGGACGCGCTGAAGCAGGCGCTGGAGCGCGGCGCCAGCGACGAAGAGATCAAGAAGCTTACCGAGAACCTGCGCGCGGCGCTGGATAACTTCCTGAAGCAGCTCGCCGAGCAGATGAAGCAGAATCCGCAGCAGCTGGCGCGTCCGCTCGACAAGAACACCAAGGTGATGCGGCAGCAGGACCTCAACAACATGATCGAGCGCATGGAGCGGCTGTCGCGCTCCGGCGACAAGGACGCCGCCAAGCAGTTGCTCGAACAGATGCAGCAGATGCTGGAAAACTTGCAGATGGCGCAGCCCGGCCAGTCCGGTGACAGCGAGATGGATCAGGCGATGAACGAGCTTGGGGACATGATCCGCAAGCAGCAGCAGTTGCGCGACAAGACCTTCAAGCAGGGCCAGGACCAGCGCAACGAGCGCCGTCGCGGCAAGCAGGGCGAGCAGGGTATGGGCGATCTGCAGCAGGATCAGCAAAACCTGCGCGATCGCCTCAAGCAGCTGCAGGACCAGCTCGCCAAGCAGGGCATGGGCCAGGGTCAGAAGGGCCAAAAAGGGCAGGGGCAAAAGGGCCAGCAGGGGCAACAAGGCCAGCAAGGTCAAGGCGGCGACGATCAGGCGGACGCCGATGGTGACGGCGATGGTGATGGTCTCGGCGATGCCGACAGTGCCATGGGCGATGCCGGTGGCCAGCTTGGCGAGGGTAATGCCGACGGCGCGGTGGGTTCGCAGGGCAAGGCGCTCGATGCGCTCCGCAAGGGCGCACAGAAGCTCGCGCAGGCCATGCAGCAGGGCGAGGGTGAAGGCCAGAACGACGGCCCCGGCAACAATCCCGGCCGCCAGCAGAGCGGTGGCCGGCAAAGCGATCCGCTCGGGCGTCCGCTGCGTGGCCGCGAACTCGGCGACGACCTCACGGTGAAGATTCCCGGCGAGATCGACGTGCAGCGCGTGCGGAGAATCCTGGAAGAATTGCGTCGTCGCCTCGGCGACACGACCCGGCCGCAGCTCGAACTGGATTATATCGAGCGGCTGCTGAAGGATTATTGAGGGGCAGCTGTTGAAGCGCTGGCGGCAATAGCATCCCTCCCCCTTGCGGGGAGGGTCGGCCGATAGGCCGGGGTGGGGGTGCCACAAGCAGCGCTCTCACGTGGGGCGAGACCCCACCCGTCTGGCCTTCGGCCAGCCACCCTCCCCGCTGCGCGGCTCCGCCGCTTGGGGGAGGGATAAGAAAGAGCCCTCTATCCCTTGTTCTTTACCGCCAGTGCGTCCGCGACCGCAGTGCGGATATCAGCGACCGAGAACGGTTTCGTCACCACATCGTGCACGATCGCATTCAGGCCCGTCGCGCGTTCGCGCTGGTCGGCATAGCCGGTCATCAGCAGGATCGTGAGTTCGGGGAAATCGCGCGCGACGGCCAGCGCCAACGCGATGCCGTCCATCACAGGCATCTTGATGTCGGTCAGCAGCAGGTCGAATGCGCCGCCCTGCTCGTTGAGAATCTCCAGCGCCTCGGCGCCGTCTTCGGCCGTGACGATCTCGTGGCCATCCATGGCGATGGCGCGGCCGACCAGCAGCCGCATCGATTCTTCGTCATCTGCAATCAGGATACGCGCCACGACAACTCCTCAGACTTACGCGCCGGCGACGTCGCGCTTGTTGAAGAAGCGCACATCGATACTGCGGCCCTCGGCCGGCGGCGAGGCCAGCCGCGATCGAAACCATGTCTTGTCGCCGGGATTGAGGCCGGGCTGTTCGAGCACGGCGTTCCAGCCATATATTTCAGTCCCCTTCTCGTCGCGTACCACGAAACGCAGGCGCGGCAATGCGGTGGGGATGCGGGTCTCTGACACGATCAGGCCCTCGATGAGCAACACCGACTTGCCATCGACGGTCTCGGTGGTGACCTTGACGTCCTTGAAGGCAAGGCCGCGCACATTCACGTCGAGGCCGACCGCCTGATAGAAAGTCGCGGTTTGCGGCATCAGCTTGACCAGATCGACGCGCCAGATCACCAGTGCGAGCAATAGCGACGCCATGGCAGCGGTAGCGATCGGCAGACTGTGCCTCGGCATGACGAACAGGCGCGGCAGCGACGGTACGAAACGGCGGAGCGCGGCAAGGCGCGATGGCGGAGTGGCCCGCATCGCGGCCACGGCGTCGTGCTGCGCCAGTGTGGCCCAGTCGGCCTCCTCGGTACGATCATTGGCATCGACCGGCCAGTCGGCCGAAATCGACGGGCTTTCGACCACCGGAACGTTTGGCGCCGAGGCGTCGTCATCCTCGGTCACGCCCCAGGCGCTCATGTCCTCGTTCGGATCGGGCTCGCTGGCCTTCGCCGCCATGGCGGGAACACGGGCTTCGGCACGGGAGAGGTCCTCCGGCCGCGCCAGCCAGACTTCCTTGCAGCGGGCGCAGCGCACCGTCCGTCCGGCATCGCCGAACGTGGCCGGGTTCACGGCGTAGGACGTCGTGCAATTGGGGCAAACGATATGCATGGAGCCGATAGCCGATGACATGGCCGGCAGGCTACAAGACGACCGTTAACGAATCGGAAACCATAACGGCCGCACAAGCAATTGACCGTCTTTTTGAGGCTTTTTGAACCCATCGAACGGAGCTGAATGTGGTCCGGTTCGAAAATGTTGGTTTGCGCTACGGGCTTGGCCCGGAGATTCTGCGCGACCTCAATTTCCAGATCCCTGCGCATTCGTTCCAGTTTCTGACCGGTCCCTCCGGCGCCGGCAAGACCTCGTTGCTGCGCCTGCTGTTCCTGTCGCTGCGGCCGACCCGCGGCCTGGTCAATCTGTTCGGCCAGGATATCTCGCTGCTCGGCAAGGACGAGATCGCCGACCTGCGCAAGCGCATCGGTATCGTGTTGCAGGATTTCCGTCTGCTCGACCACATGACGACCTATGAGAATGTCGCGCTGCCGTTCCGGGTGATGGGGCGTGAGGAGTCCAGCTACCGGCGCGAAGTCATCGATCTGCTGAAATGGGTGGGCCTCGGCGACCGCATGGACGCACTGCCGCCGATCCTGTCGGGCGGCGAGAAGCAGCGCGCCGCCATTGCGCGCGCCGTGATTGCGCGGCCCATGCTGCTGCTGGCGGACGAGCCGACGGGTAACGTCGATCCGACGCTGGGCCGGCGTCTGCTGCGGCTGTTCATCGAACTCAACAAGTCGGGCACCGCGGTGATTATCGCAACCCACGATATTACATTGATGGATCAATACGACGCGCGGCGCATGGTGCTGCATCAAGGCCGGCTGCATATCTATGAGTAGAATCGGCGAAGAACACGGCCCGCTGATGGACCTCGGCACCGATCGCCCGCAGGTCCCGGCGAAGGCGCGCAATGCATCCCCGATCGTGCCGCGCGGTTCGATCGCCGGCCGCGCGCTGGTCGCCGTCGTCGCCATCATGACCTTCCTCGCCTCCATCACCACAGGCGCAGTGCTATTGATCAGCGCGTCGGCGTCGGAGTGGCAATCGGAAGTCGCCAGCGAAATCACGATCCAGGTGAAGCCGGTGGGCGGCCGCGATCTCGACCGCGATACACAGGCGGTGACCGATGCCATTCGCGGCCAGCCGGGGATTGTCGAGGTGCAGCCCTATAGCCGGGAGCAATCGGCGCAGTTGCTGGAGCCGTGGCTGGGCACGGGACTGTCACTCGACGACCTGCCGGTGCCGCGCGTGATCATTGCGCGCGTCACTCCAGGCGCGGCGCTCGATATCGTTGGTTTGCGCAAACGGGTGACGCAGGCTGTGCCCTCGGCCAGCGTTGACGATCATCGCGCCTGGGTGGAGCGGATGCGCTCGATGACATCGGCAACGGTGCTGGCCGGGCTCGGCATCCTTGCGCTGGTTATTATCGCCACCATTATCTCTGTATCCTTTGCGACGCGCGGCGCGATGGCGGCGAACCGGCCGATCGTCGAAGTGCTGCATTTCGTCGGCGCGGGCGACCGCTATATCGCCAATCGCTTCTTCCGCCACTTTCTGCGGCTTGGCCTGCAGGGCGGTATCATTGGCGGCGGTGCCGCGATGCTGATGTTCGGATTTTCGGAGTCGATCGCGAGCTGGTTTTCCGGCACGCCGGTGGGCGACCAGTTCGCCGCATTGCTCGGGACGTTCTCGCTGCGGTCGTCAGGCTATCTCGCGGTGGCAGGGCAGGCGCTGTTGATAGCAGGAATTACCGCCTGGGCATCGCGCCGCACATTGTTCTCGACGCTGAACGATATCGAGTAACGCGTCAGGCACCGGCGGTGGCATCGCCAAGGCGCCGAAAAATACCTAAGATTGCTGCCAAAGGACCAAACGCCAGACCGATGACCTTGCTCGACGACCAGGACACCACGGGGATGCACGTCGCCGCGCCACCGCGGCGGCGCGTCATCCGTGCGGCACTCGTGGTCGCGTTCGCGCTGTCTTTCATGGTCGGCGCCATCGGCTTCGTTGCGTTTCTTGCGCAACTCCGCAGTGGCGAATTAAAGCCATCCGCCAATGCCGACGGCATCGTGGTCCTGACCGGCGGGTCGTCGCGCGTTGCGGACGCGCTCGAACTGCTCGCCAATGGCTTCGGCAAACGGTTGCTGATCTCCGGCGTGCATCCCACCAACGGTGCGGCCAATATCTCGCGCACGCTACCGGACAGCCAGCGGCTGCTGGATTGTTGCGTTGATCTCGATCGCTCCGCCGTCAATACCCGCAGCAATGCGGTGGAGACCAAACGCTGGGTCCATGAGCGCGGCTTCAAGTCGCTGATCGTGGTGACCTCGAATTATCACATGCCGCGCGCGATCGTCGAAATGTCACATGAGATGCCGGATATCGAGCTGATTCCGTTCTCGGTGATTGGCGACAAATGGCGTGACGAGCCGTGGTGGACCAGTGGCCCGACGCTGCGGTTGCTGCTATCGGAATATGTCAAATATCTCGCGGCTGAAGCGCGGGTGCGGCTGGCGAATATCGGCATTGATCTGATGCCGGATTCCGGCAGCGACCAGCAGAGCGACGCGCCGCAACGCCGGCCGGCCACGGCGTCTGCGAATTGAACTGCAATTGAGCTGATCGGAACACCATGACTTCGATATTCGTGCGTTCGTTGATCTACAACGTGCTGTTCTATGTGCTGCTGGTGTTCTGGATCCTGGTGGCGATTCCAACCTTCGTGATGCCGCCGCGCGCCTTCATGGCGATCGCGAAAGCGTGGGCGACCAGCAGCATCTGGCTCATGCGTATCGTCTGCAATACCAGGGTCGATTATCGCGGTCTCGAGAAAATTCCGGCGGGGCCGCTGGTGGTCGCCTCGAAACATCAATCGATGTGGGAGACCTTCGCGCTGATGCCGTTCTTCGATCGGCCGCTGTTCATCTACAAGCGCGAGCTCGGGCAGATTCCGTTCTTTGGCTGGTACCTCAAGAAGTCGAAGATGATCGGCGTCGATCGTGATGGCGGGGCGCGTTCGCTCATCGATATGGCTAAGCGCGCCACCGAAGAAATCCAGCTCGGCCGTCAGCTCATTATCTTTCCCGAAGGCACGCGTCGGCCTGTCGAGGCACCACCGGATTACAAACCCGGTGTCGCGCAGATCTACGCCAAATCCGGCGCGCCGTGTCTGCCGGTGGCGCTGAATTCCGGCCTGTTCTGGCCGCGCCGCACTTTCCTGCGCTATCCCGGCACGCTGGTGGTGGAGTTTCTCGACCCGTTGCCGCCCGGCCTGCCACGCAAGGAATTCATCGCGGCGATCAGCACGTCGATCGAGGCAGCCACCGATCGCATCGTTGCCGAGGCGCGCGCGGAGCAGGCGACGATCTTCGGGCGCGTGCCGAATGTGGCGGTGAAGGAGTCGTGATCTTCCCTTCTCCCCTTGTGGGAGAAGGTGGCGCGGCCGAAGGCCGCGACGGATGAGGGGTAGCCGCAGGGCGCGGAGCCTGTGGCTACCCCTCACCCGTCTCGACCGCTAACGCGGTCGATCCACCCTCTCCCACAAGGGGAGAGGGCAAGACAGATCTCACTCGTGCAGCATGGCTGCGAGCTGATGGAGCTGCGCGTCGCGAAAACCCTCGGCCTCGATGGCCTTCACGGTCGACAGCACGTAATCGCGGTTCAGCCCGGAACGGCCGTGGCCCTGCCGCACGAAGTGCAATTGTTCGCTGAGGCTCAATCGTCCGGCATATTGCACATGGCCGCGATCGACCACATAGGCCAGCGCGCTGACCCGGGTGCGCTCCACGTCATCCAGCCAGACCGAGCGCATGACCTCGCGATAGACATGGGTGGTCTGCTCGCGCTCCCTGAGATAGGCGATGGTGTCGTGGCGCAGCTTGGCGGCCACGCGAAAGGCAATGCCGCGGCAGGCGCCGCCGCGGTCCAGGCCGAGCACGAGGCCGGGCTTTTCCGGCGTGCCGCGGTGGTCAAAGGAATAGACGCAGAGCGCCCGATGTTCGCCGATCAGCCGGGCTGGGACCTGTTCGATGAACTCGAAGCCCGGCCGCCACATCAGCGAGCCATAGCCGAACACCCAGAGATCGCTGTCGGAATCGGGCTCGGCGGTGATTTTCGCGGTCATCCTGCCGACCTAGCAGAAACCTTGGGCCCGGGCGATCTTGATTTCCTGCAATGTGGCCCTGCGACGACAGGATAACCCCATGAAAGGGATCGCCGATTTGACAAAATCATGCGATCTACGTCCCGCCATGTCCGAATATGCACAGCCCACCCAGCGCCGCCTCTGGCCGATTTTCATCCTGCCCGTCATCATCGTCGTCCTTGCGGCGGCGTGGAGCGGCTTCTGGTTCTATGCCGCGTCCAAGGTCGACGAAAACGTCGATATCTGGCGCGCCCGCGAGGCCGCGGCTGGCCGCGTCTATGATTGCGCCAACCGTTCGGTCTCCGGCTTTCCGTTCCGGCTCGAAGTCCGCTGCAGCGGTGTCAGCGTTTCGCTGACCTCGCAAACGGCCACCCAGAATGCGACGCAGGTGCCGATCACCGCGAAGCTCGGTGAGATCGTCGTGGTTGCGCAGATCTACACGCCGCGGCTCCTGGTCGCCGAATTCACCGCGCCGGCCGTCCTGTCCGATCGCGGTCAGCCGGCGATGGTGATGAATTGGAGCTCCGCCCGCAGCAGCATCACCGGTCTGCCGGGTACGCCTGACAGCGCCGACATCGTGTTCGACGACGTGTCGCTCGACCGCTTCGCCGGCTCGGTGCAGGCGCCGACCGCGCGCGCCAAACAGGTCGAATTGCACGGCCGCACGGCAGTGAATTCGACGCCGGACAAACCGGTGATCGAGACGGCCCTGCAGATCAGGAGCGGCAGCATTGCCGATGTTCATCCGATCCTCGCAGCGCCGTTCGATGCCGATATCCGCGCATTGCTCAGCGGCCTCAAGGATGTCTCGCCCAAGCCGTGGCCGCAGCGTTTCCGCGAGCTTCAGGCTGCAGGTGGGCGCGTCGAGATCGTGCAGTCGCGCGTCCAGCAGGGCGAGATCCTCTCGCTGGCGACGGGCTCGCTCGGTCTGACCGCCGCGGGCAATCTCGACGGCGAATTGCAGATGACCGTGGCGGGGCTGGACAAGGCTATCGCCGCCCTCGGGATCGACAAGTTGCTGGAGATGGGCGTGCCTCAGGAGGCGCTGGATCGCATTGCGCCCGGCGTGAAATCGCAGGACGTCAACAACATCCTCGGTGCGCTGGATCGCGCGATCCCCGGTCTCGGCAATGTCGTACGCAAGAACGCCGGCAGCGGCCTTGCCGCCGGCGTCAATTCGATCGGGACTGCGGCTGTCCTGGAAGGTAAAGCGGCGCGGTCGTTCCCGCTGAAATTCGTCGATGGCGCGGTGTTCCTCGGGCCGCTGCGCGTGGCGCAGATCCCGCCGTTGTTTTAGGCGTGAGGTTCACCGGCCTCTCCACGTCATTGCGAGGAGCGAAGCGACGCGGCAATCCAGAAGCCGCAAAGCAAGTAAGGCTGGATTGCTTCGCTTCGCTCGCAATGACGGCTGTTGGTCCTGCGCTCAGTCCTTCTTCGTCAGGGCCTGATGCTTGCGCCCGAAGTCCGGCGCCGCTTCATCCTGACCGATACTCACGATGCCGCGGCGGATCGCACGCGTCCGGGTGAAATGCTCGAACAGCGCATCGCCGTCATCGCGGCGGATGGCGCGGGTCAGCTTCGACAGGTCTTCCTGGAAGGTACCGAGCATTTCCAGCACCGCGTCCTTGTTGGCGAGGAATACGTCGCGCCACATGGTCGGGTCTGATGCTGCGATACGGGTGAAATCGCGGAAACCGCCCGCGGAGAACTTCAGCACTTCCGACCTCGTGACGTCTTCGAGCTCGTCGGCCGTGCCTACGATTGTATAAGCGATCAGATGCGGCAGATGGCTGGTGACCGCGAGCACCAAGTCGTGATGCGCGGCCTGCATGATCTCGACATTGGCGCCGAGTGCAGCCCAGAAGCCGGTGAGCTTCTCGACGGCTGCGGGATCCGCGCCCTCAGGCGGCGTCAGGATGCACCAGCGATTGCTGAACAATTCGGCGAAGCCGGAATCCGGACCGGAGTTTTCCGTGCCGGCGACCGGATGCGCGGGAATGAAGTGGATGTTGTCCGGCAGATATTCCGACATCGCATGCAGCACGGAGGCTTTCACCGAACCGACGTCGGAGACGATCGCGCCAGGCGAAAGATGCGCCGCGATGCTCTTTGCCACGTCGCCCGCCACGCCGACGGGTACGCAGGCGATGACGAGATCGGCATCCTTTACCGCGCTGGCATTGTCGTCGGCTATGCGATCGGCGAGTTTGATCTCGACGGCGCGCGCGCGCACGGCCGCCGAATTGTCGGTGGCAACCAATTCACCGGCAAGGCCGAGCTGCTGGATGCCGCGCGCCAGCGACGAGCCGATCAGGCCAAGCCCGATCAGCGCGATACGTTTGAAGGGCGGCGTGGCGCTCACGTCATTGCCCCGAATTCGATGCCATGAATTCACGCAGCGTCTCTATCACCAACCTGTTGGCTTCCTCGGTGCCGATGGTCATGCGCAGCGAGTTCGGCAGGCCGTAATTGGTTACGGCGCGCAGCACCAGCCCGCGCCTGGTCAGGAACGCATCGGCATCCGCTGCGGTCTTGCCGGTCGCCGGAAAATGCATCAGCAAGAAATTGGCTACGCTTGGCGTCACCTCAATGCCGAGCTTGGTGATTTCCTCGGTCAGGATGCCGATCCACTTGGCGGTGTATGTGCGCGACATCTCGACATGGCCGGTGTCCTCGATCGCCCCCACTGCGGCCATCATTGCCGGCGCCGAGACGTTGAACGGCCCACGAATCCGGTTCATCGCATCGACGATGTGCGCAGGGCCGAACATCCAGCCGATCCGCAAGGCGGCCAGGCCGTGCACCTTCGAGAAGGTGTAGGTGGCGACGGTATTCTCGGTGGTCTTCGCCAGCTCCAGGCCGTTGTCGTAGTCGCCCTTGGTCACGTAGTCCCAGTATGCGGCGTCGAGCACCAGCAGCACGTGCTCCGGCAGGCCGGCGCGCAGGCGCTTGATCTCGGCGGACGGCAGATAGGTGCCAGTCGGGTTGTTCGGGTTCGCCAGCCACACCAGCTTGGTGCGCGGCGTGACGCAGTTCAGAATCGCGTCGACGTTGCAGGTGAAGTTGGTTTCCGGAGCGACCACATTGGTGGCGCCGTTCGCCTGGGTAGCGATTGGGTAGACCAGGAAGCCGTGTGCGGTCGAAATCGCCTCGTCGCCGGGGCCGAGATAGACATGCGCAATCAGGTTGAGAATTTCGTCGGAGCCGGCACCGCAGATGATCTGCGCGGGATCGAGGCCGAAGCGGTGGCCGAGCGCCTCGCGCAGTACCTTCGACGTGCCTTCCGGATAATCCTCGAGATGCGCGACAGCGGTGGCAAAGGCGTCCTTGGCGCGCGACGATGGGCCGAACGGCGTCTCGTTGGCCGACAGCTTGTAGGTCTTGCGGCCCGGCTCCACCACCGGGCTCTTGCCAGGGGTGTAGGGCGCGATATCGAGAATGCCGGGCTTCGGCACAGGACGGGACATCTTCAACTCCAGAACGTCAGATTGGCTTACGAGCGCGGTGCGCCGCCGGCGGGCACGGTATAGCGGGTTGCGTGGCTGCCGACGAGAGCCGTGGAGCGCACCGAGGCACCAGCCTCGATCAGCGCCGACTTGATCTTGTCGAGGCTCGAGGCCGAGGTGATTGAGATCAGCAGCGCTGCACCGTCAAAGGCGGTATCCGGCACGGCGACGATTTCGGCCAGCGGCGACAGCGCGCGCGCGGTCTCGGCATTCCAGCCGGATACTCGCACGCTCCACATCTCGACTTCGGTCACCATGGCGCTGTCGGCGACGCGCGACACCACAAACACGGGAAGCGCGGCCGGATGGTCGGCGCGTTCGATGAACGGCAGGCGTGCGATGATCTTCGGCGCGCCCTGGGCTTCCAGTGGAATCCACCATGGCGTGCGGCTGGACGTCGCCGAGACAAGCGCGAGATCGCCCTTGGACTTGGCCACGGCCTCGACCGCTGCGGCGGCGCTGAAATGCGCGACGTAAGGTACGGTGAAGCCGAAATGAAAGCGCGCGGAATCCCGCATAGCGCTTTCGCCGAGCGACAGATCCGCATGCACCGAGAACGGCGCCTGAACGTAAGTGAAAGTCGAGATGATCACCCGCCAGATGCTCTCGACGGTGTCGATCGGCAGGATGCCGCGATGGCGCTGCACCAGACGGCGCATCATGTCGGCCTCGCGCGCCGGCCGGAAGGCGGAGCCGACCTCCTGGGTCTGCTTCACCGAAATCAGCCGGTCGATGATGTCGCCGCGCTGCATCAACAGGGCGTGAACCTGCGCGTCGATGCTGTCGATCTCTTTGCGCAGTTCATCCAGCGAGGGCGGAGCGGGTGGTAATTTCGACATGTTCAAAACCTTCGGGACGGGAGGCGTGATAGGTCCCGTCAAGCTTGCCGGGCCGGCTCCGGGGAGCCGGCGGGCACGGCCATTGATTAGGTAAGACGGTGCCGGAAAGCAAAGAAAACATGGAGGATTTGGCCGCAGGGCAGTTGGGCAATTTGACCGGGGGATGCCCATATTGACGGCAGGCGGGTGTGGGACTAGTTTCTGGGTTCTTCCGTGGTCATTTGAGCCGGCCGGCTTGCAGCCACGTTAAACAACTCGCTAAACAGGCCGGGGACAGTTTGATCCCGGCCGAGCTATTTGTTCAGGCCGGGTTTTTTATGGCCTGATTCCGGTTTTGGTTTGAGAACCTCCTGAGGAGGCCGGTATCAAGATGGTAAATGTCGAACTGGTGAAGAGTCCGGTTGTCCGCCCCGATGAGCGTGGACATGAAGCCGATCATCCGACCTCGCTGGTCGCGGGTTTTGGCATGGATCAGCCGCTGCGGCTCGACTGCGGCATCGACCTCGCCCCGTTCCAGATCGCCTATCAGACCTACGGAACGCTCAACGCCGACAAATCCAACGCCATCCTGGTCTGCCACGCTTTGACCGGCGACCAGCACGTCGCCAATATCAATCCGATCACCGGCAAACCCGGCTGGTGGCAGACGCTGGTCGGCCCCGGTAAAGCGCTCGATACCGAACGCTACTTCATCATCTGTTCGAACGTGCTCGGCGGTTGCATGGGCTCGACCGGTCCGGCCTCGACCAATCCCGCCACCGGCAAGATCTGGGGACTGGATTTCCCGGTCATCACCATTCCCGACATGGTGCGCGCGCAGGCGATGCTGATCGACAGTCTCGGTATCGGCCAACTGTTCTGCGTCGTTGGCGGTTCCATGGGCGGCATGCAGACGCTGCAATGGACTGCGGCCTATCCGGAGCGCGTGTTCTCCGCGCTGGCGGTTGCCTGCAGCACGCGGCACTCGGCGCAGAATATCGCGTTCCATGAATTGGGCCGTCAGGCCGTGATGGCCGATCCCGACTGGCGCGGCGGGCGCTATTTCGAGGAAGGCACGCATCCGCATCGCGGCCTCGGCGTCGCGCGGATGGCCGCGCATATCACCTATCTGTCGGATGCCGCTCTGCACCGCAAGTTTGGCCGCCGCATGCAGGACAGGGAGTTGCCGACATTCTCCTTCGATGCGGATTTTCAGGTCGAGAGCTATCTGCGCTATCAGGGCTCGTCCTTTGTCGAGCGCTTCGATGCCAACTCCTATCTCTATCTGACGCGTGCGATGGACTACTTCGATATCGCAGCCGATCACAACGGCAAGCTTGCGGAAGCGTTTCGCGATACGCAGACGCGCTTCTGTCTGATGTCGTTCACATCAGACTGGCTGTTCCCGACGGCGGAATCGCGCGACGTCGTGCACGCGCTGAATGCCGGCGGCGTCCGCGTGTCCTTTGCGGAGATCGAAACCGACAAGGGCCATGATGCCTTCCTGCTCGACGTGCCCGAGTTCCTCGATATCGCCGGTGCATTTCTGAACTCCGCAGCCTCCGTGCGCGGCCTGCCTGTTACGGGGACATAGAGATGGCGTTTCCACAACAAGTCTTGCCGCTGAATTCTGCGGTGGCGACGCCGGCGCCGCGCGGCACGCAGGATTATCGTGGCGATCACCTCCTGGTCGCGGAGATGATCAGGCCGGGCTCGAAGGTGCTCGACGTCGGCTGCGGCGATGGCGATCTGCTGCAGCTCCTGGAGAGCCGCGGCATCGACGGCCGCGGCATCGAATTGTCGCGCGAAGGCGTCAACCGCTGCGTCGGCAAAGGCCTCGCAGTGGTGCAGGGCGACGCCGATACGGACTTGATCAACTATCCCGACGATGCGTTCGACTACGTGATCCTGTCGCAGACGCTGCAGGCGACGCGGCAGCCGCGTGTCGTGCTGGAAAATCTGCTGCGCATCGGCCGCAGCGCGATCGTGTCGTTTCCGAATTTCGGCTTCTGGAAGATGCGCGTGCAATTGCTTGTCGGCGGCCGGATGCCGCGCACGGAGAATCTGCCCGCGACGTGGTACGACACGCCGAACATCCACTTCTGCACCATCAAGGATTTCGTTGTTCTGTGCGACGAGATCAACGTGAAGATGGAGCGTGCCGTTGCACTCGATCTCTATGGCCGTCCGCTCCGCCTCAATGCGCCGTGGTGGTTCTGGAACATGTTCGGGGAGCAGGGCGTTTTCCTGCTGAGCCGCGCGAGTAAATCGGCGCAACCCTGATCGCGTGTAGATTTCCGCCTGATGGAAGCAGAAATACCGCATTCTATGCGGCTTTTCACGCCGTGTGCCGGTCTGCGATGCACGCCAAAGATGCGCTTAAAAGCTAATTCGAATAGGTAATATAAGCGCGCATTCTGTCGAATGGGTGGCTGGTATGTCTATACGTATGGCGTCCGTTGAAGTTGAAGCGATTCACTCCGATGTCGCCGTTAAAAAATCGTCACTTGAACCGTTCTAGGTCTTGTTATCGCCATACCAACTTCGTTACCACGCCCGTCCCGATTGTTGGCCCGCGTATTTGGGCCGATGGGGTTCGGGGGTGTTAAGAGGAAAAATTCGGTATGGTTCAGTTCTTTGCGTATCGCCGTGCACTTCGCATCTCGGCTCTTGCGGTGTGTTCGGCGGCAGTTCTCGCGTCGGTCTCTCCTGCGTCGGCACGTCCTCATCACGGCGCTTCGCGTCATTCGCACCACGTCGGCAAATACACACACAGCACGCGTCATCACGTCCGGCATCGCGCGCGGTATGCGCGGCGCAGTGCCCGAGTCGAACAGCAGGCGCCTTCGTTCGGCGACTCCACAAATTTCAATAACGCCAATGCAAGCATGAACCAGCCTTCCGGCGGCTTCGGCGGTTCGGGCATCGTCGATGCAGCGCGCAGCTTCATCGGTCGCGGCAATCCGACCGCCCGCGGTCGCTTGTGGTGCGCAGCGTTCATGAACCTCGTATTGAAGCGCACCGGCCATCAGGGCACGGGCTCGGATATGGCGCGCTCGTTCTCGAGCTATGGCCAACGCATCTCCGGTCCGCAGGTCGGCGCCATCGCCGTGATGTCGCGCGGTCGTCGCGGCGGTCATGTCGGCGTCGTCTCGGGCGTCGATGCCAAGGGCAACCCGATCATCGTCTCCGGCAATCACGGCAACCGCGTCGCCGAGTCGGTGTATTCGCGTGGCCGCGTTTACGCCTACGTGATGCCGACGAGCTGAGCTCGTCTATTCTTCGACGACGATCTTATCGCCGGCGGCGATCGTGCCGCCGGTGATGACCTCAGCGTAAATTCCGCAATCGGCATGACCGTAGGTCTGCAGCAGCGTTTTCGGAATCGTCAGATCTCGCGCGGCCGTATCCGGGTCGACATTGGTCGCTGCACAGCGGACGATGCGCTTCACCACCTTGAGCCGGGTGCTGCCGATGGCGAGCGTTCGGTCGATCAATTCGAATTCATACCAGGCCGGCCAGCCCGTTACATGCAGGTTGCCGCGAAAGCGCAGCGGATGCACCGGCTGTCCGACGGCTTTTTCGAGATCTTTGACGCTGGCGAGGTTGATGATCGACACCACCTTGCGCGGCACGTCCGAAAAGCTATGGCCGTCCGCGAACAGCACCTTGGGTGGTCCGCGCAATTCATCGGCAAAATGTGCAGCGAAGAACGCTTCGATTTCCGCACGTCCTTCGGCCGTCTGCAGATCGGCTCGCGCTGCCTCCACATTGTCCTGCCGGATCGTCAGCGTATGGCTGGCGTCGTCGTAATGGCTGCGGAGCGCCGCCAGGCGCTCGTTGCGCATCAGCATCAGAAACTGGGTCTTGGGAAAATATTGCGGCGCTGTCGGGTCGAACCCGATCGGGCCGTTCTCGATGGCGTATCGCCGGTCGGCCGGCAGGGTCTGGCCGGGCTTCAGCGTGACTTGTTGCAGAGGCTCGGGCGTCAGGCCCTTCACGGGATAGCGGTAGATGCTGGCAACGCTGGCGTAAGACTGTTCTGGCATGGTTCCGGTCTTAAGAGATTTGGGCCCGCGGCGCCATCGCCTGGCCGATTGGAATTTTATGCGGACCCCTTCCGTTTCGGGAACTGGCTGCCCACATTTGCATCAAGCTGGTTTTGACGCCAGCGACGACCGCAGCCGGTTGACGACAATCAATGCGGCCTGCGGATACCCAATGAAGATGCCCAATCCGTGCTTTCGAGGCGGACAGGGCAGGCCGAGGGACAACACACGATGAATATTGAGAAATACACCGAACGGGTGCGCGGCTTTATCCAGTCGGCGCAGTCACTGGCCGTGCGCGAGGGCCATCAGCAATTCTCGCCGCTGCACATTCTGAAGGTTCTGCTGGACGATAGCGAAGGTCTGGCCGGCGGCCTGATCGATCGCGCCGGCGGCAACTCCCGCGCCATCCTGAAGGCGACGGAAACCGAGCTGGGCAAGATGCCCAAGGTCTCGGGCGCAGGGGCCGGGCAGGTCTATCTGGCGCCGGCGACTGCGCGCGCCTTCGATGCCGCCGAAAAGGCCGCCGAAAAGGCCGGCGACAGTTTCGTCACCGTGGAGCGGCTGCTGCTTGCGCTGGCGCTCGACAAGGACTCCGAAGCCGGCAGCCTGCTCAACAAGGGCGGCGTCACCCCGCAAAATCTCAACGCGGCGATCAATGCGCTGCGCAAGGGCCGCACGGCGGATTCCGCCACGGCCGAAAACGCCTATGACGCGTTGAAGAAATATGCCCGCGACCTGACCCAAGCCGCGCGCGATGGCAAGCTCGACCCGGTGATCGGCCGCGACGAGGAAATCCGCCGCACCATTCAGGTTCTCTCGCGGCGGACCAAGAACAATCCCGTGCTGATCGGCGAACCCGGCGTCGGCAAGACCGCCATCGTCGAAGGTCTTGCGCTGCGCATCCTCAATGGCGACGTGCCGGAGAGCCTGAAGGACAAAAGCCTACTGTCGCTCGATCTCGGTGCGCTGATTGCCGGCGCGAAATATCGCGGCGAGTTCGAGGAGCGGCTGAAGGCGGTACTCGGCGAGGTCACCTCGGCCGAAGGCGGCATCATCCTGTTCATCGACGAGATGCATCAGCTGATCGGCGCCGGCAAGGGCGACGGCGCCATGGACGCGTCGAACCTGTTGAAGCCTGCGCTCGCCCGCGGCGAATTGCATTGCATCGGCGCCACCACGCTCGACGAATATCGCAAGCATGTGGAGAAGGACGCGGCGCTGGCACGGCGTTTCCAGCCGATCTTCGTGGCTGAGCCGACTGTGGAAGACACCGTCTCGATCCTGCGTGGCCTCAAGGACAAATACGAACAGCACCACGGCGTCCGCATCACGGACTCTGCGCTGGTCGCTGCCGTCACGCTGTCGAACCGCTACATCACCGATCGTTTCCTGCCGGATAAAGCCATCGACCTGATGGACGAAGCTTCGGCGCGGCTGAAGATGCAGGTCGATTCCAAGCCCGAAGAACTCGACTCGATGGACCGTGAAATCATCCGGCTCAAGATCGAGCAGGAGGCGCTTGGCAAGGAAACCGATGCAGGCTCGAAGAGCAGGCTCGAAACGCTCAAGAAGGAACTCGCCGAGCTCGAAGAGAAATCGGCAGCGCTCACCCAGCGCTGGTCAGCCGAGAAGAACAAGCTGTCGAATGCGCAGAAGCTCAAGAGCGAGCTCGATGGCTTGCGCTTGGAACTCGCCGAAGCTCAACGCCGCGGCGAATATCAACGCGCGGGTGAGCTGGCCTATGGCCGGATTCCCGATCTTGAAAAGCGGCTGGCCGATATCGAAGCCAACGAGAATTCCGAGATGATGGAAGAGGCGGTCACCGCCAATCACATCGCGCAGGTGGTCTCGCGCTGGACCGGCGTGCCCGTCGACAAGATGCTGGAAGGCGAGAAGGACAAGCTGTTGCGGATGGAGCTGAGCCTCGGCGAGCGCGTCGTCGGCCAGGCCGAAGCCGTGCGTGCGGTGGCAACTGCCGTCCGTCGTTCACGCGCGGGCTTGCAAGATCCGAACCGGCCGATCGGCTCATTCATGTTCCTCGGCCCCACCGGCGTCGGCAAGACCGAGTTGACCAAGGCGCTGGCCGCCTATCTGTTCGACGACGAGACCGCGATGGTCCGTCTCGACATGTCCGAATACATGGAGAAGCATTCCGTCTCCCGCCTGATCGGCGCGCCTCCGGGCTATGTCGGTTATGACGAGGGCGGCGCCCTCACCGAAGCTGTGCGGCGGCGGCCCTATCAGGTCGTGCTGTTCGACGAGGTCGAGAAGGCGCATCCGGATGTGTTCAACGTGCTGCTGCAGGTGCTCGACGATGGCCGTCTGACCGATGGTCAGGGCCGCACTGTCGATTTCCGCAATACGCTGATCATCATGACGTCGAATCTCGGCTCCGAATTCCTGGTCAATCAGCCCGAGGGCGAGGATACGTCCGCGGTACGCGACCTGGTGATGGGCAATGTCCGCGCCCATTTCCGGCCGGAATTCCTCAACCGCGTCGATGAGATCATCCTGTTCCACCGCTTGCAGAAGAGCGAGATGGGTCGGATCGTCCAGATCCAGTTTGCGCGGCTCACCAAGCTGCTGGAAGATCGCAAGATCACGCTGGTACTGGAGGACGAAGCTCGCGACTGGCTCGCCAACAAAGGCTGGGATCCCGCCTACGGCGCCCGTCCCCTCAAGCGGGTGATCCAGCGCAATGTCCAGGATCCGCTGGCCGAGATGATCCTCGCCGGCGACGTCAAGGACGGCGACCATGTCGACATAAGCGCCGCCGGCAACGTCCTGACCTTCAATGGCAAGCCTGCCCGGACCGCGGAGATCGCCGAGTTCGAGGCGCCGGTGCCGAAGCGGCAGCTGAACTGACGGCACGGGTTTAAACGCAACGAAACGGCCTGAACCTCACGGTTCAGGCCGTTTCCACGTCGGAGAAAGATCATGACCCGCATTCTCGTCGTCGGCGCCACCGGCCTTGTCGGCCGCCATGTCATCGCCAAAGCGCTCGCCGACAGTCGGATCACGCGCATCGCTGCGCCGACGCGGCGGCCGCTCGAGGCGCATGTGAAGCTCGACAATCCGCTGGTCGATTTCGACCGGTTACCAGCCGAGGCCGACTGGTGGGATGTCGATGGTGTGATCTGTGCACTCGGCACGACGCGCGCCAAGGCCGGCTCGGATCAGGCGTTTCGCGTTGTGGATCATGACTATCCGCTCGCAGTCGCCCGGCTGGCGCGCAAGCACGGCGCCAGCCGTTTCGCGCTCAATTCGTCGGTGGGTGCCAATGTGCGCTCAAAGCTGCTTTATCCGCGTACCAAAGGCGAAGTGGAGGAAGCGCTGAAGGCGATGGGCTTTCCGTCTTTGACGATTGTGCGGCCAGGCCTGATCGGCGGTGATCGCGACGAATTCCGGCTGGGCGAGCACGTCGCGGCGGCGGTGCTCGGTGTGCTAGGTCCGGTTCTGCCGCGCAGCTACCGGATCAGTCCGGCCAACAAGATCGCCGACGCATTGATCGAGGCCGCCGTGATCGGCGCGCCTGGCGTTCACCTGATCGGGTCTGCAGAGCTCGCCGCGGATTGATCGCCGGACCTCAGCGACTCTTTTGCTACTGTCCCGAGCGTCCCCTAGCCCACGCGGCGTTGGTCTGACGCGCAGCGAATTTAGCGGCTGGTCGTCGGCCGTGCTGGTGGCACCGCGCCGGTCACGCCTGCGTCGGACACGCGGGCGCCGGGGCCACGCATGGTCATCTGGGCGTCGATCCGGTCACGTTCCTTCTCGAAGCCGGCCATGATCGGCCCTTCGAGCGAGCGGCCGCGCGGCAGTTTCACGCGCATCGGATCGACGAAGCGCCCGTTGACCAGAATTTCGTAGTGAACGTGGGCGCCGGTGGACATGCCGGTCGAACCGACGAAGCCGATGACCTGGCCCTGCCGCACGCGCTTGCCGGGCTCCATGCCCTTGGCGAAGGCCGACATATGGCCGTAGGCGGTCTCGTAGCCGTTATTGTGTTTGATGCGGATATATTTGCCGTAGCCGCCTTCCCAGGCGGCCTTTTCGATCACGCCGTTGCCGGATGCGAAAATCGGGGTGCCGTAGGGCGTCGACCAGTCCACGCCGGTATGCATCTTGGTGTAGCCGAGGATCGGGTGGCGGCGTCCGCCGAAGCCCGAACGCATGATGGCGTTATTGACGGGTTTGCGGACCAGGAACTTCTTCGCGCTCTTGCCGGTCTCGTCATAGTAGTCGACGACCGAGTCGTCGGTGGTCAGGAAGCGATAGTATTTCTTGGTTTCGCCGCCCACCGTAAGCGAAGCGAACAGCACTTCGGTCTTTTCGGTGATGGTGGCGCCTTCGTCTTCGCCGGCAAAGAACACGTCGAACGAGTCGCCGGGCTGTACTTTGCGCTGGAAATCCACGTCGTAGGAGTAGATCCGGATCATGTCCTCGATGACGGTGGCCGGGACCTTGTTGCGCAGCGCCGTCTCGTAAATGCTCTGATAGAGCCGTACGCCGGTGCCGTCATCCTCCTCGTCATCATCCGATGCGCTTGGCGCTTCGGCGACCGTGTTCATGCTGGAGACATCGACGGCGACGTATTTGCCGAGATCGGAGAGGGCGGCGACCGCCTCGATGGTGGAATCGTTGGCGACAATGACGCGGTAGGGCTGCAAGCGCTGGCCAGGTCCGGCCGGTGACATCAGGATTCGAACTTTCTGGCCTTCCTTCAGTCCGCCGTCGCGGCCGCGGGCACCCAGCGTGTAGGCAATGGCCTTGGCTTCCTCGGGCATCGCGCCCTGGTCGCGCAGGATCGTCAGGATGGTGTCGCCCTTCTTGACGATGTGAATACGCTCGCCATTCGGGTTGCCGCCGGTCGCCTGATCCTTGGTCTTGGCCAGCAGCGTGACGTTTTCCGGCACGATGCGGGTTTCGAAGCCGGCATAAGGATCGGCCGTGGTACCTTCGGCGGCATAAGCCATCTTCATGTCAGGCTGTCCGCCGATATCGCCGGTGGCGCTGGCGACTGTCGTGTAGCGAACGCCGGTATTGCCGCGCCAGTTGGAGGCGTCGCGCACGCGCATCAAGACTTCATCGATAGCAACGCTGGCGCCGATCTTGGCTTTCGGCAGTACCTGACCGAGATCGCGGGTGACGAAGGAGACTTCGGCATCGGGCTCGACGGCATTCGGATTGGCCGCGGCGTCGTCGCTGTTCGGAACGGGGCTGCCGACATCGGTCAGCAGGCGCTGCGCATTAAAGGGCGGGATCTTGGCGCTGAGATCGCTGGTCGCCATCGCCAGATTGCCGGAAATCCGGATGAAGGGTCGCACACGCATAACGTCGCGATTGCCGACGCGGGTGACGGTTGAGACCTTGAGTACCTGGCGCGCTGCGGAAGCTTCGCTCGGGGGCGGCAGGCGGTCTGACTTATGCAGGCTGGCTTGTTTGTCGGTAGCACTAAAGGCGCCGCGCAGCGCGCCTTCGACACGTTCAGGTACCTTGGCAAAGGTCATCTCGCCGTCGAGCGACGCAAAAACGGCGCCGCCGATCAGAGCTGCGCCGCAGAGACCTGTGAGAATAGTACCGCTGAACCACTGTACCGATACGCGGCGACGATCGATCACCGCGGCTTCGGAGCCGTCAACGGATAGCGGCGGCTCGTGGCCGAGATCGATCATCCCGGTCTCACGATTATAGGCGCCACCGCGTGACAGTCCGTGATTCAAGCCGACATCCCCCGAATTCCCAGCATCATGCGAAGAGTCTTCCCCAAGCACATCGCATCGACGGTCGAACAGTGCGCGCCAAAATGCTGGCCGAATGGACGAACGTCAATGCTGCAAACTCTTTCGCGGTGTTCTCTTTGGCCCAAAAGCGCACTGCGATGACGCAGCTCGTTCTTTCGAGAGACCGTTGGGCCCAGATCCGGTTCGACCGCCCCCAAAAAGTTTCAGGGGCGACGCAGAATCTTTGCACAAGGCATGCTCAGAACGTCGGAGGAATGTGGCTCTTGTACGGCGTCACCCCTGTAAAACCTACGCTTTTTGGGCCTTGGGGCCTCCTCCACAGCACGTGACGATTTTCTGACGAATGGCGTTGACAGTTTCGGGTGAGGGGGCCTATAACCCGGCCACTGAGCGCGGCGGCGCCGGGGCCTTCGGCCCGGGCGGTTGTTTGTGTCTCGGAAGCTCATCACCGCGAAGAGTGCTTCAGTAGCCGATAGGTGTCGGCTGCTGTTCTGTTGTCGGGTGATTGAGTGATGAGATTTTCTCCCTTTTGGGGAGATTGACGCATCTGCGTCGGGCTGTTTGACAAGTTAAATTGAAGAAAGAGAAACGTGGACGGCGGAGTCCTTGCGGGTCTCGTTCGATGGAAGCTTCGGCTTCTTGAGGCGGGGCCGGACGAAAGACTTCGGCGGTACACGTTTTGAACAAAGGTTAACACCATCGTTGTTAGCGCTGTGAAGCGCGGACAGCAGATTGGCTGAACTTCGGTTTGGTCGATTTAGTATGGTGGGACCTCGTCAATACGTTGTGATCAGCCGGTTTAAAGTTTCAAGTCCAACTTGAGAGTTTGATCCTGGCTCAGAGCGAACGCTGGCGGCAGGCTTAACACATGCAAGTCGAACGGGCGTAGCAATACGTCAGTGGCAGACGGGTGAGTAACGCGTGGGAACATACCTCTTGGTTCGGAACAACACAGGGAAACTTGTGCTAATACCGGATAAGCCCTTACGGGGAAAGATTTATCGCCGAGAGATTGGCCCGCGTCTGATTAGCTAGTTGGTGGGGTAAAGGCCTACCAAGGCGACGATCAGTAGCTGGTCTGAGAGGATGATCAGCCACATTGGGACTGAGACACGGCCCAAACTCCTACGGGAGGCAGCAGTGGGGAATATTGGACAATGGGCGCAAGCCTGATCCAGCCATGCCGCGTGAGTGATGAAGGCCCTAGGGTTGTAAAGCTCTTTTGTACGGGAAGATAATGACGGTACCGTAAGAATAAGCCCCGGCTAACTTCGTGCCAGCAGCCGCGGTAATACGAAGGGGGCTAGCGTTGCTCGGAATCACTGGGCGTAAAGGGTGCGTAGGCGGGTTTTTAAGTCAGAGGTGAAATCCTGGAGCTCAACTCCAGAACTGCCTTTGATACTGAAAGTCTTGAGTATGGGAGAGGTGAGTGGAACTGCGAGTGTAGAGGTGAAATTCGTAGATATTCGCAAGAACACCAGTGGCGAAGGCGGCTCACTGGCCCATAACTGACGCTGAGGCACGAAAGCGTGGGGAGCAAACAGGATTAGATACCCTGGTAGTCCACGCCGTAAACGATGAATGCCAGCCGTTAGTGGGTTTACTCACTAGTGGCGCAGCTAACGCTTTAAGCATTCCGCCTGGGGAGTACGGTCGCAAGATTAAAACTCAAAGGAATTGACGGGGGCCCGCACAAGCGGTGGAGCATGTGGTTTAATTCGACGCAACGCGCAGAACCTTACCAGCCCTTGACATGTCTATGACCGGTACCAGAGATGGAACCTTCCCTTCGAGGCATAGAGCACAGGTGCTGCATGGCTGTCGTCAGCTCGTGTCGTGAGATGTTGGGTTAAGTCCCGCAACGAGCGCAACCCCCGTCCTTAGTTGCTACCATTTAGTTGAGCACTCTAAGGAGACTGCCGGTGATAAGCCGCGAGGAAGGTGGGGATGACGTCAAGTCCTCATGGCCCTTACGGGCTGGGCTACACACGTGCTACAATGGCGGTGACAATGGGATGCAAAGGGGCGACCCCTCGCAAATCTCAAAAAGCCGTCTCAGTTCGGATTGGGCTCTGCAACTCGAGCCCATGAAGTTGGAATCGCTAGTAATCGTGGATCAGCATGCCACGGTGAATACGTTCCCGGGCCTTGTACACACCGCCCGTCACACCATGGGAGTTGGTTCTACCTGAAGGCAGTGCGCTAACCGCAAGGGGGCAGCTGACCACGGTAGGGTCAGCGACTGGGGTGAAGTCGTAACAAGGTAGCCGTAGGGGAACCTGCGGCTGGATCACCTCCTTTCTAAGGATGGTTCTTCAGATGCTTGCATCTATCGAACCTCTTTTGAAACATCAGTGGCCAGATATTGGATCAATGTCTGAGCTGCATAGGCGGGACACCGCCGTCTTCGTTTCTCTTTCTTCGCGGACGAACACACGCTGGGGCGTGCTCGTGCTGCTTGTTGGCGTTTGATCGCAAGGTCACGTCGATGGGCCGAGCGCAGTCCTTTGTTGTTAGGGCTTGTAGCTCAGTTGGTTAGAGCGCGCGCTTGATAAGCGTGAGGTCGGAAGTTCAAGTCTTCCCAGGCCCACCATATTTGCGCGCTTTGCTTTCAAGGCTGCTGCTCACGTCACGACATCGCATCTGCAAAACGCGAACTACAGCGTTGAGCATTCGTCTTCTGGAACGGGGGCATAGCTCAGCTGGGAGAGCGCGTGCTTTGCAAGCATGAGGTCGTCGGTTCGATCCCGTCTGCCTCCACCAGAAACTTTGGTTGGATGCTGATGAGCGATCGAGACGAAAACAACTTCAAGACATTCAGTGTGTTCAGACAGTGCGCGCCACATGGGCAGCGCCTGATTTAGTCCGCGGTATAACTTCGCTTGTCGGTCTTTACGGGATCGACTGCGGGATTTATGACATCGTAAAGAGGAGATCGTTCCGAGGTTCGGATCTGCAAGCAATTGCGGGTGCCGCAATCATAATCTCCAGGAATTGAGTGCGAACGCTTTGCTTGCAAAGCTTCCGCATCTTTATTCCTTTTCAACGAAGCTTGACCGCCTCGTTGTCGGTTCGATCTTACGAAGCAAACTGG
The DNA here is from genome assembly GCF_032401055.1 of Tardiphaga sp. 709. Classification (NCBI taxonomy): domain Bacteria; kingdom Pseudomonadati; phylum Pseudomonadota; class Alphaproteobacteria; order Hyphomicrobiales; family Nitrobacteraceae; genus Tardiphaga; species Tardiphaga sp. 709. The sequence goes on along the minus strand of NZ_CP135529.1, from coordinate 2,913,455 downwards.
TCTTTCTAAATCATATCCAGCTGCATGAAGTGCGCACGGCTTGACCGCCGGCGTGCGGATTTTGCGTTTAGGCGCAAAGCAGCATGCAGCAAACTCTGCCGAGTGTGTGGATATTGATAATGAGAGCAATCAAGTGTCTTAAGGGTATTCGGTGGATGCCTTGGCAATGAGAGGCGATGAAGGACGTGCTACGCTGCGATAAGCTATGGGGAGCCGCGAAGAGGCTTTGATCCATAGATTTCCGAATGGGGAAACCCACCTTCGATAGCCGAAACTCTAAGGTCATCATCACGCAAGTGAGGGTGGTTTTGGATTTTCGGTTATCAGTTGAAGGTATGAAACTCCTGAATACATAGGGGGTTTCAAGCGAACCCGGGGAACTGAAACATCTAAGTACCCGGAGGAAAGGACATCAACAGAGACTCCGTTAGTAGTGGCGAGCGAACGCGGACCAGGCCAGTGGCATATCAAAGACAACCGGAACCAGTCAGGAAAGCTGGACCTCAGAGGGTGATAGTCCCGTACGGGTAATGCAATGATATGTCCTTGAGTAAGGCGGGACACGTGAAATCCTGTCTGAACGTGGGGGGACCACCCTCCAAGCCTAAGTACTCCTCATTGACCGATAGCGAACTAGTACCGTGAGGGAAAGGTGAAAAGCACCCCGACGAGGGGAGTGAAATAGACCTGAAACCGGATACCTACAAACAGACGGAGCCCAAGATACGTTCTGGGTGACGTCGTACCTTTTGTATTATGGGCCAGCGACTTAATTTAACGAGCAAGCTTAAGCCGATAGGTGTATGCGCAGCGAAAGCGAGTCTGAATAGGGCGCTAAGTTCGTTGTATTAGACCCGAAACCTAGTGATCTAGCCATGGGCAGGTTGAAGGTGAGGTAACACTCACTGGAGGACCGAACGGGTGTCTGTTGAAAAAGACTCCGATGACCTGTGGT